>DATCEO010000114.1:0-21007 GCA_036510065.1 Streptosporangiaceae bacterium | reverse complement strand
GGCATGACCGGCGCTACGCGGCGCAGCGGGCTGGCCAACCTGACCGGGCGCGCCGCTCAGCTGGGCGGGACATTGCAGCTGAGCCCGGCCGGTGACGGCGGCACCGAGCTGCGCTGGCAGGTACCGCTGCCGCAGGCCTAGGAGCTGCGCCGCGACGGGCCCGCTCCCGTCCTGGCGGATGAGAGCCTGATGCCGTGCTGAAGCTACTGGCCCTCGTGCTTCCGCTGGGCCTGGACTCCTTCGCCGTCGCCGCCGCGATCGGAGCCAGTCAGCCGATCAGTGCGCGGCAGCGGCTTCGCATCTCGCTGATCTTCGTGATCTTCGAGGGCGGGGTGCCGCTCATCGCACTCGGGATCAGCATCAGCCTTGGACGAGCTGGCCATCGGATGCATCATCGGCCTGGCTCACCTGCACGTCACCGCAGTCATCCTGGCCATCGCCCTGCAGGCATTCCTGGCCGCGCAACTCGGCCTCGCGACCGGCGCCCGAGCCGGCGGGCGCTGGCGCGAGCGCGCGGAACAGGTCGCCGCGATCGCCCTGATCCTGCTCGGCGCCTACCTCATCACCGAGCAGCTAGCCCGGTGATGACAGCCCGGTCAGCCGGTCAATGCCACAGGCTGCCGGCGATCCCGGCGCCGGCGAACGCGGCACCCAGGCCGGCGGCCACGCTGAGGATGATGTGCCCGGCTGGGAGCAGCCGGGCACCCTGCTCGGCGAGGCGCACTGTTTCGTAGGAGAACGTGGAGTACGTGCTCAGCGTCGCGCACAGGCCGGTACCAAGCAGCAGCCCGGCCTGGTGCGAGATCGCGCTGTCCGTTACAGCTCCTGTCACGAAGCCCAGGACGAGGCACGCGACGACATTGACCGTGAGCGTGCCCCAGGGAAACGGGCCGCCGTGCCGGGACTGGACCGCGCGGTCAGTCAGGTAGCGCAGTGGCGCCCCGGCCGCCGCGCCGAGGATGACATACAGCAGGCTCATTCGCGCCGCCAGACCAGGGCACGCGCGGTACGGGCAGCGACCCAGGTCGCCGCGGTGCACGTGGCGAGGGTCGCGAGCAGGTAGGCCGCAGCGGTGACAGCGTGGCCGCCGGTGATGAGCCGCTGGATGCCGATCGCGAACGTGGAGAACGTCGTGAACCCGCCGATGAGTCCCGTGCCCAGCAGCGGGCGCAGCAGCGGCCTTTCCGGCCACCTATGGGCCGCCAGCACAGCGACCAGGCCCAGCAGGCCGCTGCCCAGCACGTTGACGCCGAAGGTGGTCCACGGGAAGCCGCCAGCCGGATCAGGCCACCATGCACCGGCCTCATACCGGCCGGCGGCCCCCAGGACACCGCCCAGCGTGACAACCGCGAGGACCGGGCCCGTTTCTGATCGCCTGCTGGCGCGCGACCCAGGCGACCCAGGACTGTGAGGCTCAGCGGGCTCGGCCGCGCCCAGCGGCCGCTCGTCAGTCATCAGGTACTCCCCTGCCAGCCAGGACACGGCGCAGCGAGCAACCAGCAGCGCGGGTCGAACGGGCAGGGACTGTCGGCCGCGCACCAGGCGCGGCGGTTGTGAGCTGGCGAGCCCCACCGCCAGTACTGGAATCAAGTATGCCATCGCCAGCCCGATGATCTTGGACGCCCGGCCGCGCCAGGTCCCTGGTCGCGGTCCAGGTCGTTCGGCCCTATCCGTCAGCGCGTCTTTCCTGTCGGATCGACAGCAGTGGGAGTGATAGTGATGACCGGTACAACACAGCCAGGGCGGGACCAGCGGATGTCGCCGTCGGCGGGCCAGCCGTCGGAGGACGTGCGGCTCACGCCTGATGACCTGACTTGCCTGGTGGCGGCGGCGGCGCGGGCGCCATCGGTGCACAACAGCCAGCCGTGGCAGTTCCGGGTGCGCGGTAGCGATCTGGAGCTGCACGCCGATCCGCGCAGGATGCTCCCGCAGGTGGACCCGGAGGGCCGCGAGATGCTGATCAGCTGCGGTGCCGCGCTCTACGGGCTGCGGCTCGGCATGCGCCGGCTCGGCTACCTGCCCCATGTCGAGCTGCTGCCTGATCCGGCGCAGCCCGCGCTGATCGCCCGCGTCCGGCCGGGCGCCCGGGAGCGGACGACCGCCGAAGAATGGGACCTGATCGCGGCGGTGCCGCACCGGCACACCCACCGCGGGGTCTTCGCGCCGGGACGGGTGCCGTCTCGCCTGCTGGACGCGCTGGTGCGCGACGCGGCGGCCGAGGGGGCGGACCTGCACCTGGTGAGCCAGCGCGCCGACGTCCGCGAGCTCGCCCGCCTGACGGAGGCTGCGAGCCGCGCCCAGCTGGCCGATCCGGGAATCTGCGCAGAGCTGCGGAAATGGACGCGTCCGGCGGAGAGCGGGGCAAGGGACGGCGTTCCGGCGCGTGCCTGGGCCGATCCGTCCTGGCTTGGTGAGTCAGGCGCGGCCGGGGCCGGTCTCGCCACGGAGACCGGCCCCGCGACGGAGGCCGGGCCGTCCGCCGAAGCGCCACGGGCCGGACCGGGCCGCTCGCCGGAGGAGCCGGCGCACCAGCGGCTCCCTCAGCGCGATTTCGGGCTGCCGGGCGGCCTGCCGGGCGGGGGCCCGCTGCCGTCGGCTACGGCGGTGCTGACCACGGCGGGTGACTCACGGGCCGACTGGCTGGCCGCCGGGCAGGCGCTGGACCGGCTGCTGCTGCGCGCTGCGGCCCGGTGGGTATTCGCCAGCCTGCAGTCCCAGCCGCTGGAATCACCGGCGCTGCGTGCCCAGGTCCGCGATCGCCTGCGGCTGGACGGCTGGCCGCAGCTGCTGCTGCAGTTCGGGCGGGCGAACGTAGCGCCCGCCACGGCCCGGCGCCCGGCGGCCGAGATCATCGACCGGGGCCGCGCCGGGCCGTGATCCGCTTCGTCGGGGCCACTTGGCCCTGGCGGTCGGCTGGTGGCGAGAGTCTGATGGAGTGAGCCACACTGGCATAGCGGGCCGCGTCCGGCACTCGCCGCCGCACAGCGGCTGGCCTTGTGGCGGCGGCCCCGCGGGAAGGAGAGTGCGCGTTGTCTGGAGATGCCCACGCCACCATGGAGAGGCTCGACGAGACCGAGTGCCTGCGGCTCGTCGCTGGCAGCGTCATCGGCCGGATTGCCTATGTCGGGCAGTACGACATGACCATCTTGCCGGTCAACTACCGCCTGGTCGACGGAACCATCCTGTTCCGTACCGCGCAGGACAGCCTGACCGGTGAGGATCTGCGCACCGGGATTGCGCATGCGGACTACAAGGTGGCCTTCGAGGTGGATCGCCTTGACGAGATTGCCCGCGAAGGCTGGAGCGTCCTGATCTGGGGTCCGGCGCACCATCTTGACTCCGAGGCCGAGCAGGCGACTGCACTGGCGGCGGGCGTCGATTCCTGGGCCGCCGGTGAGAAGGACCATTTCATCCGCATCACGCCCGCGCGCATCACCGGTCGGCGCATCCGCCAGGCCCCCTGACCCTGCTACCGGTCTCAGGCCACCACCACGGGACACTGCGCGTGTCTGAGGCAGGCCCGGACCACCGGCCCGATCGAGCGCCCGGTCCCGGCGGCAGGCGAGGCCGACCCGAGGACGAGCAGGGCCGCCCCGGCTGACCGGTCGACAAGCGTTCGCTCTGCCAGGCCCTCGGCCAGCTCCGCCGCGACGCCGGCGGGACAGGGCGAGCCGAGGGCTGTGCGCACCTGCGCCGAGAGTTCCGCGCGGGCCGCCTCGCGCTGCTGGCCGCGGGTCAGGTGCCTGCCGGCGGCGTAGGGAGCGGTGAACTCAGCATCCCAGCTCCGGACGACCCGCAAGGTGGCATGGCGGCGCCTGGCCTCATCGGCGGCCCACCGCAGCGCCGCAGCTGAGGCCTCAGATCCGCTGACGCCGACCACGATGGCCAGCTTGTTCCCGTTCATAGCGCCTCCTAGAGGCCTAGCGCCGGACATCCCCGCGCGAACATTCCTCTTACTCCAGACATTCGCGGGATTAGCCGCATCCAGGTAGGGCAGAAGGTCACCGCAAAAGCGGTCAAGGCTCCTAACAAGGCGCCTGAGGACAGGTAGCCGCGCGGCGTTACCGGCGGTCGGCCGCGGGGCAGCCGACACTGTCGTATCGTCCTTGAGGCGCATCGTCTCGTGCACCGTGGCGCCGGTCGGCGCGTCAGCGCGCGCGGTCGGCCTGGCAGCACCACGGGACATCAGCCGGCTGATAGCAGCGCTGGTAGCTCCCGTGGCGCATTTCGCCAGTTGCTGCGTGAGCTCGTTCGCGTCGGCTGTGAATGCTCGTCATCGGGCAGAAGCCGCCCAGGAGGTGGCTTAGTTCTGGAGATCAGCGGCTGGCAGGGCCGGTGGCCGCATCCGGGCGCGAGACTGGCTCCGGCGGCAGGTCAGGACCATTGCCAGCGGCCATGCCGCCTGCGTCCCGGCCAGGACCCGCTCGGCCAGGCCGACCTGCGGGCCCCCGGCGATCAGCTCCGCACCGAACCACACGAGCAGGCCAAGCAGCACCCCAGCGGCACCGGCGGAAACAGCCGGCCGCAGCCCGGCCGGCACCAAGGGCCCCCGCTGCCGAGCAGCCAGCGGCCACGCCGCCAGGGCGACAAAGCCAACCGCCGCCCAGAGCGTGTGCGGCAGCGAGCCGCCGCCCCCGGTCGGCTCCGGGCTCGCCGCGACCAGCACGGTGGCGACACCACCGGTCATCAGGATGAGCCGCCCCGCTGCAGCGGCCGGCCTCAGCGCCAGCCCCGTCAGCACATAGCAGACTCCCACCCCGGCCAGCGCTAGCGTCATCACCCACCGGTCAGCAGCGCCCTGCGCCGCCAGCGCGCTGATCGTGTCGGTTACCGCGCTGAAGGAGCGCGGCTGCAGCCCGGCAGCAACCGTCCAGCCCCCCACCAGCAGCACCGGAGTCACGGCTGAGGAGGCCAGACCCCACCACGGAACGCCCCGCACGACCACTACCGTAAGCGAACGCGCCGGCGGCCCGCGATCCGGGCGCGATGCCCGTGCCCGCCCGGCAGCCGGTCGGACGCTGAACGACGACATCCCGTCCCTGGCCCGCAGGTCAACCGCAGGCACCGCAGATCAGTGTGCAGGCGGGCGCCACCGAGGACAGGACTGCAAGCCAGGCGTGAATTGCCGAGTTGCGGCGTGCCGCTTCCAGCACGGCCTTGGTGACCTGGGACAGCAGGCCGTCGGGACCTAGGAGCCGGCCCGCCGGCCTTAGCGGGTCAGTAGCTGATCAGCCAGCTCCGGATCGACCACCGGGGGGCCGGTCGCCAAGTCAGGATCCGGCGCGCGACTGGATGGCGGTGAGCGCCAGCGTATAGATGATGTCGTCTACCAGAGCACCGCGGCTGAGGTCGTTGACCGGCTTGGCCAGGCCCTGCAGCATCGGGCCGACGCTGACTACGTTTGCGCTGCGCTGGACAGCCTTGTACGTCGTGTTGCCAGTGTCGAGGTCTGGGAAGATAAAGACGTTGGCGCGCCCGGCCACCGCGCTGCCGGGCCGTTTGCTGTGGCCCACCGAGGCGATGGCAGCGGCGTCGTATTGCAATGGGCCGTCGACAGCGAGATCGGGTTCGCGGTCGCGCGCGATCCGGGTCGCCTCGGCGACCTTGTCGACATCGCTGCCCGTGCCAGAGGTGCCGGTGCTGAAGCTGATCATCGCCACCCGGGGTTCGATGCCAAAGGCACGCGCTGACTCCGCGCTCTGGATGGCTATGTCGGCTAGGTCTTCGGCGTCCGGCCGGGGGTTGATGGCGCAATCAGCGTAGATGACCACTTCGTCGGGCAGGCACATGAAGAAAACCGACGACACCAGGCGGCTGCCTGGCTTGGTGCCCAGGATCTGCAGCGCCGGGCGCACCGTGGCCGCGGTAGTGTGGACCGCGCCCGCGACCATGCCGTCCACTGCGCCCTGCTGGAGCATCATGGTGCCGACCATGATCGGATCAGCGAGGTGATCGCGTGCCATCTCTTCGGTCCACCCCCGGTGGCTCCGTAGTTGCGCCAGCGGGGTGACGTAACGCTCGGCGACGGCCCGGGGATCGACCACGGTGACGCCGTCGGGCAGCCGCAGCCCGAGGCTGCGGACCAGCTCAGTCACCTGATCCGGCGGTCCCAGCAGCACGCTGCGGGCGATGCATCGTTCGGCGCACGCGACGGCGGCCTGCACAACGCGCGACTCGGTGCCTTCGGGCAGGACCACGCACGCGTCAGCGGCGCGGGCCAGCTCGACCAGCTGGTAGCGGAAGGCGGCAGGGCTGAGCCGGCGAGGCCGAGAGCCGCCGGGCAGCGATTCCAGCCAGGAGGCATCCAGCGCGTCGGCGATGGTGTCTACCACGCCCTCGATCCGCTCCAGGTCATCGATCGGCAGTCCCGGGTCGAGATCACGGACCCGCGTCGCGGTTTCGTAACTGTTGTCGTCGACGACAAGAATGGGCAGCCCGGTGGCGCGCGCAGCCTGAGCGATCTCCCACACCCGCGGGTCCGGCTCGATCCCGGCGGTAAAGAGCAGGGCGGACAGTCGGGTTCCGCTGAGCGCGGCTAGGCCGGCCGCCATGACCACGTCGTGGCGGTCTCCGGGTACCACGACGAGCCGGCCCTCAGTGAGCACGCGCAGGCCGCCTGGGACGCCCTGCGCGAACACCGCCACGTTCTTGATGCGCCGGGCCAGGTCACCCTCGTTGAGCACCCGCGGGTTCAGCTCGCGGACAAGGTCGCGGACGCGCAGCCAGGTCAGCTCTGGCCGGTGCGGCACCGCCGCGATGAGGCGGAGCCCGCGCCGGGCCAGCGTCTTGGCCAGCTGCGCTGCGACAGACGGATCCGTCGCCGGCAGCCCGTTGACCACACAGCCGACCACGCGTGCGTGCTCACCCGACCAGTACCCGCTCGCTGTGATGGCGAGTGTCTCGGCCGTGCTCTCGACGGTGCCCGCGGTCGGGCCTGGCCCTGGCTCAGCCGTGCGAGCTGCGCGGTCCTCGCCGCTCGCCGCCGCAGCAGCTGGCCAGCTGCCGACAAGCAGGACGTCGGCATCGAGTGCCCTGGCTAGCGCCTGGTTAAGTCGACTGGCGTAGAGCCTGGCGGGGCCGGGGCTGAGCCCCTCGACGACGACGACGTCGGATCGGTCATGGACCGGCTGCCAGATAGCGACGATCTTCTCCAGCACGACGTCGAGTCCGCCCGCTCCGAGCTGATGCTCGAGCTGGGCAGTCGAGAGCGGATCTGGGGGGCGCTGCGCAGTTATGGCCGCGGCTAGCGCTATCGAGCGGTCGGGGCCACCATCGGGCCGGGGCTGAGCTACCGGCTTGACGAAGGCGACGTTCACGCCCCGCCGGTCGAGTGCCCGCACCAGGCCGAGGCAAGTCCGCGCCAGGCCGCCGCTAGCCGCGGTGGGCACGACCAGCAAGGTCCGGGCCATAAGGCATCCTAGCGCGGGCGACGGCTCGTCAGCCGCCTGTAATTACGCGGGCGGTGTCGCGGGCGATCAGGAGCTCCTCGTCGGTCGGGATGACGAGCGCCAGGACCGGGCCGGGGACGCTGATGCGCCCCCCGGTGTGCCGGCCGTGGTCGGCATTGGCCCGGGCATCCTCAGCCAGTCCGAGGAAGCCCAGCCGGCTGAGTACCAGGCTGCGTACGACGGCACTGTTTTCCCCGATGCCGCCGGTGAAGACCAGTGCATCGAGCCGTTGAAGCCCGACCACCAGCCCGGCGATGGCTTTGGAAAGGCGGTGCACGAAAACCTCGAGGGCCAGCCGGGCCCGCTCGTTTCCGTCAGCGGCTGCGGCGGCGACGGTGCGCATGTCGCTGCCCACGCCGGACAGCCCTTTAAGCCCGCTGTCGACGTTCAGCGCCAGGGTGAGCTCATCGACACTCATGCCGGTCCTGCCGGCGAGGTAACCGAGAAGGCCCGGATCCACGTCGCCGGAACGGGTCCCCATGACCAGCCCATCCAAAGGGGTGAGGCCCATTGTGGTGTCTACCGAAATGCCGCCGCGCACCGCGGTCGCGCTGCACCCATTGCCGAGGTGCGCGGTGACCAGCCGGAGCTCGCTGAGTGGTCGGCCGAGCGCGCGGGCGGCCTGCTCGCTGACGAAGAGGTGACTGATGCCATGGAACCCGTAACGTCGCACCCCGTACCGCGTGTACCACTCCTCGGGTACTGCGTAGCGGAATGCCCAGGGCGGCATCGTCTGGTGGAACGCGGTGTCGAATACGGCGACTTGCGGCAGGTCGGGCAGCACGGCCCGCACGGCCTCGATGCCGGCAATATTCGCCGGGTTGTGCAGCGGCGCCAGGTGACTGAATGACCGCAGCGCGGCGATAACCGCGTCGTCCACCAGGAGCGAGGAGATGAACCGCTCTCCGCCGTGCACCACCCGGTGACCGGCCCCGAGCAGGGGAATGCTGGCGTGCTCAGCCTCGGCCAGCTGGTCCAGCACCCGGGCAATGACGTCCCGGTGGGCCCCGCCGGGAAGCCGCTCTCTGGTTGGTGCGGCCGGAAACCACTGGACCCGAAGCAGCGCATCAGGCGCGCCAAGTCGCTCGCCGATACCCTCCATGAGGCGCTCACCGCTCCCTGGGAGCAACAGCGCGAACTTGACCGACGAGCTGCCCGAGTTGATTACGAGCACCTGGCCGCCAGAACTGCCGACCGGGACCTGTTCCGGGCCTGCAGCCGTCATCGACATGGGCGGGATGCTCTCATCCGAGACCTCGGCCTCCCGGTGACCGGAGACTTCACCGGCGAGGTCCTCACCGCGGCCCTCTCAGGTGATCCCAACGGTATCTCAGGTGCGCTTGCCGTGGGCCTGGAAGAAACGGAGGAACGCGGCGGAGGCGTCCGGTCCCCGAGAGTCGGTGTAAGAGCCGTGCGGGCTGCCGCCTGACCAGGCGTGACCGGCCCGGTGGATCGTCCAGTGCTCGACGATGGTGTGACCGGCCGCGTCGTGGTATGTGGTCTGGGTGTAGGCGTGGCCGTTGGGCACCCGGCCGGACGTGGTTGTTGCCCGGGGATGTCCGTGCAGCTGCCGGCCGGCCATCGTGGCCGCATGGAGGGCGTGGCGGGCGAGCTGCTCGCCATTGACGGCGGCCACGATGGAGTCCTGGTCGCCGTGGAAGACGATCAGGGGAAGGCCGTCGACGGGACCTTTGCCCGGCGGCGCCCCCTGCTTCATGGCCGCGAAGGCGGAGAGGGCGTTGCCGGCCGCGCGATAGGGCAGGCCGGAATGTACGCCTGCGGCGGCGTAGACGTCGGGGTAAGTCGCGGCCATGATGGCCGCCATGGCTCCGCCTGCAGAGAGGCCGCCCACGTAGACGCGGCTCTGGTCAACGGAGTGGTCTCTCATGATCTGCTGGGTGATACCAGCGATGAGGGATGGTTCGCCGGCTCCCTTGACCTGGTCCGCCGGCTCGAACCAGTTCCAGTACCCTCCGGGGTTAGCAGTGCGATCTTGCTCGGGATAGGCCACGAGGAAGGTGTGCCGCTCGGCCAGCTCGTTCATCCGTGTGCCAGCCGCGAAGTCGTCGGCGGTCTGCCTGCCCCCGTGCAGCATCACGATCAGGGGGACATCCTGTCCGGAGCAGCCGGCGGGAATGTAGAGCTTGTAGGTGCGCGTCCCCGCTGCGTTCGTGTAGGAGCGCTGGATGAGCTGCCCGCCCGGCTGAGCTGCGGCGGCCGCCGGTTCCGCGGACACCGGGACGGAGCGGGCCGGCCGCCGCAGCGGCCACCCTGCGGCGCCCACACCGGCCAGTTGGCGACGCGCGGGGCGCAGCGCGGGCGTGGGGGCCGACGCGCCCGTCGCGGGGGCGTCAGTTCCGGACGGCGTCCGCAGGCTGCGCTGGATGAGGGCGGCTGCCTCGGCGAGATGCCCCTGCTGGGTGAGCCGGGTGGCGGCGGCCATGGCGGCGCGTTGCTGCTCGTTCATGCCTGGGTCCTCTCAACGTGACGGGCGGGTGCGCTCTGGCGTGCCCGGCTCGTGCCGGGAGCGCAGCTCACACGGTTCGCTCAGCCAGCGCCGCCTTGACGGCTGGGCTGGCTCGGAAGGCGCCGAGCACCTCAACCGAGGCGATCGTCGCCAGAGCGAGTTCCGGGGTGACATCCTCGGCGATGCTGCCCAGACCGAGCACTCGGATGTGCACCTGGCGCCCGGCGGCACGCAGGTCCTCCAGGTCGCTGCGGCTGTGATGCTCGGTACCCAGGACCAGCGTCTTTCGCGCCACCGTCTGGGTGATCGCCTCGCCGCTCGTCCCGAGCTGGTTGCGGATTGCCGTGCGGATGAAGTCGGTGCGGTTGGCGTAGAAGCCCTCCCGCACCAGCAGATCGATCTGCCCCAGGTCGACCAGGCCCAGGTTAATCGTGATCTTCTCAGCCTTGTCGGCCTCGGCCACGAGCCATTTCCTCTCGTTGGTCACCAAACGCACCATCCCTGGGTCATCTTCTCACCATCCCAGAGGATGGTGTCAAGTCAGTTCTTCAGGACACCGTGGCGGCGGCTCTCAGCTGGCGCGCCAGCGGGAGGATGAGCTGGGATGGCGGGTTGTCCTTCCTCGGGGTCGTCGTCGTGCATGACCGGCACTTCGGCCCATACGCTGGGCCGGTGAGCCGATCAGAAGAGCCCGTGCCCAGCCTCGGGGCGATCATCCGCAAGCAGCGTGAACTGGCGGCGCTGCCCATGCGCCAGCTCGCGGCCGCCGTGGGGATCTCGAACCCGTACCTATCGCAGATCGAGCGCGGCCTCCGTGCTCCGTCCGACGCCGTCCTCAACGCGATCGCCGAGTCGCTGGCGACGACGGCAGATTCCCTCTACGCGGAGGCGGGATTCGTGGAACCCGGGGATGTTCCCCCCGACGCCGGGATCCTCGACGCGATCGAGGCGGCCGAGGAGCTGACGCCTCCGCAGCGGCGAGCCCTCGCCGAGATCTACCGTGCGTTCGTCGACGCCAACGCCGTGCGGCGAACCCGCTCTGCTGCCCGCTCCTAGCCGTCTGCCCGGCGGCAGCGCGGACGCCTCCCGCCTGGTCGCGAGCCGGACGGGCGCGGCCTCTAGCCCACAGCGAGCGAGCGGCGGCCGATGTCGGCGAATACGGCGGCCCAGTGACCGCGCAGGGACTCGTGGCCCATGAACAGCCCGAGATGCCCCCCGGACGTCGTCGCCCGGGTGATCTCCTCCGTCGGGGTCGATGCGAATTCGGCCAGGGCGAACACCTGCGGCGGCGGGGTGATGTGGTCATTCGCGCCGGCCAGCAGGTAGAGCGGGCAGCGGATGTCGGCGAGGTCGACGCGCCTGCCGTGTGCCTCAAGCTCGCCGGAGACTAGTTCGTTGCCCATAAAGAGGTGCTCGACGATCCACAGGTAGAACCCGCCCGGGATCGGCTGGGTGTGCTGAAACCAGTTCTCGAACCTGCGGTACCTCTCGGTGGGCTCGGCCTCGTCGATGTGCGCGAGCAGCTGGAGCTGGCGGTCCGCCTCTGCCTCGGGCTGCAGGAGCTTGTAGCCGGTGAGCAGGGCGTCGCCGGGGAGCATACCGCCGTTGGCAGCCACCAGCCCCCGGTAGAAATCCATCTGACCAGCCGGGGACAGCAGCCGGATCCAGTCGTGAATCAGGGGCTCGCCAGCGTGGAAGTCGACGGGCGCGCCGGCGATCGTCAGCGTGATGACGGCGCCGGGGTGCAGCGCCGCGTAGATGACGGCGAGCCAGCCGCCCTGGCAGTCGCCGACGAGGTGTACCCGGCCGCCCAGCCGCTCGACCGACTCGGCGATGACATCAAGGTAGTCCTCCACGCTGGCATCCTTCGTGGCTGGAGTCGCCGCACGCCAGTCGAGGGAGAACACCCGGCCGATCCCGGCATCCAGGGCAGTCCGCACCTGGGACTGCCCTGGCGCGTAGTCGACGATGCAGGAGTCGTGGCCGGCCTGCGGCGGCAGCAGCAGGAGCGGGTCTCCCGCCGACGCGCGGGGAACGCTGAAATCTCGCAGCCGTGCGATCGGCCACTCGGCGACGATCTCGTGCGGCGACGTCCACGAAGGGGGCATGCGGCCGGCCACGGCCGCCGCCCAGTCCAGGACGTCGGCCGCGACATCGAGCGGGGAAGCGGCGCGGGCGAGCAGCGCCCTGTAGTAGTCCGCGGCGCTGCGCGCGAACGACCCGTACATCGCGAACAGGGACTCGACTCCCGCGTCGACGATGCCCGACGGCCAGGTTCCCTTAGCCAGGGGCGGGCGCACTGCCGGCGTAGTCTCAGGCGTCATCGTCATCGTGCCGTCCATCCCTGGTCCATGGGGATTGCCACCCCCGTGATCGACCCGCCGTGTGGCCCGATGAGGAAGGCCGCCATAGCGGCGACCTCCTCAGGCTCGACAAGCCGCTTGACTGCCTGCGGGGCTAGGATGACCTCCTCGAGCACGCGATCCTCCGGCAGCCCGTGAGCTGCGGCTTGCGCAAAGATCTGCTTTTCTACCATAGGCGTCCGCACGTAGGCCGGGCACAGGGCCGTGGCGGTGACGCCCACCCCCGCGCCCTCCAGCGCGAGCGTCTTCACCAAGCCGAGCACCCCGTGTTTCGCCGACACGTAGGCCGCCTTGAACGGCGAGGCGACCAATGCGTGGGCGGACGCCACGGCGAGGAAGCGGCCTGAGCCGGCGTCGACGAGCGCGGGCCAGGCGTACTTGGCGAGCAGAAACGGGCTGGTCAGCAGGATCGCGATCAGGGCGTCCCAGCGGTCCTCAGGGAAGTCGGCGATGGGCGAGACGTACTGGAAGCCGGCGTTGGCGACGACGACGTCGATCCGGCCGAAGCTGTCCAGCGCCGCATCGACCGCGGCCCGGTTGCCCTCGCGAGTGGTCAGGTCCGCCCTGAACGCGGTTCCCGGGCCGCGCTGCGCAGGCTGCCGGTCGACTGCGAGGACGTCAAGCCCGTCGGCCTCCAGCCGCGTCGCGATCGCCGCCCCGATGCCGCTGGCAGCCCCGGTCACGAGAGCCGCGCGCTTGCGCCCTGCCATATCGCGTCCCTCTGCCCTGAGGCCGTAAAATGCTACGTCTAACGACCCCGCGGAGCCGGTCCGGATCTATCGCACCGGCGGCTCCGCGCAGTGACGGACGACGGGCCGGTGGCTGTACACCGTCCGCCGTCCGCGTCGGATTAGCTGAGCAGGTCGCGCGCGGCCTTCGTGTAAGCGGCGCTGACGTCCTGGACAAACGTCGTGTACGTAGCCGCGATGGCGGAGACCCAGTCCAGCTGGCTGGCGCCAGCGACCTTCTGCTCGAAGTTGAGGAGGCTCTTGAGGGCCTTCTCGTAGGCGTCGAGGGAAGTGAGCCCAGCGGCCTTCGAGTTCGTGATGATGCGTTCGTTGAGGTCGCGAATCCGCTGAGCAGATTCCTCGTAGGTGCCGGGATCGACGCCGAGGGGGGCGTTAGTCTCGGGAGTAGTCTTGGTGGGCATGGTGGCCTCCATATGTCGTGGCGCTTCGGCTGAGTGCGGGTCCGGGTTCTTCGACGGGCACGTTATACAAGTTAGCACATTAACTGCTAATTTTGCTAATCGGTAGGGCGTGGGCTGCATCACATGTCGAGGCCGCCGTTCACCCCCCACACCTGGCCGGTGATGTACCCGGCGGCGTCAGCGGCGAGGAAGTGGACGATGCGCGCGACCTCCTCCGGCTGCCCGAGACGGCCCATGGGGATCTGGGCCTTGATCTTCTCGAGCGCCTTCTCCGGCATCGCCGCGAGCATCTCCGTGGCAATGAAGCCCGGCGTGACCGTGTTGACCGTGACGCCGATGCTGCTGTCGCTGAGCTTTCCCGCGCGGGCGAGCTGGAACAGCGCCTCGCGCGCAAGGGTCTTCGTCAGGCCAAAGAGACCCGACTTCGACGCCGCGTAGTTCGCCTGGCCGATGTTGCCTGTCTCCCCGATGACGGACGACACGTTGATAATGCGGCCCGTGCCCCGCTCGAGCATGTGCGCCAGGGCAGCCTGCGAGAGGTAGAAGGCGCCTGAGAGGTTGACGGACAGGACCTTGTTCCAGTCGTCGTCGGACATCCTGGCGACCGTCTTGTCGATCGTGATGCCTGCGTTGTTGACGAGAATGTCGAGCCGCCCGTGCTGCTCGATCACCTCGGCGACCGCGCGCCGGCAGTCATCGCCGGAGCCGACGTTGCCCCGGTGCAGGGTCACCTTGACACCGTCGTCGACGTGCTTGGAGCGGAAGTCTTCGACGAAGTCCTCTGCCCGGGCCACGTTGCCGGCGTACCCGGCGGCGATGGCCGCGCCCTGAAGGGCCAGGCTCCGGGAGATCGCGGCCCCAATGCCGCGCGTGCCTCCCGTGACGAAGGCGACCCGGCCGGCCAGCTTGCCTTCGGCGTGGAGGATGGATTCGGGCATCAATCGGGGGGCGGCGGTGACGGTCATCGGGGGCTCCTATCCTGGGTCGGGTGAGAAAGAGGGTGCTGCGAGAGCGGTGTCTGCTCTGCGCAGTTCGGCGGCATCAGGGCGCGGAGCGCTCGGCCAGCCAGGCCGCGATGTCCGGCCAGATCTGCGTGCGGGCCTTTGACCCTGCCATGAGGCCGATATGGCCGCCGGGGCGGTCGAGATGCGTGAGGTCATCGGTCGTGACCATGCCGAGGAAAGGCAGCGTTCCCTCGCGCGGGGCAATGTGATCGGCCGCCGCCGTGACGACGAGCACGCTCTGCCGGCGGATCGCCCCGTAGTCGACGGCCTTCTCGCGCAGCCGCAGGGTGCCGTTCGCGAGCCGGTTCTCCTTGTACACCCAGGTGATCCAGTCGCTGAACGCCGCGGCGGGGAAGCGCGGGTTGTCACTGACCCACTTGGCCATCGCCTGGTAGGCGACGCGGTTCGCCGTCCCGGCGCGCACCGACTCGAAGAGCTTGCGTCGCGTCGTCACGTAATTTGTCACGGGCTTCATGAGCTTGTTGGCCCGGTCGATGAGCTTCCCGGGGACGCCTTCGTAACCGCTCGCCACCTTCTCGGCGTCGAAAGCCTCTCGTCCCACCCAGGAGCTGTAGAGGCTCCCGCGGGTGTCGAGCGGCATGGTCAGGACGGCGAGGTTGCGCACGGGGCCATCCGGGTGCAGCGCCGTGTAGATCGCGCAGAGCGCCGCCCCGATGCACCAGCCGACGAGGGTCAGGTTTGCTTGCCCGCTGGCCCGCAGGGTCTCGCGCGCCGCCCAGTGCAGCTCGTCGCAGACGTAGTCCGCGATCCCGAGATCGGCGTCCTCCTCGCCGGGGACGCCCCAGTCGACGAGGAAGACGTCGAACCCCTCGCCGAGCAGGAACTCCACGAACGAGTTCCCGGGGCGCAGGTCGAAGATCTCCGGCCGGTTGATGAGCGCGAAAACGAGCAGGACGGGGACGGCGTGCCGCCGGCTCTGGCTGCGGTAGCGGTAGAGCGTCGTCTTTCGGTGCGTCCAGACCACCTCGCGCGGGCTCGCCCCGATGACGGCGCGGTCGGTCGTCAGGAGGATGTTCGCCGTCTCCGCCAGCTGGACCGGCAGCCGGACCGTCCCGGCGGCCATGCCCGCGAGATCGCGGCCGATGGTCAGCGGGCTGATCATGACGTCCGCCGCCTCGAGGCGGCGGTGCTGGCGCCTCCGGCGGCCCGGCTGGCCGCGCTGCTCCGGCTGGCCATGCCGTTAGCAGCGCTCTTCACCGGGCGCGCCGACCTGGCTTCTGCGACGCCTGCCGACGGTGCGGCCCCCGCGTCCAGGCGGCCCTCGAGCTCCTCGACGAGCTGCAGCATCCGCTCCAGCTTGTCCTCGGCCCGCGCGAGCTGGCGGCCCAGGTCCGCGATGTCGGCCCGCCCCGCCACCCGCAGCGCCCGGACTCCGCGATCGATGCCGCCGTTCGCGAGGCGGGCGAGCGCCATCGCGTTCGAGGCGGACATCGCGAGCAACTCGCCGAATGCGTTGCTCCCGACGGCAGACTCCACCGCCGAGGCGGCACGCGCCTCGCCTCCGACATAGGTCCGGTGAATTTTCGCCAGGGGACTCTGCTGGTCAGCCATTGCCGGTCGCTCGTTCGTAGATGGCGGCGATGCCCTGGCCGCCACCGATGCACATGGTGACGAGCCCGTACCTGCCATTCATGCGGGCGAGCTCGTAGAGCACCTTGACCGTGAGGATGGCTCCCGTCGCGCCGATCGGGTGGCCCAGTCCCACGCCGCTGCCGTTCGGGTTCGTCTTCTCCGCGGGCAGGCCGAGGTCGCGGGCGACGGCGAGCGCCTGGGCGGCGAAGGCCTCGTTGACCTCGAACACGTCGATGTCGGACAGCGCGAGCCCGGCCTTGGCGAGGACTGAGCGCACCGCAGGCACGGGTCCGATGCCCATGTACCGGGGCTCGACGCCGACGTGGCTGTAGGCGACCAGGCGCCCCAGCGGCTCCAGGCCCGTTGCCCTGGCCGTGGCGCCGTCGGCGAGGACCACCGCGGCGGCGGCGTCGTTGACGCCAGAGGCGTTGCCCGCGGTCACGCTGCCGTCGTCGGCGAACGCGGGGCGCAGCCTGGCCAGGTCCTCAAGCGTGATGCCGGCGCGCACATGCTCGTCCTGCGCGATGATCGTCGTGCCCTTGCGGCCCTTGACCTCCACTGGCAGGATCTGGTCGGTGAAGCGGCCGTCCGCGATCGCGGCGGCGGCGCGGTGATGGCTTTCCATTGCGAGGGCGTCCTGATCCTCGCGGGTAATGGACCACTTCTCGGCGATGTTCTCCGCTGTGACGCCCATGTGGCAGCCGTCGAATGGGTCGGTCACCGCGGCGATCATGGCGTCGATGGTGCCGCCGTCGCCCATCCGCTGGCCCCAGCGCAACCCGGGCAGCCAGTACTGTGCCCGGCTCATGGACTCCGCGCCGCCGGCGACGGCGATGTCCGCTTCGCCCAGTGCGATTGTCTGGGCGGCGGAGATGATCGCCTGAAGCCCGCTGCCGCACAGCCGGTTCACCGTGAGCGCGGGGGTTTCCACCGGCAGGCCCGCGTTGACCGCCGCCGCCCGCGCCAGGTACATGTCGCGCTGCTCGGTGTGGATGACATGGCCGAACACGACATGCCCGACGTCCCCCGCGTCGACGCCGGACCTGGCGACCGCCTCGCGAGTCACCTGCGCCGCGAGGTCGACGGGCGGAACGTCCTTGAGGCCACCGCCGTACTTGCCGATTGCTGTCCGGACGCCGGCGAGGACAAAAACCTCGCGAGGTGGGGCGGGCGCGGTGCGGGACTGAATTGCCATGGGATTGCCTCCTGGGCTAGCTTCCACTTTCCGGCGCGGCGCGCGTTTTCCCTAGAGCACAAGGTCCCGACAACCCAGGTAAGGAGGCGCTCTGAGCCCGGGCGCTCAGAACTGGAAGACGATACGGGCCGGGACAGCGCCGGCGAGGACGTCGTCGATGGACTGGTTGACGTCGTCGATCTTGCGGTCGATGGCGATCACCTTGGTGCGGCCGGCGGCGTGCAGCGCGAAGACGTCGGCGAGGTCGTTGCGGGTGCCGACGATCGAGCCGATGACGGTCTTGCCGTTGATGACGGTGTCGAAGATCGGCAGGCTCAGCGTCGCGTTGTCAGCGGGCAGCGCGACGCACACCAGGCGGCCGCCGCGGCGCAGCGACCGGTAGGCCTGGTCGAACGCCGCGGGCGACGCAGCGAGTGCGACGGCCACATCGGCGCCGCCGAGTGCCTGGATCGCCTCGACCGGATCGGTGGTCAGCGCGTTGACGACGTGGTCGGCGCCGAGTTCGGTGGCCATCGTGAGCTTGTGGTCTTCGATGTCCACCGCGATGACGAAGCCGCCGGCGATGCGGGCGTACTGCAGTGCGAGGTGTCCCAGCCCGCCGACGCCGAAGATCGCGACCGTCTCGGCGGGAGCGACCCGGGCGACCTTGATCGCCTTGTAGGTCGTTACGCCCGCGCAGGTCAGCGGCGCGGCGTCCCGGGAGGAGACACTGTCTGGTACCGGGGATGCGAACGCTGCGGGGACAACGGCGTACTCGGCGAAGGTGCCGTTGACGGAGTAGCCCGAGTTCTGCTGCTTCTCGCACAGCGTCTCCCATCCGCTGTTGCAGTACCGGCACTCACCGCACGCGTAGCCGAGCCACGCGATCGCGACCCGGTCGCCGATCGCGCGGGTGCTCACCCCGGTGCCGAGTCTCTCGACATAGCCGACGCCCTCGTGGCCGGGAATGAACGGCGGTGTCGGCTTGACCGGCCAGTCGCCGTGCGCGGCGTGAATGTCGGTGTGGCACAGCCCGCTCGTCTCGATCCGGACTAGTACCTCGCCCGCGCCGGGCTCGGGGATCGGGAGATCCTGTACTTGCAAGGGGGAGTGAAAATCGGTGACAACTGCTGCTCTCATGACGTGTTCCATTCAGAGGTGGAGGAAAGGACGTTGCTGTCGGGTGCGCTCGGGGAGACGCAGGCGGGGGAGCGGGTAACGAAGTGAAGGTTGTCCCCGGCGGCTAGTGAGAAGTCCTCGGGTTCGCCGGGGGCGACATCGAGCAGGAACTGCTCCTGGTGCCAGGCCTGGTCCAGGCGCTTGTCGATGTAGAACGGGCATCCGTCGATCTCGCCGAGCAGGACGTCGATGTCGCCGATGACGAATTCTCCGGCGGGAAAGCACATCGGTGTGCTGCCGGCGCAGCAGCCGCCGGACTGGACCAACATCACCGGGCCGCCCCGGGCGGCGCGTAGGAGGCCTATCGCCTCGCGCGCGGCCCGGGTCGCGGTAATACGGGCCCGGACGATCGGCTCGGACATCACGGCTCCTCAGAACAGCCCGAGCGGTTTGGTGCTGTAGCTAACGAGCAGGTTCTTCGTCTGGCTGTAGTGATCCAGCATCATGAGGTGGTTCTCGCGGCCGATGCCCGAGATCTTGTAGCCACCGAACGCGGCACCTGCCGGGTACTGGTGGTAGCAGTTCGTCCAGACGCGACCGGCCTTGATGCCGCGGCCCATCTTGTAGGCCCGGGTGCCGTCCCGGGTCCAGACACCGGCGCCCAGCCCGTAGAGGGTGTCGTTCGCGATCGCCAGCGCGTCCGCGTCGTCGGTGAACGTGGTGACCGCCAGCACGGGGCCGAAGATCTCCTCCTGGAACACCCGCATCTTGTTGTCGCCCCTCAGGACGGTCGGCTGGAAGTAGTAGCCATCGGCGAACTCCGCCCCTTCCACGCTGGCGCGCTGGCCGCCGATCAGCACCTCGGCGCCCTCACCGCGGCCGATGTCGACGTAGGAGGCGATTTTCTCGATCTGCTGCGCTGAGACCTGCGGGCCGAGCTGAGTGTCGGTGTCCAGCGGATTGCCTTGCCTGATGCTGGCGATGCGTTCCAGGCAGCGGGCCATGAACTCGTCGTAGATGTCGGCCTGGATCAGGGCCCGCGACGGGCAGGTGCACACTTCGCCCTTGTTAAAGGCGTACAGCACCAGACCCTCGATTGCCTTGTCCAGGAACTCGTCGTCATGAGCCATCACGTCGTTGAAGAAGATGTTCGGCGACTTGCCGCCCAGCTCGACGGTAGACGGGATCAGGTTCTGCGCCGCGTACTGCATGATCAGCCGGCCGGTCACCGTCTCACCGGTAAAGGACACCTTGGCGATACGCGGGTTCGCCGCCAGCGCCTTGCCGATCTCCGCACCGGGACCGGTCACGACGTTGATCACGCCCGGCGGCAGGACATCCTCGATCGTCTCCATCAGTTTCAGGATCGACCACGGCGTCGGGGAGGCGGGCTTGATCACTGAGCAGTTACCCGCCGCCAGCGCCGGCGCGAGCTTCCAGGCGGCCATCAGCATCGGGAAGTTGAACGGGATGATCTGACCGACTACGCCCAGCGGCTCCCGGTAGTGGTAGGCGACCAGATCCTTCTCGATCTCGGTCGAGCGCCCCTCCTCGGCGCGGACCGCGGCGGCGAAGTAGCGGAAGTGATCGACCACCAGGGGGATGTCGGCAGCCAGCGTCTCGCGGACCGGCTTACCGTTCTCCCAGCTCTCAGCGACCGCCAGCATGTCCTTGTTCTTCTCGATCGCATCAGCGATCGCGTTCAGGACCCCCGCTCGCTCGGTTGCTGACGCCTCGCCCCAGGCGTCCTTGGCCGCGTGGGCGGCATCCAGCGCGAGCTCGACGTCCTCCGGCGTGGAGTCGGCTACCTCGGTGATCGGACCGGCGGTCGCGGGCGCCAGGTCCAGGCGATACTTGCCGTGCGTCGGCGCCAGCCACTTGCCACCGATGAAATTCTCATACCTCGGCTCGACGGAGACGATGCTGCCGGGCAGGCCGGGCGGGACGTATTTCATATCGTCGCTCCTTCAGGGAACAAGAGACGACCGGTAAGGCAGGCCGCCGGTACGGGACCGGACTTGTTGGCGCAGGTACCTGCAACTGACTGAACCCCGCGCGTCGGTGCGTCAACAGAGGCGAAAGTCCCGCCCGGCGACCTGCTCGGCGAAGGCCACCTTCCGGCAAGTCGACCTTGGCCCGCGCGCTTCCGGAAAGCTCGGCCTCCGGCAGCGGGGGCAGCGGTAGGCCGAAGGGCGCGCCGGCCGCCCGTCAGCGTCGGCCACAGTCACCGCCGGCTAGGGCCATTGGTCATGCTCTCGCGTTCACGTTGGACTTCGCTGCTGGGGCCTTCGGCACTAGCAGCGCATCCGTCGCGGCGGCAATGTTCACTGTGATGGTTCGCCATCCTCAGAAGATAGGTAAGGAGGTTCCGCGATGAAATGGGTAATGTGGGCGGCGCTGGCCGCTATCGGCATTACGTTGTTCGCCGGCAAAGACGACATACGTCGCTTCCGGCAGATGAGGCAGATGTGACTAACTGCCACACCGGAATGACTTTACGGCCCGCTGCATTCCTCGGTGACGGCAGCGGGCTTGAGGGCACTTACAGTTACTAAGGAGTTCGAAAGTAGCTCGACTTTGATCTTGTGAGCTGCGACAATGGAACGTGCGCGAAAACGATGGCCGCAGGCTTGATCACAAGACGCTTGAGGCGCTGCGGGTCCGGGCGGTGGATCAGGTCGGGGAAGGC
>DATCEO010000113.1:0-57839 GCA_036510065.1 Streptosporangiaceae bacterium | reverse complement strand
CGACGATTCGCGCAGGAGCGGCAGCATCGCTTGGTAGACGGCGAGGACGCCGAACACGTTGGTCTCCCAGACGGCGCGTATTTCATCGAGGGACGCGTTGCTCGCTTGCGACGACGCTGCGTACTCCGGTGAACCCATGCTGCGCTCTGTCGTCTTCGAGATGCCCGCGTTGTTGACCAGCAGATCGAGGCGGCCGGGCTCCTTGCGGATGCGCTCCGCTGCGGCGGCGATCGAAGCCCCATCCGTCACGTCGAGCTGGAGCGCGATGGCGCCCGGCCCGATGTCCTTTGCCGCAGTCTCACCGCGCTCGAAATTGCGTGACCCGACCAGCACAGTAAGGCCGCTCGCCACGAGTTCCTTGGCGACCTGAAGGCCGACTCCTTGATTGGCTCCGGTGACCAGGGCGACGCGTTTGTCGTGCATAGTAATCTCCTTTTGTTTATGAACCCGTGGTTGATGCTGCGCCAGTTGCACTACCGGTACTGAAGATTGCCGCCAAAGGCGGCTGCCGGCGTCAGGCGTTTGATCTACAACGCCTTTGCGCACGAGTTTCGCCACGATCCGCCTCAGCGTCACCATCTCGATCTGCAAGAGGCGTCCCCGCGTGCGCCGCGTGACCCACGCCGACTGCGATGACCCTGTCCTGGGCGCAAAAGTTACGGTGGCGCGCACCCCGGGTCGTATGAACCCAAGACCGACCCGTCACGGTCGACCTGCGACGTAATACTTCCTCGGTCACGCCCAGCGACTCACGCTCTCTCCATCTCCCAGCTTGTCAGCCACCTAACAAACTCTGCTAGGTACCTAGCGGATATGTCAAGTCTCCTCGTGAGGCGGGTGTCAGATTTTCAGACAGGCCCCGCTACCGCACCATCCAGATCCAGGCCGGCCCGCACGCGTCACCACCGCCGCCCCCTACCCGAAGACCCCCAAACCGCGCGGGACACGATCGAGCGCCGGCCGGTGGACAATCAATTGAGCCAAGCCAGGTCCGTGATGGCCGTCACCGAGCCAGCCGACGACGATGAGGGCCTGATCAGATTGACTCGCAAAGAGGTCCGACGGCTCCCGACCGCCGCCATCGCCCCCGTCCACAGCGTCAAGCCCGTCATCAACTGGTCGGCCTGGCGCCGACAACACCAAGCCCAAGCCCGCGCAAGCCACTACGCCTGCCAGGCCGCTCAGGAGGAATGATCACGAAGTGTCGCTGCCGTACTAGTCGGGTCACTGGGGTCACTGGGGTCAGTGGTGCGCGAGCCGGTCAGTCCAGGTGCCAGTAGAGGGCCGTGGCGTCGTCGCGGATCTTGAGGCGAGGCCAGCGGGCGGCGTCGGGGTCGCTGGCCTCGGCCGCGCGGACCTGGCGGATGAGCTCGGCGGGGCCGCGGTCGCGGAGCACGCCGACGGCGGCGGACCAGGACAGCAGGGCGTACCGGTCGGTGATGCGCGTGGCGCCGTCACTGAGCAGGCCGATGCCCGCCAGCCCGGCGCGGTCCAGGGTGCCGGTACGGGCGAGCCGGGCGGCGTCCGGGCTGGCGCTGGCCGCCGGATGAGTGTCGGTGATCGTGACCGGCGGGCCGCCGTCAGCCGGGTCGGCGGCGATGCTGGAGTCGGACAGGGCCAGGTACTCGATCCGGTCGCCGGCCGCGCGGACCGCGGTGACGGTCGCGGCCGGGGTGGACCGGCTGGTCAGGTCGCAGCGGTGCTCGTGCCGCGCGCGGACATCGCTGATCGCCGCCGCCAGCGCGTCCGCGAGCGGCACCGGCGGGCTGGCCGCGAGCAGCGCCAGGAAGGTCGTGCCGAGGGTCTGGGCGTACCACGCGACGCCGTGCACGCATCCGGTGTCCGTGCCGAGGGGGAAGGTCGTCGCCCCGTCGAGCAGGACCGCCGCGCCGGGCGCGAGCGCGGTGAAGTCCTCGTTCGGCCAGTCCGGCGAGCCGGGCTCGGTGCCCAGCGTTACCCGCACCGGCAGCTCAGCGCGGCAGCGACGGGGAGAGGTGGCTCACGTCCGAGACCGTAGCGCGCGCGGGGCGGCCGGGCAAGGACGGCGAAAGGCCGGGTAGCACCGGATTACGGCGGTACGCACCGCGTGTTTCAATGACACTATGGCGGGTCCAGACGAGCTGCGCGAGGTCCGGGCCGCGCATGCCGGCCTGCTGACGGACGGGCCGCGAGAACCACAAGATGATGCTCGATCACTACCAGCAGACCAAGAACCTGCTGGTCAGCTACTCGCCGCATGCGCTGGGCTTCTTCTAGGAGAGCTGCCAGCGAGGGGGGATGGGCTGGCCGGCTGCCGCCGGTGCTCCGCGCACCGGCTCGGCCGGCCAGCCCATCGCAGTTCGCCGCGTCCGCTCGCCCCCGACTCCGGAAAGGCACGGCCTGGCCATGGACGAACCGACCCGCGTTGATCTCACTCCCGCCGCGGCTGCCCTGCTGGAGAAGCTGACCGCGCAGCACGGGCCCCTGATGTTCCATCAGTCCGGCGGCTGCTGCGATGGCTCGTCGCCGATGTGCTACCCGGATGGCGACCTGCTGACCGGCGACGCGGACATCCACCTGGGCGACCTGGCCGTGCCGGGGCTGGACCGCCCGGTGCCGTTCTGGATGTCGGTCTCTCAGTACGAGTACTGGAGCACACCCATCTCACGGTGGATGTCGTGCCGGGCCGGGGCAGCGGGTTCTCGGTGGAGGCACCCGAGGGCGTCCGGTTCCTGATCCGGTCCCGGCTGCTCAGCGACGCCGAGCTGGCCCACTTCCGGCTGGTCTAGTCACCCGCGATTACACAGGCACAGAGCCGGGCCCGCCGCGTGGCGGCGGGCCCGGCTCTGCTATTTGCTGTGCCTGCTGCGTCGTTACCGGAAAGCCGCGGCCAGCCGGGCGAAGTTGGGCGTGCCCAGGCCCGAGCCCGGGTTGTAGCGCAGGCCCTTCCGGCCGGTGTAGAACATGTTGTCGTTGCTGGTGCCCGAGCTCATCAGCGGGGTGAACGGCGAGTTCCGGCCCGCGGCGAAGTGGTAGATGAAGGGGTTCAGGAACCCGACGCGGCGGTGCAGGTAGGAGTCGATCACCGCGATCGAGCCGGCGAGCTGCGGCGCCACGAAGCTGGTGCCCCCCCAGCTAGTCTCCAGGGCGCTCCCCTGGAACCCGGTGAAGTACTCCTCATAGCCGGTGAACGGGTCGGCGTCGGCCGAGATGTCCGGCACGGCGCGGCCCGAGCCCGTGCCCAGGGTCACCGTGGGGTGCGGGGTGAAGGTCCACTGGCTCGGCAGGATGATCCCGTGGAACGACTTCGGGGTCGTCGGCGTCAGGTACTGCACCCCGGCGAACAGATGCACGTGCAGCCACCTGGCCTGGTAGCCCGGCGTGGGCTCGAAGCCGCTGTACCCGCCGCCGCCGCCGGCCAGGTTCTGCAGCGCAAAGGCCCGCTCAGACGGGCTGCCGAGCTTCTTCCAGTCACGCCACAGCCAGTCCCAGCCCCAGGCGCGCTCGCCCCGGATCACGTTGCTGAGCGCCGGCTTGGCCTGGACCGTGATGGTGCCGGGCAGCGTGGTGCCGCCCGCGTCGGTGGTCCAGGGGCTGTCACCGGGGTTGTCGATCGACCGGTCGGTGCTGCCGACGTCCGCGGAGGCGTCGTAGGCGCCGGCGTCCCCGGCCGCGATGAACGAGCTCTGGCCCTGAGCGGCGAACTCGAGGAAGATCTCGTCGAAGGCCTGGGCATAGGTGCTCGACTCCATGCCCCCGGCGACGCTGGTCCTGATCAGGTCCTCGGACTCGCCCCAGCTAGAGGACACCACGCTGGCCTGGTTCTGGCTGGCCGCGGTGGCGAAGGCGTCGAGGAACCCGGCGTCGGTGTTGTGGGCCTGGTAGACGATGATGCTGGCCTGCGGGGCCAGCGCGCCGGACTGCTCGACATCCAGCACCGTCTCGCCGGAACCGCTCGCGTCGCTGACCGGGCCGGAGCCGCCGTCGATGTTCCTGAGCGTGATCCGGCCGGGCTTGGTCCTGATCTTGAGGATGCTGGTCCAGAAGTGCGCGGCGTCGGAGGCCTTCATGCTGGCCAGCGTCACGATGCCGATGGTCTGGCCCTGGCCCCTGGCCCCGGCCCTCAGCAGCGGGTTCAGGCCATAACGGCCGGCGAAGCTCGCCGGGGTCAGGTTGCCCTTTTGCGTGGCGCCCGGCTGGGCACCGCGGGCGAACGCCGGAACATGCACGGCCTGGCTGAATCCGGCCGGGTAGCTGGTCAGGCCGAGGACGGACAGCACGAAGCTGCCCAGGGCCGTCGGCAGCGTCGTCGGCTGGGCCGTGCCGTGGAACCGGGCGGCCGGACGCCCGGCGGTGCTGGCGGTGGCCGGCACGGCCGGAGCGGTGAAGACCTGCTGGCTGACGCCGAGCGCGGCGTTGTACTCCGCGACCGTGCCGGTGGTGGTCACGTCCAGGTTGTCGGCGTGGACGCCGCTGGAGATGCCGAAGCTCTTGAGATAGCTCGTCAGGGCCGAGATGTTCGTACTGGTCTGACCGTACGTTTTGGCGAACGCGCCTGCTGACAGGTGGCCGCCGGGCATCCCGGCGTTGACCCTGGCCTTCAGCCCGCTCAGGTTACGCGCCCTCAGGACGAACGAGACCGTCTCCCGGGTAGTGGGGGCCGCCGGGCCGACCGCGTGGGCGCTCTTGAGCACCGCGGGGCCGATGCCCTGCGGCACGACGACTCTGGCGGGTGACGGCGGGTGGGTGGCGGCAACTGCGGATCCTGCGGTGAGCAGGAGCAGTGACCCCGCCGTGCCGATGGCCATGAGGGCGCCGCGGCGGCCCCTCGGGACCCACGCAATGGGCTTCAAAACGAGTCCTCCCGAGATAGCTGCACGCAACGCCTGCCCCGCACAGCACGATGACGGCGGCCGCTGAGACGCGCAGGCCGCAAAGAGGCACATTAGCGATTCAGGTGCAGCAATTTCCACGAGTCGGGAGTAACACTTCGAATACTCCGAGGCCGATGAGCTGGCCACAGTGATCTTCGGCAGGCTGGCCCGGCAGGTCAGGGCACGGTCGAGGGGCGCCCGGGCGCGGCCAGCCGGTCAGCCGAAGCGGCTCGCCAGGGCGCGGAACGTGCGCGGCGCGGTGCCGTGCAGCCAGGCCGGGAACCGCATCCAGCCCGGCACGTAGACCGTGTCGCGGTCGCGCTGGGCGGCGGTGACGATCGCCCGGGCCACCCGCTCGGGCGGGATGGGCGCCGGGGCGCTGCGGCTGTAGGGGCGTCCCCGGCGCTCGAAGAACGGCGTGTCGACCACGCCCGGCACCACGACCGATACCCCGACGTTCTCCCTGGCCAGCTCGTAGGACAGGCTCTCGGCGAAGCGCCCGAGCCCGGCCTTGGCGGCCGCGTACACGGCCTCGTGGCGGGCGCCGGTGATGCCGACTATCGAGGAAACGAAAACCAGGTGACCGGAGCCGCGCTTGGTCATGCCCGGCACCAGCAGCCGGGCCAGGTGGATCGGCGCCAGCAGGTTCACGGCGACCAGCTCGGCGCTCTTGGCCGCGGTCAGCTCGTCAATCTCCCCGGCCCAGCCCACGCCGGCGTTGCAGACCAGCAGGTCGATCCGGCCGACCTGGGCCAGCGCCGCGGCGGCCAGCTCCTCCGGGCCATCAGGGTCGGCGAGATCGACCCGCAGCGGGATAGCGCCCGTCTGCCGGGCTACCTCCCGCAGCCGGGTGGGATCGCGGCCGGCGATCAGCGGGCAGGCTCCCGCGCGCCCCAGGGCACGCGCCGTTGCCGCGCCGATCCCTGACGACCCTCCGGTGATGAGCGCGACTGCGCCCGCAAGCCGCATCGGGCCTCACTCTGGCCCACGCCAGGTGGGTCTGCAAGGACCGCCGGCTAGGCGCGGGCCTGCGCGGGCACGGCCGATGCCGCGCCGGCCCAGCAGCGCACGATGTCCCGCATCGACAGGAGCCCGGCCACGTCGCCGTCATCGATGACGACCAGGTGCCGGAAGTTCCCGGCCACCATCGCCGTCGCGGCCTGCTCCAGCGTCCACTCGGGCGAGGCCAGGACAATGTGGTCGGTTCGGTGCTCCGCGACCAGCTCGGCGTCGGGATCCTGGCCGGCCCCGACCGAGTCCAGGATATCGCGCTCAGTGAGGATACCGATGCCAACATGCTCGGCGTCGGCCACGACGGCCGCCCCGACCCGCCGGGCCGACATCATCCGGGACGCCTCGCGCAAGGTGTGTGCCGGGCCGATCGTCAGGACCACCTGAGTCATCCCGTCCCGTACGTTCATGCAGGATCGCTCCCTTCGCTGGGCGCCGCTGAACCCCCGGCTTGTGCACTTGTGATTGCGGATCTGTCCAGCATCCGACTTTGCGCGGCGCAGGGCAATACCCAGTCGCTGCGCAAAACCAGCCGCCGCGCAAAACCAGCCGCTGCGCGAGCGCCCGTCAGGAGGCGATTCCGCCCGAGCCGGGCCGCAGCAGCTCCAGGACCCGCTCGTGCAGCAGCCCGTTGGTACAGACCGCGCTGCCGCCGGCCGGGGTGGGCTGGCCGGAAAGGTCGCTGAACCTGCCGCCCGCCTCCTCCACGATGATCTGCAAGGCGGCGAGGTCCCACAGCTTGACGTCGGTCTCGGCGGAGATGTCCACCGCTCCCTCGGCGACGAGCATGTGCGACCAGAAGTCCCCGTAGGCCCGGGACCGCCAGGTCTGGCGCACCAGGCGCAGGAACTCCTCCAGCCGGCCGCTGTCCTGCCACGTCGACAGCCCCGAGTAGGACAGCGACGCGTCGGCCAGCTCGCTCACGCCGGAGACGTGGCAGTTGGTGGCCTTGTGCAGGCTGCGCCCGGTCCAGGCCCGCCCGCCCCGGGACGCCCACCAGCGGCGGCCGAGCGCCGGGGCAGTCACCACCCCGACGGTCACCTCGCCGTCGGCCATCAGGCCGATCAGGGTCGCCCAGACCGGGACGCCGCGGACGAAGTTCTTGGTCCCGTCGATGGGGTCGATGACCCAGCATCGCTGACTCGCCCCGGTCTGCCCGAATTCCTCGCCGAGCATCGCGTCCCGCGGCCGGCCGCGGCGCAGCAGGTTGCGCAGCGACTCCTCGGTCGCCAGGTCGGCGTCGCTGACCGGCGTCAGGTCAGGCTTGGCCGCCACCCGCAGGTCCAGAGCCTTGAACCGGCGCATGGTGATGTCGTCCGCGGCATCCGCCAGGACGTGCGCGAACCGCAGGTCGTCGTCAAAACCCGCCATGCCGCGAAACGGTATCGCTTGGGCGGTCGCGGTGGCCACGCCCGGGCCCGGACAGATCGCCAGCGATAACGGCGTCGTGGGCCTAGCCAGCCTCGCCGGCGTCGGCCGGGTCGAGGCCCTCGCGGCTGCGCAGCAGGCGGCGCAGCGAGTCCAGCCGGGCCGCGCCGCCGCGGCGGGCCACCCAGCCGTCCAGGGCGCAGCCCGGCTCCAGGTGGGTGCAGCCCGGCGGGCAGTGCTCCGCTCCCTCGGCCAGGTCGGGAAAGGCCCGGATGACGTCGTCGGCCGAGACGTGACCGAGCCCGAAGCTGCGCAGCCCCGGGGTGTCGATGATCCAGCCGCCGGGCAGCCGCAGCGCCAGCGCGGATGAGGAGGTGTGCCGGCCGCGTCCAGTCACCGCGTTCACCGCGCCGATGGCCCGGCTCGCATCCGGGATCAGGGCATTGAACAGCGTCGACTTGCCGACGCCCGACTGGCCGACCAGGACGCTGACCCGGTCGCTGACGGCCGCGCGCAGCTCATCAAGCAGCTCGCCGGTGAGCGGGCGGCCCGTGACGATGTAGCGGGTCCCGAGCGGCTCGTAGGCGGCCAGGAGTTCCTCCGGCCCGGCCAGGTCGGCCTTGGTCAGGCACAGCAGCGGCTCCAGCCCGGCGTCGTAGGCCGCGACCAGGAAGCGGTCGATCAGCCGGGGCCGGGGCGGCGGGTCGGCGAGCGCGGTGACGATCACGAGCTGGTCGGCGTTGGCGATCATCACCCGCTCGACCGGGTCGGTGTCATCGGCCGAGCGCCGCAGCGCGGTCCTCCGGGGCCGCACCCGCACCACCCGGGCCAGCGTGCCCGGCTGGCCGGAGACGTCCCCGGCCAGGCTCACGATGTCGCCGACCACGATCCCGCCGCGGCCGAGCTCGCGCGCCTTCATCGCGCTCACCTCGCGGTCACCGATCCAGCAGCGGTACCGGCCGCGGTCCACCGCGGCCACGAACGCCTCAGCGGCCTCCTCGTGCGCCGGCCGGCGCCGGGTGCGCGGCCGGGTGCCCCGGCCCGGCCGGATCCGGACGTCGTCTTCGTCGAGGCCAGCGTGGCCGATCGACCTGCTCAGGGTGCCGGCTCCGGCGGCGATGGCGGTGACTGCGGTGACTGCGGTGACTGCTCCAGCATCTGCTGCCACAGCCGGGCGAAGCCCGGGAACGTCTTGCCGACCGTCGCGGCGCCCGCCACCCGCAGGCCGGGGACGGCCAGGCCCAGCACGGCGGCGGCCATGACCAGGCGGTGGTCGTCGTGGCTGTCGAAGATAGCGCCGTCGGCCCGCAGCGGCCGCGGCCGGACGTGCAGCCCGTCGGCCAGCTCGGTGACGTCGCCGCCGAACGCGCCCAGCTCACTGGCCAGCGCGGCCAGCCGGTCACTTTCGTGGCTTCGCATGTGCCCGATGCCGGTGAGCGTGGACGGCGAGTCGGCCAGCGCGGCCAGCGCCACCAGCACCGGCGTCAGCTCGCTGACGTCGCGCAGGTCGGCGGTGATGCCGTGGATCATGCCGGACCCGGTGATCCGCAAGCCGCCGTCGGCGCGGGTGACGGTCCCGCCCATCCGGGCCAGCGTGTCCAGGATCTGGTCGCCGGCCTGCAGGCTGTGCTCCGGCCAGCCCGCGATGGTCACCTCGCCGCCGGTGACCAGCGCCGCCGCCAGGAACGGGACGGCGTTGGACAGGTCGGGCTCGACGTCGATCGTGCCCGGCGACAGCACGCCCGGGTGCACCCGCCACACCTGCGGGGCCGCCCCCCGGGTCCCGCCGGCCGCCGGCGTCCCGGTCTCGACGCGCGCGCCCGCGCCGCGCAGCATGGCCACGGTCATCGCGATGTGCGGAGCCGACGGGATACGGGGGCCCTCGTGCCGGACCTCGGCTCCCTTGTCGTAGCGGGGTGCTGCCAGCAGCAGCCCGGAGACCAGCTGCGACGATCCTGATGCGTCCAGGCTGACCATGCCGCCGGGCACCCGGCCCCGGCCCCGGACGGTGAAGGGCACCGCCTGCCTGCCCTCGTCGCTGATCTGCACCCCGAGCTCGTGCAGCGCGGCCAGCAGCGGCCCGACCGGCCGCCGGGCCGCGCGCGGATCGCCGCGGAACTCCACGTCGGCGCGGGCCAGCGCGGCGGCGGGCGGGACGAACCGCAGGACCGTCCCGGCATTGCCGACATCCACGGTCGCCGGCGAGTCCTGCCAGCCCGGCGTGACCAGCCAGTCCGGGCCGTCCGGGGCGACCGTGCCGCCGAGCGCCCTGATCGCGCCGGCCATCAGGTCGGTGTCACGGGCGCGCAGCGGCCCGGAGATCCGCGTCGGCGTGCCGGCGAGCGCGGCCAGGATCAGGGCGCGGTTGGTGATGGACTTCGACCCCGGCAGCGTGAGCCGGGCCCCGACTGGCGCGCTGGCCGCCGGGGGCGTCCAGTCGCCGGCCCGGTCCTGGACCGGCGCAGTGGCCGCCAGCCCGGCCTGGCCGGGGTCGCTGGCGGCGGGCTCATGATCGCCTGAATGCGGGGCGCCTGACATGGTGGCAGCGTACTGGCTGCTGCTGAGGCTGAGGTATGGTCGGCGGCCAGGTTTGGCCAGGGTGTAACCGGGCTATGAAAGGGCAGATCTGAGCTTCCCCCCGGCAGCGGCCCCCGGCCGCGACCCGATCTGGCGACAAGGTGAGGACATGTGTGGTCGGTACGCGTCCGCGCGCAAGCGCATTGAGCTCCTGGAGGAGTTCAGCGTGCAGCGTGACCGGGTGACCGAGCCGCTGGCCCCGGACTACAACGTCGCGCCGACCAAGCCCGTCTACGCCGTCCTCAGCCGCGCCGGCCGGCCCGACGCCGCGGCCGCGCAGGAGGCCGGGCCTGGGCAGGACGCCGCCGCGCCCGTGCAGGAGACGGGCGTGGCCCGCGAGCTGCGCGTGGTCCGCTGGGGCCTGGTGCCCTCCTGGGCCAAGGATGTCTCGATCGGCAGCCGCCTGATCAACGCCCGGGCCGAGACCGTGAGCGAGAAGCCCTCCTTCCGGCGCGCGTTCGCCAGGCGCAGGTGCCTGCTGCCCGCCGACGGGTACTACGAGTGGCAGGTGGCGGGCGGTACCGCTAACCACGGGCCTGCCGCCACCGACCGGCCGGGCAGGAAGGCCAAGCAGCCCTTCTTCATCCACCGCGCCGACGGCGGGCCGCTCGCCTTCGCCGGGCTCTATGAGCTCTGGCGCGACCGGGCGGTGCCCGACGGCGACCCGGACGCCTGGCTGTGGACGGCGACCATCATCACCACCAGCTCCCCTGATGAGCTGGGCGAGATCCACGACCGGATGCCGATGGTGATCCCGCCGGAAAGCTGGGCCGACTGGCTGGACCCGGCCAACAACGACGTAAATGACGTGCGGGCGCTGCTAGCACCAGCGGTGGCCGGCGGCCTGGACTCCTACCCGGTGTCCACCGCGGTCAACTCGGTCCGTAACAACGGCCCGGAGCTGATCGAGCCGGTGGCGGCCGACCGGCTGGCGCCGTTAGGGGCGGCGCAGGCCCGGTCCGCCCGTCATGACCAGCACGGCAGTTCAAGCCGGGAGAAACACGGCAACGCCGCCCAGGGCATTCACGATGGGGTCGGCGCTGGGCCGTCGTAGCCCAGCTGAACAGAGCAGAGCCCAGCGCAGCCGGCCGTCGCGCGACCCGCCTGGCGTCTGGCGCTGGCCACATCCGGATAAGGAGATGGAGCCACGTGGATATCACGACCGCGCGCAAGCGCCTGGAGCATACCCGTGACGAGCTCGACAGGTCCATCGCGGTGCTGCAGGGCGACCGGCCGCTGGAGGAAAGGTCGTCGGAGTATCCGCAGGATCCGGCCGATGCCGGCTCGAACCAGGCCGAGACCGAGCGGGTCGAGGCCGTGCTCACGGTGGCCAAGCAGCAGCTCGCCGAGGCGCTGGACGCGCTGCACCGGATCGACGCCGGGAGCTACGGCACCTGCGCCGACTGCGGCCAGCCGGTGCCGGAGGGCCGGCTGGAGGCCAAGCCGGAGGCGGCCCGGTGCGTGGCCTGCCAGGGCAAGCGAGACCGGATGCGCCGCTGAGCGCGGCGAAGGCACCTGGCATGCTGAGAACTGGCCCGCCGGGCCGAAAGTGACGGAATGAAGCTGCGCGGGGTTGTGTTGCAGCGGGCGTGCCACTAGCTAGCTGTATGTCACGCGATGACGCTTCGGCGACGGCCGCGCGCAGCCGGGTACCTGCCGGCGATGTATCCTCCCGCCGAGGCGGCTGGCAGGCTCTGGTGCCGCAGCCTTCGATCGCGGAGGGGGTGGGTCCGGTCACGGAGACACTCGAACAGCGCAGTCAGCGCTTCGAGCACGACGTGCTGCCGTACCTGGATCAGCTGTACGCGGCCGGGATGCGGATGACGCGCAATCCCGCGGACGCCGAGGACCTGGTGCAGGAGACGTTCGCGAAGGCATATGCCTCGTTTCACCAGTTTCAGGTCGGCACGAACCTCAAGGCATGGCTGTTCCGGATCCTCACCAACACGTTCATCAACTCCTACCGGAAGCGCCAGCGCGAGCCGCAGCGATCCGGGACCGAGGAGATCGAGGACTGGCAGCTGGCCAGGGCCGCGTCCCACACCTCGTCCGGCCTGAAGTCGGCGGAGTCGGAGGCGCTGGAGCGGCTGCCGGATTCCGATATCAAGCGGGCGCTGCAGGCACTCCCGGAGGAGTTCCGGATTGCCGTGTACCTCGCGGATGTCGAGGGATTCGCCTATAAGGAGATCGCCGACATCATGGGAACGCCGATCGGCACCGTGATGTCGCGGCTGCACCGGGGACGCCGGCAGCTGCGCGAGATGCTGCAGGACTATGCCGCCGATCAGGGGCTGGTCGCTGCGCCCGCCTCGCCTGCCGCTCCCGCGCAGCCCTCAGCGTCGGGTGAGCTGCCCGGGAAGGACGCAGAATGAGCTGCGGCAAGCCGCACGAGACACCGTGCAGCGAAGTTCTGGCCCGCGTCTACTCCTACCTGGACGGCGAGATCGATGATGCGGCCAGCGGCCAGATCCGCCAGCATCTCGACGAGTGCGGCCCGTGCCTGCGCGAGTATGGCCTCGAGGAGGTCGTCAAGCGCCTCGTGCACAACTGCTGCGGGCAGGAGACGGTCCCCGGCGAGCTGCGCGCCAAGGTGCTGACCAGGATCGCGGTGGTGCGGGCCGAGCTTGAGTTCACCGAGGTCACCGAGATCCGCTCCGAGTAGCGCGGGCCGTGGCGGGACAGATCCAGGCGTGGTAACGGTCGCCTGTGCCCTCCCGATACTTGTTACTGAGGGTGTGTACGTGATTACTAATTGCTCACATTCCCGCAGAGGCCTACGCGTATCTGGTTGATCGCGTTACTGTAAGTGGCGGCGGTCGCGGGACGGGCGATCCGCCGCGGAGCAGGGGCAGGCGCGATCAGCGGCCAGGACCGCTTGCCCGTCGGCACGGTCGGGTGCGAGGGGGGTACTGCCGTATGGTCTCCCGCGTCGCCTGGCTCTACACGACAGTGGTGGTCGGCTCGGCCGTCGCGCTCGTGGCGCTGACGCCGCTGCCGGCCGAGGCCGGGACGCGCTACTGGACCGACCTGCTCATCCTGCAGTTACTCTTCCTGATCTGCGCCTCGACGCCGACCCCGGTGGCGGCGCGCCAGTCAGCCTGGTCCCCTAGTTCGGCGGCCTCGCTGGCGGCGGTCGTGCTGCTCGGGCCGGTCGGCGCGGCCCTGGTCGGCGCCGTGGCCGTGGTGAGCCTGCGGGGTCAGCTGCGGCTGGCGCGCCGCCTGTTCAACGGGGCCATGAACGCGCTGTCGGGCTACCTGGCCGGCCTGGCGTTCGTCGCCCTGCAGCACAGCTACCCGGCCGCGCACCCGTTCGGGCCGCCGAAGCCCGCCTACTTCCCGGCGCTGCTGCTGCCGTTTGCCGCGGCGGCCATGGTCCACGTGCTGGCCAACCTGGGCCTGCTGTGGGGCGTGCTGCGCGCCAACCGCGGCAGCGGCCCGGTCCTGGGCCAGATGGCGATGGAGTCCAGCCTGCCGCTGCTGGTCGTCTCCGACCTCGGCTTTGCCGCGCTCGGGCTGGTCATCGCCGCGCTGTGGGCCGTGATGCCCGGCTGGATGGCCGCGGCCATCGTCTTGATCCCGCTGTTCGTGGCGCGCTGGGCCATGGGGCAGTTCGCCGAGCAGCAGCGCGCCTACGCCGCCACCATGGCGGCGCTGTGCCAGGCGGTGGAGACCAAGGACTTCTACACCCGCGGGCACAGCGACCGGGTCTCCCGCGGCTCGGGCATGATCGCCCGCCAGATCAGCATGCGGGCCGAGCGGGCCGAGGCGCTCACGTTCGCCGGGATGCTGCATGACGTCGGCAAGCTCGGCGTGCCGACCAAGGTGCTGCAGAAGACCGGGCCGCTGACCGAGGAGGAGTACGCCGCCATCCAGCTGCACCCGATGCGCGGCCTGGAGATCGTCCGGGAAATCGGGTTCCTGAACGAGGCCCTGGCCGGCATCATGCACCACCACGAGCGGATCGACGGCCGCGGCTACCCGATGGGCTTCGCCGGCGACGAGATCCCCGAGTTCGCCCGGGTGATCGCGGTCGCTGACGCGTTCGACTCGATCACCTCGACCCGCTCCTACCGCAAGGCCCGCAGCATCGCCCAGGGGGTCGAGGAGCTGCGCAAGGGCGCGGGCACGCAGTTCGATCCGGCGATCGTGGACGCCTTCATCGCGGCGCTGGACCGGGAGGGCTGGGAGCTGGCCGAGCCGGCCGACGCACCGCCGGATGGCCAGCTCATCACCGCCCAGGACCATGACGACCCGACGGCGCCGCTGCGCGTCATCGAGAGCGCGTGACCGGGCTGGCCATGACGACAACGCGGCAGCCGGTCGAGCGCTCGTCATCGTGGCAGGCGATGGACTCAGGGCGCCTGCTGCTGCTGGCAGTCTCGGGGATGCTGGTCCTGGCCGCCTTCGCCAACCTGGCCGTCACCACCCACCTGCCGGTGAAGCCCGCCGCCCCCGCGGTGGCTTTCGGCCTGTTCATCGCCCTCGGCGAGCTGCTCCGGCTGGCCCTGCCCGGCGGCCGGGAGGCGGCGCCGATCGCCCTGGCAGGCGCGCTGGCGTACGCGCTGCTGCTGGGCGCGAAGTCGGGCCTGCCGCCGCGGCACACGGCCCTGGAGGTCATCGCGGTGGCCGCGGTCGGCATGATCCTCGGCGCGCTCCCGCACGCCGCGGCGGGCCGTCCGCTCGGCCTGACCGGGATGTGCACGCGCCTGGTCACCGTGGCGTGCGTGGCCTTCATCTTCCGGCCGCTGGCCCACCAGCCCGTCATCTACGAGAAGGCGCACTGGTGGCTGGCCCTGATCATCATGGCCCTGCTGGTCATGCTCGGCTGGCTCATCGAGACCCTGATCGGCGCCCTGATCCGCGCGGACGACGTGGGGGCCAGGTTCTCGGTCGCGCTGTGGGACGAGATGCGGGTGCAGTGGCCGCTGGGCGCGGCGGTCGGCTCGTCGGCGGTGATCACGGTATTCGCCGCGCAGGTCATGGGGCTGAGCGAGCTGGCGGTGTTCCTGGGCCCGCTGCTGGTCACCCAGATCGCGTTCCGCCGCTACGCCGGCATCCGGGCCACCTACCTGCAGACGGTGCGGTCCCTGGCCAGCGTCACCGAGGTGGGCGGGTACGTCGAGAGCGGCCATTCCCGCCGGGTCGCCCGGCTCGCCGTGGCGGTCGGCCGGGAGCTGGGCATGGCCGAGCCCGACCTGCTGGACCTGGAGTACGCGGCGCTCATGCACGACATCGGCCAGCTGTCGCTGCTCGACCCGATCCCCGGCGGGGCCACGGTGCTGGTCTCGGCCGCGGACCAGAACCGGATCGCCGAGCTCGGGGCGGCGGTCATCCGGCAGGCCGGCGTGCTGAACGAGGTCGCCGAGCTGGTCCGCTGCCAGAACTGGCCCAGCCAGGGGCGGCCGGAACCGCGCACCGGCAGCAAGATCATCCGGGCCGCGAACGCGTTCGACGACATGGTGGGGGGATCCACCGACCGGGACCGGACGGCGGCCGCGCTGGAGCGCCTGCGCATGGATACCGCCGTGGAGTACGACGCCGGAGTGGTGCAGGCGCTCACCGAAGTCGCGGGACGGCGGCTGCCGCGCAGGCTGTAGGCTGCCGGGCGTGCTCGCGTCGGTCCTGGTCGCCAATCGTGGCGAGATCGCGCTGCGGGTCATCCGGACCGCCCGCCGGCTGGGCATCGCGGCGATCGCGGTCTACTCCGAGGCGGACGCCGACCTGCCGTTCGTGTCCGAGGCCGACGACCGCGTGCTGCTGGGCCCCGCCGCGCCGGCCGAGAGCTACCTGAACGGCGCGGCCATCCTGGCCGCGGCCCGGCGGACCGGCGCCCGGGCCGTGCACCCCGGCTACGGCTTCCTGGCCGAGAACGCCGGGTTCGCCGCCAGCGTCATCGACGCCGGCCTGACCTGGGTCGGGCCGCCGCCGGCGGCCATCGAGCAGATGGGCGACAAGATCAATGCCCGGAACCTCGTGGAGCGCGCCGGCGTGCCCGTCTCGCCCGGCAGCAGGCAGGCCGTGCCCGACGTGACCGCGGCCCTGGCGGAGGCCGAGCGGATCGGCTACCCGGTCATGATCAAGGCCGCCGGGGGCGGCGGCGGGATCGGCATGAGCGCCGCCGCCGATCCCGAGCAGCTGCGGGCTGGCTTTGGCACCGCGCGATCGCGCGCCGAGCGGTTCTTCGGCAGCCCGGCCATCCTGCTGGAGCAGTTCCTGGCCGCGTCCCGCCACGTCGAGGTGCAGATCCTGGGCCTGGCCGACGGCCGGGTCATCGCCCTCGGGGAGCGTGACTGCTCCGTGCAGCGCCGGCACCAGAAGGTGGCCGAGGAGACGCCGTCGCCGGGCGTCGGGCCGCAGTTGCGGTCGGCGATGCTGGCGGCGGCCGTCCGGGCCGGGGAGGCCGTGGGCTATCGCGGCGCGGGCACCGTCGAGTTCCTGGTCGATGAGCCTGCCCAGCGGTTCGTGTTCCTGGAGATGAACACCCGGCTGCAGGTCGAGCATCCGGTCACCGAGCTGGTGACCGGCATTGACCTGGTCGAGCAGCAGTTCCGGATCGCCGCCGGGGATCAGGTCAGCTTCGACCCGGCGAGCGTGGCCAGCCGCGGGCACGCGATCGAGCTGCGGGTCTACGCCGAGGATCCGCGGCGGTTCCTGCCCAGCCCCGGCACCATCGGCGAGTGGGCGGAGCCGGCGGGACCCGGGGTGCGGGTCGATGCCGGGTACGCGGCGGGCAACACCGTGACGCCGTTCTACGATCCGCTGCTGGCCAAGCTCTGCGTGCACGGCGCCGACCGGGACCAGGCCCTGGACCGGGCCAGGTCGGCGGTCACGGGGTTCGTGATTACCGGCCTCAAGACCAACCTGCCCTTCCACGCGGAGCTGCTCGCCTCGGCGCAGTTCGCCAGCGGTGCCTACGACACCTCGATCATCGACCGGATGCGGGCCTCGTGATCCCCTGATGACGCCCGCGACGATGACGATCACAATGATGCCAGTGGCAGACCCGAGGAGGTACAGGTGACCGAGGTCCGCGCGGAGATGGTGGCCAACGTCTGGAAGGTCGTGGCCGCGGCCGGTGACACCGTTGCCGACGGCGACACGCTGGTGATCCTCGAGTCCATGAAGATGGAGATTCCCGTCCTGGCCGAGGGGGCCGGGACCGTCGCCCGGCTGGCCGTCGCCGAGGGCGACGTGATCCAGGAGGGCGACCTCATCGCGGTGATCGAATGACTCCTCCGGGACCTACCGCGGGGCCGGGTGACACCACGGGTCCGGGACCCGAGCTCGGCGACCGCGCCGAGGTCCGGGCGACCGTGACGCAGGCCGACACGGCCCTGGCGGCGGGCAGCGGCGACGTGCCGGTGCTGGCCACCCCGCGCCTGCTCGCGCTGGCCGAGGCCGCCGCCGTAGCCGCCATCGCCCCGCGGCTGGCCGCCGGGCAGACCTCGGTCGGGATCGCGGCCCGGCTCGAGCACCGCCGGGCCAGCCCGGTCGGGGCCGAGCTGGAGGTCGAGGCCGAGCTCACCCAGATGGACGGGCAGCGGCTGGTCTTCATGTTCATCGCCCGGCCCGCTGACGGCAGCGACCAGGTCATCGGGGCGGGCACGATCGAGCGCGTCCTGGTGGACCGGGAGCGCTTCCTGGCCCGGGCTCAGACGCCGGTCGTCGATCTCGGGTAGGCGACCTTCGGGTCGGTGAGCACGTTGACCAGGTAGGGCACGCCGGAAGCCAGGGCGCGGCGCAGCGCCGGGGCGATCTCGCCCGGCTCGGTGACCAGTTCCCCGGCCCCGCCCAGCGCGGTCACGACCTCGTCGTACCGGCAGCCGGGCTGCAGGTCGGCCGCCACGTCGTAGCCGTACAGGCCCTGCATCGGGTGCTTCTCCAGTCCCCAGATGCCGTTGTTGCCGCAGATCATCACCACCGGCAGCCGGTGCCGGACCAGCGTGTCGACGTCCATCAGCGAGAACCCGGCGGCGCCGTCGCCGAGCAGCAGCACCACCTGCGCGGCCGGCCGGGCGATCCGGGCCGCCATCGCGTAGCCGAGCCCGGTGCCCAGGCAGCCGTAAGGGCCGGGATCCAGCCAGCCGCCCGGCCGCCGGGGCTCGATGTACTTGCCGGCGTAGCTGACGAAGTCCCCGCCGTCCCCGATCACCACGGCGTCGTCAGCCAGCAGCCCGGCCAGCTCGCCGTAGATCCGCATGGGGTGAATGGGGCTCGCGTCGCTGTGCAGCAGCGCCGCGTCGGCGGCGATGGCCCGGGCGCTGGCCGCCTGCAGCTCGGGCAGCCAGCTGCTGACCCAGGAGCCCGGGCCCTGGCCGGCCTGGGCCAGCCCGGCGAAGAACGCCGACAGGTCCCCGGCCGCGGCACCGGCCAGGGCACAGTGCGTAGCGAGCTGGCCAGGCGCATCGGCGATGTGCACGACACGGGCGGGAGGCGATCCGTTACGACCCCCGAAGACCCCGTAGCCCAGGCGGAAGTCCAGCGCCGTGCCGACCACGATGACCAGGTCAGCCCCGCCGAAGGCGACCGACCGGGCCCGGGTGACGAGCAGCTCGTGCCCGGCCGGGAGGATGCCGCGGCCCTGGCCGTTGGCGATGACGGGCAGCCGCAGGCGCTCGGCGGCGGCCCGGGCCGCTTCCTCGGCGCCGCCGAGCCAGACATCGGAGCCCAGCACCAGTACCGGGCGGCTGGACCGGGCCAGCAGCCCGGCGATCTCGGCCACGGCGCCGGGATCGGGCGCCGGGCCGGGACCGGCGGCCGGCTCCGCGTCGGGCGCGGCGGCGGACGCCGGGCCGAACAGCGCCTCCAGGCTGATGTCCAGGAACACCGGGCCCCGGTGCGGCGTCATCGCAAGGTCGAACGCCGCGCCGACCGCGCCGGCCACCCCGGCCGTCGCGTGCTCGGTCCACGCCCGCTTGGTGATCGGGGCCAGCAGCGCCGGGTGGTCGAGCTCCTGCAGGCTGCCCGAGCCCCAGCGGGAATCGGGAGCCCGGCCGCCGAGCACCACCACGGGGGAGCCGTTGAAGTGCGCCGTGGTGACGGCGCTGATCCCGTTGGTCACGCCCGGCCCGGCCGTCAGCACCGCGAGGCCGGGCGAGCGGGTCAGCCGGGCGGTGGCCTCGGCCGCGAACACCGCCGTCTGCTCGTGCCGGACGTCCACGATCCGCAGCGGCGGCCGGGCCCGCACCGCGCCGTCGTAGAGCGGGAACACATGGCCGCCCGAGAGAGTGAACATGGTCTGCACGCCACGGGCACGGGCAGCGGCGATCGCGTGGTCACCGCCGTGCTGGGGGACGGCCGGCTCCGGCGACTGCTGGCTCATGCAGGCGAGGTTACCAACTGGTAGTAACGGCCGGGGGGCGAGCCAGCCAGGGGCGGCCAGCGCGGTACTGGGAGATGGCCGGCCCGGCCGCGATGCGATGATGAGCGCGTGCCCACGCTGACCGCACTGGCCCGGCAGGCCAGGCTCGCCGCCCGTGACGTCCAGTGGCTGCATGCGCTGGTGTCCGACTGGCAGCTGCTGGCCGACTTGTCCTTCGCCGACCTGATCCTCTGGGCGCAGCTGCCCGACCGGGGCTGGATCGCGCTGGCCCAGATGCGGCCGACGACGGGCCCGACCGCCTTCCCCGATGACATCGTCGGCTCCTTGCAGCCGCCGGGGGCTCGCCCGTTCCTCGACGCGGCCCGCCGCGACCGCCGGATCTGCCGGGAGGGCGACCCCGAGTGGAGCCGCGGCGTCCCGGTCCGGCACGAGACCATTCCGGTGGTGAACGACGACCGGGTCATCGCGGTCATCCAGCGCTCGACCAACCTCAGCTCGGCCCGGACGCCCAGCCGCCTCGACATCGCTTACCTCAAGGCCGCCGACGACCTGGCCCAGATGGTGACGACGGGGCTGTTCCCCCATGCGGGCGCCGAGCCGGCCCTGGTGCGCTCTCCGCGGGTCGGAGACGGGCTCCTGCGGCTCAGCCGCTCGGGCAAGGTCACCTACGCCAGCCCGAACGCCCTGTCGGCCTACCGCAGGCTGGGGCTCACCGCGGACCTGGCCGGCCAGGAGCTCGGGCCGCTGACCGCGCAGCTGAGCGCCGAGGGGCAGCCGCGCGACGACTCCCTCATGCTGACGGCGAGCGGCAAGGCGCACATGGAGACCGAAGTGGACGCGAACGGGTCCGTCGTGCAGCTGCGCACCATCCCGCTGGTGGTGCACGGCGGCCGGTCCGGCGCCCTGGTGCTGCTGCGGGACGTGACCGAGCTGCGCAACCGGGAACGCGAGCTGATCACCAAGGACGCGACCATCCGGGAGATCCACCACCGGGTGAAGAACAACCTGCAGACCGTCGCGGCGCTGCTGCGGCTGCAGGCGCGGCGCCTCAGCGCTCCCGAGGCGCGGGAAGCCCTGGAGGAGGCGGTCCGCCGGGTGGGGTCGATCGCCATCGTGCACGAGACCCTGTCCCATGCCCCGGAGGAGGTCGTCGACTTCGACGACATCGCCGGGCGGGTCGCGATGATGGCCGGCGAGGTATCCGCGCCGGAGGCGCGCGTCAGCCCGCGGCTGCGCGGGAAGTTCGGCATGCTGCCCTCCGCCATCGCGACGCCGCTGGCCCTGGTGCTGACCGAGCTGATGCAGAACGCGCTCCAGCACGGCCTCACCCGGCCCGGCCCCGACGCTCCGGGCCTGGGCGGCCCTACCACGACGGCGGGGACGCTCCTGGTGACGGCGGAGCGGTCAGCGGACCGGCTGACGGTGTCCGTAGCGGACAACGGCGTCGGGCTGCCCGCCGACTTCGATCTCGATAAGGCCGACAGTCTTGGCCTGCAGATCGTCCGCACGCTGGTCGTGGCTGAGCTCGGCGGCCGGCTGGAGATCGGCCCGAATGACGGCGGCGGCACGGTCGTCCGGGTGGAGCTGCCCATCCAGCTGGTCCCGGCCGACCGCGCCGATGACTGATCGGGCGTGTGACTGATCAGGCGTGCGCGCGAGCGCGGACGCGCGTGCCGCGCCGCTTCAGGGCGCGCCGCTCGTCTTCGCTCAGGCCGCCCCAGACCCCGGCGTCCTGACCGCTTTCCAGAGCCCACTGCAGGCAGGAGTCCATCACCGTGCAGCGCTGGCAGACTTTCTTGGCCTCGTCGATCTGGAGCAGCGCAGGTCCGGTGTTGCCGATCGGGAAGAACAGCTCCGGGTCTTCTTCACGGCACAGCGCGTAGTGACGCCAGTCCATGAGGTCCACTCCTCCTTGAGCGCGACGTCGGAACCCGCCGCCTCAGTCTCGCTTGTGAATGATTTCACGAGCTATGTCGTATGTCGAGCTTTACCGTATTCCTGAGTTTTGCTTCCGTATCGCTGAACATCTGCCCCGTTACTCCCCCGGGCGGCAGACAGCCCGCCAGGGACCTGCGGAGCACCAGCCGAGGACCGCAGCCCTATCGCACCGCTCGCCAGGAGCGTTACAAGCCTCTCAAGCGCAACGATCAACCGCAAGAGCCTAGAGCAAAGGTTCGGGCGGATTTCGGTGTCAGATCAGTAACATTGCACACCATGGCCTGCGTGACCGGCTTAGCACCCGGCGAGCCCATGCCCATGTACCCGCCCCTGTCGCCCGTTATGCGCAGAATCTGCCCTGTTACCGGAGGACCTGCAGGGCATCTGGCACCGACCGGAACCGCACCTGCTCCCGCTCGCCCATGTACTCGCCGTCAACCTGGAACGCCACCGGCCGGCTGGCCCGCAGCGTCAGCTCGGGCAGGTCGTGGCAGGCCACGATGCCCCGCCCGCGCGGCGGCTCGTCGCGCTGCGACAGCATCTGAGCCAGGGTGGCCAGCGTGCGCAGGGTGGCCAGGCTGCGCATGCCGAAGACGTCGAGTCCGGTGCCGAAGCTGGCCTGCGGGTTCGTGCTGACCGGACGCCGGCCGAGATAGGTCCACGGCGAGGTATTCGACACGGTGCACCACAGCAGCGGCTCAGCGGCGCCGCGGCCGGGGCTCTCCAGGGTGACCGCGGGATCGCGGCGGTTGGTGAGCCGGTAGAACTGGCGCGTCGCCATCCTCAGGTACAGCGCCGGGCTAACCGAGCGGCCGTGCGCCCGGCGGCCCTCGACCGCCCGGACTACCTCGGCGTCGAATCCCATCCCGGAGTTGAACAGGAAGTACCGGTCATCGGCCAGTCCGAGGCCGATGCTGGCGTAGCGGCCGGCCGCCAGCGCCTCGAGCACCTGCCCGGTGGCGTCGACCGGGTCCTGCGAGAGGCCCAGGTTGCGGACGAACACGTTGGCGCTGCCGCCCGGCAGCGCGGCCAGCGTGGGCAGCGCGGCCAGCGGGGCCTGAGCGGCCTGTGGGGCCGCCGCGGCCTGCGGGGCTGCAGCCTGAGGGGCGGCCGCGGCGGAGCACCGCAGCAGCCCGTTGACCACCTCGTTGACCGTTCCGTCCCCGCCTAGAGCGATGACCAGGCCATAGCCTCCGGCAGCGGCGGCGCGCGCTAGCCGGGTGGCGTGTCCCCGGTAGCGTGTCTCCACGATCTCAAGGTCGACGGCGGACGCCAGGGCATGGGCGATGACATCCCGGCGCAGCCGGGTCGTGGAGGTGGCGTGTGGGTTCACGATCAAGAGCGCGCGCACGGGCCCAGGCTAGCGAGGCGGCTGGCCAGGCGGCCCAGGCGGCCGGGCCTGCCAGCGCGGGGGCCGGGCCTGCGGGCAAGGGAGCCGGGCCCGCCCGCGCGGGGGCGGAGCCTGCCGCCAGCCCGGCCGCGGCGGCCAGTCCCGCCGTCCCGCCGCGCCCGCCGACGATCACCGCCGCCGTCGCCATCGAAGCGCTCGAGGCGGCGCTGGTCCTGGCCGCCGCGGTCCTGGCGGGCATCGATACCGGCCGCGGCCGGTCGTATCAGCTGTCGAGCGGCATCGCGATCACGGTGATCGGCGTCGCGACGGCGGCCCTGCTAGGGCTGGTAGCAGGCGGGCTGCGACGGCCACGCCGGTGGACCAGGACGCCGGCGCTGCTGACCCAGCTGTTCACCGGCATCGTGGGCATCTACCTGCTCCAGGGCGGGCGTTACGGCTGGGGAGTGCCCGCGGTCCTGCTCGCCCTGGCCGGGTTCGCCACCTTGCTGGCCCCGCCGAGCACCCGGGCCCTCACCGTCGGGCTGCCCCAGCCGGCCGACCGGCACCAGCGGCGGCCGCACTAGCCTGCTACCGGCGGTGATCAGCGCTACTCATCGGTCGTGAGGCCCTCACGCAGCTGGGCCAGGGTCTTGGCCAGCAGCCGGGACACGTGCATCTGCGAGATCCCGAGCTCGGTCGCGATCTGGGACTGCGTCATGTTGCCGAAGAACCGCAGCAGCAGGATCCGCTTCTCGCGCGGCGGAAGGCGCTCGAGAAGCGGCTTGAGCGATTCCCGGTACTCGACCCCCTCTAGCGCGTCGTCGACCATTCCCAGCGACTCGGCGACCGCCGGCGCGTCCTCGTCGCCCGAGTCCGGCGCGTCCAGGGACACCGTGGAGTAGGCGTTGGCCGACTCCAGTCCCTCCAGGACGTCTTCCTCGCTCATCTGCAGGTGAACGGCCAGCTCGGCGACGGTGGGGGCGCGACCGAGCCGCTGGGCCAGGTCACCGATGGCCTTGGTCAGCGCCAGCTTAAGTTCCTGCAGGCGGCGGGGCACGCGGACCGCCCAGCCCTTGTCGCGGAAATGCCGCTTGATCTCGCCGACAATGGTGGGCGTGGCGTAGGTGGAGAACTCGACGCCGCGCTCGAGGTCGAACCGGTCGATGGACTTGATCAGGCCGATCGTGGCCACCTGGGTGAGGTCATCGAGCCATTCGCCGCGGTTGCGGAACCTGCGGGCCAGGTACTCCACCAGCGGCAGGTGCAGTTCCACCAGCTCGCCGCGGATCCGCAGCCGCTCCGCGTCGCCCTCGGGCAGCCCGGACAGCCGCTCGAACAGCTCCCGCGCGTAAGTGCGTTCCCGCGTGCCGTGCTGGATCCGGGGCGTTTCGGCCACCGCGGCCACCTGCTCGGTGAGGTCGTCGCCGTGCAGGGCCGCCGGCTCGAGCTCGGCAGCGCTGAAGCTGAGCCCGGCTGGCTCCGGGCCCTCCGGCTCGCCAGCCGCCGCCAGTCCTCCTGGCGCCGCTGACATGGCATCGAACTCCTCGGTCAAGGCGATCTCTGTCTCCCCGGTCACGCTGACCCCGGCAGGCGGCGGCTCTTGCGCATGACAATCGTGAGCTGGTCGCCGGGTCCTGTGAAGGCGTCTACGCTGCCGGCCAGCGCTGACAGCACCGTCCAGGCGAAGGTATCGCTGGCTGGCGGGCTCGGGGCCAGGCTCGGGACCGAGACCGAGACCGTCATCTCGTCCGGCCCGAGCGCGAAACTGCACTCCAGCGCGCTACCGGGAATGGCCTGGTGCAGCAGCATGGCACAGGCCTCGTCGACGGCGATCCGCAGGTCCTCGATCTCGTCGAGGGTGAAGTCGAGACGAGCGGCCAGGCCTGCCGTGGCCGTGCGCAGCACCGACAGGTACGCCCCCTCGGCCGGCATCCGGACCGTCACCTGGTCCTGCGTGCCGCCGCGCTCCGCCGCCGGCGTCGCCGCGGTGGTCGTCTTTTCGGTCACTTCTGCCCTCCCGCACGCGCCGGACGCGATGCCTGCGGTGGCGCAGGTGCCGGCTCCTGTCTGCAACCTACAGTGACTACGCGACTGCGTCCGACGCGGCACGCGGTGCAGGGGCAAGTGCGCGCGGGGCCCGGGGCGCTGGCCCGCGGCGCAGAGAGGGGAAAGCCGACTCGATCACGGCCGGCCGGGCGCCTGGCACTGCCAGGCGGCCCGCCGGCCTAGACCGCGGCGAGGGCCGTCAGGCTTGCTTGGTCTCCCAGAAGACCTTGCTGATGTCCTCGATCTTGGCCAGGAGCTGGTCGGCCGTAGCCGGGTCGGTGCTCGACTTAGTGCCGCCACCACCGCCGGCCAGCTTCGTGGCCTCGTTGAACAGCTGGTTCAGCTGCGGGTACTTCTCAAAGTGCGGAGGCTTGAAGTAGTCGGTCCACAGCACCCAGAGGTGGTGCTTGACCAGTTCGGAGCGCTCCTCCTTGATGATCAGGGCGCGGGCGCGGAACTCCGGGTCCGTGTTGGCCTGGTACTTCTCACAGATGGCCTTGACCGACTCGGCCTCAATCCGGGCCTGGGCGGGGTCGTAGACACCGCAGGGGAGGTCACAGTGAGCGTGTGCCGTCGTGGCAGGCTCTAGGAGACGGGCGAGCAACCTCATTGATCTCCTTCTCTCATGTCCGATCATTGATTCGGCGTTTCTGACAGTACAACGTGACTAGGCACTGCCCACCGGGGAGGGATGCATGCACTGGCCGCTGGGTCGGATCGCGGTCGCGGAGCGGTCGATGGAGCCAGCCCTGCGGCCCGGCGACTGGCTGCTCGTGTGGCACGGCCTGCGAGCTGGCCGGCCGCCCCGGATCGCGCCCGGCCAGCTCGTCATCGCCCGGCATCCGGCCCGCGCGGACTTCCTGCTGGTCAAGCGAGCCGCACGGCGCGAGCCCGGCGGCTGGTGGCTGGAGTCGGACAACCGCGGCGCCGCCGCCGTGGACAGCCGCTCCTTCGGCGCGGTGGCACCGGAGCAGATCACTGCCCGCGTCCTGCTCCGCTACCGCCGCGGCCCCGCCGGAGCAGGCCCGTCCTGAGCGCAGCACAAAGGCCTCCGGCCCTCCCGCGAGGGGGAGAGCCGGAGGCCCCTGCTGATCGGCTCGGCGCGCTTTAGGAGGCGGCCGCGCGCTCCGGCGGCTCGATGCCGGACTGCCGCTCGACCAGGTTGAGCACTTCCTCCCTGGGCAGCCGGGTCGCCATCGCCCAGTAGTAGATCACCAGGCTGAACGCGGCCACGATGGCCATGTCCGCCCAGAACGGAATGTGGCCGGTGTTGGTCGGCGGCAACGGATGCTTGTCGCTTGACGGAGCGCCGGAGAACTGGCCCTGCCAGGAGATGATGCCCATGCCGATCAGGTAGACCGGCAGCCACTGCGCCGACTTCCAGTCCAGCGGCGGCCGGTTCTGGTCGAAGGCCATGAAGAAGGCGATGAGGACGTACCCGATCACGAGCACGATGCCGAGCTTCCAGACCACCTCGAAGCCCGACCAGTAGATGAGCAGGTTGGCGATGATGAACGCGATCGGGCTCACGACCGCGCCGCCCGGCACCCTATAGGGCCGGTCCGCGTCCGGGAGGCCCCGGCGGAAGGCGCCCATGGCCAGCGGGGCGCCGGCGTACATCAGCACGCTGGCCCCGGTGACCAGGCCCACCAGCGCATGCCAGCTGGGGAACGGGAGCAGGAAGAACAGTCCGGCGATGAAGGCGACGATCAGGCTGATCCACGGCACGCCGCTCCGGTTGACCCTGGCGAAGACCTGCGGGAAGTAGCGGTTACGGGCCAGCCCGTAGCCGACCCGCGAGGTCGAGGTCTGGTACATCAGGCCGGTGCCGAACGGGGAGACGAACGCGTCGATCCGCAGGATGGTGGCCAGCCAGGCGAGCCCGATGACGCCGGCCAGCCCGGCGAACGGGCCGGCCAGGATGTTCTTGTCGCTGATGTTGGCGAACCCGTGCGCGATCTGGCTGTGCGGGAGCGCGCCGATGAACACCACCTGCAGCAGGACGTAGATGATGATGCCGATGAAGGTGGCCAGGAGGATGGCCCGCGGCAGGTTCTTCTGCGGGTTCTTGATCTCGGCGGCCAGCTGGTCGGCCTGCTCGAAGCCGAGGTAGGCGAACACGATGCCCGCCGACGGGATCGCCGCGAACAGGGCCTTGATCCCGTAGGGCATGAAGCCGCCGCCCGCGCCGAAGTTACTGGCCTTGAACTTGAACGCCAGCACGATGATGGCGAGGACCGGGATGGCCACCTTCCACCAGGTGATGCCCGAGTTGACCTTGGAGAACGTGCGCATGGCCAGGAAGTTGATCGCGGTGAAAACGGCCATCAGGATGATGGTCATCACGAAGCCGATGCCGGTGACGTTCTTGGTCACCGGGTTGTAGAGGCCGTGCCAGTAGTAGGAGCCGTACTGCATCACCGCGAAGCACTCGATCGGCGCCACCGTGACGGCCTGCACCCAGGAGAAGAATCCGAAGGAGATGCCGGCCACGCTGCCGTAGGCCAGGTGCGGGAACCTCGCGGTGCCGCCGGACACCGGGAACATACCGCCCAGCTCGGCGTGCACCAGGGCCAGGAAGATCACCGCGACCCCGCCGATGACCCAGCCCAGCAGGGCGGCCGTGCCCGCCGCCTGCGAGGCATAGAGCGCACCGAACAGCCAGCCCGAGCCGATGATGGAGGTCTCGGATGCCCAGGTGGCGCCGATCAGCCCCATCTCTCGCTTGAGGCCGACGTCTGCCGGTCTGGTAGGAGTCGCTAGTGACTCTGCTGCCATGATCGAACCTTCTTCCGGGTCCGCATACGTTGGCCATACGGCCGTTGAGTAGGCCTCATGGTAATGATCCACTCGTGCGTTGAGAAGAAGCCGCTTGGCGTCATTTCGATAACGCGGGTCACTGTAAGGGCATTGTGCGACGGCCGCCGGACTGGGGATAGCGACAGTTAAGCCGCAGCTCAGCGGGCTGGCGCTGGTAAGTCACCGACTGGCCGGGGATTCTCGCGCCGGGCCGCGGGCGTAACCAGAAGATAACAAAGGGCCGCGGCCCTTTTGTTAGCTGGCGGCGGTGGCGGCGCGGCCGGTACCTTCGAGCCTCGCCTGGGCGCGTATTGTAGTGACGTTTGCCCGGGTTGCGCAGTGTTCTGCACAATATCGCCGCGACCGGTTCGGGCTGGCGTCAATGAAGACCCGCTGACATGAGGCGATGGAGCAGACGCCGAGCCGCTTGAGCCCGAGCTGGGAGACCATCAGGGTCAGGCCGATAACCGCGCCCGCCGCGTACCGGTCCGCCGCCGATCCGCCGTCCGCCAGATGGACATGCCAGCGCTGGTCATCATGGCTGACCAGTTCGGGCTGGATCGGGCTGCGGGCCAGCAGGGCGTTGAGCCGCTCCACGGCCTCGCGCTCACGCCCGGTGGCGGCGGCGGTGAAGACCTGGCTGAACTCGGCCCGGAGCGCCCGCAGCGCGTCAAGGTCGAAGGGCGTCACCGCGCGGGCGAGCTGCGGCCGGTCATGGACCAGCACGCTAAAGCCAGCCATGGTGCCGAGCGGATCGGGAACATCGTCAGCCTGGTAGGCGGTGTTCACGAGGCGAACCGCGAACTCGGCATAGGACGTGAGATTCACTCCGGTCCTTACCTGCGGGGAGATCAGATGGGCCGCTTCCCGCGTCAAGTATCGCACAGCCGACGCGAGCCGACCCGGGTTCTGCTGGGCCGAGAACCGACTTTAGCGGCCAGAACGCCGGCGCGCATGAGCTTTGCGGGACAGGCCGCAGGCCGCCTGCCGGGCCGGCGCGCTAGGGTCCAAGCCATGTTCGCAGTTACCGCCGCCCGTTTCGATGCCAACGACCCGCTCGCGGCCCTCGAGCTGGGTGAGCACGCCGACCCGGTTCCGGCCGCCGGCTGGGCCACGGTGACCGTGAGGGCCGCCGCGCTTAACCACCACGACCTCTGGTCGCTGCGGGGCGTCGGCCTCAGCGCCGACCGGCTGCCGATGGTCCTGGGCTGCGACGCGGCCGGGGTCGACGAGGACGGCAACGAGGTCGTCGTGCACGCGGTTATCGGCGATCCCGCGGTAGGCGGCGGCGACGAGACGCTGGACCCGTCCCGGTCGCTGCTGTCCGAGCGATATGACGGCACGTTCGCCGAGCAGGTGGCCGTGCCGCGGCGGAACCTGGTCCCCAAGCCCGCCGCCCTGACGTTCGAGCAGGCTGCCTGCCTGCCCACCGCCTACCTCACCGCCTACCGGATGCTGTTCGACCGAGCGGGCCTGCGGCCGGGCGCGACCGTCCTGGTCCAGGGGGCGGGCGGGGGGGTGGCGACCGCGCTGATCCTGCTCGGCCGGGCAGCCGGACTTCGGATCTGGGCCACGAGCCGGAGCGAGGCCAAGCGGGCGCGTGCCCTCGAGCTGGGTGCGGAGCGGGCCTTCGAGAACGGCGCGCGGCTGCCCGAGCGCGTGGACGCGGTCATGGAGACGGTCGGCGAGGCCACGTGGGCCCACTCGCTGCGGGCCCTCAAGCCGGGCGGCACCATCGTGGTCAGCGGCGCGACCAGCGGGTCGGTGCCGTCAGCCGACCTGAGCCGGGTGTTCTTCCTGCAGCTGTCGGTGGTCGGCTCGACCATGGGCAGCCGCGATCAGCTCGCCCGCCTGCTGACCTTCCTGGAGCAGACGGGCACCCGGCCGGTCATCGACCGCGTCCTCCCGCTGGCAGAGGCTCGCGAGGGGTTCGCGGCGATGCTCGACGGCGAGGTGTTCGGGAAGATCGTGTTCACGCCGTAGGGCCGCGATCGGTACCCGCGGGCGACTCGGCTTCGCCGGCTGGCCCGTGCTCGGCGGTCCCGTGCTCGGCGGTCCCGTTCTCGGCGGGCTGGGGCTCGGCGGGCTGGCCGGCGGGGTCCCGGGCGGCCTGGGGGGGACCGGTGAAGATCTCGTCGCGGATCCGGGCCAGGGTGTCGGAGAGGATGTCCCGGAGCTCGCCGAGGGCGTGGTCGCCGATGTCCCCGGCGTGCCCGGCCGCGGAGCTGAGTTCCCGGGCGAACTCCGAGGCCAGCCGGTCCAGTCCGGCCGACCTTGCGGCCCAGTCCTGCCAGCCCGACCAGCCGGACCGGCCGCCCGGGTCCTTCTGCTCGGCCTGCTCCCGGCGGTCGCCCCAGGCCTGCCAGCCCGCGGCCCGGTCGGCCCAGCTGCCCCAGTCCTGGCCTCCCCAGTCCTGGCGCCCCCAGTCCGGGCGGCCCGCGTCGCGGCTCCCGGGCTCGCGAGGCCCGCGACCGGCGCCGCTGCGCCGCTGCGAGCGGAACGTGCCGCGGATATCGTCGCGGGTCCGCCTGGCCTCGTCCCTAATGCGCGCGGCCTCGTCCGCCGCAGGCTGCTCGCCGCTGTCCGGGCCGGTCTCGTCCCGTCCCGCGCTGTCCTGTCCCGCCCTGTCCCGTCCCGCCCTGTCCCGGCGAACGTCCCGCGCGGCCCAGGTGATCTCCTCGCGCAGGCTGCGAACCGTGTCCCGGACGTCCTCGGTCACCTCGCGGGCAATGTCGCGCACCGACTGGGTCAGCTCGTCCTCCAGCTCGGCTAGGTCATCGAGCCGGCCGCGGATCTCCTCCCGGCCCTTCTCCGTGATCCGGTAGACCTTCCGGCCGTCCACCTCGTCGTGGGTGACCAGGCCGTCTTCCTCCAGCCGGGCCAGCCGCGGGTAGATCGTGCCCGGCGATGGCGAGTAGACGCCCATGAAGCGGTCCTGCAGCAGCCGGATGACCTCGTAGCCATGCCGCGGCGCCTCGTCGAGCAGCTTGAGCAGGTACAGCCGGAGCCTGCCGTGCCGGAAGATCGGGCTCACCGTGCATCACCTGTCCTGCCTTGCCCGCGTGCGGGGCGCAGGTCGCGTGGCGCTGCGAAGCGTGACATCGCGTTCCTCTCCCTGCACTTGATCACCGTCGCCGACGACAGCGTCCCCCCAGGACGCTATGTCGCGTTAGCCAAAAGTCAAGATGTATCGTGTTTGACGGCGACGCCAACAGCCTACTCGGCGGCGTGCTGTGCTACCCGGCGGTACCCGCGGTAGCGAGTTCTATCCGCTGCCGGCGGCGCTCACCCGGCCGGCGCTACTCGTCGAAGTCGTCGTCGAGCCGCGCGAGCCAGCTGGCGAGCCGGTCCACGAGGGCCTCGTCGTCGGGATGCTCGTCGACGTACTCACGCAGCCGCTCGGCCAGCCAGGACAGGGCCACCTGCTCGTCCCCGCGCCGCTGGGCGAGTTCCTCGATGCCGCGGTCGGTGAAGTACATGGCTACCCGCCCAGGCGTACGGCCGCCTCGATCAGCCCGGCATGCTCGGCAGCGTGCGCCTTGGCCGAGCCGCCCGCGGGCGCGGAGCTATCCGGAAGCGAGAACAGGCTGACCGGCCGGCCGATGATGTTGGGCAGCCGCAGCCCCATGTACGGCCAGGCGCCCATGTTGGCTGGCTCCTCCTGGACCCAGGCCACCTCCGCCGTGGCCGGATAGTGCGCGAGCTCAGCGGCGATCTCGGCCGCGGGCAGCGGGTAGAGCCGCTCGACGCGCACCAGGGCGACGTCGGTGGCGCCGCTCGCGCGCCGCCGCTCGGCCAGGTCGTAGTAGACCTTGCCCGCGCACAGCACCACCCGCCGGACGGCGGCGGGATCGAGCTGCCGTCCCGAGCTCGCCGAACCCGAGTCGGCTGGCTGCGCGCTGGCCGCGAACTGCGGATCGCGCAGGACGGGCCGGAACGAGCCGGAGGTGAACTCGGCCGACGCGGACGTCGCGGTCTTGAGCCGCAGCATCGACTTGGGCGTGAACACGATCAGCGGCTTGACCCGCTCGGACAGCGCCTGCCACCGGAGCAGGTGGAAATAGCTGGCCGGGGTGCTCGGCGCCGCCACCGTCATGTTGTCCCGCGCGCACAGCGACAGGAAGCGCTCGACCCTGGCCGAGGAATGGTCGGGGCCCTGCCCTTCGTAGCCGTGCGGCAGCATCAGCACCACGCCGGAGCGCTGGCCCCACTTCTGCTCGCCGGAGCTGATGAACTCATCCACGATGGTCTGCGCCCCGTTGATGAAGTCGCCGAACTGCGCTTCCCAGCAGACCAGCGCCGCTGGCCTGGCCACCGAGTAGCCGTACTCGAAGCCCACCGCCGCGTACTCCGACAGCAGCGAGTCGTAGACGTGGAACTTGGTGGCAGGCCCGTTGAACCGGCGCAGCGGGGTGTACTCCTCGCCGGTGTGCCGGTCGACGAGCACCGCGTGCCGCTGGCCGAAGGTCCCGCGCCGGGAATCCTGGCCGATCAGCCGGACGGCGTGCCCGTCGATCAGCACGGAGCCGAACGCCAGCAGCTCGCCGGTCGCCCAGTCGATCGCGTCCTGCTCCACCATGGCCGCCCGGCGCTGCAGCTGGGGCAGCAGCCGCGGGTGCGGCGTGAACCCCTCGGGCAGGTCGAGCTGCGAGTCGATGATGGTCTTGACGGTCTCGGCGGAGATGGCCGTCGGCACGGCGCCGTGGTCGGCGGGGGCCTCGCCGACCTCCGGTCTGGTCACTGCCCCCGGCTCGGCCGGGCGGCTCAGGGCGTCCCTGGTCTCGGTGAAGGCGCGCTCCAGCTCCTGCTGGTAGTCGCGCAGCGCCTGCTCCGCCTCCTCCATCGTGATGTCGCCGCGTCCGATCAGCGACTCGGTGTAGAGCTTGCGGGTCGAGCGCTTGGCGTCGATAAGGTCATACATGAGCGGCTGGGTGAACGACGGGTTATCGGCCTCGTTGTGGCCGCGACGGCGATAGCAGATCATGTCGATGACGACGTCCTTGGCGAACGCCTGCCGGTAGGCGAAGGCGAGATGGCCGACCCGGACCACCGCCTCGGGGTCATCGCCGTTGACGTGAAAGATGGGGGCCTGGATCATCCTGGCCACGTCGGTCGAGTACACGCTGGACCGCGACGACTCGGGGGCAGTGGTGAAGCCGACCTGGTTGTTGACCACGATGTGCACGGTGCCGCCGGTCCGGTAGCCGCGGAGCTGGGACAGCTCCAGGGTCTCGGCCACCACCCCCTGGCCGGCGAACGCGGCGTCGCCGTGGATCAGCACGGGCAGCACGGTGAAGCCGTCGGCGTCCCCCATGTCGAGCACGTCCTGCTTGGCCCGCACCACGCCTTCCATCACCGGGTCCACGGCCTCCAGATGGCTCGGGTTGGCGACCAGCGACGTCCTGATCTCGCGCCCGTCCGCTACCCGGTAGGACCCCTCGGCGCCGAGGTGGTACTTGACGTCCCCGGAGCCGTGCGTACTGCTGGGGTCCAGGTTCCCCTCGAACTCGTTAAATATCTGGCCGTAAGACTTGCCGACGATATTGGCCAGCACGTTCAGCCGGCCCCGGTGGGCCATGCCCAGCACGACCTCGTGCAGCCCGCCGTCGGCGGCCTCGGTGAGCACGGCGTCCAGCAGCGGGATCAGCGACTCGGCGCCCTCCAGGGAGAACCGGCGCTGCCCGACGAACTTCGTCTGCAGGAACATCTCGAAGGCCTCGGCCACGTTGAGCCGGGACAGGATGCGCAGCTGCTCGTCCTTGTCGGCCCGGCCGTGCGGCCGCTCGACCCGGGCCTGGATCCAGGCCCGCTCCTCGGGGTTCTGGATGTGCATGTACTCCACGCCGACAGTGCGGCAGTAGGAGTCGCGCAGGACGCCGAGGATCTTGCGCAGCTGCATCCGCGGCTGGCCGCCGAAGCCGCCCGTGGCGAACTCCCGCTCCAGGTCCCAGAGGGTCAGCCCGTGCTTTCTGATGTCCAGGTCGGGGTGCTTGCGCTGCCGGTACTCCAGCGGGTCGGTGTCGGCCATGAGGTGCCCGCGGACCCGGTAGGCGTGGATCAGCTCGTGGACCCGGGCGCCCTTGGTGATGTCGTCCTCGTGGCCGGCCTGGATGTCGCGCTCCCAGCGGACCGGCTCGTAGGGAATCTGCAGGGCCTGGAACACCTCGTCGTAGAAGCCGTCCTCGCCCAGCAGCAGCTGGTGGATGACCCGCAGGAAGTCACCGGACTGCGCGCCCTGGATGATCCGGTGGTCGTAGGTGGAGGTGAGCGTCACCGTCTTGCTGATGGCCATCCGGGCGATGGTCTCTTCCGAGGCGCCCTGGTAGGCGGCCGGGTACTCCATCGCGCCCACGCCGACAATGCAGCCCTGGCCCGGCATCAGCCGCGGCACGGAGTGCTCGGTGCCGATCGTGCCCGGATTGGTCAGGCTGATCGTGGTGCCCGCGAAGTCCTGGACGGTCAGCTTGCCGTTGCGCGCCTTGCGGACCACGTCCTCGTAGGCGATCCAGAACTGCCGGAAGTCCATGGTCTGCGCGGACTTGATACTCGGCACCAGCAGCTGGCGCGACCCGTCGCCCTTGCGGATGTCGATAGCCAGGCCGATGTTGACGTCGCCGGGCTGGACGAGCACCGGCTTGCCGTCCACCTCGGCGTAGGCGTTGTTCATCTCGGGCACCACGGCCAGGGCCCGGACGATGGCGTACCCGATCAGGTGCGTGAACGACACCTTGCCGCCGCGGCCGCGCGCGAGGTGGTTGTTAATGACGATGCGGTTGTCGACCAGGAGCTTGGCCGGCACCGCGCGCACGCTCGTGGCGGTCGGCACGGACAGGCTCGCGGCCATGTTGGCCGCCGTCCTGGCCGCGGTCCCGCGCAGCTTGACCTGCTCGCCGGCCGGAGCGGCCGGGACTGCGGCCGACGCGGCGGGCGGCGCCTGGGCCGGAGCCGGGCCGGGCTGGGCCGGGGCGGCCGGGGCTCCCGGGGCTCCAAGGGCTCCAGGGGCCTGTGCCGGGGCTCCCGGGGCTCCAGGGGCCTGTGCCGGGGCTCCTGGGGCCGGGGCTCCTGGGGCCGGGGCTGCTGAAGCCTGGGCTGCTGAAGCCTGGGCTGCTGGGGCGGCGGCCGCGGGCGGCGGCCCGGTCAGGCCGGCCGTGGCCGCCTGGCCGGACGATCCGGAGGAGTCGGATGGCTGCGGCTGATAGTCAGCGAAGAAGTTCCACCACGCCCGGTCCACCGAGCTGGGATCCGCCTGGTAGCGCTGGTAGAGCTCGTCGACCAGCCACTGATTAGGACCGAAGTCGGTCCCTGCGGGGCCGCCCGGCCCGCCTTCGGGCCCGTGCGGTCCGTGAGACCCATTGGGCTCGGCGGGCGGCTGCTCCGGCGCCCGGTCAGCTAGCTGCTTGTTGAGATCCGCGGAAGCCCGCGGAGACCCAGAAGACACGGCGGACATCGCCCTCTTCCGAAGCTGGATTCCTGGTGTTTGTCCCGCTGGACAAGGTTACCCGCCATCCGCAGGTCGCAGCCCCGGGTGCACCTGTGCGGGGTGGCGCAAGCCTACGCGGACTCCAGGTCCCGGCCATGCGGTTCGAGCCAGTTGACGTACGGGCCCTTGGGCACGATCCGGGACGGGTTGATCCATTCCTGCGTCTGGTAGTAGTGCCGCTTGATCGACGCGAAGTCGGTCGTGTCGCCGAATCCGGGCCGCTGATACAGGTCGCGGGCGTAGGCCCACAGCTGCCGGTAGTCGGTGAGCCGGTGCAGGTTGCACTTGAAATGGACGTAGTAGACGGCGTCGAACCGGGCTAGCGTCGGGAACAGCCGGACGTCGGCTTCGGACAGCTGGCTGCCGAGCAGGAACCGGCGCCGGCCCAGCCGCTCCTCCAGGGCGTCGAGCGTGGTGAACAGGGCGTCAAAGGCTTCCTCGTAGGCCGCCTGCGTGGTGGCCAGGCCCGCCCGGTAGACGCCGCTATTGACGGTCTGGTGGATCAGCGCGCCCAGTGCGTCGATCTCGCGGCGCAGGCCGGCCGGGTAGAGGTCCGGCGCCCCCGGCCGGTGGAACTCGCTGAACTCCGTCTCCAGCATGACCGTGATCTGCGGGAAGTCGTTGGACACGATCCGCTGCGTGCGGACGTCCCAGACCAGCGGCACCGTGCAGCGGCCCGCGTAGCCCGGATCGGTGGCCAGGTAGAGCTCGGCCAGCCAGGACGCCCCCGTGACGGGGTCGCGGCCGCCGCCGCTGTCGGGAAACCGCCAGCCACGCTGGCCGGGAATCGGGTCGGTCAGGGTCAGCCCGATGACCTGCTCCAGGCCCAGCAGCCTGCGGACGATGAGGGCGCGGTGCGACCACGGATCGGCCAGGGAAGCGTAGAGCTGATACCGGCCCGGCTCGGCCTGGAAGCCGCTCGACCCGTCCCTGGTGATGTGGTTCGCGAACTGTGCCTGCTGACGCAAAAATCCGCCGGTCGTAGCAGTGGCCGGGAATGGCTGCGAAGTCGCCTGCATGCTCGCCTCCGTTTCCCGGAACCTCGGTAGACGACGCATGCTGTCCTACTAGATCCCGGCCGGCCCGCGCAAGGGCCCCCGGGCCGGCTGCCGTGAGTTACGGAAAGCTGGCCTTACGGAATCAAAGGTCGGCGCTGCGGCTAGCTCATCACGGTGGGCTGCGCGGCGAAGACGTCGTCGCGCCGGTTGCTCAGGCACGGCAGGACGGACCTGACCTGCGCGGTCACGGCCGGGTCCACGTCGCCGACCGCCAGGCCCGCGGCCGGGCCAAGGTCAAGCCGGACCGTTCCCATCGGGTCTACCAGCATGCTGCGGCCGATGCCGGTCGGCGCCCCGGTCGGCCGCTCGGCCGGATCGGGGACCTGGCCGACCGCGGCGACCCAGATGGTGTTCTCGATGGCCCGGGCTCGCACCAGGGTGACCCAGTGCTCCTCCTTGAACAGGCCCGCTGCCCAGGCGGCCGGGATCACGAGCAGCTCGGCGCCCGCCGTGGCCAGCGCCCGGGCGAGCTCGGGGAACCGGACGTCGTAACACGTGAGGAAGCCCACCCGCAGGCCTGCCAGGTCGGCCACGACCGGCTCGCCGCCGGGCGCCACGCTGTCGGACTCCCGCTGGCCGAGCGCGTCGAACAGGTGAATCTTGCGATACGCCGCCACCAGGCGGCCGCCGGAGTCCACGGCCACCGTCGTGTTGAACACCCGCCCGTCCGGCGCCGGCTCGAACACCCCGGCGGCAACGGCCACGCCGGTGCGGCGAGCCACCTCCGACAGGCCGCGGCCGAACGGCCCGTCCAGTGGCTCGGCCGCCTGGCGGAGATCAGCCGAGAACCGCGCCTGCGTGCCCTCCGGAAAGACGGCGAGCTGGGCCCCCTGCGCAGCGGCGCCGGTAACGGCGGCCTCGACCCTGGCGAGGTTGGCCGACGGCTCTGAGCTGATCGGCAACTGGCACAAAGCTACTCGCATGAGGGCAGCGTAACCTGCCCGCGGATGAGCCCGCACTTCATCATTGGTTCGGATTGTGCTGGCTATAGTCCGCCTAATCCGAACCACTGTTCGATTGATACCAAGGTGTGCCGCGCCGGCACGCGCTAGCGTGTCGCCATGCTGGCGCTTCTGCTCGTCGCGGCGTCGGTGGGCCTGTCTAACTTCGCCGCCGCCGTCAGCCTGGGTGTTGGAGGCATCACTACCCGTACTCGGCTGCAGGTCGGCCTGGTTTTCGGCGCCTTCGAGGCCGGCATGCCCGTCATCGGACTGCTCATCGGCGACAACGTGGCCATGCAACTCGGCCGGACCGGCCACTGGATCGGGGGCGCCCTGCTGATCGGGGTGGGCCTCTACGGCATTCTCGGCTCCCTCCGTGCCCGCCGAGCGGCCCGGTCCGCGGCAGCCGTCACCACGAGCGCCGCCGAGCAGGCGGCCAGGCAACAGGGCGCGGGCGAGCGGGATGCCGCCGAGCCGGATGCCGCCGAGCTCGGTGCCGGCGCGGGCGTGCCCCAGCCAGCCAGCTCCGGGTGCGGTGCTCCCAGCCCCGATGCACCAGGACCGCCTGCACCCGGCCCCGATGCTCCTGGCCCCGATGCTCCCAGCCCCGATGCTCCTGGCCCCGATGTGCCCGGTGCCGACGTGCCCGGCCCCGGTGCTCCCGACCCCAGGCCTAACCTCCCCAGCCAGGGTGGGGTGCGCCTGGTGCTCAGTGCCCTGGCCTTAAGCCTCGACAACCTGGTGGTGGGGTTCGCCCTCGGCACCTACCAGGTCGCCATCCTCCTGAGCGCGATCATCATCGGCGCGGTGAGCGTGGCCCTGTCACTGGCGGGCCTCGAGCTGGGCGCACGGCTCGGCGGCTGGGCCGGCGACCGCAGCGATCAGCTGGGCGGCGTGATCCTGGTCTCGGTGGGCGTGGCCGTCGCCTCCGGTGCCCTCAGCTAGCCACCCGCCAGCCCGGCGCGCCCGCCAGCCCGGCGCGCCCGCCAGCCCGTGCTCGCTAGCCGGCCAGCCTGGCCAGCTCGGGCACGAAGTAGGCGGCGTTGACCGTCCCGACGCCGGAGACCAGGTCATAACCGGGACCTGCGCGGAAGCCCGTCACCTGGTGGCCTCCGGCCACGATCGAGTTGCTGCCGCTGACGATGTCCACGATGCCCGGGTCGCGGGCGGCTGACATTCGGTAGATCGCCGGGTTGATCAGCCCGAGCGAATGCCCGGCCACCTGGTCGGCCAGCGCGACCACGCCCGCGAACAGCGGAGTGGCCATGCTCGTGCCGCAGATGGTCTGCCAGTGGCTGGGCCCGGTGCCGGGGAAACTCGCGAAAAGCGCGACTGAGCTCGCGCAGGAGGCGTCCATCGAGATGTCGGGGATGCCGCGGCTAGGACCGGTAATAGCCCGCACGCCGTCCTGATAGGCGGGCCGGGTGAAGACGGCCGACTGGCCGCCGCCGCTGTTGGACCAGGCCGCGTCCGGCGCGAGCCGCTGGCCAGCCGGCCCCAGGTTCAGGAAGGTGCCGCCCACGGCGGTGACCAGCGGATCGGTCGCCGGCCACTCCACGACCCGGCGCGGGTACAGGCTCTGCATGTTGTAGGTGTCGCCCGAGGCCGCCGAGTCCCCGCTGGCGCCGAGCACCGTCACGGCATAGGCGGGCCGGGCGGCTAGCTCGTAGGCGCCCCGCAGCGCCCGCAGGACGGCCGGCGACCGGAAGGTTTCCTCGGTGGCGCCGAAGCTCTGGCTGATTACCTGCCCGAGGTGGTGCCGGATCACGTAGCTCTCGGCCGCGACGATCTGCGGGAAGCCGGTCCGGCCCTCGTTCTCCGCGGTCGGGGTCTCCACCAGGAGGATCCCGGCCCCTGGCGCCATGGCGTGCGCCCACTCGACGTCCAGGGTGGTCTCGGACGCCCAGCCGATCCGGGTGCTGGTGGCCTGGTAGGGGGCCACCTTCCCGGCCGGCTGGATGATGCGCAGCGAGGCCGGCGGCCGGAGGCCGAAGGCCTGGTCGAACGCCGCGAGGTCGCTGGCAATGGTCGGCGAGCCGAAGGAGTCGACGATCACGATGGTCTGATGCGCGCCGTTGATGCCGCGCCGCCACAGCGGCCCGAGGTTGTAGGCCTGCTCGAGCTGAGCCGGGACCAGGCCGGCCGTGGGCTTGCCGATGTTCGGAGCCGGGCTGGCCGGGCTCGCGGTGCGGCCCGGGTCACCGGTACTGGCCGAGCTGGTGGCGTGGACGGCATGCCCCGAGCCCGGCGGGCTCGCCTGAGCGGAGCAGGCCAGGCTCAGTCCCATGGCGCCGGCCGCGGCTGCCGCGGCGACAATCGCGCCAGCGCGCATGTGTGCTCTCCGTTTCCTCAGCTGCGGGTGCCCGGGCTGCGGGTCCCCGGGCTGCGGGTCCCCGGGCTGCGGGGCGCCGTCATCTTAGGGAACGATCCTGAGTGCTGCCTTCGGGCAGGAGGCGACGGCGCGGCGGACCGCGTCGGCCAGCCCCGGCGGCACCGGCTCGACCTGGATGTGCAGGCGGTCATCGTCGTCGAGGTCGAACACCTCGGGCACGAGACCCGCGCAGACCGCATTGGCCTCGCAGGCGTCGCGGTCCACTTCCACCCGCACCTGACCCTCCCGGGTACCGGGGCGCCGATCAGGCTGGCGCCAGGCCATTTTCGGCGCACTCCGGACGTCGCGGGCGCCGCCAGTCATTCCGGAGTAGAGCATGCCCCGGTTCGCGCGGCAAGGCGGCCGGCAGCAGACTTGGCCGCATGCGCAATCACCCGCCCACCGTCACGCTTCCCGATCAGGCCAGGCTCGCCGCGGAGGCAGCCCGGGGCTTCATGCCGCCTGACGAGGGACTGGCCCTGTTCGAGACCGCCGCGGCCTACGCGACCGCCGGCCCGATCGCCGAGATCGGCACCTACTGCGGGAAGTCGACGATCTACCTGGCCGCGGCGGCCCGGCCGGCTGGGCAGGCCGTCGTGACGGTTGACCATCACCACGGCTCGGAGGAAAACCAGCCGGGCTGGGAGTATCACGACGCGGCGCTGGTCGATCCCGCTACCGGCCGCATGGACACGCTGCCGCACTTCCGGGCCACCCTGGCCGCAGCCGGGCTGGAGGAGCACGTGATCGCGATCGTGGGGGCGTCGGCGGCGGCGGCCGCGCTCTGGCGCACGCCGCTGGGCATGCTGTTCATCGACGGCGGCCATACCGATGCGGCGGCCACCGCCGACTACGAGGGCTGGGCACCCTGGGTCGCGGCCGGCGGCGCGCTGGCGATCCACGACGTCTTTCCCGATCCCGCCGACGGCGGCCAGGCGCCCTACCGGATATTCCGCCGGGCGGTCCGCTCGGGCGCGTTCCGGGAGGTCCGGGTGCAAGGGTCGCTACGAGTGCTCGAGCGGACGGGAGCCGGAATCGGCTGAGACGCAAGAGCAGCGCGCCCCGGCGGCAGGCCGCCCCGCCGGGGTGGCCGCCACGTCAGCGAATATGCCCGCGCCGCCGGAGGCACCCGACAGCGCGTCGGCCGCCAGGACCACCGCGGCCGCCGTCCAGCTGCTCTGCTCGTTCGGGAAGTGGGCCCGGTTGACGAACTGCCAGCCGGTCCAGTAGCTCCCGCCGGGATCGCGCAGGTGCTGGATCTGCTCCAGCAGCTCCAGCGCCCTGGCCTGGTCCCCGATGGCGTCCAGCGCGAGCGCCAGCTCGCACGTCTCCGCCCCGGTCACCCAGGGCTGGTCACTGACGCAGCGGACGCCCAGGCCCGGCACCACGAACAGCTCCCAGGACCGCGCGAGCCGCTCCTGCGCGGCCAGACCGCGCACGGGACCGGCGAGCACCGGGTAGTACCAGTCCATCGAATAACGGCTCTTGTCCGCGAATGCCGATTCATGGCAGGCGACCGCGTGGCAGAGCTGATCGGCGGCCAGCTCCCAGTCCGGCTGGCTTTCGCCCAGGTGGCCGGCCAGCTCGATCGCACAGCGCAGGCCCTGATACATACTGGCGCAGCCCGCCAGCAGCGCGTAGTCGTCGGCGCTGCCGTCCGCGCGGCGCCGCCAGGTGATCGGCCCGGCCGGCGTCTGCAGCCCGAGCGCGAACTCGATGCCCGACCGGATTAACGGCCACATGCGCGTCACAAACGCCTCGTCGCCGGTGACCAGGAACTCGTGCCAGACGCCGACCGCCGGGTAGACCGCGTGGTTGCTCTCCGCCGCCCGGTCGGGCACGCTGCCCAGCGCGGTCTGGACCGGCCATGATCCGTCACGGCGCTGCGTGGCCGCAAGCCAGGCGTAGGCGCGCCGGGCAGGCCCGCGCAGGCCGCACACGCTCAGGGCCATCGCGCACTCGACATGGTTCCAGGCATCCACATGGCCGTCCGGCCAGCCGATGGCCCCGTCAGCCTGCTGGGCGGTGGCGATACTGTGCCCCGTGGCCAGCAGCTGTTCCGCGGTCAGGATTCCGGCCACCTCTGGCACCCAGCCGCCTGGGTGCTCACGCCCCCGCATGCGCCTCCTCGACGTCGGCGCCGCCAGCTACCCGAGGCGGCGCGCTGACCAGCCGCCGGACGTCGCCCCCGGCGCCCGCGACCGCTCCTGTCCCCGTGCTTCCCACTAGCTCCGTGCTGCCTGCCAGCCCCGTGCTGTCCGCTAGTCCCGTGCTTCCCGGCCTGGTGGCGTAGATCACCAGGCTCTTGCCGATCACCGGGTTCAGCGCCCTGTCGGCTAGCCTGGTCAGCCGCGGCCGCTGCATGATGTCCCAGACCAGCAGCCGGTGATAGGCCCGGGCCAGCGGGTGCCCGTCGTCGTGCACGCCCACCGCGCACTTCAGCCACCAGTACGGGGAGTGCAGGGCGTGGGCGTGATGATGGCCGCCGACGGCCAGCCCGGCCGCCGCTAGCTTCGTCTCCAGCTCGCGCCGGGTGAAGATCCGCACGTGGCCGCCGGGCACGTTGTGGTAGTCGTCGGACAGCCGCCAGCAGATCCGCTCGGGCAGCCAGGCGGGCACCGTGACCGCGGCCGTCCCGCCCGGCGCCAGCACCCGGCTGATCTCCGCCAGCGCGGCCTGGTCGGCGGGAATGTGCTCCAGCACCTCGGCCGCGATGATGACGTCGAACCAGCCGTCGGGGAACGGCATGGCGGTCGCGTCGCCGGCCACGCAGTCGGCCCGGCCGCCGGCCGGAACCTCGCCGGCCCCGGCCATCGCGGCCGCCATCGCGCCGACCTGGTCCAGTTCGGCGAGGTCGGTATCCAGCGCGATCACGTGCGCGCCCCGGCGCAGCGACTCAAAGGCATGCCGGCCGGCCCCGCAGCCAAGGTCAAGCACCCGCGTGCCGGGCCCGACCGGCAGCCGGCCGAAGTCAACGGTCAGCACAGTGCCCCCGCGGCGGCCCCGGCCGTCTGGCGGGCGATTGCCTGGTGGTACTGCGCGACGGTGGCGCGCGCGACCGCGGGCCAGGCGAACCGCTCCTGCACCCGGCGCAGAGCCGCGTCGGCCAGCCGGTCCCGGCCGGCGGCCGAGTCGTGCAGCGTCCGCAGCGCGGTGGCGAGCTCCTCGGCGTCGCCCGGCTGGACCAGCAGCGCGGCGTCGCCGGTGACCTCGGGCAGGGCGCCGGTGCGGGTCGCGATCAGCGGAGTGCCCGATGCCATGTGCTCCACGGCCGGCAGCGAGAAGCCCTCGTAGAGGGACGGAACCACGGCCAGCTCCGCGCTCGCGATGAGCTCCGCCAGCTCCAGGTCGCTGATCCCGCTGACGAACCGCACCCGGTCGCCGAGCGCGAGTTCCCCGGCCAGCTGATCGGTGGGGCCGCCCGGCGTCGGCTTGCCCACCAGGGTCAGCACGGCGTCCCGTTCCGTCGTGAGCTTGGCGAACGCTCGCAGCAGCGTGGCGACGCCCTTGAGCGGCGAGTCCGCGCTGGCGACCGCCACCACCCGGCCCGGAACCCGGGGCGCCGGGCGGGGGTGGAACATCCGGGTATCCACCCCGAGCGGGATCACCCGCACCCGGTCGGCGGGCACCCGGAAGTCGCGGCAGATGTCGTCCCGCGAGGACTGCGAGCCGGTCAGGATGGGCCCGACCCGGCGGGCCACCCGGCCCTGCATGCGCACGAAGGAATACCAGCGGCGCTTGCTGAGCCGGGCCAGGCCGCGGGCCGCGGCCAGCTCGATCCGCCGGTCGACGCTGATCGGGTGGTGGATGCTGGTCACCAGGGGCAGCCCGAGCCGGGGAATGCCCAGCATCCCGTAGGCCAGCACCTGGTTGTCGTGCACGACGTCGAAGTCGGCGCGGCGGCCGCGCAGCGCCCGGAGCGCGCGCAGGCTGAAGGTCAGCGGCTCGGGGAACGCGCCCGTCCACATGCCGCCGACCTCGAGCGCGTCGATCCAGTCGCGGTACTCGCGCAGGGCCGGGGTGCGGAAGGGGTCCTCGTCGGCGTACAGGTCCAGGCTCGGCAGGGTGCGCAGCAGCGGTCCTGGCTCCAGGTCTGGGTAGGGCTGGCCGGAGTAGACCTCGACGTGATGCCCGAGTGCCGCCAGCTCCCGGGACAGGTGCCGCAGGTAGATCCCCTGGCCGCCGCAGTGCGGCTTGCTCCGGTAGGACAGCAGCGCGATCCGCAGCGCTCGCTCGGCGGCCGGCACGGCCTCACCAGCGGGCATAGCCTCGCCAGCCGGCTCAGCCTCGGCGGCCGGCTCGCCGGGCGCATGCCCATGGGCTGATGCGGTGCTCACGCAGGTTCGCGCCTCCTCGTCCGCCGCTGGCCGCCCGCCCCAGGCACCCCGCGTGACCCCCTAGGCAGCGAACCTTACCAGGGGGTACCTTCCGTTTCCCGGTGCCCCAGCGGTATGCGGGGGTGTGCCGCGCCCGGGCGCTGTCGGTAAGCTGCCGCGACGTGGGCCGGCACGTGTCGGCCGCCTCGATGAGCGGAGGCTCCGCTGACACGACGTGCGCTGATCACCGGGATCACCGGTCAGGATGGCTCCTATCTGGCGGAGCATCTGGTCGCTCAGGGGTATGAGGTCTGGGGGCTGGTCCGGGGGCAGGCCAATCCGCGAGTCCGCCAGTTGCGGGAGATCCTGGGCGATCTCCGGCTGGTCCGGGGCGACCTGCTCGACCAGGGCAGCCTGATCTCGGCGGTAGAGCGCGCGGCGCCCGACGAGGTCTACAACCTGGCCGCCATCTCCTACGTGCCGATGTCCTGGCAGCAGGCCGAGCTGACCGGTGAGGTCACCGGCCTCGGCGTGCTTCGGGTGCTGGAGGCGATCCGGGTGTGCAGCGGGATCAGCGCGTCGCGCAACCCGGGGCGCAGCCAGATCCGGTTCTACCAGGCCTCCTCGTCGGAGATGTTCGGGCAGGTCCGGGAGTCGCCGCAGACGGAGGCCACGCCCTTTCACCCGCGCAGTCCCTACGGCGTGGGCAAGGCCTACGGGCATTTCCTGACCCAGAACTACCGGGAGTCCTACGGGATGTTCGCGGTCTCGGGCATCTTGTTCAACCACGAGTCGCCGCGCCGCGGCGTGGAGTTCGTGACCCGCAAGGTCTCGCTCGGCGCCGCCAAGATCAAGCTCGGGTTCGAGCGCCAGCTTCGGCTCGGCAACCTCGGCGCGAGCCGCGACTGGGGATTCGCCGGCGATTACGTGCGGGCCATGCACCTCATGCTCGTCCAGGACGAGCCCGCCGACTATGTCATCGGCACCGGTGTGACCCACTCGGTGGAAGAACTGGTCGACCGGGCCTTCCGCGCGGTCGGGCTGGACTGGCATGAGCACGTCGTGACCGACGCGGCCTTCATCAGGCCGGCCGAGGTGGACCGGCTGTGCGCCGACCCGTCCCGAGCCCGGGACGAGCTGGGCTGGGAACCCAAGATCGGCTTCGAGGAGCTCGTCGCCATGATGGTCGAGTCTGACCTGAAGCTGGCGTCGAACGTCGATCATTACGCCGAGGACTCCATCGGCCCCGATCCCTGGTAACGCCGGGTGGTCAGCCCGAGATCGCCCCGACCAGGTGGCCGACCGCGAACGTGAGGCCCGCGGCCACCCCGGCGAGCAGGAGCTGGCGGACGGCACCGCGCAGGAACGGCCGCGCGGTGATCCGGGACACCAGCCCGCCGCCGAGGAACGCCGCCACGGCGGCGAGAATCAGCGCCGCGGGCAGCGACCCGAAGCCGGCCAGGTAGGGCAGTAGCGGGATGAGGGCCCCGGCGGCGAAGGTCAGCAGCGAGGCGACGGCCGCGGTGACCGGGGAGGGCAGGTCGTGGTGATCTACCCCCAGCTCCTCGCGCACGTGCACGCGCAGAGCCACCTCCGGGTGCGCGGAGACCTGCATGGCGACCTTGCTCGCGAGATCGGCGTCCACGCCGCTGCGCATGAAGACCTGGGCCAGCTCACGCTGCTCGCCAGCGGGATTGCGCTCGAGCTCTCGGCGCTCCTTGGAGACCTCGGCCCCGACCAGCTCATTCTGGGACGAGACCGAGACGTACTCGCCGGTGGCCATGGAGAAGGCGCCGGCGGCGAGGCCGGCCAGCCCGGTCAGCACCAGCGTGTGCGCCGACGCGCCGGCGCCCCCCACTCCGGCGATCAGCGACACGTTGGTCACCAGCCCGTCCATGGCGCCGAAGACGGCCGGGCGCAGCCAGCCGCCGGCCACGTCCCGGTGCTGGTGCTCGCCATCCCCGGGATGGGCAGCGATGGGAGCACTCATCATGGTCACGAGCCTATGCGGTGGTCCTGTCAGCGGGGGGTCCGGTGCTGACCGAGGGTTTCTCCTGGCCGCTTAGCCCAGGGCGCGGGCCGGGCGGGTGGGCAGGCCGGCCGCCTGCCAGGCCTGGAATCCGCCGTCCAGGTCGGTGGCGTCCGTGACGCCGATGCGGCGCAGCGAGCTGGCGGCGAATGACGAGGCATAGCCCTGCGAGCACATCACGATCACGCGCGTCTCCGGCCTGGCAAGGGCGGGTATCCGGGCCTCGCTGCGCGCGTCGAACCGCCATTCCAGCACGTTGCGGCTGATGATGATGGCGCCGGGCACCTCGCCCTCCACGATCCGCTGTTCCAGCGGCCGGATGTCGACCAGCACCGCGCCGTCGGTCAGGGCCGCGAACGCCGCCTCCGGACGCAGCCGCCGCAGGCCGCTGCGGGCCTCGGCCAGCAGCTCGTCGATGCCGGGCGCGCCGGCGGGCAGCGCGCCTGCGGTCAGCCGGGCGGCCGAGGCGGTGGCATTGGCCAGCGCGGTGTCCGCGCCGCCGCGGCCGCGACCCCCCTCCGGGCCGTCGATGGCCACGGTCTCCCGGGCGATCAGGCCGTAGTCGGTCACCGTGTAGTACGTCATGGCCGACAGGGGGGGCGAGTAGGCGTGGATGCTGGTGGAGGAGCTCTCACCGCCGTGCGCGACGTCGTGCACGTGGCCGGGCCCGAAGGCCACCGCCCCGCCGACGGCCAGCCGCCGGCGGGCGAGCCGGCGGCCGCTCGGGACCCGGTACTGCTCGAGCAGGCTGCCCTCGGCCACGGCGAAGGAGCCCGAGGACCCGCCGTGATCGTGCCAGTCGGTGTCCTGGCCGCGCTCCCAGGCCAGCAGCCAGACGTCACAGGAGTTCGACCGGTGCAGCGGCAGGTACCAGCGCACGTCCGGATCGTGCACGACGAGGTCGGCCCACAGGTCGCGGCGGGCGGACAGCTCGACGGTGATCGCGCGCAGCTGGCCGGGCGACAGCCGGCCGGACGGCGAGACCAGGCCGCTCATGGCGTCAGCGATCGCCTGCTGCCGCTGCGGGCTGACGCCCCAGCCCGGCTTCAGGCCAGAGGCGGCGTCCTGGTGCGCGCTGCCGTCGCCTGACCGGACCGTGGCGACCGACACCAGAACCTCCCGCGGCAGGCAATCTTCAGCTGAGTACCCCAGCATTATGCACCTGGTAAAACGCCTCCGGCTGATCGGTAATGCAGCGTTAACGGGCGGCGCTAGCCGGCGGCGGTCGGGCGCAGCCAGGAGCCGGCCGCGAGGCGCTCGATGTCGGCGCCGAGCGGCCGGTCGGCCTCGATGGGCTCGATCAGGCCGGACAGCTCCGCCAGGAGGCGGCCGCAGCCGCCGGCCCACCGGCCGTCGGCCCACCGGCCGCTGGCCAGGCGGGCGGCCTGACATGCGGTCAGCAGCTCGCAGGCCGTGACTACGCGAGCGCGGCGCAGCGCCTCCGCCACGCCGAGGGCCGCCGCCCAGGCGAACGACTGCACGTCCTCCTGTCCGTTAGAAGTCTCTATGGTCCCGATCGCGGACGGGATGGCCGCCCGGCGGATGGCATGGACCTGCCCGGCGGCGCGCTTGTGCACGGCGACCAGGCCCGCGTCCGGTCCGGGCCGCGCCGCGAGCTGGGCGGCCAGGCCGGTGATCCGGGCGTCCAGCAGCCGGTGCGTCCGGGCTGCGCTGACCTCGGCCGCATGCGCGATGGACGCGGTCAGCTGGTCGCAGGCCGCCGCGAGGTCGATGCCGTGGAATCCGGCCGTGCCGACAAACCGGTCGCCGGTGAAGGCAGGCGAGTCGGTGACGCCGGCCAGCGCCCGGCCGACGGCACCGTCCAGTGCCTCGGTGGCCCGCACCACCTGGGCCAGCACCGGCCCGGCCACCCGGAAGGACACCGGCGCCTGCAGCATCCGGGCCGGCCGGGCCGGCGAGCCCAGGGCCGCCCGGAGGCGGTGCAGCACCCCGCCGAGCACGTCGTCGCCGCGGGCGCTGACCGCGTCGTAGGGATCGGCCGGAGCGCCGGCCGCGGCGATGGACAGCGCGGCGGTGGCCTCCATCATGGCCGTCACGGTGGCCGCCTCGGCGGCGGCCAGCAGGCTCAGCGCCGTGGCCCCCGGCACCCCCGCGAGCAGGGCGATGCCCTCCTTGGGCCCGAGCGTGAACTCGGCCAGGCCCTGCTCGGCCAGGGCCTCGGAAGCGGGACGCGCGGGCTGGGCGGGCTGGGCGGGCTCCGCGGACCCGGCCTGCGGGGCGGACGGCAGGCTGTCGCCGGGGGCCAGGACGGCGCCGATGCCGACCAGCGGCCCGAACGCGTGCGCGAGCTGCACGATCTCGCCGGCGCTGCCGGCGGGCTCGCGCGGGACGGCCGGGACGATGCCGGCGGCCAGGAAGTCGGTCAGCCGCCGGCACAGCTGCGCCGACACCCCGGCGTCCCCGGACAGGAAGGTGGCCAGCCGGACGGCCAGCAGCGCGCGGACCTCGCGGGCCGGCAGCCACGGCGGCCCTCCGGTCGCCCGGCCCATCAGCAGGTTGCGCTGGTGGGCCAGCTGCTGCGCCGGGGTAAGGCGGACGTGGCTGAGTGCGCCCAGGCCGGTGTTCACCCCGTAGACCGGCTGGCCGCCGGCCAGCACCCGGCGCGCCGCGGCGCATTGGGCGTCGACCGCCCGGGTCAGCGCTGGCCCGAGCGTGACCGGCCGGCCCGCGGCCACCTCCCGGATAAGCCGGGGATCCAGCTGCGCCGCCGCGGTCAGTGTGCGTGCGCTCGGCTGGTTCACGGCCCGGTCTCCTCCCGTGTTCGGCCGCCGGCGACCGGGTGACCCGCCGGGCGGCCGGCGCGTGCTGTCGGTAGCCTACGGACTAAGTAGAAATTGGTGGTGATGGGCGGCTAGGCTGGCACGCCAGCGGGGGCTCGCGGGTCGTGCGGCCCGGCCCTGGCGTGGTGCGCTAGTCAGGTTCCGTCGACGGGGTCGGAAGCCACGCAGCATCCAGCTGATAGCAAGCTGGCACCAGCTCACATCACACCACCCAGACCCGAGCCACCCGAGCCACCGGAGAGACCGCGTGATCACCTTCGACAGCGTCACGAAGCGTTACCCGGACGGCACCGTGGCCGTGGACGCTCTCGACCTTGAGATACCGGCGGGCAAGACCGTGGTCCTGGTCGGTCCGAGCGGCTGCGGCAAGACGACCACGCTGCGGATGATCAACCGCCTGATCGAGCCGACCGAGGGCAAGATCTTCCTGGACGGGCAGGATATCCAGCAGGCCAACCCGTCCACGCTGCGCCGGGGCATCGGCTATGTCATCCAGCAGACGGGGCTGTTCCCGCATCGCACCATCGAGGACAACATCGCCACGGTGCCGCTGCTGAACGGCTGGGCCAAGGCCAAGGCCAGGGCGCGAGCCAGGGAGCTGATGGAGCTGGTCGGCCTGGACCAGGGCATGGCCCGGCGCTATCCCCACCAGCTGTCGGGCGGCCAGCAGCAGCGGGTGGGCGTGGCCCGGGCGCTGGCCGCCGACCCGCCGGTGCTGCTGATGGACGAGCCGTTCAGCGCGGTCGACCCGATTGTCAGAGCCACCCTGCAGGATGAGCTGATCCGGCTGCAGGGCGAGCTGCACAAGACCATCGTGATGGTGACCCACGACGTGGAGGAGGCCATCAAGGTCGGCGACATCGTCGCGGTGTTCCGGCCCGGCGGCCACCTGGCGCAGGTCGACACGCCCGAGCATCTGCTCGGCGCGCCGGCTGATGACTACGTGGAGGGCTTCATCGGCTTTGACCGGGGCATCCGCCGCCTGTCGTTCTTCAGCGCCAACAGCCTGGACCTGGACTCCGACGTCGTGCTCGGGGAAAACGCCACGGTCGACGAGGCGCGGGCCCTGGCCGGGCGCGGCCGCCCCTGGGTCCTGGTCGCGGACGCTGAGCGCCGGCCGCGCGGCTGGGTCTCCGCCGCCGATCTGGCGTCGCGGCCGGGCACCGAGCGGCTGGGCCAGCTCCCGCTGGTCCCGGTCGGGCACACGTTCCGCCCGGAGCTGGACTCGCTGCGGGTGGCCCTCGACGCGACCGTCCTGTCGCGCACCGAGCGGGCGGTGGCCGTCGAATCCGAGGGCCGCGTCCTCGGCGTGACCTCTTACGAGCAGCTGCGGGACGCGATCCGCAAAGCGGAGCAAGCCGCCGACGATGAGCTGGCCCAGGGCGCCGCCACATGAACTGGCCCCAGTTCTGGCAGTACACCGCGGCCAACGCCCTGCTGGGCATCGTGCCCGCCGTGGTGGGCCTGGCCATCTCGGTCCCGCTGGGCATCGCCTGCGTGCGCTGGCGCTGGCTGTACGGGCCGGTCCTGTCCGCCACCAGCGTCATCTACGCCATCCCGTCGCTGGCGCTGTTCGTCGTCCTCATCCCCTCTACCGGCCTGGGCAACCTGACGGTCATCATCCCCCTGACGCTGTTCTCCCTGTGCGTGCTGGTTCCGAACGTCGTCGACGGACTCCGCTCGGTGCCCGAGCCGGTCCGGCAGGCCGCCACGGCCATGGGATTCGGGACCGTGCGCCGCCTGGTGAGGGTGGAGCTGCCGCTGGCCGTCCCGATCGTGATCGCCGGGCTGCGGGTGGCCGTGGTGTCCAGCATCAGCCTGGCCAGCGTGAGCACCCTGATCGGGGTGGCCAGCCTGGGCTACTTCTTCATCGACGGGCTGCAGCGCGATTTCAGCGAGGAGATCTACGCGGCCATCGTCGCGGTCATCGTGCTCGCGCTCGGCTGCGACCTGATCCTGGTCCTGGCCCGCCGGCTGCTGACCCCCTGGAGCCGTAAGCAGGGCGGCCGGGCGACGATCAATGCCGAGGGCGGGCAGCTACTCCAGGAGCAGGCGATATGAGCTTCTTCAGCTTCGCGTGGAACTGGCTGAATTCGGCCTCGCAATGGCAGGGCGCCAACGGCATTCCGATCCGGGTGGGGCAGCATCTCTACTACACCGGGCTGGCCCTGCTAGTCGCGGCGCTGATCGCGCTGCCCATCGGGGTGCTCATCGGGCACTACGGTCGTGGCGGCTTCATCGCGGTCAACCTGGCCAATGTCTGGCGGGCCATTCCCACGCTGGGCCTGCTGATCCTGATGGTCAAGCTGCTCGGCTTCTCGTACCTGACGTGGCTCATCCCGCTGGTGGTGCTGGCCATTCCGCCCATCCTGGTCAACGCCTTCGAGGGCGTGGCCAGCGTCGATCGCGACCTGAAAGACGCGGCCCGGGGCATGGGCATGACCGACCAGCAGATCCTGCGGAAGGTCGAGATCCCGGTGGCCCTCCCGCTGATCATGCTCGGGCTGCGCACCGCGGCCATCTTCGTCGTCGCCACGGCCACCATCGCGGCCGTGATCGGCTTCGGCGTCGGCGGCCTGGGCCGGTACATCCTGGACGGACTGGCGACCAATAATTACGGCGAGGTGGCCGGCGGCGCCGCGCTGGTGGTCGTCCTCGCTCTGCTGGTCCAGTTTGCCTTCGTGGGCCTGCGGCGGCTGGTCGTCCCGGCCCCGCTGCGCGACCTGGCGCGCGCCGACAGCTAAGAGGAGGCCAGCACCAGGGCATATCGATCGTCCGAATAGTTAGTGGAGGGATATAGATGATGCGCACCGGATACCTGCCCGTGAAGCGGAGAGTGCAGCGCGGCGTGCTGGCCGGGGTGGCGGTTTCCGCCGCGCTCACGCTCGCCGCCTGCGGCAGCTCCTCGTCGACGTCGGCCAGCGGCGGCGGCAGCAGCAGCAACCCGCTGGCCCCGACGGCCTCGAACGGCACGGTGGTCATCGGCTCGGCGAACTTCCCCGAGAACGAGCTGCTCGCGGAGATCTACTCGCAGGCCCTGCAAGGCGCCGGGGTCAAGGTCACCGATAAGTTCAACATCGGCGCCCGCGAGGTCTACTACCCGGAAGTCCAGAAGGGCGCGATCACCGTTATCCCGGAGTACAACGGGGCGCTGCTCACCACCTCGGTGGACACCACCAGTCATGCGGCGACCACGGCGCAGGTCAACGCCGCGCTGATGGCCAAGCTGCCCGCCTCGCTGGAAATCCTGAACTCCTCGACCGCGCAGGACAAGGACTCGGTCACGGTGACTCAGGCGTTCGCCACGGCGCACCACCTGACCTCTATCGCGCAGCTCGGGCCGGTCGCGAAGACCATGGTCATCGGCGGTCCGCCGGAGTTCAAGACTCGCGCCAACGGCCTGGTCGGCTTGAAGAACAACTACGGCCTGACCTTCAAGTCGTTTTCCCCGCTTGATGAGTCGGGTCCGATCAGCCTGGCCGCGCTCGTGGACGGGAAGGTGCAGGCCGCAGACATCTTCACCACCACCCCGCAGATCATCACCGATCACCTGGTCGCCCTGGCCGACCCGAAGTTCAACTTCGCGGCCCAGAACGTGACCCCGCTGGTCTACAAGAAGGGCGTCAGCTCGACGACCGTGAACACGCTCAACGAGATCTCGGCCAAGCTGACCACGGCCGCCCTGCTGGCCATGGACAAGGCCGTCGTTATCGACCACGCCCAGTACCTGGCGGTCGCCGACGGCTGGCTGAAGGCCGTGGGCATGAAGTCCTAGGATGCGGGAAGGCCGCGCCGCCTCCGGCGGGCCGCGGCGCATAGTGGGATAGCCGCCGCCGTGGCCGCCCCGGGGCCTTTCCTCCCCGGGGCGGCCACGGCGCATCCGTCTGCTTGCTGACAAGGAGCTGGCCATGACCGACGCGCGCCCCGCCGACCGCGGGCCAGCTGGCCCGCGGCCGGTCACAGCCCCCCGCGGCACCTCCCTGAGCTGCCGGAGCTGGCCGCAGGAGGCCGCCCTGCGGATGCTGATGAACAACCTGGACCCCGAGGTGGCCGAGCATCCCGACCAGCTCATCGTGTACGGCGGCTCCGGGCGGGCGGCCCGCAGCTGGGACGCGTTCGACGCGATCGTGGCCTCGCTGCGCGACCTGGCGGACGACGAGACGCTGCTGGTGCAGTCCGGCAAGCCGGTCGGGATCTTCCGCACGCACGAGTGGGCGCCGCGGGTGCTCATCGCCAACTCCAACCTGGTGCCGCAGTGGGCTACCTGGGAGGAGTTCCGCCGCCTGGAGGCGGCCGGGCTGACCATGTTCGGCCAGATGACCGCCGGCTCGTGGATCTACATCGGCACCCAGGGCATCCTGCAGGGCACCTACGAGACATTCGCGGCCGTCGCGGCCAAGCGGTTCGGCGGCTCGCTGAGCGGGACCATCACGCTCACCGCCGGGCTGGGCGGGATGGGCGGTGCGCAGCCGCTGGCGGTCACGATGAACGGCGGGGTCGCCATCTGCGTCGACTGCGACCCGTCCCGGATCAGCCGCCGGATCGAGCACGGCTACCTGGACGAGGCGGCCGGCGACATCGCCGATGCGGTCCGGCGGGCCAGCGCCGCGGCCGCCGCCGGTCGGGCGCTGTCGGTCGGGCTGCTCGGCAACGCCGCAGAGGTCTTTCCGGAGCTGCTGGCCATGGGCGCGCCGGTCGACGTGGTTACCGACCAGACCTCGGCGCATGACCCGCTGACCTACCTGCCCGCTGGCGTGGCGTTCGAGGACATGGCGGCGCTGCGGGCCGAGGACCCCGAGGGCTTCATCCAGCGCGCCCGGGCGTCCATGGCCCGGCAGGTGGCGGCCATGGTCGGCTTCCAGGACGCCGGCGCGGAGGTGTTCGACTACGGCAACTCGATCCGCGGCGAGGCCCAGCTGGCCGGCTACGAGCGGGCCTTCGACTTCCCCGGCTTCGTGCCCGCCTACATCAGGCCGCTGTTCTGCGAGGGGCGCGGGCCGTTCCGGTGGGCCGCGCTGTCGGGCGACCCGGCCGACATCGCGGCGACGGACGCGGCCATCCTCGACCTGTTCCCGCGTAACGAGGCGCTGGCCCGGTGGATCCGGATGGCGCAGGAGAAGGTGCACTTCCAGGGACTGCCGGCCCGGATCTGCTGGCTCGGCTACGGCGAGCGGGAACTGGCCGGAGTGCGCTTCAACGAGCTGGTGGCGCGGGCCGAGGTCAGCGCGCCGATCGTGATCGGGCGCGATCACCTGGACTGCGGCTCCGTCGCCTCGCCCTACCGGGAGACCGAGGCAATGGCGGACGGCTCCGACGCCATCGCCGACTGGCCGCTGCTGAACGCCCTGGTGGCCGCCTCGTCGGGTGCGTCCTGGGTGAGCATCCACCACGGCGGCGGCGTCGGCATCGGGCGCTCCATCCACGCGGGCCAGGTCTGCGTGGCCGACGGCACCGAGCTGGCCGGGCAGAAGCTCGAGCGGGTCCTGACCAACGACCCCGGCATGGGCGTGATCCGGCACGCCGACGCGGGCTATGACCGGGCCGCCGAGGTCGCCGCCGAGCGCGGCGTCCGCGTCCCGATGGGGCCGCGGTGAGCTTCGCTGAGCTCTGGGAGTCGCTGCTGCCCGTCGGGCGCGACGCCAGCAGTGGCTACCGGCGTTACTCGTGGACGCCGCCCGACCTGGCCTGCCGCGACTGGTTCACCGCCGCGGCCGCCGCGCGCGGGCTGCGCACCGAGTGCGATCGCAACGGCAACCTCTGGGCCTGGTGGCCGGTGCCTGGTCCCGGCCCGGTGCCTGGCTCCGGCCCGGGACCGTTCCCGGCGGGCGCCATCGTGACCGGGAGCCACCTCGACTCGGTGCCCGACGGCGGGGCCTTCGACGGGCCGCTGGGCATCATCTCGGCGCTGGCCGCCATCGACCTGCTCCGCGACCGGGGGTTCGTCCCGGCCCGGCCGATCGCGGTCGCGGCGTTCACCGAGGAGGAGGGCGCCCGGTTCGGCGTCGCCTGCCTGGGCAGCCGGCTCGCGACCGGCGCGATCGAGCCGGACACGGCGCGGGACCTGCGCGATGGCGGCGGGGTCAGCCTGGGCGACGCGATGACCGGCGCGGGCCTCGATCCGGCGGACCTGGGCCCGGACGACGACCGGCTGGCCGGCCTGGCGGCCTACGTCGAGCTGCACATCGAGCAGGGCAGCGCGCTGGCCGGGCTGGACGCGCCGGTGGGGATAGCCGAGGGAATCTGGCCGCATGGCCGCTGGCAGCTGGAGTTCACCGGGCGCGCCGACCACGCCGGGACGACCAGGATCGCCGACCGGCGCGATCCGATGCTGCCCTACGCGGCGGCCGTGCTGGCCGCTCGCGAGGCGGCCGCCGGCCGGGGCGGCCTGGCCACCTTCGGGAAGGTCATCGCGGAGCCAGGCGGGGCGAACGCGATCTGCTCGGCCGTGCGGGCGTGGCTGGATGCCCGGGCGCCCGGCGAGACCGCCCTGGGCCGGATCGTCGACGACGTGAGCGCCGCGGCGCAGGCTGCGGCGCTGGACCAGCAGGTCGGCTTCAGCCTGCGCCGCGAGTCGTTCAGCCCGGCGGTCAGTTTCGACTCCGGCCTGCGCGACCGTATCGCGGTGGTGCTCGCCGCCGCGGCCGGGCCCGTCCCGGTGCTGCCGACCGGGGCCGGGCACGACGCGGGCGTCCTGGCCGCGCGAGTGCCGACGGCCATGCTCTTCGTGCGCAACCCGTCCGGCGTCTCGCACTCGCCCGCCGAGCACGCGGAGCCCGCGGACTGCGAGGCCGGGGTTGAGGCGCTCGCGGCCGTGCTCGCGGACCTGGCCGGCTCGTGACGCCCGTGCCGCCTCAGGAGCCTGCGGCGCGCGCCTGGCACGCCGAGCTGGCCTGGCTGCCGGGCCCGGGAATCCAGGCCGGCGTGCTCATCGAGGCCGCTGGCGACCGGTTCACCGGGGTAACGCCCGGCTTTCCCGCCGGCCGCCTGCCGCTGGGGACGACCAGGCTGCCGGGGCTCACGCTGCCCGGCCTGGCGAACGCGCACTCGCACGCCTTCCACCGCGCCCTGCGCGGCATCACCCAGGCCGGGCGGGGCACGTTCTGGACCTGGCGCGAGCGGATGTACGAGGTGGCCGCCCGCCTGGACCCCGGCCGCTACCTGCAGCTGGCCGCGGCGGTCTACGCGGAGATGGCCTTGGCCGGGGTTACCTGCGTCGGCGAGTTTCACTACCTGCACCACGACACCGGCGGCGTGCCCTACGCCGATCCCAACGAGATGGGCCGGGCGCTGATCGCGGCGGCGGCCCAGGCCGGCCTCCGCATCAGCCTGCTGGATACCTGCTACCTGTCCGGCGGCCTGGGTCCCGGCGCCGAGCGGCTGCCGCTGGCCGGCGCTCAGCTCCGGTTCGGCGACGGCGATGCCGACGCCTGGGCCGCGCGGGCCGACGCCCTCGGGGCCGACGAGCACGGGATGCTGGCCGCGCATGCCCGCGCCGGCGCAGCCATCCACTCGGTCCGGGCCGTGCCCCTCGAGCAGATGGGCCCCGTCGTGGCCTGGGCCCGCCGCCGCGGGACGCCGCTGCACGCCCACGTGTCCGAGCAGAAGGCCGAGAACCGGGCCTGCCGGGCGGCTTACGGGCAGACGCCCGCCGAGGTCCTGGACCGGGCCGGCGCACTCGGCCCGCGCAGCACCGCCGTGCACGCCACCCACCTGTCGGCGGCCGACATCGCGCTGCTGGGGGAGCGCCGCAGCTACGCCTGCTTCTGCCCGACCACCGAAGCCGACCTGGCCGACGGGATCGGCCCGGCCAGGGCGCTCGCCTCGGCGGGCAGCCCGCTGACGCTGGGCAGCGACAGCCACGCGGTCATCGACCTGCTGGAGGAGGCCCGCCGGGTGGAGCTGGGCGAGCGCCTGGCCAGCTGCGAGCGCGGCCATTTCACCGCGGCCGAGCTGCTGCGGGCCGCCACGGCGGACGGTCATGCCAGCCTGGGCTGGCCGGAGGCCGGCCAGATCGCGCCGGGGGCCCTGGCCGACCTCGTGACCGTCGCGCTGGACACCCCCAGGACCGCCGGCGCGCGGGCCGGCACCGCCCTGGAGTCGGTCGTCTTCGGCGCGTCCGCCGCCGACGTCCGCGGCGTGGTGGCCGGCGGCCGGGAGATCGTCCGCGATGGCCGCCACCTGCTCGTGCCGGACGTCCCGGCGGCGCTGGCCGCCGCCATCGGAGCCGTCAGCTGACGGCGGATGCGTAAGCGGCGGGCCGGCCAGTAGGGCGAGAAGTCGATGACGGCCGGCGGCAGCTGATCGTGGAATAGCACGTTGCCGGTGAGGTCGCCGTGGATGAGCTGGCTGGGGACGGACACGGGGCAGAGCGCGGCGGCGAGCTGCGGAAGGTAACTGACGTCCCTGAAGTCGCTGGCCGGTTCCTCCCCCCGGGCGACGCGGTCGCTGATAGCCCAGGGGCTGGCCCGGTGACCCGGGAATCCGGGCCGGGAGATGCCCCGCAGGGCGGCGTGGAAGCGCTCGCCGACGGCGATGATCTCTGCCCAGCGGCGCCGCTGGTGCTGGCCCGCGACGTACTCAGTGGCGCACCACCCGTCGACACAGAGCGAGCCGTCGGCCGCATGCCTGGGCGGGGCCAGCCGGAATCCATCGCACGAGGCCTGCGAGCAGGTCCAGGCCTGCCAGGCCAGTTCTCCCTGATTGAGGTCAGCCGGCTTGAGGACCAGGTCAGCGGCGAGCCATGACGTGCCCCGGCCACCGTCCAGCGGGACAGGCCGGGCCCCGGCCGCGCCGAATGCGGCAAGCACGAGACGCGACGGAGGCTGGGACCGCACCGGGAGAACCTACCGGAACTACGGGCATCGCTCCAATGGCGGCCGACGGCCAGCTAGGCCGCGGGCGCCGGGCCGCCAGGCCGGCCGCGACCCCGCCCGGGAGGCAGCCTGGATGGCGGAGGTCGACGGTCAGCGGGCCGGGTGCATCTTCCGCGTGGCGGCGAGCCCGGAAACGGCCAGGCTCCGCATCCTGCTCGTGCACCCCAGCGCGCGCGGTTACGGCCGCGGCTACCGCCTGGTGGACGCCTGCCTGGCCTGCGCGGGCGGCGCGGGCTACACCCGGATGCCGCTGTGGACCAACGACGTCCTGGCTGCCGCGCGCCGGATCTACCTCCAGCGGGGCTTCACCATGATCGCGCAGGAGCCGCATCACAGCTTCGGAGCCGGTCTGGTCGGCCAGACCTGCGAGGCCGACCTGACCGGCACCCATGCCGGGCACCCGTCCGCTTGATGTATCTACCCTATGTAGGTACATTTACACGATGGAGACTATCGGCCTGCGGGAGCTCAACCAGAATCCGTCCAAGGCGGTCGCCCGGGTGCGGGCCGGAGCCTCGCTGATCGTGACCGACCGGGGCAAGCCTGTGCTCCGCATGATTCCTGAGGCCGAGCATCCCAGCACGCTGCAGCGGCTGATCTCAGCGGGGGAGGTAACGGCACCGGCGGAAGTGGGAATGCCGGACGTGCTGATCGACCTCGCACCGGGCGTGGATAGCCTCGCTGATCTCCTGATCGCCGACCGAGACCGGGAGCGCAATCGTTGAT
>DATCEO010000112.1:0-152184 GCA_036510065.1 Streptosporangiaceae bacterium | reverse complement strand
GGCGGGCCAGCCCGAGGCTGGCCCGCCGCCGCGTAGCCAGTACGACGCCATTCCGTCCTGACCGCCCTGATCAGGCGAAATAAGACGGGCATCTTCGGCTGGGCGTACCGGCAAAGGCGCGTATCGGCCGGTTGCGTATCGAAACGGCCTCGTTCCGCAATAATTGCGATACGAGGCCGTTCCGGAAAATTCCGATACGCGGCCGTTCCGCGTCAGCCGCCGGGGGTGCCGGTCGCCTCCGTGGCATCGGCATCGAATGAGTCCAGCTTGAACCGGACATGCAATTGCAGCGCCTCCAGGAAATGCCGCGCCTCGGCATCTTTCTCGTCAAAGACAAGCTCCCAGCGGTGCGTAGCGCCGGTGTCGTCTTCCCAGCTGACTAGTGCTTTCATGATGGGCCTGACATACCCGGCTCGTGTCCCGCCATGCGCGCAGATCCCGCCCTTCTCCGTATTGTCCCGCCGCCCGGTGAACCGGTCAGCACAGTCAGCCCGGTCACCCCCGGTCAGTCCGGGAACCCGGCGAAGTCCAGCGCCTCGCGGGCCAGTTCCAGCCAGTCCAGGCCGGAGCCGGCGGGCAGCTGGAGCCATTCCTTCATGGGCGTGCCCTTGTTCGCGTCGAAGCGGACTCCCGCCCCGGCTCCGGCCAGGGCATCGACTCGGGCCGCGGGCAGCTTGACCACGAGCTCGCCGCGGACCAGCATCGCGAAGATCCGGCCCCGGAACTTCAGGGCCGACCGGCCGAAGCCGGCGCCCCCCTGCGGTGGCGCCACGCCCGCCAGGCCGGCCAGCTCGTCGATCAGGTCGGCGTACCGGTCCGCGGGGGTTAGCTCGCCGGGCTCCGGTGCTTCCCCGGCCGGCTGCTCGCTCATAGCGCCCAGCCTATGGCCGCGGGCCCGCTGTCAGTGGCGGGTCAGCGGCGGGTCAGCGCCGGTCCAGGGCGCGGTCCAGGTTCACCGCCGCGCTGATCAGCGCCAGGTGCGTGAACGCCTGGGGGAAGTTGCCCAGCGCCTCCCCCGAGGCGCCGATCTGCTCGGCATAAAGCCCGAGGTGGTTGGCGTAGGTGAGCATCTTCTCGAAGATCGTCCGGGCCTCCTTGACCCGGCCCGCCCTGGTCAGCGCCTCCACGTACCAGAACGAGCACAGGTTGAAGGTGCCCTCGCCGCCGTCGATGCCGTCGTGCCCGGTCCGCGCGTACCGGTACACCAGGCTGTCGGAGGCCAGCTCGGAGCCAATCCGGTCCAGCGTGGACAGGAACCGCGGGTCGGTCGGGCCGGCGAACTTCACCAGCGGCATGACCAGGACCGACGCGTCCAGCAGCTTGCTGCCCGGGCACATCATGTAGGCCTGCAGCTCGCTGTCCCAGCACGACTCCTGCACGTAGCGGTGCGCGGACGCGGCGAGCTTGCGCCACCGCTCCAGGGGCGCCGGCAGCCCGCGGTCGACCGCCAGCCGCCGGGCCCGGTCGTAGGCCACCCAGGTCATCAGCGCCGAGTAGGTGAAGCGCTGCCGCGGCCCGCGGATCTCCCAGATGCCCTCGTCGGGCTCCTGCCAGTGCTTGGCCAGCCAGTCGAGCCGCTTGGACAGGCCCACCCACAGGTCGTAGGAGATCGGCACCTCCCGGTTGTAGAGGTAGACCGAGTCCATCAGCTCGCCGTACACGTCGAGCTGCCGCTGCCGGACGGCGTTGTTGCCGATGCGGACCGGGCCCGAGCCCCGGTAGCCCTCCAGGTGATCCAGCACCGTCTCGGGGATGTGCTCGCTGCCGTCGACCGCGTACATGATCATCACGTCGTGCTCGGGCGTAGCGGACTCGCAGCGCCGCTGCACCCACTCCATGAAGGACGCTGCCTCCTCCAGGAAGCCCAGCGTCATCAGCGCGTAGACGGTAAACGCCGCGTCGCGCAGCCAGCTGTACCGGTAATCCCAGTTCCGCGTGCTGCCCAGCTCCTCGGGCAGCGAGGTCGTCGGCGCCGCGACCAGCGCCCCGGTCGGGTGATAGACCAGCAGCTTGAGCGCCAGGGCCGAGCGCTGCACCGTCTCCCGCCAGCGACCGCGGTACCGCGACTGGCTGACCCAGCCCTGCCAGAAGTCCGAGGTCAGGGTGAACAGCTCGTCGGTCTCGCCGGGGGCCAGCGGCCGGACCTCGCCGCGCCACTCCAGCGCGATGTCGACCGTCTCGCCCTCCTCCACGGTGAAGGTCGCGGCGACGCCGGAGTCCTCGATCTTGAGCGGCACGCTGGTGCGCAGCACGCACGAGCCCAGCGCCGACTCGAACACCGCCCCGACGCCGGTCACCAGCTCCACCGAGTGCGGGGCCCGCCCGTAGTCGAACGCCGGGTGGCAGGCCAGCTCGAAGATGGCCCGGCCGCGGACCGCCCGGGCTTGCCGGACCAGCAGGTCGCGCGCCTTGCCGGTCTCGCTGGTGACCGGCACCATGAAGTCGATCACCTCGCCGACCGCCTCGGCCCCGAGGAACCGGGTCAGCAGGATGTTGGTGTCGGGCAGGTACAGCTGCTTGGGCCGGGCGGTCGAGCGGCTGCACAGCGAGAAGTAGCCGCCCTTGCGGGCGTCCAGGAGCGAGCCGAACAGCGACGGCGCGTCGAACCGGGACGGGCAGTACCAGTCCACCGTGCCGTTCGTGCCGACCAGGGCCACGGTGCGCAGGTCACCGACGATGCCGTGTTCCTCGATCGGCAGGTAGCCACCGGAAGGGGCGCCGCGGCCATTGCCGAGCGAATAGTTCTCCATGCTTTTATCATGCGTTTCTTTGTTACATCCGGGTTTCTGTCGCGACACGGTCCTGCTCGCGGCCCGGCGGATCCGCGTCGCCTGCCTCGCGCCGGCGCCCGCTAACGTGGTCCCATGTCCTGGCAGCAGCTCGCTGATCTTCCGTTTGCCCGGGCCCTGGCCGCGCACGCCGGCGGCCTGGCCGCCGAGGAGGCCTACGACGGGGCGCACTTCGATCAGGCCGCCCTGGTCGGGGCGGACGGCACGGGCAGCCACTTCCTGGAGTGCGCCTTCACCGGCGGCGGGCTGCAGGACTGCACGCTGACGCGGGCCCAGTTCGCCGATGTCTGGCTGCAGGACGTCCGGCTGATCGCGACCAGCCTCGCTCGGACGAGCTGGCGGGACGTCACCTTCACCGGCGCCGTGCTGGCCGGGGTGGAGGTATCCGGCTCGCAGCTGCGCCGGGTCACCTTCGACCGCTGCAAGCTCGACTCCGTCAACTTCCGCGACGCCGATCTCACCGACGTGACCTTCGACGGCTGCGTGCTCCGCGAGGTCGACTTCGGCGGGGCCCGGCTGACCAGGACCGCGTTCCCCCAGTCCCGGCTGGCCGGCACCAAGCTCACCCGAGTGACGCTGGACCGGGTGGACCTGCGCGGGGCCGAGCTGGGCCTGACCGTCGATGCCCTCGCGCTGCGCGGCGCGATCGTGACCACCGCGCAGCTCATCGACATGGCGCCGGTGCTCGCGGAGGCCATCGGGATCGTCGTCGAGGACCAGTAGTGCCGCCGGGCCGGGCGGCGGTCCCGGCCGATCTCCTGCCTGCTGCCGGTGCCCCGTGGCATGCTCGTGCCGTGACTATGTCTGTCGCCTCTTTTCCGGATAACGGACCCGGCCCGCCGGCCCAGTCCGAACTTCCCGGGCCGCCCCCGCCCGGCCCGCCTCCGGTCCACCCGGCTGTGCTGGACCCGGCTGTGCTGGACCCGGCTGTGCTGCACTGGGCGGCCGGCGTCGCGGGGTGTCCGGGGGTAACCGTCCTGCGCGGTCTGCGGGACGGCGGCTCGCCGTGGCTCGTCCGGGCCGGGGAGCGGGAGCTCGTGCTGCGCACCGGGCGGCCCGGCGAGGAGCGGCTGTTCGCGGCAGAGGTGGCGGGCCTGCGGCTGGCCGCGCAGGCCGGCGTGCCGGTCCCGGCGCTGCTCGGCCACGACGCCGGCCCGGTGGCCGGCGTCCCGGTCCTGCTGACCACCTGCCTGCCGGGCACCAGCACCATCCCGCCCGACCCCCGCCCGGCCCGGCTGCGTGCCCTCGGCGCCGTGGCGGCCCGGCTGCACGCCGTGCCCCGCCAGCCCTCCCCCGACCTGCCCCGCCGCCACTATCCCATCGGCGACACGGACTTCGCCGCGCTGCGCGCCGGCCACGACATGGGCCAGCTCCAGCGCATCGCGGAGGCCAGGCTGGCCCGGCTCGCGCCCACGGACCAGCGGCTGGTGTTCGTGCACGGCGACCTGTGGCAGGGCAACGCGCTCTGGGCCGGCGACACGCTGTCGGGCCTGGTCGACTGGGACTGCGCGGGCGCCGGGGCGCCGGGCGTCGATCTCGGGTCGCTGCGCATGGATGCCGCCTTCTGCTACGGCCAGGGGGCCGCGGCCGAGGTGCTCGCCGGCTACGAGCAGGCGGCCGGGGCCCCCGCAGCCGACGTGGCCTACTGGGACGTGGTCGCCGCGCTGGCCACGCCGCCTGGCCTGGGCTGGTTCCCGGACGCCATCGCCCGCCAGGGCCGCCCGGACCTGACCAGGGAGCTGCTGCTGCGCCGGCACGACGGCTTCCTGCGCAGCGCCGTCGAGCGGCTGCCCTAGAGTGCCCCGACTGCCCAGGCACAGTAACGGAGAACACGCATGACACATGTAGTGGTGACGGGCGGCAGCGGCAAGCTCGGCCAGCCCTGCCTGACCGAGCTCGTCGAGCACGGGTACCAGGTCACCAACGTCGACCTGGCTCCCCCGCCGGACAGCTCGGTGCCGTTCCTGAAGGCTGACCTGACCGACATGGGCCAGGCCCTGGAGGCCCTGCACCAGATCGACGACCGCTACGACGGGGTGGACGCGGTGGTGCACCTGGGCGCGGTGCCCGCGCCGGGCCTGGTGCCCAACGCCGAGCTGTTCCGCAACAACGCCATCAGCACCTACAACGTCTTCGCCGCGGCCCGGCACTTCGGCGTCCGCAACGTGGTCTGGGCGTCCAGCGAGACCGTCCTGGGGCTGCCCTTCGACACGCCGCCGCCCTACGTCCCCGTGGACGAGGAGTACCCGCCGCGGCCGGAGTCCTCCTACTCGCTGTCCAAGACCGTAAGCGAGGAGATGGCCCGGCAGTTCTGCCGCTGGGAGCCGGAGATGAAGATCATCGGCCTGCGCTTCTCGAACGTCATGCTGGTCTCGGACTACGCGGAGTTCCCCGGCTTCGACGCCGACCCGGCCCGGCGCAAGTGGAACCTGTGGGCCTACATCGATGCCCGCGACGGGGCCCAGGCCGTGCGCAAGGCCCTGGAGGCCCCGCTGACCGGCGCCGACGTCTTCATCATCGCCAGCCCCGACACCGTCGTGACCCGCCCGGTGACCGAGCTGGTGGCCGAGTTCTACCCCGGGGTGCCCTGGAAGCGCGAAGTGGGGCCGCACGACACGCTGCTGTCCATCGAGAAGGCCCGCCGGGTGCTCGGGTACGACCCCACGTACAGCTGGCGGTCGGAGGTCGGCGCCGCTGGCAGCTGACCGGCTCTAACGCTGGTCGAGCCAGCGCCCCCAGGCGGCCAGTCCCTCCTCCGGGTCGCTGCGGCCCAGCCCGACGCGGAACCGGTCAGCGGGCACCGGCGTCAGCCGGGACCGGAAGATGCTGGCCGGCAGCAGCAGCACGCCGGCGTCCCGGAGCACGTTCGCGCACATGGCCTCGACCCCGTCCGGGCCGAGGTAGCGGGGGAAGCTGACGCAGCCGCCCTGCGGCCGCTGCCACGCGAACAAGTCGGGGAACCGGGCGAAGAACTCGTCGAATGCGGGCAGGTTGGCCGCCACGATCTGCCGGGTCCGGGCCAGCACGCGATCGCGGGCGCGCAGCGCGATCAGCGCGAGGACCTCGCTGGGGGCGGAGTTGCAGATGGTGGTGTAGTCCTTCGCGCGCTCCAGGCGGGCCAGCACCGCGTGGTCCCGGCAGGCGATCCAGCCGATCCGCAGCCCCGGCAGGCCGTAGGCCTTGGACATCACGTTCAGCGACAGCGCGCCCGGCAGCAGGTCGGCCGCCTGCGGGAGCGGGGCGTGCGGCGGCTGCTCCAGGCCCCGGTAGACCTCGTCGCTGAACAGGGTGATCCCGCGCTCGGCGCACAGCGCGGCCAGCTCCCGCCAGGTATCCGGGTCGGCCACGGCGCCGGTCGGGTTGTTGGGAAAGTTCACCGACACCAGGCGGGTGGCCGGCCGCAGCGCCCGCCGCAGGTCGGCCAGGTCCAGCGCCCAGCCCTCGGCCGGCCGCAGGGCCAGCCCCGTGACGTGGCAGACGGACATCGGGACGGTCTCGGCGGCCTGGTAGTTCGGCGTGATCACCACGGCGTGGTCGCCCGGCTCGAGCAGGACCTGCATGGCCAGGTACAGGGCCTCCTCGGCGCCGGCGAAGCACAGGATGTCGTCCTCGCTGAGCTGCTCGTAAGTGGCCGCTATTTCCGCGCGCAGCGCCGGCAGGCCGCGCGAGTGGGTGTAGCCCAGCGACAGCGACTCCCAGCGGGCCCGGCCGTCGGCGTCGGCCAGGCCGAGCAGCTCAGCCAGCGGCAGGGACTGCGCGTCGGAGGCGGTCAGGTGGTACCGGGCGGCGAACTCCCAGCGCGCGAAGAAGCTCTCCAGGGCGAACTCGGGCAGCGTCGGCACCGCCGGCCTCCTCTTCTGTCGGGCAGTTACAGGTTCTGTGTCCTACAGCCACTAGTTCCGGCACGTGCAGGCCATCGAGAGCGCCAAGACCGAGCAGACCCGCCAGCGCCGCGTCGAGAAGGCGCTCGCCGACCTGCGACAGCACTAGCTAGTCAGGCCACGGGCCTAGCCAGTCGGGACCGCCGGTCACTAGCGCGGGGCGTCCAGGCGCCGCGCCACGTGCAGCACCGAGCCCCAGTGCCGCCGCAGCCGGCCGTCGGGGCGCTGGGCCAGCCGCCGGCGGATCTCGCCGTACAGCCGCTCCCGCCGCTGCGCCGTCATCGCGATGTGCCCGGAGAACGTGTCCAGCAGGCGGAGGTACCCGTCGGCGTCGTAGCTGACCTCCCAGTCGAGCTGGCGGACGATCACGTCGCCGAACAGCCCGCTGGCCTCGATCTCCGCCCGGCTGTCGGGCACCTCGCCCGGCCGGGGCTGGACCGCGCCCGGCGGGAGGGCCTCGCCGACCTCGTCGTACACCTCCTGGATGTCGGCGAAGAACGGGTCGCCGCCGTCCGGGAAGACGTGGGCCTGGTCCCAGAACGCCAGATGGCCGCAGGGCCGCAGCAGCGACCAGGCCCGCCGGTACCGCGTGGCCGGGTCGATCCAGTGCCAGGCCGTCGCGGCGAAGACCACGTCGAACCGGTCCCCGGGCGGCGGCTGCCAGGTCTCGAAGTCGGCGTCGATGACGTCGACGGCCGGGATGGCGGCCAGGTTCTGCCGCGCCGCCGCGGCCAGCTGCGGGCCGATCTCCAGGCAGGTGATCCGCAGCCCGCGCCGCGCCAGCGGCAGCGTCGCCTTGCCGGTGGCGCAGCCGACCTCCAGCAGGCGGTCACCCGGCCCGATCCCGGCCGCCGTCACCAGCTCGTCGTAGAGCCGCGCCGGGTACTCCGGCCGCGCCTGCTGATACAGCCGCGCCGCGGAGTCGAACGTCGTGCGCAGCTGCTCGCGCTCGCTGGAGTCCACCGCGGATCCGTTATCCCATCCCGCCGGTCGCGCCGATGACCTGCCCGGTAATCCAGCGGGCGTCCGGCCCGGCCAGCAGGGCCACGAAGTCGGCGATGTCGGCGGGCTGCCCGACCCGGCCCAGGGGCGTCTCCTTCGCCACCTCCTCCGGCGTCGCGCCCGGGTTGTTATGCCAGAGCAGGGTGGTGTCGGTGGCACCGGGGCAGACCGCGTTGACGGTGATGCCGCGGCTGCCCAGCTCGATGGCCGCGACCTTGGTCAGCTGCTCCAGCGCGCCCTTGCTCGCCGCGTACAGAGCCGACTTCGGCCCTGGCCGCGTGGTGTTGAGGGTCGAGATATTGATGATCCGGCCGCCGTCGCGCATCGTCCGGGCCGCGTGCCGCATGGTCAGGAACGCCGACCGGGCGTTGACGCCCATGACGACGTCGAACATCTCGGCCTCGGTGTCGGCGATCAGCCTGGAGCTGAAATCCAGGGCGGCATTGTTGACCAGCACGTCCAGGCCGTCGAGGTACTCCTGCGCCTGGGCCATCAGCGCGTCGGCGGCCTCCGGATCGCGCAGGTCGGCCTGCACGCCGCGAGCCCGGCCGCCGGCCTCCGCCACCGCCTGCTCCACCACCGCCGCCTCATCGGCGCTGCGGGCGTAGTTGAACAGCACCGCCGCGCCCTCAGCCGCCAGCCGCTGCACGATCGCCCGGCCGATCCCGCGGGATCCGCCGGTTACCACCGCGCCCTTGCCGTCGAGGGCTCGCAGCACGTCGCCCTCACTCATCGAGCAGTGCCTGCAGCTTGGTCACCGTCGCCCAGTTGCGGGCGGTGCCGGCCGCCTGCCGCGCGACAGCCGGCCGGGCCAGCTGGGCGGCCAGCTCGCTGCGCCCGAGCCCGTCCGGAGTATGCAGGAACAGCGTCCGGCCGACCACGGTGACCTCGTCCGGGCTGCCCTTGTCGGCGGCCCGCTGCTGAGCTTCCGCGACCGCCTTGATCCCCTCGGCGGTCAGGTCCTCGCTCCGGAACACCGCGTGCAGGTGCTTGGGGCTGATCGCCTGCGGATACGGGTTGTCGGCGATGACCCGGGCCAGCTGCTCGCGCGACACGATCACGACGCGGCAGCTGACCCCGAGCCGCTCGGCGATCGCTGCCTCCATGTCCGCCGCCAGCCGGGCGGTATCGGCCTGCGGGCTGGCGAACAGCACGTTGCCGCTCTGGATATAGGTAGCCACCTCGGTGTGCCCGAGCGAGGACATCAGTTCCCGCAGGTCCGCCATAGCGATCTTGTTCCGGCCGCCGACATTGATGCCCCGCAGCAAGGCGACGTGGGTGCGCACCCCAGCATCCTAGCGAGGCTGCCCCGTCAGGATCCGTTGTCGTGGAAGCGGCGTAGCGCCGCGGGCCCGCTCGCGCCGGCCGACCACCAGCGGCCGACCTCGCGTTCGCAGATCATTCTGCGGTAGGGAGTACGCGCTGATAACGAGTCGGTAACGCGGCTCAGGCCGCGGTGACCTGGGGTGGTCCGTGACTGTGCAGGACCCTGGTGCGGTCGGGGCTGGTGGCGGTGGTGGTGCCGTCGGCATTGAGCTGCAGGGTCCAGCCCCAGCGGTGCACGGCGATCAGGTGGTGGAACGAGCAGAGCAGGCTATGTCGATGCGCACATATGCGCCACTGAGCTGGGAGAACGGCTCCCGGCTGGCGTCACCGGGTGTTATCGGCGGGTAGCACGAGGCGCGTGACACTGTCGGTGAACCAGCGCTCGAAGCGTGCGGTCGTCCAGTGCCGATCACCAGTGAGACGGCAGAACACCACCGGGTCCATCAGCGCCCATACCGTGTCGACGGCGGCGGCGCGGTCTGTTCCCTCGCGGAGGGCGGACCGGTGCATGATGCCGTCTACCAGCCACGTGGCCATAACTTCTCGCTGAGACATGAGCTGCGCGGCTACTGCGGCGATGTCCTCTTCGGCTCGGGCGGCTTCCAGAGCGGTCGCCGCCAGCCCCGCGGCCCGCTCGGCTGAGCCGGCGAGCACCCGGGCGAATGCCGCGACGAAATTCGGCGGCCCGGCGATGGACTCAGCTTGCTTCGCCCACTGGCGGTCCAGCATCGCCACCTGTTCGTCGTCGCCCGCGATCGCGACGTCGATCACTGCCTTCAGCAGCCGCGCCTTGGTCCGGAAGGCAAGCTCGACGGTGGGCAGCGCGACGCCGGCGTCACGGGCGACCGCGCGCATCGTGGTGCCCGCATAGCCGTGGGCCAGGAACCGCTGGGCGGCTGCCGCGATGATGCGGGCACGAGTCCGGCGTGCCTGGATTTCGCGACGCGGCGAGCGGTAGCCGCGGGACGCCGGTGCGCCTGTGTCCGGGACACTCATATTCGGCTATGGTACTGCCATAGCCATAGCCGAAGCAGGAGGGGTAAGAAATGACCGATCACAGCGCACCTGCAGACCCGGGCGTCGAGGCCACGGTGGCCCGGCCCGGCGGTGTCTCCTACCTCGGGATGCCCGCACAAGATGTGGCACAGTCCGCGGACTTCTACCACGCGGTCTTCGGCTGGCAGATACGCGACCAGGCGAGCTTCAGCGACGGCACCGGCCACGTCATCGGGCACTGGCGCACCGACCTGCTCCCCGCCGGGGAAGCCGGAATCCGGCCCTACATCTACGTCACCCAGCTCGACGACGCACTCCGCAAGGCAGCCGAGCAAGGCGCAGAGGTGGTCACCCAGCCCTACCAGGAAGGCAACCTCACCATCGCCACCGTCCGCGACCCCGCAGGCAACGTCATCGGCATCTGGCAAGAGAGCACGAGCTGACCATCACGATGGCAGGAAACCGCGCCCGGCTCGTAGTCGGCCAGGGCGGCTGCGCCGCCGAGCCCAGAACATAGCTCACCTGTGTCCTTATGACTTGCACGCCAGGGCCAGGTTGTGCAGGGCGGTGGCCCCGCCGCGGGAACGCGGGATGAGGTGATGGCCGTGGCAGGCGGCGGGAGGCTGGGTGCAGCAAGGTGCTGGTCAGCCGGTCCAGGGTCATCGGGGGAAGGGCCTTCCTGGCGCGGTCCTCGGGTCCGGCTGCCGGGTGCTCGCAGGCGCCGGGTATGCCGGAGGCGGCAGCGTCCTGGCACGTGCAGCCGCGGATGTAGCAACCGGGTCCCCGATGGGCCGCGGCCAGGAACGCGTGCACGGCCTGGGCGAGCGCGGCGGGGTCGAGGCAGCCGGTGACCATGGGGGCGATCTGGGCGTCGCAGGCGTAGGCCAGGGCGGCGGCCCGGCTGGCGGCCCAGCCAGGCTGGCCGTCTCCGGCGGCGCGGCCGGCCGCCTGGGCCTGCCCGGCCGCCCAATCCCGTTCTAGGTCGGCGCCGCCGGGCAGGGAGCGAAGCTGATCCAGGGTCATGTGCAGCTGGATCTGCGTGGACTGCCCGGCGACGCCGGGCAGGCACTTGGTGCTGATCAGCCGTCGGCATGCTTCTTCGAGGGCGTCGTGGTGGCGCTGGGCCGTGGTGCGCTCGTCCTCGGGGCCGGCTTTCCTGCCCAGGGAGTCCAGGATCGCGGCGAGCGCCGCGGCGCACTCGGGAGTCAGGTCCCCGGTCAGCTTCCCCGCGCCCCGGAAATGCAGCTCGAGCTGCAGGGACCGGTCTCCGAACCCGTCGTCACCAGCACTGCCCCCGCCGTCTGCGTCGCTTTCGCCGTCGCGGTCAGGCGGAGCGCTGCGGCGGTACATCTCCTCGGCCAGCCCGGACAGGTCGGCCAGCCCCGCACCGCTGGCGGCGGCAGCCAGCAGGATCCGGTCCGCATGGCCGCGCAGCTCGCCGGGCATCAGCTCCGACCAGTCGCAGATGTGCTTCGCCCAGGACGCCGAGACCTGTCCCTCGGCTAAGGCGTTTGCCACCAGCGGGTGGGCGGCCAGCCGCCGGGACCAGCCCGCCGCGCCGACGGCCGCGCCCCGCGTGACCCGGGTCTGCCACATCAGCCACGACCGGGCGCCCTGATGCCCGTCGTCCTCGTAACCCTGCTGCCCGGCGAACGCGCCCAGCACCTGGGCCCGGGCCGCGGTATGTGCCGATTCGGCGCGCTCCAGCTCTCTCAGCAGGCCGGCCTGGGTCGCGGTCGGCAGCGACGCCACCTCGGCGCGGGCCACGAACGCCAGCGCGGCCGTCGCAGTCGCCAGCGCATCGGCCGCGCCCGCGAAATCTGCGCCCGCGAAGCCACCGGCGCCCGCGAAACCACCCCCGGCCTGACCCGGACCGCTCACGGCCGACACCTCCTCCGAACCCTCCGATATCGCTAGCTCGTACATTCGATTCTAGGCGGCACCACTGACATTCTGAGGTCTGCCAGACCGTCGGCGGTCTGCCAGACCGTCGGCTTTCGCGGGCAAAGCGGAGGCATACAACGAGATCCTCATCATCGAGCAGGGCATCGCCGGCGCCGTCATACCGCCACTTGACGAGGCGGCCGCGCGCACGGCCTCCTTTTACGGGGTCTAAGTAGTAACCGAGCAGGATCTTCCGTTAAGCCTCGGGGTGGGTGGGGTCGCGGAGGGGCCTGAGGTGGCTGCGGGTGAGGTCGGCGGCGGTGAACTGCCAGCGCGCCGGACAGCCCTCAACGCAGGCACCCTCCGCGAACAGCTGAACCGGCTGGGCCTTCACGCCGGAATCGCCCGGCCCGCAGCTCTGCGCCAGCTCGTCCTCCAGGCCCCGGCCCGGTGATCGCCCAGTCCCTCGGCTACTTCCACAAAGACCACCACCCGGATCGCCGCCGAAGCCGGAGGAACCTGGAGTCGCTACGCCCAGGTGACCACGGACGGTAACCCTCACCGCAGATCAGCCATGGCAGGTTTTGTCCTTACGCTGGCTGCACCCCTGGAAGCGCCAGGTGAGTGTCAGTGCCGGGGATCGGTGTCTACCCCGGCCTGCCGGCACAACGAGATCAGCGCATCCCGGTACGCGTGATCGGCGCCCGGCAACTCGTCGCGCACCTGAGCGCCGTTCTCCCACCACTGCACCAACCCGCGACCCATCTCCTGACCAGCGCGCGTGTGCACACACAATGCGTAATCTGGGACATCGACCACCAGCTTCCCGGCTTCGACCATCGTGCGCGCGTAGTCAGCGTGCTCAGAGCTGGTGCGGTCCTTCGGAGCGGTGGCCAGGTAGCGCACCGCGTGCACGACCTGCATCCAGTCAGTCCCGCCACTGGTGTCGTAGTCCGCCTGGAGCTCCCGCAGCAGCACCGGCGCGAGGGGCGCACCCATGCCGACATCCTCCACGGCGATCAACCGCAGCCGCCGCCACAGGTGCCCGGCGACCTCCGCAGAGGTGCTGTGCATCTCGTACGCCGCCAGGACCGCGTTGTCCACGTGGCTGCGACGTATCTCCTTCTGCAGCACCGAGACCAGCTGATCCACCGGGATCCCGCGCGGACTCTTCATCCGCGTGTACGGGTCCTGGGTGTGCGGGGGCGGACCCATCGGAAGCGACCGGGGCTGGACATCAGGCGAGGACATGGGCGTACTCCTTCATACCGGGTGGCCGGGCGCGTCCGAATCCGGAAGGGGCCTCGCTGGCAACAGCATGACATGGCTCCTGACTGCGGGGCCACCCGCGAGGATGACTTCTCCAGGCGCCGGTACCTGGTGCTGGCACGTACCTGAGCACCGCCGGACACCTACCGGCGTGCCCACGGGCGCACCTCCCGCGGAGCGTGGCGGACCGACGATGACGACGACTGACGCCGGGGCAGACCAGGTAGGCCCGAAAGCGGCAACGGGCTGGCGAGAAGGTCTCCCGCCGGTAACGTGGCCCGGGGGCTAGCTCATCAGAGCCCGGTCCGGCCAGCTCGATGGTTCGTCGATCATGAGTTGGCGCAGCCGGGCTAGCTCGTAACGGAGGGTGCTGTCTCGGCCAGCCGGTCTTGAAGGAAGCGCCGTTCGGGCTCGGTCTGCGCGAGGTCGAGCGCGCGGCGGTAGGCGTGGTGGGCCTCACTGTCCCGGCCGGCGCGACGCAGAAGGTCGGCACGCGTGGAGTGGAAGTATCGGTAATGGTCGAGGTCGAGGCGGTCGAGGATGGCCAGGCCGGCTTCAGGCCCGTCGATCTCGGCCACGGCGATGGCCCGGTTCATCTCGACGATCGGGGAGCCGGTCTGTCGGGCGAGCGTTTCGTACAGGGCGGCGATCTGCCGCCAGTCGCGGGGCTGGTACAGGTGCAGGTCCGCGATGGCCGCTTGGACCAGGTAGGGCCCGGTGCGCCGTCGTGTCATGGCCCGCTGCAGCAGCGCTCGGCCCTCGTCGATCTGCCGCGTGTCCCACAGGGTACGGTCCTGGTCGTCGAGGGGGACGACCTGTCCGTCGCGCAGGCGGGCTGCCTTGCGGGTGTCGTGCAGCAGCATCAGCGCCAGCAGCGCGAGTACTTCCGGCTCGTCCGGCATGAGGTCGGCCAGTGCCCGGCCGAGGTGGATCGCTTCCGCGGCGAGGTCGACGCGGCCGCCACCCCAGCCCTGGTTGAAGATCAGGTAGACCACGGCGAGGACGGCCGCCAGCCGGTCGGGTAGCTGGTGATCGGGCGGCACGGCGAACGGGATGCCCGCGTCGCGGATCTTGTGCTTGGTCCTGGTCAGTCGCTTGCTCATGGTCTCGAACGGGACGAGGAACGCCAGCGCGATCTCGTCGGTGGACAGGCCGCCGAGGGTGCGCAGGGTGAGCGCCACCTGCGCCTCGAGGGCAAGCGCCGGGTGACAGCAGGTGAAGATCAGCTCCAGCCGCTCGTCCGGGATGGTGACGGCGTCGTCCATGAGGGCCTCCGGTGGGTGTGGTCCGGCCTCGAGGTCGCGGGCGAGCAGCGTCGTCTTCGCGGCCAGGACCTGCTGGCGGCGCAGCTGGTCGATTGCGCGGTTACGCGCGGTCGTGATCAACCAGCCGGTGGGGTTGGCCGGTTCCCCGTCGCGTGGCCAGCGTTCGGCGGCGATGGCGAACGCCTCGGCGGCCGCGTCTTCGGCCAGCTCGATGTCGCCCAGGATGCCGACCAGTGTTGCCAGCACGCGGCCCCACTGATCGCGGAAGACGGCGTCAAGCACCACGGAAGCGTCCGTCGAGGAGGGGCCGCACCTCGATCGCGACACCGGGCCTGGTCTCCTGGAGCAGTTCCTCGGCGATGGCGAGTGCCCCGTCGAGGTTGTCGGCCTCGATCAGGAACAGGCCGGCGAGGTACTCCTTGCTGTCGATGAACGGTCCGTCGGTCAGCAGCATCCGCCCGTCGTCGTTGCGCAGCGTCGTCGCCGACTCGTCAGCGTGCAGGCGGCCCCAGCCGGTGACGTTCGGCCGGTCAAGCAAGGCGGCAAGGCTACCCGGAATAGGGCGTGCTGCCCGGTCCGTGTCCTCGGGCGGGGCGTAGGCCAACAACGCGTACTGCATGAGTCCTCCAGCCACGGGTCGATGCCGGTTTCAAGTATCAGACGAACAGCGTCGCCGTGGACGGACATCAACCACCGAGGAGATTTCCGCGCCGGTGGTGTCCGTCCGGCGCTTGGCCGTTCGTCACTGCTGCAGATCCGCCCGAGAGGAGGCGGCACAACCGAGGAGAATCGATGACCACCGAACCCACGCCCAGCCCGAACGCCGCGCGGTTCGAGCGCACGTACGACGCTCCGGCGGAGCTCATCTGGGAGCTGTGGACCACCGCCGCCGGCCTCGGGGAGTGGTTTGCCCCCGACGGCTTCGAAAGCCGGGTGAGCGAGCTCGAGCTCAGGCCCGGCGGTCAGCTGCGGTACACCATGACTGCGACCGCGCCGGAACAGGTCGCGTTCATGCGGAACACCGGCAATCCGCTCTCGATTGAGGTGCGTAAGACGTTCACCGAGGTCGCACCGCCGGCCCGCCTCGCCTACCTGTCACTGATCGACTTCGTGCCCGACCACGAGCCGTATGAGCACCTGACGACCATCGACATCGAGCCCGCCGGTGACCGCACGAACATGGTCATGACGGTCGATCCCCTCCACGACGAAACCTGGACGCAGCAGCACCGCGCCCATCGCGGCAACGAGCTCGACAACCTCGAGGCGGCGATCAGGCGACGCATAATGTGATCCCCGATGCCCGAGCCGGCACGTCTCGGTCAAGAGCGTCGAGCGAAGCGCTCTGGGTCAGTGAGCGGGCGCGATGAGGGTGTCGGCGACCCAGCGTGCGGCCTCGGCTGGATAGGGCCCGCCCAGGCTGAGCACGATGTGGCTGAACCCGCCGTCGAGCGCCGCGCGGATTGCGTCCAGGGTGTCGGCGGGTTGTTCGTAGGAGACGGGTAGGACGATCGAGCGGGTGATCTCGGTCGGGTCGCGGCCGATCTCGGCGCACAAGCGGTCCAGCGCGGCGCAGCGCGCGATCGCGTCGTCGATGCTGCCGCCGGGCATGTTCCACCGGTCGGCGTGCTCGGCGATCACGCGCATCGTCGGGGTGGCGCGGCCCCCGATCGTGATCGGCGGGTGCGGCTGCTGCACGGGTTTGGGGCTGCAGAACGCGCCCGTGAGCTGATGGTAGCTGCCGTCGAAGTCGAATGGTTCGGTCTCGGTCCACAGCCGGCGGATGATCGTGCACGTTTCGGCGAGGCTGCCCACTGCGTAGGCGGCGTCGCGGAAGGGCAGGCCGTGAGCCTCGTACTCGCGACGGGCGATCGGCGCGGTCAGGTTCGATCCGGCGCCGATGCCGAACTCTAGCCGCCCGCCGGAGATGACATCGACGCCGGCGGCGATCTTGGCCAGCATGGCCGGCGGGCGGAACCTGTTGCTGGTCACCATCAGCCCGAGCCGTAGTCGTTCAGTCTGGGCCGCCAGGGCCGACAGCAGTGTCCAGCCCTCGAAGGCGGGCCCGTTCGGGTCGCCGAAGATCGGCATGAGGTGGTCGAACAGCCAGGCATGCTCGATCTGCGGGATGCTGTCCGCCTCGCGCCAGACCCGCAGGACGTCGCCGTAGGCGACCTGCGATGGGGCGGTCATGATTCCGAAGCTGGGCCTGCGGGCCGACTCGAGGGCGCTGTTCACTTCGAGTCGATCCTTCCCAGCGGGTCGCGACCGGTCGTCGGCGCTGATACCCGTACCTGCAGGTCTTGGCCACGGTCTGGGGCTTCGAGCGCGACCGGCTTGACTGAGATGATCGGCGACATCAAGCCGGTGTGCACGCCGGTCGATGTTGTAGTGCTCATGACATGAATGCCTTCCTAGTAAAGGCCGTGATGGCCTGACGCGGCGCGACGATCTGGCATGATAGGAATCCGGATCGCCGCTCCGCATCAGCATACGGAGCAATGCTCCGCTTAGCAAGGCGATGGAGGTGGCCCGGATGACCACGGCCGATACGTCGCCGGCCAACGTTCGTCGGCGCAAGCGGGCTGACGCCCGACGCAACGAGCAGACGCTCCTGGACGCCGCCGCGGTCGTGTTCGTGCGCGCGGGGTCGACGCCCCCGTGCGGGACATCGCCGCTGAAGCCGGCGTCGGCATGGGCACCATCTATCGGCACTTCCCCACCCGGGCCGATCTTGTCGTAGCGGTCTTTCGGCACCAGCTCGACGCGCTCGCCGCCGCCGAGAGCATCACCCCCGCAGCCGACGAAACGCCGTACGCAGCGCTGCGGTCATGGGTGGCCCGGTTTTGCCGACTTCCTTATCACCAAGCACGGCCTGGCCGAGGCGCTGCAATCAGACCAAGCCGGGTTCGAGAGCCTGCACGCCGAGTTCGTCGAATGCCTGCTGCCCGTGTGCGACCAGCTATTGAAAGCATCCGCCGCCGCCGGCTACACGCGCGACGACATACAGCCCCACGACCTGCTGCTCGGCATCGGCAACCTGTGCATCGGAGTCGAGACCAACCCCGACTACAACGCTCGTCGCATGATCGACCTGCTTCTCGCAGGGCTCGCGAAGGCCACCCCAGCACCGACGAACACCGACCCTGCTTAGTGCCGGCGCGCTGCCCGCGCGCTGCAAGGACGTTGACGGCGATGCCGAAGGCGCGCCGGCCGGGGCGTGGAGAGTGGACCGGGACTGCCCGCGCGATTGACCTGACGCCGCGACGCTGTAACGCTGCCAGCATGACCGAGCGGCGGTTCCCTCCCGGCGCGGAGACCGGCGGCGCGGCAGCAGGACGGCCCGGCGCCCAGCACGACCCGCTGACGCCGATGGGCGAGATCGAGCAGGTTGGTCGGCTCATCTCGGGCCTGTCCCGCCAGACCGGATGGCGCAGCCCTGCCGCGCGACTGGTCGCGGCGGCGGTCCTGCTGGCTCTGGTGGCCGCCATCGTCCTGGGCGCTCTCCGCGCTGTGCACGCCCTCGGCTGACCGGCAGCACCTTCCGGGCTCCGGCCGGCCGCCGGGATAGGCTGCCGCTCAGCCACTGCCCACCACGGCCCCGCGGCCCGCCACGGCCCCCGCCGCCAGTCTCCCGTGAGGATCTATGCTGTCCGACCTTGCGCTTCCGCAGCTGCGCCAGTACTGCCCCGACGTGCAGGAGCCCGCCGACTTCGACGAGTTCTGGGCCGGTCAGCTGGCCACTGCGCGAGCGCACGGGGGCGAGCCGACGTTCGCGGCGGCCGACAGCCGGGTGCGGCACGCGGAGGTGCTCGACGTGACCTTTCCCGGCTACGGCGGCGAGCCGGTCCGGGCGTGGCTGCTCGACCCGCACGAGCGCGCGCCGGGCGCCGCGCTGGTGGTCGAGTTCATCGGCTACGGCGGCGGCCGGGGCGACCCGTTCGACTGGCTGACCTTCAGCTGCGCGGGCTACCCGCACCTGATCATGGACACCCGCGGCCAGGGCGGCGGCTGGCGCGGCGCCGACACCCCCGACCTCAGCGACAACGGGGCCCCGAGCACGCCGGGATTCATGACCCGCGGGATCGCCGATCCGCGGACCTACTTCTACACCCGGCTGTTCATCGACGCGGCCAGGGCCACCGACGCTGCCCGCCGCCGTCCGGCCATCGCGGGCCTGCCCCTGGTGACCACCGGCCGCAGCCAGGGCGGCGGGCTGGCGATCGCCGCCGCGCACCTCGGTGACGACATCACCGCGGCACTGCCCGACGTGCCGTTCCTGGCTCACCCGCGGCGGGCCGTGGACGTCACCGACACCCGTCCCTACGGGGAGCTGGCCGAGTACTGCCGCGTGCACAGCGACCAGTCGGACCAGGTGTTCACGACGCTGTCCTACATCGACGTGGTGAATCATGCCAAGCGCGCGAGCGCCCCGGCGCTGTTCTCCGTCGGGCTGGCCGACGCCATCACCCCGCCGTCGACGATCTTCGCGGCGTTCCATCACTACGCGGGGCGCAAGGACATCGCCGTCTACCCCTTCAGCGGTCACGAGGGCGGCGAGACCCGGCACTTCCTGGCCCAGCTCGATTTCCTGGCCGGGCTGGCCGCCGACGGCAGGCCCGCAGACCCCGAAGAGGTAACGGTCAGCCGGAGTCCGGCCAGCTAGACGGCTAGGCCGCGCAGCAGCGTGTCCAGCAGGGCGCGGTAGGTGGTGTCGGGGTCGGGCGTCAGGACCAGGCCCTTCATCTCCAGCGCCACTGCGCCGTGCACGCTGCTCCAGATCTGCTGGGCCACCTCGCGCGGGTCCGGCGCGAGGATGCGGCCGGCCGCCGCCACCATCTCGACGTTCTGGACCAGCTGGTCGAAGGCCGCCGCCGCGTGCACCGCCACCTCGCCGGCGTTGGACTCCCGCGGGATGGCGCCCTCGAACATGATCGCGTAGAAGTGGCGGTTGCCCAGCGCGAAGTCCCGGTAGCGGAGGCCGCAGGCGCGCAGCCGCTCGAGCAGGTCAGGCTCATCGCCGCCGGCGATCGCCGCCCGCAGCCGGTCGAAGCCGGTGATGAGCAGCGCGTCCACGAGCCCGTCTTTGCCGCCCAGGCGGTTATAGACGCCCATCGGGGCGATGCCCGCCTGCGCCGCCACCGCGCGGACGGTCAGGCCGCCAGGTCCGTCCCGGACCAGCACCGCCTCGGCGGCGGCCACCAGCTCCCGGCCGACCGCGGCGCTGGGCGTCCGCGTCCGCCGGCCGGCCGAGGTGCTCGCAGGGTTCATGCCGACCATCTTCTCGCTCATCGTGCTGCTCGTCTCCCCCGGCTGCCGGGCAGTTGACTTCTGTAGAACGCTGTTACATAGTAATAGTACGTTGTTCTACAGGAGGTCCTGACGATGGCAATGCTCTCCCCGCTCTCCGCCCACTCCGCCCCGTCTGAGCCGGACCGGCGCCGCTGGTGGATCCTGGCCGTGCTGTGCCTCAGCGTCCTGCTGGTCGTCGTCGACAACACGATCGTCAACGTCGCGCTGCCGACCATGAGCCGGCAGCTGTCGGCCTCCACCCGCGACCTGCAGTGGATCGTCGATGCTTACACCCTCGTTTTCGCCGGGCTGCTGCTGGTCGGCGGGAACCTTGGCGACCGGCTCGGCCGGCGCCGCGTCCTGCAGGCCGGGCTGGTCCTGTTCGCGGTGACCTCGGTTGGCGCCGCGCTGTCGCGCAGCACGGGCGAGCTGATCGCCGGCCGCGCGGCCATGGGCATCGCCGCGGCGCTCATCTACCCGGCCACGCTGGCCCTGCTGACCAGCACGTTCAGGATCCCCCGCGAGCGCGCCACCGCCGTGGGCATCTGGTCGGGCGTGTCCGGCCTGGCCGTGGCGATCGGGCCGGTGACCGGCGGGCTGCTGCTGCGGCACTTCGCCTGGAGCTCGGTCTTCTACATCAACGTGCCGATCGTGGTCATCGCCCTGGTGGCGGGCATGCGGCTGCTGCCGGAGTCGCGCGACCCGAACGCGGGCCGGTTCGACCCGCTCGGCGCGGCGCTGTCCATGGCGGGCATCGGCCTGCTGGTCTGGACCGTGATCGAGGCGCCCCGGCAGGGCTGGCTCTCGGCCGCGACGCTCGGCGGCCTGGCCGGCTCGCTGGTGATCCTGGCGGGGTTCGCGCACTGGCAGCTGCGCCGCCCGGACCCGATGCTCGACGTGCGGCTGTTCCGCAACCCTCGCTTCAGCGCCGCCAGCGCCGCGATCGCCCTGGCCTTCTTCGGCCTGTTCGGGTTCATCTTCCTGATCACTCAGTACTTCCAGGTCGTGCGGGGCTACGACACGCTGCGCGCGGGCCTGGCCACGCTGCCGTTCGCCATCGTGACAGGCGCCCTCTCGCCGGTGGCGATCCTGCTGATGAAGCGCCTCGGGACCAAGATCATCGTCACCGCGGGCCTGGGCCTGATGAGCGCCGGCTTCGTTGTGGCCGCCGGGACGGCCGTGGACTCCGCCTACTGGGGCAGGATCATCACCGCGATGATCCTCATGGCAGCGGGCCTGGCGCTCACCACGAGCCCGGCCACCGAGGCCATCATGGGCGCGCTGCCGCGCGGCAAGGCCGGGGCCGGCTCGGCGGTGAACGACACGACCCGCGAGATCGGCGGCACCCTCGGCGTGGCCATCGTCGGCTCGGTCCTGAGCTCGGCCTACGGCAGCCACCTCGTGACCGCGCTGGCCCGGGACGGCGTCCCGGCCGCCGCCCGGGCAGCGGCCCGGCAGTCCATCGTCGCGGGACTGGACGTGGCCGCACACCTGCCCGCCGGGCTGGCGGACGTCGCGGCGGCAGCGGCCCGGCAGGCGTTCATGGATGGACTGCGGTCCGGCTCACTGGTCGCCGCGGGCGCCACCGCGGCGGCGGCCCTGGCCACCCTGGCGTTCCTGCCCGCCCGGGTCCAGCGCGCCGGCTCCGGCGACGCGGGCAGCATGGATGGCGAGGCTGACGTGGTCAGCGACGGGACGGCCGAAAACGGCGGGGCCCTGCTGCCCACGCCCGCGCGCTAGAGGGACCGGAGGCGATGACCGAGGAACTCGCGCTCGGCGGCGTTCTGGGTGCAGGCGATGGCCGCGTCGTAGGACAGCGCGGCCTCGGCGGCGCGGCCCAGCCGGCGGAGCAGGTCCGCCCGGATGGCGTGAAACACGTAGTAACCATCCAGGCGCAGGTCGTCCACGAGCTCCAGCGCCGCGGCGGGGCCCTGCACCTCGGCCACCGCCACCGCCCGGTTCAGCGCCGCTACCGGGCTCGGCGCGAGGGCCAGGAGCTGGTCGTAGAGGGCCAGGATCTGCGGCCAGTCGGTGGCGGCGGTGGTCGGCGCATCGCTGTGCACGGCGTTGATCGCCGCCTGAATCTGGTACGGCCCGGGGCGGCCGCGCCGCAGGCAGCGCCGGACCAGGGCCTGGCCCTCTACGATCAGCGCCTGGTTCCAGCGGCCCCGGTCCTGCTCGGCCAGCAGGACCAGGCCGCCGCTGGCGGTCGTGCGAGCCGGCCGGCGCGACTCGGTGAGCAGCATGAGCGCCAGCAGGCCGGTCACCTCCGGCTCGTCGGGCATCAGCTCGGCCAGGACCCGCCCGAGCCGGATAGCCTCCGCGCAGAGATCCGGGCGGACCAGCTGGTCACCCGAGCTCGCGGTGTAGCCCTCGTTGAAGATGAGGTACACCACCGCGAGCACGGTCCGCAGCCGGTCCGGCAGCTCGCCCTCCGCCGGGACCCGGTACGGGATCCGCGCCGCGCGGATCTTCGCCTTGGCCCGGACCAGCCGCTGGGCCATGGTCGGCTCGGGCACCAGGAAGGCCCGCGCGATCTCGGCGGTGGTCAGGCCGCCCAGCAGCCGCAGCGTCAGCGCCACCTGCGCGGCGCCGCCCAGGGCCGGATGACAGCAGGTAAAGATCAGCCGCAGCCGGTCATCGCGCACGGGCCCCTCCTGTGCTGGCTCCCCGCCCTCGTGCAGCAGCGCGGCCTGAGCGTGCCGGTCCGGCCGTGCGGCCTCGCGGCGCAGCCGGTCAATCGCCCGGCGCCGGGCGGTCGTGATGATCCACCCGGCCGGGCTGGGCGGGATGCCCCGGGACGGCCACCGGGCCACCGCTGCGGCAAAGGCCTCCTGGACGGCCTCCTCGGCGACGTCGACGTCACCGAAGACACCGATCAGGGCGGCGACCGCGCGGCCGTACTCCGCGCGGAACACCCGCGCGATCTGCGGGCCGCCGACGGCCGGCACGCCGGCTAGCGGCCCTGGCTGCGGTCAGCGAACGGCCGCACTTCGGTCGGCAGCCCGGTGATCTTCGTGAAGCGGCGGGCCCAGGCCAGCGCGGCGTCCAGGTCAGGCACGCTGATGATCGTGAACCCGCCCAGGTGCTCCTTGCCCTCGGTGAACGGGCCGTCGGTCAGCAGCACGTCACCGTCCTTGAGCCGTACCACCGTGGCGGTCTCCGGCGGGTGCAGCCCGCCGGAGAAGACCCACGCGCCCGCGGCCCGCAGCTCGTCGTTCAGGATGCCGAGCTCGGCCGTCATCGGGCCAAGCACCTCGGGCGGCGGAATGGGACCGTCGGGCTGATAAACGCTCAGCAGGTACTGCGTCATCGGTTCCTCCTGGGGATGGTCGCCGGCCTGAGGCCGGCTTCTTACCCCCTACACGAACGGCGAGCCGCCAGATCGACACCCCGGGCCGCAGCGCCGGGAGAATTTCCGGTCGACGGCGAACACGTGGTGGCAGAGGCCGTCCGGGGGCGGTGCGAACGCCGATGAATTGGACCGCGCCGCGCCGTCTGCCCTACCGTCGCCCTGATCATCACGGGATGGGCAGCCGGCGGCGGCTCATGCCGCCAGCGGCGTGTGCGCGGCCGGGACCGTCTCGTCCGGCAGCGGCGGTCCCGGGGGCGTGCCGCTGCCGAACGGGCGGCCGCCCAGCGCCTCCCGGCCGTGCGGGGCCAGCCAGCCCGCCAGATCCGGGCCGGCCGGGACGATCCCGGTCGGGTTGATGTCGCGGTGCACCTGGTAGTAGTGCCGCTTGATGTGATCGAAGTCGATGGTGTCGCCGAATCCCGGCGTCTGGAACAGGTCACGGGCATAGGCCCACAGCACCGCCAGCTCGGCCAGCTTCTGCCGGTTGCACTTGAAATGACCGTGGTACACGGGGTCGAACCGGACGAGCGTGGTGAACAGCCGCACGTCGGCCTCGGTGATCGTGTCGCCGACCAGGTACCGCTGGCCCGCCAGCCGGGCGGACAGCCAGTCCAGCCGGGCAAACAGCCGGCGGTAGGCGGCCTCGTAGGCCCGCTGCGACCCCGCGAATCCCGCCTGGTAGACCCCGTTGTTCACGTCCCGGAACACCAGCTCGGCGATCTCGTCGATCTGTTCCCGCAGGCCGGCGGGGTACAGGTCGGGCGCGCCCGCGCGCTGGTAGGCCTTCCACTGGGTGGACAAGTCCAGGGTGATCTGCGCGAAGTCGTTAGTCACGACCTGGCCCGTCGTGATATCGACGATGGCCGGGACGGTGATGCCGAGCCGGTAGCCGGGGTAGCGGGCGACGTAGGCCTCCTGTAGCCGCTCGATGCCCAGGACCGGGTCGCGGCCGCCGGGATCCAGGTCGAAGCTCCAGCTCCGGGCGTCGTGCACGGGCCCGGCGATGCCCATCGACAGCGCGTGCTCCAGCCCGAGCAGGCGGCGCACGATGCTAGCCCGGTTGGCCCACGGGCACGCGCGGCTGACGATGAGCCGGTACCGGCCGGGCTCGACCGGGTAGCCGTCGCGCCCGTCGGCCGTGATGCGGGTGGTGATGTAGCGCTGATCGCGGGTGAACTCGCCGGCCTGCCGCTGGGCCGCCCCGGCCTGGCCCGCTCCCGCGCCGTTACCGGTCCCGCCGGCCTGATCCGTGTCCGACACCCTTGTCTCGCTTTCTTGAGCCTGCCTCATTCTCCTGCCGCGACCGGCTCGTAGCGGACCGGTCTCTAGCTTGGCATGCGGCCCGCCAGCCATTATTGTCACTGTGTGCCAATAACGGCGGCTAGCGCGGCGCTGATGTCGGCCTGACCGCTCGCGAGGAGGACAGCCGATGGCCAGTAAGTGGTTCGAGACGGTAGCCGAGGCCCAGCGGCGTGCCAGGAGGCGGCTGCCCGCCCCGGTCTACGGCGCCCTGGTGGCCGGCTCGGAAAAAGGGCTGACCGCCCGGGACAACGTCCAGGCCTTCGCCGAGCTCGGGTTCGCCCCGCACGTGGCCGGGCTGTCGGCCAAGCGCGAGCTCGCGACCACCGTGCTGGGACAGCCGGTCTCGCTGCCCGTGATCATCTCGCCGACCGGCGTGCAGGCCGTGCACCCTGACGGCGAGGTAGCCGTGGCCAGGGCGGCGGCGGCCCGGGGCACCGTCATGAGCCTGAGCTCGTTCGCCAGCAAGCCGATCGAGGAAGTGGCGGCGGCCAACCCGCAGACCTTCTTCCAGATGTACTGGATGGGCACCCGCGACGTGCTCGTGCAGCGGATGGAGCGCGCCCGGCGGGCCGGCACGGTCGGCCTGATCGTGACGCTGGACTGGTCGTTCTCCAACGGCCGGGACTGGGGCAGCCCGATCATCCCGGAGAAGATGGACCTGCAGGCGATGATGCGCTTCGCGCCGCAGGCCGTGACCCGGCCGGGCTGGGTGTGGCAGTACCTGCGGGGCGGCTGGGTGCCCGACCTGACCACGCCGAACCTGGCCAAGCCGGGCGAGGCGGCGCCGACGTTCTTCGGCGCGTACGGCGAGTGGATGCAGGCGCCGCTGCCTACCTGGGAGGACGTGGCCTGGCTGCGGGAGCAGTGGGGCGGCCCGTTCATGCTCAAGGGCGTGACCCGGGTCGACGACGCCCGGCGGGCGGTCGATGCGGGCGTCACCGCGATCTCCGTCTCCAACCACGGCGGCAACAACCTGGACGGCACCCCGGCCACGATCCGGGCGCTGCCCGCCGTCGCCGACGCGGTAGGCGACCAGGTCGAGGTGCTGCTCGACGGCGGCATCCGGCGCGGCAGTGACGTGGTCAAGGCGCTGGCGCTGGGCGCCCGCGCGGTCATGATCGGCCGCGCGTACCTGTGGGGGCTGGCGGCCAACGGCCAGGCCGGGGTGGAGAATGTGCTGGACATCCTGCGCGGCGGGATCGACTCCGCGCTCCTGGGCCTCGGGCGCTCCTCCGTGCACGAGCTGACCCGCGATGACGTGGTCATCCCGCCCGGCTTTACCCGCACCCTGGGAGCCGGGTCCGGGACGGACCGCTAAGGGGGGCGCGGAGGAGACCGTGGTTGGCGCGGCAGGCGGGTAGCTCCCTGCGCTGACCGAATGAGGAGGGGCGTGTGAGCGACGGACCAGCGCAGGCCAATGAGGGACCAGCGCAGGCCAGCGAGCCGGCCGGGAGCGACGGGCCGGCCGGGAGCAGCGGGCCGCTGCAGAAAGACCCGCAGGACTGGGTGACCGGTGACGAGCCGATGACCGCACCGCAGGAGTCTTACCTGCGGACGCTGGCCCGCGAGGCCGGGGCGGACGTGCCCGAGGGGCTGTCCAAGGCGCAGGCGTCCGAGCTCATCGACGAGCTGCAGGCCCGGAGCAAGCGACTGCGGCAGCAGTGAGCAGCGCCTGGCCGCAGGCCGGGGCCCGCGGCCAGGACGACGCGGCGGCGCGAGCCGGCGCCGGGCCCTGCGGGCTCGTCGTGGTGCTGCACGGCGGCCGCTCGGTGAGCGCGGAGCCCACCACGCCGCTGCAGCTGAGCGTGGTGCGGATGATCCCGGTGGCGCGGGCGGTGCGGCGGGCCGTGGCCGACGGCGGGATCGCGGTCTGCCGGCCGCGGTTCCGGGTCCGCGGCTGGAACGCCGGGCTGGCGTCACCGGTTGCCGACCTGGAGCAGTGGCTCGACGAGGCGGCCCGGCGGCTGGGCGACGTGCCGGTCGCGCTCATCGGCCACTCGATGGGCGCGCGTGCCGCCCTCCGCGCGGCGGGCCACCCGCAGGTGCGGGCGGTGGCCGGGCTGGCGCCGTGGCTGCCGCCGGGCGAGCCGGTCGGTCAGCTCGCCGGACGACGGGTCCTGCTGGCGCACGGCGACCGCGACACAGTGACCAGCCCGGCTCAGACCTGGGCGTTCGCCGAGCGGGCCCGGGCCGTCACGCAGGTGACCACCGTGCCGGTGCCGGGCGGCGACCACGCCATGCTGCGCGGGGCCGCGCGGTGGCATCGCCTCGCCGCCGAGTTCGCCCGCGACGCCTTCGGCCTGCCCGGCAGTTAGAGCCCCGTGCCTGAGTGCCCAGTGCCTCAGTGGTCCGTGCCTGAGTGGTCCGTGCCTGGAACTTCCGGGCCGAGCTGTTCCGTGCCTGCCGGAGCGTGGCCTGGCACGTGGTCGGGCGACTTCTCCAGCGCGCGCAGGAAGCTCGCGGCCCAGTAGGCGACGTCGTGCTCGCGGACCCGGCGGCGCATGGAGCGCATCCGCCGGCGCGCCTCGGCGGGCGGCACCGTGGCCGCGCGCACGATGGTGTCCTTGAGGCCCTCGATGTCGTGCGGGTTCACCAGGAAGGCGCCGTTCAGCTCGTCGGCCGCCCCGGTGAACTCGCTCAGCACCAGCGCGCCGGTCTCGTCGCTGCGGCAGGCTACGTACTCCTTGGCGACCAGGTTCATCCCGTCCCGCAGCGAGGTCACCAGCATCACGTCCGCGGCCAGGAACAGCGCCGCCATTTCCTCGCGGGGGTAGGACTGGTGCAGGTACTGCACCGGAGGATTGCCCAGCTCGGCGTGCTCGCCGTTGATCCGGCCGACCGTTACCTCCACCTCGTCTCGCAGCAGGCGGTACTGCTCGACCCGTTCCCGGCTGGGGCTGGCCACCAGCACCAGGACCGCCTCCGGCACGCCGAGGCGGCCCTCGTCCAGGACCTCGCCGTAGGCGGTCAGCCGGTGCAGGATGCCCTTGGTGTAGTCGAGGCGGTCGACGCCGAGCAGCACGAGGCTGGGCTTGCCCAGTGCCTCACGGATCTCCCGCGCCCGCGCCCGGACATCCTCCCGGCAGGCCAGCTTCTCGTAGGCGGCCGTGTCGATCGAGATCGGGAAGGCCGCCGCACGGACCTGCCGGCCGTCGGCGTCATCGGCGGCCGCGTCCCGGACGCGGACCAGGGAGCCGCGGGTCGTCAGCCCGGCCGCCCGGCGGCAGGCGCGCAGGAAGTTGGCCGTATCACCCTGGCGCTGGAAGCCCACCAGGTCGGCGCCCAGCAGCCCGGTGACGATCTGCCGGCGCCACGGCAGCTGGGCGAAGATCTCGTAGCCGGGGAAGGGGATGTGGTTGAAGAAGCCGATGCGCACGTCGCTGCGCATCTCGCGCAGCATGCCGGGCACCAGCTGCAGCTGGTAGTCGTGCACCCAGACGGTCGCGCCGGGAGCGGCCTGGGCGGCCGCGGCCTCGGCAAAGCGCCGGTTGACCGCCACGTAAGCTTCCCACCATGGGCGGCGGAACTCCGGCGGCGCGATGACGTCGTGATACAGCGGCCAGAGCGTGGCGTTGCAGAACCCCTCGTAGAAATCGCGCACCTCGTCGGCCGACAGGCCAACGCCCACCAGGTGCATGCCCTCCGAATCGAACGGCTCCGGGGCGACCCCGGCGTCGCCGGGCCAGCCCACCCACGCGCCCTTCGCCTCCTGGACCACCGGCTCCAGCGCCGCTACCAGCCCGCCGGGGCTGGCCCGCCACTCGACGTCGCCGGCGGGAGTCTCCACCCGGTCGACGGGCAGCCGGCTGGCGACGACGACGAAGTTGTAGCCGCCCTGTCCTTCCGGCCAGCCCGCAGTGGCGGCGCTGCCCTCGTCCCGCCCGTCCGGCTCCGGCGGGGCATCGGGCAGCTGGGCCGACGTACTCACAGCGTCTGGACCTCTCCTGTTGACGACACCAATTAACCCTACCCGCCCCGGTCACGGCCGCTCAGCTGTCGCTACCCGGCGAGCATCGCAGTTGTTTAGCAGGCCTGTCCCCGGGCATCGCGAGGGGCACACCAGGGAGGGCGGGCGCGGATGAACCCGATTGAGGCCGTGGTCCGCAAGGTGGACCAGGTTCAGCAGCACAACCGCATCGCGGGCTTTGTCTTCGGCGTCATCAAGAAGTTCGGCGACGACAACGGCGGGGTGCTGGTGTCCAACATGGCCTACGCGGGCTTCGTGTCCCTGTTCCCGCTGCTGCTCATCCTGGCCACGATCCTCGGCCTCGTCGCCTCGTCCGACCCTGGCATCCAGCATGAGGCCCTGCAGGCCGTGGCGAAACAGGTCCCGGTGATGAGCGCGCAGCTCACCGGGAACGTGCACCAGCTGCGCCGGTCTAGCATCATCGGCCTGATCACCGGCATCGCCGTGCTGATCTGGGGCACCACCCGGCTGGCGCAGGCGGGCATCTTCACCATGCAGCAGGTGTGGAATCTCCCCGGGCCGGCCCGGGTGGGCTACTTTCCCCGGCTCGGCCGGGCGGCCCTGTTCATGGGCGTGCTCGGACTCGGTGTCCTGGCCACTACCCTGCTGGCCGCCCTGATCTCCTTCGAGCGCCACGCGGTGCTGGTTACCGTCGTGGCCGAGATCCTGTCCGCGGTGGCGAACGCGGGCATCTACCTGGTTGCCTTCCGGGTGCTGACGCCCAAGGCCATCGAGCTGCGGCGGCTGGTGCCCGGAGCCATCGCGGGGGGCGTGGCCTGGACCGTGCTGCAGGAGCTCGGCGCGATCCTGGTGCACCACTCGCTGCGCACCGCCGCGGTGTACGGCATCTTCGCGACCGTGCTCGCCCTGCTGGCCTGGGTGTACCTCGGCGTCGAGGTCACCGTGTATGCGGCCGAGCTGAACACTGTGCTGGCCTGGCGGCTGTGGCCGCGCGCCATGGTGCAGCCGCCGCTGACCGAGGCCGACCGGGCGAGCATGGCCCTGCAGGCGCTGCAGAACCAGCGCCGCCCGGAGCAGCAGGTCGAGGTGACCTACAACGACCGTCCGCCGGGCGTGCAGGCGCCCGCCACGACGCCGCAGTTCCCGGAGGACGTCGTGCCGTTCGGGGGCGGCGAGCACGCTCACGAGCAGGGGGCGCCCGAGCAGGCAGCGCACGAGCAGGCAGCGCACGAGCAGGCGGCGCCCGAGCAGGCGGCGCCCGAGCAGGCGGCGCCCGAGCAGGCGCCTCACGAGCAGGCGGCTCACCAGAACGTGCCCGTCCAGCCCGACCACGAGTAATCCCGGTCAGCTCAGCGGCGGCTGCCGTCGCCCCGGAGCGCTGGCCGCGGCGCTGCGCCGTCTCGCCGACGCGGCGCCCCCGACAGCCAGATCGCGGCGCGCGCGGCCCGGCTCGCCGCTCCCCCGCCGCCACTGTCCCGGCTCCGCGCCGCCGCCGTCTGCGCCGCGGCGGTGGCCTTGGTCTGCCTCCCGCCAGCCGTCCTGCTGGCCAGCTGACGCCAGGTTCCGCCGCCTGGCGACCCCGGCTCGCCGCCACGGCGCGCAGTCGGGCGGGGACACTCCGAACCGGTCTCAGACACTCCGCAAACCATCCCCAGCCGGCCCCTCGGGTGGGTCTAGGGTGACCTCAGTCCGGGGTGGCGAGGAGGGTTCGTGGCGGCGAGTTCGTACGTACATCTGCACGTGCACACCGAGTACTCGATGCTGGATGGCGCCGCCAAGATCACCCCCCTGATGGCCGAGGCCGCCCGGCTCGGCATGCCCGCCGTCGGGATGACCGATCACGGCAACATGTTCGGCGCCTACGAATTCTTCCAGCAGGGCAGCAAGGCCGGCGTCAAGCCGATCATCGGCATCGAGGCCTACGTGGCCCCGGAGTCCCGGTTCCACAAGAAGCCGGTGTTCTGGGGCGAGAGCGGCCGCCGCGACGTGGACATGGACGGCGAGGGCGGCGACGTCTCCGGCGGCGGCGCCTATACCCACATGACCATGCTGGCCGCCAGCGCTACCGGGCTGCGCAACCTGTTCCGGCTGTCGAGCCGGGCGTCGCTGGAGGGCTTCTACCGCAAGCCGCGGATGGACCGCGAGCTGATCGCCGAGCTCTCCGAGGGCATCATCGCGACCACCGGCTGCCCGTCCGGCGAGGTGCAGACCCGGCTGCGGCTCGGCCAGCCGGCCAAGGCCCTGGAGGCGGCCGCCACTTACCGCGACATCTTCGGCCCGGAGAACTTCTTCCTGGAGCTGATGGAGCACGGGCTGGCGATCGAGCGGTCGGTCCGGGCCGGCCTGCTGGACATTGGCCAGAAGCTCGGCCTGCGTCCGCTGGCGACTAACGACAGCCACTACGTCACCAAGGACCAGTCGGCGTCGCACGAGGTGCTGCTCTGCATCGGCACCGGCAAGACCATCGATGACCCGAAGCGGTTCAAGCTCGACGGCGACGGCTACTACATCAAGAGCCCGGACGACATGCGCCGGATCTGGGACGAGCAGGTGCCCGGCGCCTGTGACAGCTCCCTGCTGATCGCCGAGCGGGTGCAGCCCTACGACGAGGTGTTCACCCATGTCGACCGGATGCCGAAGTACCCGGTGCCCGACGGCGAGACGCAGTCCTCCTGGCTGCGCAAGGAAGTGGCCGACGGCGTGGGACAGCGCTTCGGCGACCGGCCCTCCCGCGAGGTCCTGGACCGCATCGAGTACGAGCTCGGCGTTATCGAGAGGATGGGCTTCCCGGCCTACTTCCTGGTCGTGGCCGACATCTGCCACTACGCCCGGCGCGCCAAGATCGGGCTGGGCCCCGGCCGCGGCTCGGCCACCGGATCGATGGTCGCTTACGTCCTGGGCATCACCGACCTGGATCCGATCGAGCACTCGCTGATCTTCGAGCGGTTCCTCAACCCCGAGCGGGTCACGATGCCCGACATCGACCTGGACTTCGATGAGCGCGGCCGCGGTGACATGATCCGTTATGTCACGGAGAAGTACGGCGACGACCGGGTCTGCCAGATCCTGACCTTCGGCACCATCAAGGCCAAGGCCGCCGTCAAGGACGCCTGCCGGGTCCTCGGCTTCCCGTACGCGCTGGGCGACAAGATCACCAAGGTGTTCCCGGGCGCGGTCATGGGCAAGGAAATCCCGCTATCGGGGATCTTCGACCCCAGCCACGACCGCTACAGCGAGGCCGGCGAGCTGCGCGCGCTGTACGAGGAGGACGCCGAGGTCAAGAAGATCCTCGACACGGCCCGCGGGATCGAGGGGCTGACCCGGGGCACCGGCGTGCACGCCGCCGGCGTGATCTTGTCGTCCGAGCCGCTGGCGGACGTGCTGCCGATTCACCGCCGCGAGGACGACGGCGCCATCATCACCGGGTTCCCCTTTGTCCAGTGCGAGGACATGGGGCTGCTCAAGATGGACTTCCTCGGGCTGCGGAACCTGACGGTGATCGCCGACGCGATCGCCAACGTCAGCGCCAACCGGGGCATCGACATCGAGCTGGACCAGCTCCCCCTGGACGACAAGCCCACCTACGAACTGCTGGCCCGCGGCGACACCCTCGGCGTCTTCCAGCTCGACGGCGGCCCGATGCGCAGCCTGCTGAAGCTGATGGCGCCGACGGCCTTCGGCGACATCGCGGCCGTGCTGGCGCTGTACCGGCCCGGCCCGATGGCGGCCAACACCCACATCAACTACGCCGACCGCAAGAACGGGCGGCAGAAGGTCGAGCCGATCCATCCCGAGCTGGAGCGGGCCCTGGAGCCCATTCTCGGGGAGACCTATCACCTGGTCGTGTACCAGGAGCAGGTCATGGCCATCGCCCAGCAGCTGGCCGGGTACTCGCTCGGCCGGGCCGACCTGCTGCGCCGGGCCATGGGCAAGAAGAAGAAGGAGGTCCTGGACGCGAACTGGGAGGAGTTCGCCGCCGGGATGAAGGCCAGCGGCTTCTCCGACCAGGCGACCAAGGCGGTCTGGGACGTCCTGGTGCCGTTCTCCGGGTACGGGTTCAACAAGTCCCATACGGCCGGCTACGGCATGGTGTCCTACTGGACCGCCTACCTCAAGGCCAACTACCCGGCCGAGTACATGTCCGCGCTGCTGACCTCGGTGGGCGACGACAAGGACCGGATGGCGGTCTACCTGGCGCAGTGCCGCAAGCTCGGCATCAAGGTGCTGCCGCCGGACGTGAACGAGTCGCGTCTGGACTTCTCCCCGGTCGGCACCGACATCCGGTTCGGCCTCGGGGCCATCCGCAACGTCGGGGCCAACGTCGTCAACTCGATCGTGTTGACCCGGCAGCGCGAGGGCAGCTACGCCTCGTTCGCGGACTTCCTCGACAAGTCCGAGATCGCCGTCTGCAACAAGCGGGTGGTGGAGTCGCTGATCCGGGCGGGCGCCTTCGACTCGCTCGGCCACACCCGCAAGTCGCTGTTCCTGGTCCAGGAGCAGGCCGTCGACGCGGTCATCGGCGTCAAGCGCCAGGAGGCGATCGGCCAGTTCGACCTGTTCGCCGCGACCGAGCCCAGCGACGCGGCCGCGCAGCCCCGCATCGGCCTGGACTTCAAGCTCACCGCCGAGGAGTGGCCGCGCAAGCTGCTGCTGGCCGCCGAGCGGGAGATGCTCGGCCTGTACGTCTCCGGGCATCCGCTGGACGGCGCCGAGCGGATCCTGGCCCGGAACCGGGACATCGCTATCGCCGAGCTGCTCGCGTCCGGCCGCGCCGAGGGCGACGTGCAGGTCGCGGGCATCATCGTGTCGGTGGACCGGCGGATCAACAAGAAGAGCGGCAACCCGTGGGCGATCGTCACCATCGAGGACCTCGACGCGGCCGTCGAGGTCCTGTTCTTCCCCAAGGTCTACGGCCAGTTCGCCGCCGAGCTGACCGAGGACGCGGCGGTGAGCGTCCGCGGCCGGATCAATGACCGGGACGGCACCGTCAGCATCTTCGCCCAGGACCTCGCGCTCCTGGACCTGGCCGCCGTCCGCGGCAGCAGCGGGCCCCCGGTCGTCATCGCCCTGCACCACGACAAGATCACCGCCGAGCTCACCGCCGAGCTGAGGCACATCCTGACCGCCCACCCCGGCGGTACCCCGGTCGTGCTCAGGCTGGAGCGCTCCGGCGACACGCCGCTGCTCATGGACCTCTGCGATTTCCCGGTCCAGGCAAGCAGCAGCTTCATGGCCGATATCAAGAGCCTGCTCGGCGCCACGGCCATCGCCGCGGCGTGACCGGCGCATTGTGTCACCTGCCGCTGGCGGGGTAGGGCAGACCTGATGCTTACCGAAATGCGCGAGACCGAACGCAAGTACGAGGCCGAGCCAGGCACCGCGCTGCCCGACCTGACTGGCCTGCCGCACGTGGGCGCGGTCTCGGAGCCGGAGGAATTCAGCCTGGAGGCTGAGTACTTCGACACTGACGACCTCCGGCTGCTCAGCGCCGGGATCACCCTGCGCCGCCGGCGCGGCGGCTCCGACGCGGGCTGGCATCTCAAGCTCCCGGCGGGGCCGGATTCGCGGACCGAGCTGCACCTTCCGCTGGGCCGCGGCCGCAGCGCGCCGGCCGAGCTGGCCCGGCTGGTGCGCGTGTACACCCGCACCTCCCCGCTGCGGCCCGTGGCCCGCATCGCCACCGTGCGCCGGCGGCGGCTGCTGCTCGACGAGGGCGGCACCTCCCTGGCCGAGGTCGTCGATGACGACGTGTCCGCCCAGAGCCTGGGCAGCGTCACCGCGCTGACGCGGTGGCGCGAGATCGAGGTGGAGCTCACCGGCGGCGACCGGAAACTGCTGCAGGCCGTCGACAAGCGGCTGCGGGAGGCCGGACTGCGTCCCTCCGACCGCTCCGCGAAACTCCAGCGAGTCCTGGCCGGACGGCTGCCGCCGCCCGCCCGCCCCCCGCGGCTGACATCCCGATCGCCGGCGGGCGAGATCGTACTGGCCTACCTGAGCGCCCATGCTGATGCCCTCAGGGCCGCCGACCCGATGATCCGCCGGGAAGAGCCGGATTCCGTGCACAAGATGCGGGTGGCCAGCCGGCGGCTGCGCGCGACCCTGCAGAGCTTCGCCGTGATCGTGGACCCGGCGGCCACCGCTCACCTGGTCGGGGAGCTCCGGTGGCTCGGCCAGGTCCTGGGCGAGGCCCGGGACGGTGAGGTGTTCGCGGAGCACGTCACGACGTCGGTCGAGCAGCTCCCGCCGGAGCTCGTCCTCGGGCCCGTGCAGGCCACCCTGACCGAGATCCTGGCCCCGCAGAACGCCGCCGCCCGCCGGGCGGCGCTCAAGGCCCTGGATTCGCCTCGTTACTTCGCGCTTCTCGACGATCTGGACGGGCTGCTGGCCGAGCCCCCGCTGACGGAAGCCGAAGCCCGCGGCGCCAGCGCCCTGCTGGGCCCGATCGCCAAGGCCGACCGGCGGGTGGGCAAGCGCATCGGCCGGGCCGAGCAGCGGCCGCCCGGCCCGGAGCGTGATGGCGCGCTGCATGAGGCCCGGAAGGCCGCTAAGCGCGCCCGCTACGCGGCCGAGGTCATGGTGCCGGTCACCGGCAAGCCGGCCAGCCGCTACGTCAGCCGGATGAAGACGATGCAGTCCGTGCTCGGCGACCACCAGGACACGTTCGTGGCGCGCGCGAGGATCCGGGAGCTGGGCCTGCGCGCCCACCGGGCCGGTGACAACGCCTTCACGTTCGGCCTGCTGTACGGGCAGGAGGCCTGCCGGGCGCTGGACCTGCAGCGCCGCGCGTGGAAGGCCTGGCGGCACGCCTCACGGCCCAAGTACCGGCGGTGGCTGCGCTAAGGCCCGGTCCACTACCCGGTAGTTCCTGACGATGTGGGAAGGAAGGATGGCAGGTGAGTTCCTCGGCCACTGATTACCCGGCGGCAGCTAGCCCGCAGGCCCAGCCCGCGGACGGCGGGCCGTCGCGAGTGTTCCGCATCTCGGGCGTCTCTTACCTGCACATTCCCGCCGCCGATCCGGGTCAGTCGGCGCGGTTTTACGCCTCGGTGTTCGGCTGGCGCGTTCGCGACCATCCCGAGCACCCGAGCTTCGAGGACGGAACCGGCCACGTGATCGGCGCCTTTGTCACCGACCGGCCCGCTTCCGGCGATTCCGGGATGCTGCCCTACATCTACGTGGACCGGCTCGACGACATCCTGGAGAGCGTCACGGAGCGCGGCGGCAGCGTGGCCATGGCCCCCTATCCCGAGGGTGATCTGTGGGTCGCGACGTTCCGCGACCCGGCCGGGAACGTGGTCGGCGTCTGGCAGCAGGGACCGCGCGGCTAGCCGGCGGTCCGGTGACCGGATGACTTTCTGAGGGTGGAGATATGGCCTGCCGGATCAGCGAGCTCGTGATAGACGCGCGGGAGCCGGAACGGCTGGCGGCGTTCTGGTGCGAGGTGCTCGGGTTCGTCGTGCTTGAGCAGCAGGACGGCAGCATCGAGATCGGCCCGCCGGGGGTCGGCTTCGGCGGCCTGCAGCCGACGATCGTGTTCAGCCCGGCGTCCGCCTCGAAGGCCGGCAAGCTTCCCCTGCACCTGGACGTCAGCCCCACAGACCGTGACCAGGATGCCGAGCTGGCCCGGCTCCTGGCCGCCGGCGCGACCGCGGCCGACGTCGGCCAGAGCGGCCAGGAGAGCTGGCACGTCCTCGCCGATCCCGAGGGTAACGAGTTCTGCCTGCTCCGGACGCGGCTGCCGCTGCCCGGCTAGGACCCTGGTTCACCGCGGCTCATCCTGCGGCCAGGAGGCTGACCGCGGCCGCGGCGGTGAGCAGGCCGGCGAGCTGGGTGCGGGTGAGCCGCTCGTCGAGGAAGCGGCGGGCCAGCAGGACGGTCCCGGCGGGATACAGAGCGCTGATCACCGCCACCACGATGAGGCTGCCGCTGCGGACCGCGAGCAGGAACGCGAGGTTTGCGGCCGCGTCGAAGATGCCCGCGCCGACGGCCAGCCGCAACGCGGGCCGCCGCTGCCGGTTGGGCAGCCCAGCCGCCGCCCCGCCGCGGCGCAGGCTGGCCGCACCAAGCAGCAGCGCCGCCGATACCGCGCGCCCGACGATCAGCGGGACGACCCCGCTGTCGTGCGGGGTCTGGTTCAGGCAGACTAGCTGGGCGGCGATGGCGGCGCCGGCCGTGACGGCCAGGCCCAGGGCGGTGGCGCTCGGCCGGCGGCCCCGCTCCCCCGGGCCCGCGCTGACGGCGATCACCGCCAGGATGGCCAGGAAGATGCCGGCGCCGGCCAGCGCGCTGAGCCGCTCGCCCTCGATGATGCCGGCCGCGGCGGGGAGCACGGCCGAGACGACCGCCGTCACCGGCGACAGCACGCCCATCGGGCCCAGCGCCAGGCTCTGGTACAGCAGCGCGAACGCTGCCGCCGAGGCCAGCCCGGACGCGGCGCCCCAGGCCAGGGCCCCGGCCGACCAGCGCCCGCCGAGCAGCGGCAGCAGCACGAGGTCGGCGGCCAGGCTGACCGGCGCGGTCACCGCGACGACGCGCAGGACCGGCACGGTCCGCGTCGCCAGGCCGCCCGCGAAGTCCGCCAACCCGTACCCGAGCGAGCTGACGACAGCGAGGATGACGGCGAGCATCCGCCCACCATATACTGACCGTATGGTTCATCAAAACGACCGTTCAGAGACCGGCGACCGGGCCGGCCAGCCCGCCGTGATGTCAGCGGTCGCGGCGACCGTGCGCGGGCTGCGGCGCGGGCGCGGCCTGTCGGTCGATCAGCTCGCGGCGCGCGCCGGGGTGAGCAAGGGGGCGCTGGTAGCGCTCGAGAACGCCGCGGCCAACCCGAATCTGGCCACGCTGGTCCGGATCGCCGACGCGCTGGGCGTCTCGGTCTCGGCGCTCGTCGAGCGCCGCGCCCCGCGGCGGGTGCGGATCAGCGACGCCGCGGCGACCGAGCCGCTCTGGCGGGGACCCGGCGGCGGCAGCGCCCGGCTGCTGCTCACCACGCCCACCGCGGCACCGGTGGAGCTATGGCGGTGGCACCTGGCCGCGGGCGAGGCTTACGAGAGCCATCCGCACCCGCCGGGCGTCGTGGAGACCGTCACCGTGATCGCCGGCGCCGCCGTCATTACAGTGGACGGCACCGGCTACGACCTCGGGCCCGGCCTGACCGCCACCTTCGCGGCCGACGCGGCGCATTCCTACCGAGGCGGCGGTGACGGCGCCGAGCTGCTGATGACGGTTCATCTCCCGGCGGCGGCTGGCGGATGACCCGGCACGATGCCGCGCAGGGCATAGGGTCCGGTGGCCCCGTTCGAACAGGCGGCGGGGTGACTGCGTCGTCATCGGGTGCTGCTGCCCGGCGTCACCGTGCTGGCGCGGCAGGTGCCGGAGCTGGAGCTGGAGCGGCTGCGCCGCTCGCCGCGTCGCAGCTCGGGGACCGGAGATGGTCAAGGCGCTTGTCCGTCCACAGCGGACGACAAAAGCCAAAGGCAAGGAGGTTACCCGCTTCTTGCCACTCTCAATGAATAGCGCACCGGGGGCCTTGCGCCAAGACCTGGGTCGTGCTGCAGAATCTCCAGCCGAAGCCAGAACAGCTTGGCCGAAATGCAACCTTGTTGAACGGGGGGTTCATGATTGACGTGATCGTTGCCGGCGGCGGACCGACCGGCTTGATGCTGGCCAGCGAGTTGCGGCTGCACGGCGTGCGCGCGCTCGTGCTGGAGAAGGATGCGGAGCCGACCAGGATTGTCCGCTCGCTCGGCCTGCACGCGCGCAGCATCGAGGTGATGGACCAGCGCGGCCTGCTGGAGCGGTTCCTCGCGCTCGGCCAGCAGTACCCGGTCGGCGGTTTCTTCGCCGGCATCAGCAAGCCGGCGCCGGACCGGCTGGACACCGCACATCCGTACGTCCTCGGCATCCCGCAGACCACCACCGACCGCCTGCTCGCCGAGCACGCCGCCGAGCTCGGCGCCGAGATCCGGCGCGGCTGCGAACTGGTCGGGCTGAGCCAGGACGACCACGGGGTGACCGCCGAGCTGGCCGACGGCACGCAACTGCGCTCGCGCTACCTCGTCGGCTGCGACGGCGGCCGCAGCACGGTGCGCGAGCTGCTCGGCGTCGGCTTCCCAGGCGAGCCCGCCAGGGTCGAGACGCTGCTGGGCGAGGTGGAGGTGGACGTCCCGCCGGAGACGCTGGCCGCCGTGGTGGCCGAAGTCCGCAAGACCCATGTCCGGTTCGGCGCCGTGCCCCTCGGGGACGGGGTGTACCGCCTCGTCGCGCCCGCCGACGGGGTGGCCGTGGACCGCACGGTCCCGCCGACCCTCGAGGAGCTCAGGCAGCGGTTGCGGGTGTTCGCCGGCACCGACTTCGGCGCGCACTCACCGCGCTGGCTCTCCCGTTTCGGCGACGCCACCCGGCTGGCCGAGCGCTACCGGACCGGCCGGGTGCTGCTGGCCGGCGACGCGGCGCACATCCACCCGCCGACCGGCGGGCAGGGGCTCAACCTCGGCATCCAGGACGCGTTCAACCTCGGCTGGAAACTGGCCGCCGAGGTCAACGGCTGGGCACCGGAGGGGCTGCTGGACAGCTACCACGCCGAACGGCACCCGGTGGCCGCCGACGTGCTGAACAACACCCGCGCGCAGACCGAGCTACTGTCCCCCGAGCCGGGCCCCCGGTCAGTGCGCCGGCTGGTGTCGGAACTGATGGACTTCGAGGACGTGAACCGGTACCTGATCGAGAAGATCACCGCGATCGGGGTCCGCTACGACTTCGGCGACGGGCATGAACTGCTCGGCCGGCGGATGCGGGACGTGGGGCTGAAGCGGGGGCGCCTCTACGAGCTGATGCACGGCGGCCGCGGGCTGCTGCTCGACCAGACCGGCCGGCTCTCGGTGGCGGGCTGGGCAGATCGGGTCGACCACGTCGTCGACGGCAGCGAGGAACTGGACGTGCCCGCCGTGCTGCTGCGGCCGGACGGCCACGTGGCGTGGATCGGTGAAGACCAGCAGGAACTGCTCAGCCAGCTGCCCAAGTGGTTCGGCGCTGCCGTGAGCTGAGCAGGACCAGGCGCCGACTGCCCTGCGCCGGGCAGGGCTGCTGGAGCCCACCCGTCATTCGCCGGGCCTGGTCCTGACCGAGGTCAACCCCAGCTACGACCCCGGCGGCCGCTGTCCGCGAATGGGCGGCGCTGGGACTGCTGGCGCTGCCGTGCCTGCTGGTGTCGTTCGACGCACAGGCGCTCAACCTGGCCATCCCCGGCTCACCGCCGACCTGCGGCCCAGCGCTGCGCAACTGCTGTGGATCGTGGACAGTTACGTGTTCCTGGGAGCCGGATCGCTGATCACATGGGCGTGCTTGGCGACCGCATCGGGCGGCCTGCTCGCTCCGATCGTCGCCGGTACCCTCATCGAACACTTCTGGTGGGGCTCGGTGTTCCTGGTCGCCCTGCCCGTCGCGGCGCTCCTGCTGCTGCTCGGACCGTTCCTGCTCCCGCGCTCCCAGTCGGTGGGCACCGCCCGGCTGGACGTTGCCCTCCGCTACGCCCGGGTCAGCGAGCCATGGCCGGGACTGGCGGAGCCCGGTCACATGGTCTCATCCCGCAGTTCCGGGCGGCGCTGATCGTCGCCCTGGCCAGCATCGCCCTGGAGTTGCTGAGCCCGGCCTGGATCCGCTGGCGCTTCTCCTCAGTGCGGCAGCAGGAGCAGCTTCCCGGTCGTCCGCCGGGCGGCGAGGTCTTCTTGTGCCCTGGCGGCCTCGGCGAGCGGGTACCGGCCGCCGATGTGGACCTTCAGCCGGCCAGCCGCGATCCAGCTGAACAGGTCGTGGGCGCGCTGCAGCATCTCGTCGCCGCGCGCGATGTAGTGCACCAGCGTCGGCCGGGTGAGGTACAGCGAGCCGCCGGTGTTGAGCCGCTGCGGATCGAACGGCGGCACCGGCCCGCTGGAGGCCCCGTACAAGACCATGTACCCGCGCGGGCGCAGCGCGGCCAGGCTGGCATCGAAGGTCGCCTGCCCGACCCCGTCGTAGACCACCGCGGCGCCCGGCCCGCCGCTGACCTCCGCCGCCACCGCGCCGAAGTTCTCGTAGCTCGTTACATGCTGCGCGCCTGCCTCGGCGGCCAGCTTGGCCTTGGCCTGCGTCGAGGTGGTGGCCACGACCACGCCGCCGCGCATGACGACCATCTGCGTCAGCAGCAGCCCGACGCCGCCCGCGGCGGCGTGCACCACGGTCACGTCGCCGGAGGCCACCGGATAGGTGCTGTGGCACAGGTAGTGCGCGGTCATCCCCTGCAGCATGACGGCGGCGGCGATCTCCAGGTCCAGGCCCTCGGGCACGGGAACGACGCGATCGGCCGGCAGGACGGCCCGCTCGGCGTAGGAGCCCGGCAGCCCGCACCAGGCCACCCCGTCTCCCACGGCGAGGTCCGATACCCCGGGGCCGATGGCCGCGACCGCCCCGGCGCCCTCGCTGCCCGGCACGTACGGCAGGTTGCCGCCGTAGGGCGGGCGGCCCTCGCGCTGATAGATGTCCATGAAGTTGACCCCGGCCGCCGCCACGTCGACCAGGATCTGGCCCGGCCCCGGAGTCGGGTCAGGCCACTGCTCCGGCCGCAGGACGTCCGGACCACCATGCTTATCAACCACGACAGCTCGCATGGCCCTATCTTGGCCCCGGCCGCGGCGCGCCGGCCAGCCGCCCCCGCGGCGCGCCCGCCGACCGGTCCCGCGGCGCGGTGGCCGGCCGTCCCGCGGCAGGCGCACGGCGCGGACTTGACGCGCCGCACAGCGCCGGGCACTCTCGTCAGGACCACGGCGGTCAGGGAGCACAGCCGACCGCGTCTGGCGTGGTCAGGCCAGCAGACTCCGGCCGTCGTCGTTACCGCAACCAGGGGCGCGGACCCCGAGGGAGGAGCCCCGTGCTCAGCACGGCCGCCGCGGTCACGGCCGCCCACGTCATGGTCACCGCCGTCATGATCAGCGGTGTCATGATGACCGAGGCATCATGATGACCGAGGCATCATGACGGCCGAGACGCCGATGCGGTGGCCCCGCCCCCGGCCGCTGATCGGGGACGCGACCAGCAGCGCCGAGCGCGCCAGCGACCCGGCGAGCTGGGCCCTCTCGCCGGCCACTCAGGCGGCGCTGCGGGAGGTCATCGCCGGGCGCCGCGACGTCCGCCGGTTCCGGCCCGATCCGGTCAGTGACGAGATCGTGGCGCAGGTGCTCGCGGCCGGGCACGCGGCGCCGAGTGTCGGGCACTCTCAGCCGTGGCGGTTTATCGTGGTGGCCGACCGCGCCCTGCGGGCCACCGCGGCGGTGATGGCCGACCGGGCCCGCCTGGCCCAGGCGCGGCAGCTCGATCCCGACAGCGCCCGCCACCTGCGCAGCCTGCAGCTCGACGGCATCCGCGAGGCCCCGGTGGGCATCGTGGTCTGCTGCGACCGGCGCGCCCGGCCGACGGGCGTTCTGGGCCGGGCCACCTTCCCCGACACCGACCTGTGGTCGTGCGCCTGCGCCATCGAGAACATCTGGCTGACCGCCCGGGCTCACGGGCTGGGCCTGGGCTGGGTCACCCTGTTTGATCCGGCCGAGCTGGCAGCGCTGCTGCACCTGCCCGAGGACGTGGTAACGCTGGGCTGGCTGTGCCTGGGCTGGCCGGACGAGCGGCCGCCGGCCCCGGGGCTGGAGCGGCACGGCTGGTCCAGTCGGCTTCCGCTGGCCGACGTCATCGTCGCCGATCGCTGGCCGGAGGCCGCGGCCCCGGCTGCGCCCCGGGACCGCTCCCCCGCGGCCCCGGCCGCCGCCATGACCGCGGCCCCGGCCACCGCCTCCCCAGCGCCCCCGACCACCGGGGCCCCGACCGCCGCTACCGCGATCGCGCGCGTCCGGACCCGCGACAGCGAGGACCGGCTGCTGGCCGCGCCCGGCTCGCTCGGGCTGCTCGGTGACACCCTGCTGCGCGCCGGGTCCGTGCCCGGCTTCCCGGCTGCCGCCGTCGGCGGCCGGGCCGGCACCCTGCTCATCGCCGCCGCCGATCACCCGGTCGCCGGCCTGGGCGTCAGCGCGTTCCCGCGCAGCACCACCCGCCTGGTCGCCCGCGCGCTCGCCGCCGGGCAGGGTCAGGGGGCGGCCATGGCCCGCGCCGCCGGGCTGCGCGTCCGCCTGGTCGACTGCGGGATCGACGGCGAGGAGATCCAGGGCTGGCAAGATGCCCGGCCGGCCGGCGCGCGGGGCGACCTGGCCAGTGCCGACGCTCTGGAGCGGGACGCCGTGGCCGGGCTGCTGGCCGCGGGCGAGCAGGCGGGCCGCGAGCTGGCCGCCGTCGGCCCCGTGGCCCTGGGCGAGGTCGGCATCGGCAACACGACCGTCGCCGCGGCGCTGGCCGCGGCCCTGCTGGAAGCGACGCCTGACCTGGTAGCCGGCCGCGGCGCCGGCAGCGACTCCACCATCGTGGCCCGCAAGCAGGGCGTCCTCACCCAGGCGCTGGCCCGGATGGGCGGCCGGCGGCCGCCGCCCGGCCGGCTGGCCCGCGGCGATGTTGAGGATCTGCTGGCCGGGATCGGCGGACCCGAGCAGGCGTTCCTCACCGGAGCCTGCCTGGGCGCGGCCGCGGCCGGCGGCCTGGTGATCCTCGATGGCCTGCTGACCAGCGTCAGCGCGCTGGTGGCGGTGCGTCACCGCCCGCAGGTCCAAGATCACCTCGTTGCCGGGCACCTGAGCGCCGAGCCCGCGCACCAGCGCGTGCTGGACGCGCTCGGCCTGGAGCCCCTGCTGGACCTGCGGCTGCGCGCGGGCGAGGGCGTGGGCGCCGTGCTCGCCCTGTCCCTGATCGGGCAGGCGCAGCAAGCCCGCCAGCTAATCGCACAGACCGAGTAACGCCCTCGCTCCGCGCCTCCGTCCGCGCCCCAGCCCGGATGCTTACTTAATGCGACCGGCGCCCTGTCCCCGGCGGAGATTGGCCGGGACTATCCCGGCTCGCGGGAGTGCGGCACGACCAGCCCGGTTTCGTAGGCGGTAACGACTGCTTGGGTCCGGTCTCGCAGGCCGAGCTTGCTGAGGATGCGGCTGACGTGCGTCTTGACGGTTTCTTCGGTGACTACCAGCCGTGCGGCTATCTCGGGGTTGGACAGGCCTGCGGCTATCAGCCGGAGGACCTGGGTCTCGCGCGGGGTGAGCTCTGCGAGCACGGCTGCGGGCGGGGCGTCCGGCGGTGGCCGGAGTCGGGTGAAATCGCTGATGAGGCGGCGGGTGACGGCCGGGGCGAGCAGCGCGTCGCCGGCGGCGATGACCCGCACGGCGTCGAAGAGCCGCTCGGCGGTGGCGTCCTTGAGCAGGAAACCGCTGGCGCCGGCGCGCAGCGCGTCATAGACGTACTGGTCCAGGTCGAAGGTGGTCAGGATGAGGATCCGCGGGCCGCCCGGGCCGGCGCTGGCGAGCTGCCGGGTGGCCTCGATGCCGTCCATGCCGGGCATGCGCACGTCCATGAGGACGACGTCGGGGGAGAGGTCGCGGCAGACCCGCACGCCTCGGCCCCGTCGCGGGCGGTGCCGATGACGCTGAAGTCTGGCTGGGTGTCGAGCAGTGCGGCGAAGCCGGTGCGCACCACATGGTGGTCGTCGGCGACGATGATCCGGACCCGGGGGGGCGGAGTGTTCATGCGGCCGCCTCGCCTTTGGCCGGCAGCGTGGCCTCGATCAGGAAGCCGCCGCCGGGTGCTGGGCTGGTGCGCAGTTCGCCGCCGGCGGCTGCGGCGCGTTCACGTATGCCTGCCAGCCCGTGGCTGCTGCCGTGCGCTGCGGCGGCTGGCGGCCCGGGCCCGTTGTCGCGGATGCGCAGCCGCAGGGTGTCATTTGTGTAGCGCAGTTCCACGTCGATGGCGGCGCCCGGGGCGTGGCGGCGGGCGTTGGTGAGGGCTTCCTGGATGATGCGGTAGGCGGCGAGTTCGACACCGGGGTCGAGCGTGGCCGGGGGGCCGGAGACGATGAGGCGGGCGCTAGCGCCGGTGGTGTCCCTTGCGTTGTCGAGCAGTTCGTTGAGCTGCCGCAGGCCCGGCTGCGGCTGCCGGTCCGCGGCATCGGCATCGGCATCCTCTCGGAGGACGCCGAGCAGCCGCCGCATCTCGGTCAGGCCTGCCCGGGCGGTGTCGCCAATCTCGGCCAGCCGCTGCGCGCCGGCGGCCGGCATTCCGGGGGTGGCAAGCCGGGCCGTCTCCGCCTGCACAGCGATCATGGAAATGTGGTGGGCGACGACATCGTGGAGCTCGCGGGCGATGCGAGCCCGTTCCCCGCGCGCGGTGTGTTCCATCAGGGTGCTCGCGATGGCCTGCCGGGCGGCGCTGTGCATCAGTGCCTCGCGGCGTGCCCGCACGGCGATCCCGGCCAGCGCTGCCGCCGGGGCCAGCGAAGCCAGCAGCACGGTGAGGATCCCTTGCTCAGAGCCTCCGGAACGAGGGTCGGCAAGCGCCAGCACCAGGAACGGGGCGGCAAGCCCCACGGCCAGGAGCTGGGCGCCGCGGCGCTGCGGGCCGGTGCGGCCGAGCCGGTACAGGACGGTGAGCTCGGCCAGCAGGCTGAGCACCAGGGGCTGCCCGCTTACGCTGGCGGCCGCGGACCGCGTGACCGCTTCGGTCACCGCGGCCAGCCCCAGCAGCGCCACGGCGGCGGCCGGGGCGCGCGGGGACGTGGCGATCCGCTGTCCCGCATCGGCCCATCCGCCGTGCCCGTCACTCGCTGTTCCCACGTAGGCCATTGTCGCCGCTGGCCGGAGCGCTGGCGTCCCCCTGGCCAGGGACACCGCTGTCCCCCGCAAGAGGGATGCGCGGCAGCGGATGTTCCCTCGTGCCAGCGACGGCGAAGACCGCTCCCCAGCGTGACGACCTTGCGTGCCCTCTTTCCCTAGCCTTCTGGCATGGAAGCAACTATCGAGGTCAGTGGCCTGCATAAGCGCTTCGGGCCGATCGTGGCACTGGACGGGATGTCGTTCACCGCCCTGCCGGGCCAGCTCACCGGGTTCGTCGGCCCGAACGGCGCGGGCAAGTCCACCACGATGCGGGTGATCGTGGGCCTGGACGCGGCCGATGAAGGCGCCGCGCTGGTCGGCGGGCGCCCCTACCAGACGCTGCGGCACCCGCTCAGCCACGTCGGGTCGCTGCTGGATGGCGCCGCGCTGCAGCCCAGCCGGACTGCCCGTAACCACCTAATGTGGCTGGCCCACTCCCAGGGTCTGACCGCCCGGCGGGTCGATGAGGTGATCGGGCAGGCCGGGCTGGAGTCGGCGGCCCGGCGCAAGGCCGGCGGTTACTCCCTGGGCATGCGGCAGCGGCTGGGGATCGCGGCGGCGCTGCTCGGCGACCCGCCGGTGCTGATGCTGGACGAGCCGTTCAACGGCATGGATCCCGAGGGCATCGTCTGGATGCGGGGCTTCTTGCGGTCCCTGGCCGCGCAGGGCCGCGCGGTGCTGGTCTCCAGCCACCTGATGAGCGAGCTGGAGGACACCGCGGATCATCTGGTGGTGGTCGGCCGCGGCAAGGTGATCGCCGACACCAGCGTGGAGGAACTGATCGCGGCCGCGTCCGGTGACCAGGTCACGCTGCGGACCAGCGCCCGCTCGGAGGCGATGACGGTGCTGGCGCACGCGGGCGCCACCGTGGCGGCTACCGGCCGCGACACTCTCACCATCTCCGGGCTTGCCGCGGAGCGGATTGTGGAACTGCTCGGTGACAGCGCGGTGCCGTTCTCGCAGGTGTCGGCGCACCGGGCGACGCTGGAGGAGGCCTACATGGAACTCACCCGGGACGCGGCCGAGTACCGCGCCGCGCCGGCCAGGGAGGCCACGAAATGACCAGACCCACGATTACCCCGTACCGGCCGGCCGCGCCAACCGGGCACGCCGGCTTCGCGCAGCTGCTGCATGCCGAGTGGACCAAGTTCCGGACGGTTCGCGGCTGGGTCATCGGCGCCGCCGCCGCGATGCTGGTGACCGTGCTGATCGGGGTGCTGACCGGGCTCAATAGCCACAACGGTTGCTTCGGTGCTGTTTGTCATCCTGTCATCCCGGCGGGGCCGGACGGCGAAGCGGTGACAGACAGCTTCTACTTCGTGCACCGGCCGTTGTCCGGAGACGGCAGCATCACCGTGCGCGTCACCTCATTGGCCGGCGTGATCCAGCTGAGCGGGCCCCCGCATGCGCCTACGCGGCCCGGCTTGCAGCCGTGGTCGAAGGCCGGGCTCATTGTCACCGAGAGCAGCAGGCAAGGATCGGCGTACGCGGCGATCATGGTCACCGGCGGCCATGGGGTGCGGATGCAGTACAACTACACCCAGGACATGGCCGGCAGCGCGGGCAGCGTGTCTGCGGCATCCCCGCGCTGGCTGCGGCTGACCCGCGCCGGTGACACCCTCACCGGCTACGACTCCGGCGACGGCACTCACTGGGCCAGGGTCGGCACCGTGCACCTGGCCGGGCTACCACCGACCGTGCAGGCCGGGCTCTTTGCCACCTCCCCGCAATACGCGCCGCCCCCGGCTCAGCAACTCACCGGAGGAAGCGGAACCGATGACCCCACCTCGGCCACCGCCACCTTCGACCGGGTCAGCCTGCACGGAGGCTGGCCCAGCGGCGCCTGGATCAGTGCCTTCGCAGGAGGCAGCACCAGCACCTACCCCATCGCGGCCACGGCCGGGTCGCACCAGGCTGGCAGCAGTTTCACCGTTACCGGCTCGGGCGACATAGCGCCTGCCGTGAGCGGAGAAAACGCCGACGGCGCCAAGACCATCGACCGCGCCCTCGTAGGCGCGTTCGCCGGGCTGATCGCAGTGGTCGTGGTGGGCGTCCTGCTTATCACCGCCGAGTACCGGCGGGGCCTGATCCGCGTCACCCTCGCCGCGAGCCCGCGGCGCGGCCGGGTCCTGGCGGCCAAGGCCCTCGTCCTCGGCGCCGTCACCTTCGTCGCCGGGCTAGCCGGCGCCTCCGCCGCGGTGTGGCTCGGAGACCGGTTCCTGCGCGCCAACGGCTATGCCATATTCCCGGTGACAGCGCTTACCGAGCTGCGCGTGATAGCCGGCACCGCGGCGCTGCTCGCCGTGGCCGCCGTCTTCGCCCTCGGCATCGGCGCCATCCTGCGGCACAGCGCCGGGGCGGTGACCGTCGTCATCACCGCGATCGTCCTGCCCTACATCCTCGCGACGTCCTCCGGCCTGCCCGCCGGCACCGCGCAGTGGCTGCTGCGGCTCACACCGGCTGCCGGCTTCGCCATCCAGCAGACCATTCCGCAGTACGCGCAAGTGAGCAGCACCTACACGCCGATGTGGGGCTATTACCCCCTGGCACCCTGGGCCGGCCTCGCCGTTCTCTGCGGCTACGCCGCACTCGCGCTGGCACTGGCCGGCTTCCTGCTGCGCAGGAGGGACGCATGAGACAGGCACTGCACGCGGAATGGACGAAGCTGCGCACCCTCGCCAGCACCGGATGGCTGCTGCTCGCCGCCATCGCGCTGACCGCGACTGTGAGCGCCGCGGCGGCCGCGGCCGTCACGTGCCCGTCCGGGCACTGCGCCGAAGACCCTGCCAAGATCAGCCTCACCGGGATCTCCCTCGGCCAGGTCGTCATCGCCATCGTGGCCGTCCTGGTCATCAGCAGCGAATACAGCACCGGGATGATCCGCACCACCCTGGTGGCGATGCCCCGCCGGGTCACCGTCCTGGCCGCCAAGGCAGCAATTCTCACCGGCCCAGTCCTGATAACCGGAACCATCGCCGTCGTTGCGTCCCTGCTGGCCGGGCGGCTCATCCTGCCCGGCCGCGGCATCAGTCCCGCACACGGCTACCCGCTGCTGTCCCTAGCCGACGGTCCGGTGCTGCGCGCTGCCTTCGGCTCGGTCCTCTACCTAGCCCTGATCGCCCTGCTGAGCCTCGGCGTCGCCGCCGCCGTGCGGGACTCCGCGATGACCATCGGGATAGTCCTGGGGCTGCTCTACCTCTTCCCGATCGTCGGTGCCGTCGTCAACAACTCGCATCTGGCACGGCACATCCAGCAGATCGGGCCGATGACAGCCGGGCTGGCCATCCAGGCCACCACCGGCCTGCGCAACCTGCCCATCAGCCCATGGGCGGGCCTCGGCGTACTCGCCGCCTGGGCCGCAGGGGCCCTGCTAACCGGCGGACTGATACTCCGCCTGCGGGACGCGTGACCAGCCTAATGAAGCGGCTCGTGTCGCACCTCCCCGCGAGCCCCAGGTGGGTGTCATAGCGGAGGAGCGGGGACATAGAACGATCCATCGGTACCGGCTATGCCCAGCTGCCGCGGCGCCCACCGGCCCGCGCCGAGCTCGCCGAGCTCTTCTCCATCGGCCGCTCGACCGTCCATCACGCCCTCGACCGCATCCAGGCTCGAGCAGCCACCTAACCGGCATGTGGGGCTCGTGACAGCACCGTTACCGGCATCGGGGCTTGGCCCACAATGGAACCGTTTTGGGCGCTAGCGGGCCGTGCGCCGCCGCGTTACCGCCCACTCTGGTTCGGATGTGGGTCGATAGACACCGCGGTGACTTACTGGTGGTCGGCTGGTCAGCGGTCGAATATGCGCTCGATGACGGCGGCGTTCCCGGCTGATCCGGAGCGGAAGTACCGGGCCGCTGTGTCGATGGATTTGTGTCCGAGCATGGCCTGGACCTGGGCGGGGTCGGCTCCGCCCTGGCGGAGGCGCGTGGCGAAGGTGTGCCGGCAGCGGTGGGGTCGCAGGCCCTTGATGCCGGCGTCGGCGCCGGCGGCGAGCACGACCTGGGTGATGCCGGAGATCGTAAGGGGGCCGCGCTGCCCTGTCCATGCGGGGCCGGGATCGCGGTCCCGCATGTCCAGCCAGGCCGGGGCCAGGTCCGGGGCGCCGGGACAGCGGGACGAAGCGGACCTCGTCGCCCTTGCCGTGCAGGCGGACCTCGCCGGTGTGGCGGTGATCGCGAAGTCCTCGGCGTCCAGGCGGGCGCACTTTCCGGCTCGCGCGCCGGCGTCCAGCAGCACGGCGATGATCGCGGCGTCGCGGGGGCCGCGCCGGGCGGCCGCGCGGCGGAGGGCGGCCTCCTGCTGGGGAGTGAGCGCGTCGGGCTCGCCGGGCCTGGGGATGCGCACCCGCTTGACGCCGATGCGGAGGCCGGCCTGCTGGTACATCAGGGTGACGGCGGCCAGCGCCTGGCTGACCGTCGCCGGGCTGGACCGGCCGGTGATCAGGTCCCGCTTCCAGGCGGTGACGGCTCCCTCGACGCCGACCAGGCCGGTGAACGCGTCGCCGTGATCGGCAGCGTGCGCGGCCAGCCAGTCGGCGTACGCGGCGGACTGCCGCTTGTAGGCCCTGACGGTGCGGGCTGCCAGCTTGCACCGGTCAAGGTGCCGGCTCACCGCGGCGAGGGCCTCGGCAGCGGCCGACGCACCGTCGCCGGCGGCCCCCAGCGGCACGACGGGCGCGGTCACCGGCCGTCGCCCTGGCCTGCCTGCCGGGCGTCGTGCGTCTCCCAGAGCAGCTGCAGGACCTGCCTGAGCCGCTCATCGACGCCGGGAGAGATTAGCCGGGCGATCGCGGCCAGCCCGGCCATGTTCCGGTCAGTGGCCTCGACCGGGATGTAGTCCGTCCCGACCTGGAGGAAGGCGATGACGTCCTCGTCCCGGGGAGGGTGCCACTTGCCGTCCTCGAAGCGCTCCGCCCAGTTCAGGCCAAGGGTGACCACCTCACCGGCCCACCGGGATGTCGCCGCCGATGGCGCTGGCCCCGTGGAAGATCACGGCCTTGCGGCGGGGCCCGGCGCCGGAGTCGGCATGCTCCCCGTGCACCAGGGCGGGCAGGGGGCAGGGCCGGGAATCCCGAGCTCGGCGCAGGTCTTGTCCAGGTCCACGGCCCCGCTCCTTGTTATCCGCTGAGTTCCGCCCCGGCTTCCGGGGTGCCGGAAGCGTCGTTATCCGCTGAGAACGGGTGAGCCATGCCGGGAGGCCTTCCGGGGGGGCGCAGCCCCACGTAGGCGGTCAGCGACCGCTCGAGCCGGGGGCGAGACGTCCCGGCCGTCGTTTTCCGGTGATGTCGCTGGTGACGGAACCTTTCTGGTGTGATGCGCGGGAGCTGAGGTCAGGCTGCGGCGCGTTCGGCCGGGAGGCGGCGACGCAGGCCCGGGTTTGCCAGGGCTGGGGGCTGGTAGGCCTGGTCGAGGGTGCCGACGTCGGTGCCGGGCGGGACGATCTCATCGATGCGGTCGAGGACGTCGTCGGTGAGGGTGACGTCCAGGCCGGCGAGCAGGCCGTCGAGGTGGTCCATGGTGCGGACGCCGATCAGTGCGCTGGTGACGCCAGGGTGGGCGATGGTGAACGCCATCGCGAGGTGGGTCATGGGCAGTCCTGCCTCGGCGGCGAGGGGGATGAGCTTTTCGACCGCGTCGAGGCGGCGTTCGTCGTTGAGATGCTGGACCAGGCCGGCGCGCCGTAGGTTGTTGTCCTGGTTCTTGCGTACGCGGCCGGTGAGCAGGCCCTGGCCGAGCGGGCCCCAGACCAGGGCGCCCATGCCGAAGCGCTGGGTGGCGGGCAGGATCTCGCGTTCGATGCCGCGGTTGAGGATGGAGTAGCACGGCTGCTCGGTGTGGAATCGCGCGAGGCCGCGCCGCTCGGCGACCCACTGGGCCTCGACGATGTCGGAGGCGGGGGTCATCGACGCGCCGATCGCGCGGACCTTGCCGCTGCGGATCAGGTCGGTCAGCGCGGAGAGGGTCTCCTCGATGTCGGTGCCGGGGTCGGGACGGTGGAGCTGGTAGAGGTCGATGTAGTCGGTCTGCAGGCGGCGCAGCGAGTTCTCCACGGCGGTGACAATCCAGCGCCGTGAGGCGCCCTGGTGGTTGGGGTCCCGGCCGGTCGGGCGGCCGAACTTGGTGGCGAGCACGACGTCGTCGCGGCGCCCTTCCAACGCCTTGCCGACGACGTCCTCGGAGTCGCCGTAGGCGTCGGCGGTGTCGATGAAGTTGATGCCGGCGTCCAGCGCCTTGTGGATGATGCGGGCCGAGTCCTCGGGGGCATTGCCCATGACGGTGGCGAACATCAGGGTGCCCAGGGCGTAGGGGGTGACCTGGATGCCGGTCCGGCCGAGGGTGCGGTACTGCATGGGTTCACTCCCTGTGGTGGTCGGCACCGGGTGGATGCCGTACGCTGCGGTAACCGGAAAATCTTTCCAGAAGTATACGGAAAGCTTTTCCGGTTACGCAAGCGGAGGTGATGTGGTGTCTCAGAACAGGACACAGGCCGGAGTCTCCTCGCCCGGCTCCGCGGAGCCGGGCGGTGGCGAACCGACGCCGCGCCGGCGCCGCGCCGACGCGCGACGCAATGTCGATGCGTTGATCGAGGCCGCGAGGACCGTCTTCGCCACCTCCGGCGTGGACGCACCGGCGAAGGAGATCACCGACCTGGCCGGCGTAGGAGTCGGCACGCTGTACCGGCACTTCCCGCAGCGCTCTGACCTGGTCAAAGCCGTCGTGGAAAGTGGGATCGACGCCGTCGCCGACGCGGGCCCGTCCCTGATCGCCGGGCACGAGCCGGCGGAAGCGCTCATCAAGTGGATCCACCGGTTCACCGAACTGCTCGCGACCAAACGCGGACTCGCCTCAGCGCTGCACTCGGGCGATCCGGCGTTCGAGGGGCTGCCCGGCTATTTCCTGCAGCGGCTCGGCCCCACCCTTGCGGTACTGCTCGACGCCGCAGTGGCCGACGGCGCGGTTCGCGATGACATCAGCGCCGAGGATCTCCTGCACGCCATCACTCAGCTGTCCCAGCCCGTCCCCGGGCGAGGACCCGAACACAACCAGCGCATCGTCGCCGTCCTTCTCGACGGCCTACGCTGCGACGCCATGCAACGGCCCCCCGCATGCTGACTTCGGCAACGCTGCGCTTCAGCGAAGCGCGAGCACATCCAATCCACACGCTGTGCCAGCAGCACGCCGGCGGGCCGGACAGCGACGGCTGGCCGGACACCCTGACCGTGATCACCGCGAGCGGCGGACAGCACCTGTACTTCCGCGCCGGCGGCCATCCGATCGGCAGCACAACCTTCCAGCGGCCACAGCCCGCTCGGGCCCGGCATCGACATCCGCGGGCCCGGCTGCCGCAGAAACGTGCTTACTCGTCGTCCTCGTCAGGGCCGCCGGGGTCACGCAGCTCGCGGATGGCGCCGGGGCCAGGACCGGGCAGCCCTGGGCCTTGAGCTGGCGGACGGCGGCGTCGAGGTAGACGGTCGTCCACAGCGTGACGCAGTTCAGCACCAGGCCGAGGGAGCCGAGCTGGTTCTCCAGGCCGCGCTCGTACCGGTGATACAGCTCACCCTTCTTCCCGTGGCAGATCTTCCGCGCGAGGGCGTGCCGTCCTTCCTGGAGGTTGCGGATGCCCTTGATGTCGCGGCGGTAGGTCTCGTCGATGTAGCTGAGGATGTGCAGGGTCTTGAAGGGGGTGCCAGTAGTCCTGACGAGAAATCCAACGGATATGCAGTTGAGCTGCATTGATATGAAAAAAGCCAGAGCACCCGCTATACGGGCGCTCTGCGCTGCGGCGCTCCGTGATCTCGGCCAGTATGGATGTGTGAGGCCTGGGAGACGACGAGCTGGATGCGGCAATTGCCGAGGTAACTCAGAACGTGCGGGCGGGATGCTGGCGTCCTGGCACGGCTGTGAGGGTTCCGACTTCGACACCACCGCCGGCGGCCAGGACGGGGCAGCTCTCGGCCAGAGCGATGGCTGCATCGACGCTTTCCGCGGTGACGATCGTGTAGCCGCCGAGGGGGAGGTCGGATCCGGTGGTTCCGACGGCTGTGCGATCGAAGACGGCGTTGCCGCGATCGACGAGGTTGGGCCCCAACTCCTCGAACCATGCTTCCCAGGCGGCAGCGGTGGCGGCGGTACCGGTGTAGTTCACCGGGTGACGGTGGACAAGCAGATACACGTTCATCGTTTTTTCCCTTTCGGTGAGGTCCGACCCGTGTGGCCTGACTGCCTAAGAGACGATCGACATCACGTCGTCTGGACACCGGAAGAGCAAACAGGCACCCGTTGAGGTTCTAAGGCCAGGATTTGCTCGCGTCGCTGTCCATTGAACGGCTCATCGTTCGTCTTAAGGACGAGACCGAGCCCGGAGGAGCCAATCCCATGCGTTACGCGCTGCTGATCTGCCACGACGAGACGAAGGTGGTGGGGACCGACCCTGCCAGGACTCAGGCGTTCGCCGCATTCGAGGACGAGATGACTGCCCGGGCGGTGCTTGTCGGGGGTGAGCGCCTCCGCCCGACGACGAGCGCGACGACGGTGCGCGTTCGGGATGGGGACATGGTGATCGCCGACGGCCCCTTCGCTGAGACGAAGGAGCAGATTGCTGGCTTCTACATCGTTGACTGCGAGGACCTCGATGGAGCGATTGAGATCGCCGCGAAGATCCCCGCTGCCTGTTACGGGTCTATCGAGGTCAGGCCCGTATGGGAGATATAGCCGACGTACAGGCGGCGGTCGCCGAGGCGTTCCGATCTGAGTGGGGACGCGTTGTCGCGTACCTGATCAGGGTCACCGGCCAGTGGGATCTGGCCGAGGAGTGCGCCCAGGACGCATTTACCAAGGCGCTCGAGCGCTGGCCCCGGGATGGCATTCCGACCAGCCCGGCGGGATGGCTCAAGACCACCGCGCGGAACCGGGCCGTTGACCGGATACGGCGGGAGAAGGCGGGCGACGCCAAGCTGAGGGAGGCCGCGATGTCAGCGCTCGGCGACGAGGAAAGCCGCTTCGATGACAACGGAATCGGAGATGATCGGCTCCGTTTGATGTTCACCTGCTGCCACCCTGCATTGCCTGTCGAGGCCCAGGTCGCGTTGACGCTCCGAACCTTGGCTGGTCTGACCACATCGGAGATCGCCCGCGCGTTCATGGTGCCGACCGAGACGATGGCCAAGCGCCTGGTGCGTGCAAAGGGAAAGATCCGCGACGCTGCCGTCCCCTACCGGGTCCCGCCAGCTCACCAGCTTCCGAACCGGCTGATGGCTGTGCTCGCCGTCATCTACGCCTTGTTTAACGAGGGTTACAGCGCGAGCGCAGGCGCTGACCTCGTGCGTCAGAACCTGTGCGCAGAGGCGATCCGCCTGGGCCGCCTACTCGTCGAGCTGATGCCGGATGAGCCGGAGGCACTCGGACTGCTGAGCATGATGATGCTCCACGACGCCCGCCGTCCGGCTCGGGTCGATGCCGCCGGTGACCTTGTGACGCTGGAGGACCAGGATCGCCGTCTATGGGACATTGCCGCGATCGGCGAAGCGACTGCCGTGCTCGACGATGCAGTTCGCCTGCGGCGACAAGGTCCTTATCAGCTCCAGGCTGCGATCGCGACCTGCCACGCCGCCGCACCAACTGCGGCAGATACCGACTGGGCTGAGATCGCCGACCTCTACCGCCGTTTGGCCGAGATGGTTCCGTCCCCTGTCGTCGCGCTTAATCGAGCCGTTGCGGTGGCGATGGCCGACGGGCCGGAAGCCGGGCTTCTCATCGTTGAGAAACTCGAGCAGAGTGGCGTTCTCGCCGACTACCACCTTTTGCCAGCCACCCGTGCCGACCTACTCCGACGCCTCGGCCGCAACCAGCAGGCCGAGATTGCCTACCGACGTGCCCTTGATCTTGCGCCCACCGACGCCGAACGGCGATACCTCGCCAAGCGACTAGCGGAGGTCTAAGCCAGGCGTAGTTGGCGGCCAACGGCGAGGTGGGTCCTGAATCTCAGACTCGGCGTCAGTGAACTGCGCGAGACCATCCACGACATGACCACTGCGCGCCAGGCTTCTTGGATCCGAAGATCCTGAGACGCTCCGCGCCCGAGCTCGTCACCTGGGCTTAGGAAGCGGTCGCCGGGCCAGTGGGCGGCCGTGACCGGGACACTGATACGCCGAGGAAGACGGGCCATGCCTAGCACGGTGTGCCATGTGGCGATTGAGCCCGGCGGATCAGTGGATGCTGTGTGGCCCTACGCGGCGCGCCGGGTCGGCGCCGTAGGTGCCGCACGCCCGGTGCGAGCGCGGCCGGGGCCCGGCGTCGCGCAGCGGCGCCGCTTGATCCAGTAAGGGTCGCGGTAGGGACCGCCCTTGCGGGCGGCCCCCCGCGCAGATCCCGGCGTGCGGAACTACCGCACTGGGCTCCTACCTTGGGTGCGGGGCGGCGAAGCGCGCCTGCGGGCACGGTGCGGGTCGGGGGTATCCACCGGGCTGCGATGCGGTTCATCCTGGCCCAGGTGAGCCGGGTTCTCTGGCTGCGGCGCCGCAGCGCCTTGCGCCAGTGCCGTATCACCTGGGTGCGGAAGGCGTTCACCGCGTCGCTGTTGCCGGGCACCGCGTAACAGGCCTGGTGCCCGCGTACCACGGCGGCCAGCCATCTCGGCAAGCTTGGCCCGTGTGTGACTGTCAGCGGTAAGTGGCGGTAATTTCGCAGCGCTATCTGGCGGTCAGCGCCGAGCCGTCGTCCTCGTCCCACAACCGATCCCCTACCGGAACGGTTCTCTGAGGGGCCCGGAGGCGCGCGGCGGCGGCCTCAGCATGAGTCGTCTTGGGCTGGCAGGCGACTACGCGGGCGGTGGGTCCGTCCGGGTGGACGCTGCGGCGGCGGCGAGTCGGTGCCAGGTGAGTATCAGCCAGCGCTCGTAGGCGTCGGGGTCCCAGCCGAGAGTGCGGGCAGCGAGCAGGTAGGTCTGGGCGGCGCCGACGAGGGCGGCGGTCTGGGCGAGCCAGTCGACGTCGGCGCCGGGCCCGAGCAGGCCGTCGGCGGCGGCCGTGGTCCAGAACCGCCGCAACGAGTCGCGGGTGGCTTCTCGTCCGGCCTGGGCGGCGGCGGCGATGACGGGCTCGACGGGTTCGGCCTGGGCGGCGACGGCCAGCAGCGGGCCGACTCGATGCATCATGTCGCGGGCTCCGCGGGCGCCAGCGGCGATTCGCTCGTCCAGGGTGGGCGCGGTCATCGAGCGCTGCATCCACTCCCGTCCGGCGACGTCGACGGGCGAGGTGTCGCCGACCAGGGCGACGTCGACCGCGCGCTTGAGCAGCGCCGCCTTGGTCCCAAAGCGGACGTAGACGGTGCGCGGCGCGACGCCGGCTGCCTCGGCAACGGCCGCGAGCGTCGTCGCGGAATAGCCATCGCGGATGAACAGCCGGCTGGCCGCCTGCAGCAGCCGGCTCTCGGTATCTGCGACGCGACGGCCCCGGCGGGCTGCGGCAAGCGGGTTGACATCTCGAGCCATGAAGTGCAGTCTAACTGCATTACAGTGGAACTGCACTCAGGAGGGGTGTCATGACCGCACCAGCACTCGCCGGGGTCCACCACCTGAAGCTTCCGGTGACGGATCTGGCCAGATCCGTCACCTGGTACCAGACCCGGCTCGGCTACCAGACCCAGGTCGAGTTCGTCGAGGCGGGAACCCTGATGGGCATCGCGATGCGGCACCCGAACGGCGGTCCCGACCTCGCGCTCCGGCTGGATCCCGGCCGGGCCGCGGCAGCCGCCGGCTTCGACTACTTCGCGATCGGCGTGCCCGGCAAGCCAGCCATCGAGGCCCTCGCCCAGCGGCTGACCGACCTCGGTGACCAGCACGGCGGCGTCCATTTCGCCAGCATCGGCTGGATCCTTCCGATGCTGCACGACCCCGACGGCCACGAGGTGCGCTTCTACACCGTCGAACACCACAGCCAGCTCGCCGACGACCAGGTCACCCGGATCGACGACCCACGCGAAACCGCGCAGCGCCGCAGCCGTGAGATCGACGCCGAGACGCGAACGCCATGAACCTCCGTCCCCTGGCAGCTGCGGTCGTCCACGCCCTGGCGCCGGGTCCCTGCTGGATACTGAGCCCTTACTCCGCCAGGTGGACCTTCCTCGCAGGCCAGCTGCGTCCACGTCAATCCGCAATATCCCGGCGACGCCGGCGCGCAGCTGTCGTCAACGACACCCGCCAGAACCGCCAGCCGAAGCTCAGCGCCGGACGGGGCATATCAATTGACACCTGAACAGGTAGTGCGCGAATACGTCGAGCGGCTGGGCCGCAGCGACCCGGCGGCGTTCGACCTCGTCGCCGACCAACGTGCAGTGCCTCAACGACCTGAACCCCCGCATCCGCCCGTACGGCCCCCCTGTCTGACCATCGCAGCCAGGTCAGGGCGGTCGTCATAGCCGTCGCGGTAACGAACGTCCGTGATACACAGTCTGGCCGTCGGCATCTGCGCTGGCCGCATGTGTAACACATGCCGTGTACGCAGCAATGTCACGCGCCCGGGTGTTCGCGATACTGTGAGGGTATGCGGATCGGCTACGGGCGGGTATCCACTCGCGATCAGCACCCCGAAGCGCAGCGCGACGCCTTGCGGGCCGCGGGATGCGATGAGGTGTTCATCGACAGGGCATCCGGAAAGCTGGCCCGCCGGCCGGAACTAGACCGGGCGCTGCTGTCGGCCAACCGGGCGGGTGACCAGCTGGTGATCACCAAGCTCGACCGGCTGGGTCGCTCGCTGGAGCACCTGATCGAGCTGTCCAGGTTCCTGCGGGCCCGGGAGGTGGACCTGGTCGTGCTGGACCAGGGCATCGACACCTCCACCGCGGTCGGGCGGATGTTCTTCCAGATTCTGGGCTCGATCGCCGAGTTCGAGCACGCCCTGATGTCGGAGCGGACGATGGACGGCCTGGCCGCCGCCCGCGCCCGCGGCCGAACCGGGGGCCAGAAACCAAAGCTGGGCACGCGGCAGGTCAGGCTGGCACGGGAGATGTATGAGGAAACCGGCGAAGACGGGAAACGGCGCTATACGGTCGCTGAGATCGCCGCGGAGTTCGGCGTCACCCGCCCCACGATCTACCGGCACCTCGCCAGGGCTGCCGGATAACGACGACGCCGCGGCGGTCCCCGGGCTGGCTGAGCTGAGCACCGCGCAACGCCGGCAGGCGATGGGCCGGCATGCGGTGCTGGCACCGCACCTGCACGACGGCGTCACCCTGGCCGAAGCCGCACGCCAGGCCGCGGTTCCGTTGCGCACCGCACAGCGGTGGCTGCGGCGCTACCACGCCGGCGGGATCGCCGGGCTGGCCCGCACCGCCCGCGCAGACCGCGGCCGCCGGATGCCCGATGACCTGGTGGCGCTGATCGAGGGCCTGGCGCTGCGCCCGCCCGCTCCCAGCGCCGCAGCGATCCACCGCACGGTCACCGGCGTGGCCACCGCCCAGGGGTGGCCAGTCCCGTCCTACAGCGCGGTGTACTCCGTCATCGCCGGGATGGACCCGGCCATGCGGACGCTCGCGCTGGAGGGCACCAAGCGCTACCAGGCGGTGTTCGACCTGGTGTACCGCAGGCAGGCAAGCACGCCCAACGGGATCTGGCAGGCCGACCACACCCAGCTCGACATCTGGGTCCTCACCCCCGGCCAGCAGACAGCGCGCCCATGGCTGACCGCGATCGAAGATGACCACTCCCGGGCGGTGGCCGGCTACGCCGTCACCCTCGAGGCGCCATCAGCCTTCAACACCGCGCTGGCATTGCGCCAGGCGATCTGGCGCAAGCCCGACCCCGGATGGCCGGTATGCGGCATTCCCGGTGTCTTCTACACCGACCACGGCAGCGACTTCACCTCGGCGCACCTTGAGCAGGTCGCCGCCGACATCAAGATGCGGCTGGCGTTCTCCCTGCCGGGCCAGCCCCGCGGCCGCGGGAAGATCGAGCGGCTATTCAGCACGGTCAACCAGATGTGCCTGTCCACGCTGCCCGGCTACGGCCCGCCAGGCACACCCGGCCGCGCCGGGCAGGCCCGGCTGACCCTGGCCGAGCTCGACGCCGCGATCGGGAGGTTCCTGGTCGGCGACTACAACCATCGCGTGCACAGCGAAACCCGCCAGGCCCCGGCCAGACGCTGGTCAGCCGGCGGGTTCCTCCCTCGCATGCCCGACTCGCTGGAGCAACTGGACCTGCTGCTGCTCACCGTCGCCAAGCCCCGCAAGATCCATCCCGACGGCGTGCACTTCCAGGGCCTGCGCTACCTCGACCCGGTACTGGCCGCCTACGTCGGCGAGCACGTCCTGATCCGCTACGACCCCCGCGACCTGGCCGAGATCCGGGTCTTCCACGACGGCGCATTCCTGTGCCGGGTGATCTGCCCCGAACTCGCCGGGCAAGCCGTCGCGCTCAAGACGCTCACCGCCGCGCGCAACGCCCGCCGCCGCGAGCTGCGGCGCAGCATCGGCGACCGCAGCAAGGCCGTCGACCAGCTCCTGGCCGTTCACCAGCCCGGCTACCAGGATCCGGCCGCACGCACAGTCACCGGGCCGCCCGCTGCGCCGGCCGCTCCCGGCAGGCCGCCCGTCCCGCAGCGCACCCTCAAGCTGTACCGAGAGGACTGACCCTCCGGCATGACATCACAGGACACCGGCCAGGCCCCCACCGTGACCGCTCCGGACCCGGCCGGTGAGCACAGCACCGAACCTGGACAGGCACAGTCACCCGTGCAACCCCACACTGAGTTTATTGTCACCAAGCAGCACCGCCGCTTCGCCGAGTTCTGCGACGCCGTGCGCCGCGACCGCTACATCGGCCTGTGCTACGGGCCGCCGGGTGTGGGCAAGACCTTGTCAGCGCTCCAGTACAGCGAGTGGAAAGAAACAGAGCCAGCCGTCCGTCGTTTCACGTTCATGCACGGCGAGGCCCCCGCGTCCGCGATCGCGGCACGGACCGTCTTTTACACGCCCAAGGTCCACAACACACCTCGCGTCGTCGACAAGGAAGTCGCCGACCTGCACAACAGGCTCAGCTGGTGCATCGAGGAGACCCTGCACCCCGACCGCGGCCCCACCGAACTTGCGTCACGCGGTGGCCCCTTCGCCGAACTGCTCATCGTCGACGAAGCCGACCGTCTCAAAATGCCCAGCCTGGAAGCGCTGCGCGACCACCACGACCGCACCGGTATCGGCCTCATCCTGATAGGCATGCCTGGCATCGAACGCCGCCTCGCCCGCTACCCCCAGCTCTACAGCCGCGTCGGATTCCTCCACCACTACCAGCCACTCACCGCCGACGAGCAGACCTTCGTCATCACCCGCCGCTGGCCCCACCTCGGCCTGGACGACGCGGCCGACTTCACCACCAACGAGGCCCGCGCTGCAATCCTGCGCGCGACCAGCGGAAACTTCCGCCTCACAACCCGGCTGATGGCTCAGATCCACCGCATCATGGACATCAACCAACTCAACACTGTCACCAGCGAAGTCGTCGACGCCGCCCGCGAATCCCTCGTTATCGGGGTCATGTAACGCCATTTAGCGCGAAAGATTTCGCGCCATCAAGCTCTGAAGATCACAGCCCGTGCCCGTTTCGAGCCGGTTTTCCGCCGGGTGCAGTTCCAACCCGAGCCGGACAAACCTGCCGCCCAGCTCGTCCCGGAACCGCTCGGCGTCCTGCCGGTGCTCGAACCCGACGATGAAGTCGTCCGCGAACCTGATGATGATCACATCACCGTGCGCGTGCCGGCGCCTCCACCAGTCGGCCCACAGGTCCAGGACGTAGTGCAGGTACACGTTCGCGAGCAGCGGCGAAACCGATGACCCCTGCGGTGATCCCCTGTCAGTCTCCGCCCAGGTCCCGTCCTCGACGACCCCTGCGGCCAGCCACTTGCCGATCAGCCGCAGGACCCTTTCATCCGCGATCCGGTGCCGGAGAAACTTTCCCAGCCAGTCCCGGTCAAGCTGGCCGAAGAAGTCGGCCTGGTCGTCAGCGCCGTCGCGCTGTGGAACACCCGCTACCTGTCAGGGGCCGTCGACCAGCTCCGCGCCGAGGGCGTCCCGGTCAAGGACGAAGATGTCGCCCGCCTCAGTCCACTCGGCCACGCCCACATCAACTTCCCTGGGCCGCTACGCCATCACCGCCTCCGCACCCGACCGGGGCCTTCGGCAGTTCGGCGAAGTCCCCGACCTGCCCGGTACCGCCGGTTGAGCCGAAGGCCTGCGGTTCCTCGCGGTTCATTCACGCGGGCTTAAGATCGGCGGCATGGCGACGCGGCTTGTTCAGATTGCGATGAATGCTCGGGATGACTCCGCCCTCGGCCGGTTCTGGGCGGAGGTGCTCGGCTGGGGCGTTTCCAGCGAGGAACCCGGCGTGACCAACCTCGAACCCGAGGGCTTCGTCTATCCCGACCCGGTCGCCGTCTGCGTCGACGTCATTGCCGTCCCGGAACCCAAGACGGTGAAGAACCGCGTGCACATCGACCTCGCCACCACCTCTGCCGTCCATCAGGCGGACCTGGTCGCGCGCCTCCAGGATCTCGGCGCGACGCCCGCCGACGTGGGCCAGGGCGACGTCCCCTGGACGGTCCTGGCCGACCCGGAGGGCAACGAGTTCTGCGTGGCGGAGCCCCGATCGATCTACCGGGACACCGGTCCGATGGCCGCGGTGGTGGTCGACTGCGCGGATCCGCGGGCCATGGCCCGGTTCTGGGGCGAGGCGATGGACTGGACCCTGCACGAGGTGACCGACGATCATGCGGTGCTGCGCTCCGCCAAGGGGGTCGGCCCGTATCTGGAGTTCCTCCGCACGCCCGACGCGAAGACCGTGAAGAACCGCGTCCATCTCGACCTCCGGCCGTACCCCGGTGACGATCAAGCGGCGGAGGTGGCCCGGCTGCGGGCTCTCGGCGCCACCGACATCGACCTCGGCCAGGGCGACGTGCCGTGGACGTGCCTCGCCGACCCCGAGGGCAACGAGTTCGACGTCCTCACCCCATACTGACGCGGAGCCTGTTCATCTGCGGGTCGGACAACGGCTCCTCGACGACTTCGGCGGCAAGCGGCTCGCCGAAGTACTCGATCTAGGCGCTGAGAGAGTCGAGAATGGTTGCGAGATAACAGCTCGGCCGCGACCACCCGCTCGCCCGGCACCTGGACGACTTCCTCACCGACCAGAAGAACGCCAACGCCTCCGCCCACACCGTCCGCGCCTACCGCGGCGACCTCCTCCAGTTCACCGCCCACTGCGACGGCGAACTCGCCGACCTCACCGCCGACCCGATCCGCGCGTTCCTCGCCGACATCAGCGAACTGTCGGCCGCGACCCGCAAGCGCAAACGCGCCGCCGTCTCCTCCTTCTGCCGTTGGGCCGTCCGCCAGGACGGCCTCGACACCAACCCCATGGACAAGATCGACACCATCAAGGTGCCCAAGACCCTGCCCAGGCCCGCCGCGGCCGACGACGTCGCCAAGGTCCTGGGCAAGATCTGCAGCAGACGGCCGCGCAAAGACGTCCCCCTCGACCGGCTCCGCGACCGCGTCCTGTTCGAGACGATCTACGTCTGCGGAGCACGCGCCGCCGAAGTCTGCAGCCTCGACCTCGAAGACTTCGACCTCCGCCAAGACGACGAGCACGTCCGCATCCACGGCAAGGGCGGCACCGTCCGCACCGTCCTCCTCGACGACCGCGGCTACGTCGCCCTCCTCAAGCTCTACCTCACCCGTGCTGGGTACCGGTTCGGCCCCGCCTTCCGCGCCAGCATCAACGGCAACGGAGGTCCCCTGTCCTACGACGCCGTCCACCACCGATGGGAGAGCTACTGCGAAGCTGCCGGAGTCGAGATCGACATCCACCAGCTCCGCCACGCCCACGCCATCGAACTCATCAACGCCTGCGTTTCCATCGAAGTCGTCCGCCGCCGCCTCGGCCACCCCTCCACCGAGACCACCCAGCTCTACACCCTGCTTACCGACGAGGTCGCCGACGCCGAGATCCGCGCCGCCAGACGCCGCCGCGACCGCCGCTGACCTGCCCCCAAACCCTCTACTCTTCGCCAGCCACAACCACGATCATTCTCAGCGATAAGTGCTGTCCGCAGGTTCCTCAACCCCGGTGTCGTCGGGCAGCGCGCCCGCCAGGGCGTTCTCCATCTCGGTCAGGGCGGTATGGAGTTCTTCCCTGCCCTGCGGTCAGATGATCCGAGCGGGTCTGCGCCCGCCTCCCATGCCCCCGCAGCGCCCCCGGATCCAAGCCCAGCCGCTCCGCCAGGCGGCCCACCGCCGCCGGTGGAGCCGAGGCCACACCGTCGGGCACAAAACCCAGCCACGGCAACGTCGCGAGCTGGACTGCCATCCCAAGCCGATCACCCGGCCCCCGCCCAGCGCCCGGATCCACAAACGCCGCATCCGCCGGCGTCAACGTGAAGTACCGGAACAACTCATCCCTGCTGATCTCCGGGAACGACCGCAACTGCTCGTACTGCTCCGGTCCACGCCTCGCCTTTCAGGAGCCGGGCCTGCGGGTTGCGCCACCGGGTGGAGGCGTCGGCGTAGATGTCGCGGCGCTTGAGGCCCCGCCAGAACTGCTCCAGCACGCAGAAGGCGTAGGCATGCCGGCTGACCGCGCCGCCCTCGTGCGCGGGGTGGCCGAACACCAGCCGCCGCCACGGGCCGGTCACCACGCCGGCCTTGATTGAGGCGGCCGGGGACCAGCGGGGCGGGCAGCCGGCTGCGGTAAGCCAGCACGTCGGGCAGTGCCCGCATCGCGGCCAGCACCGGCGCGCCCTCGGCGGTCGCGCCGAACGAGATCACGGCCGGCAGCACCTTCAGGAACCCGATCACCGTTTGGTACCGGCTGAGCAGCTCGGCCCGCCAGTCGTCGGGGTCCTCGGCGCCGGGCGGCGGGACGGTCTCGCTCACCACCGCAAGCACGGAGCGCAGGTCGGCGCGCGAGATGACTGCCTCGATCGCCTCCCATACCTGCGACACCCGCGGCTCCTCATCCGGGGCGCACCAGCCGTCGGAGCCGAACAGCGCCTCCACCGCCACCGCGAGGCGGGCCGCCGCCCTGGCCAGCCGAGGGTGCTTGCGGGCCTTGTCCTTGTCCGCTTCCCGCTGCGCCTTGTTCAGCAGCTCGGCCGACATCAGCAGGTCCAGCAGCTCCAGGGCGTCATCGACGGACTTGGCCTCCAGGTGCCGGGCCGTGGCGAGCAGTGTCGCGAGCCGCCGGTCGTCGGGGTGCCGGCGGATCAGCCAGGCGTCCGCGGTCATCCCGTACCGGGCCAGATCGCCTAGCCGGCGCGGCGGCATCACCGACTCGGCGCCCAGGCTGGCCAGCCCGAGCGACTGGATCTCCGCCACCTGGTCCAGGGCCGCGATGATCGCCGCGCCGCTGCCGCGCGGCGGCGGCCCCTTGCGCCATCGCTCCAGGTCCGACACCCTCTTCCCCTGCGGGACCTCCAGCAGGCGGTCAAGCACGCGCCGCTGGGCAGGAGTCAGCAGCCCCTCCAGCTCAGCCCACAGCCGGTGCGTCGTGTCATCGCGCACCCGCGCGACCAGCCGTGCCAGCCGCGACACGCCAGGAAGCAGGATCTTCCGCTCGCGCATCCACGCGATCGCATCAAGGACGGGCTCGCCGCGTACCGGCCGTAGGCCGCCGCCTCATCATCCGTCAGGAACTCAACCGGCCGGCGCACGGTAACGGGACGACCACGGCCATCCCACCCAGAGCGACCAAGCCGTTACACGTCCATGTGCCCGCGATCGACCCACATCCGAACCGTCCCGGGCGCTAACGCGACAGCGCGTGGGCCGCTAACGCCCAAAACGGTTCCATTGTGGGCCGCGCCGAGGGCCGCATCCCAATCTTGATGCGCCATTAGTACTGAGCTGCTATTGTGCTAGTTAACTAGATGAAGTGAGGAACGTTGATCGAGTTTCACCTCGACGGCCGCTCCGGCGTCTCCCCGTACCTGCAGCTGATTCACCAGGTGCGGCAAGCACTCCGGCTGGGCCTGCTGCGCGAGGGCGACCAGCTCCCCACGGTCAAGGACGTGGTGGCGCGGCTGGCGATCAATCCCAACACCGTGCTCAAGGCCTACCGGGAGCTGGAGTACGAGGGCCTGGCAGCGGCCAAGCCCGGCGTGGGGACGTTCATTACCCGGACCCTGACCGACTCCTCGCTCGCCGCGCACGGCCCGTTGCGCCGCGAGCTGGAGCTCTGGCTCGCCGGGGCGCGCGGGGCCGGGATGGACAACGAAAGCATCGAGGCCCTCTTCCTGACTACCTTTCGGGCCACCACTAAGGAGAAAGCACTATGACCGCCATCCTCGAAGCCCGGGGCCTCGGCAAGCGGTACCGGAAGCGCTGGGCGCTGACCGACTGCACGCTGAGCATCCCGGCCGGGCACGTCGTCGGCCTGGTCGGCCCCAACGGGGCCGGGAAGACGACGCTGCTGAACCTGGCCACCGGCCTGCTGGCGCCCACCTCGGGCAGCATCGAGACCCTCGGCGGCGAGCCGGCGAGCAGCCCGGCGCAGCTCGCCCGCGTCGGCTTCGTCGCCCAGGACACGCCCACCTACGCTGGCCTGTCGGTGGCTGACCACCTGAAGCTGGGGGCCTGGATGAACCCCGGCTGGGACGATGAGCTGGCCCGGGGCCGGATCGAGCAGCTGGGACTGGACCCCGCGCAGCGGGCCGGGAAGCTGTCCGGCGGCGAGCGCGCCCAGCTGGCCCTGACCCTGGCCATCGCCAAGCAGCCCGAGCTGCTGATCCTGGACGAGCCGATCGCCAGCCTGGACCCGCTGGCCCGCCGGGAGTTCTTGCAGGGCCTGATGGAGTTCACCGCCGGGCACGAGGTCAGCGTCCTGATGTCGTCGCACCTGGTCGCCGACCTGGAGCGGGTCTGCGACTACCTGATCGTCCTGGTCGCCTCCCGGGTGCGGGTGGCCGGCGAGGTCGAGGACCTGCTGGCCAAGCACCGCCTGCTCACCGGGGCCCGCCGCGACCCGGCCACGCTCCCGCCCGACTGGCAGGTCATCTCGGCCAGTCACACCGACCGGCAGACCACCCTGCTGGTCCGCGCCGACGGCCCGATTGTGGATCCCGGCTGGACCGTGGACGAGATCAGCCTGGAGGACCTGGTCCTGGCCTACATGAGCCAGGCCGCCGCGGCCACGCCCGCCCGCAAGCCTGCCCTGGAGACCCAGCGATGACCTGGCTGACCTGGCGCCAGTTCCGCGCCCAGACCATCGTGGCGGCCGCCGCCCTGGCCATCCTGGCCATCGCCCTGGCCGCCACCGGCCCGCACCTGGCCAGCTTGTATGCCAGCAGCGGCATCCCGGACTGCCACGCTCACGGCAACTGCGGGACGGCGGCCGATAACTTCGTCAGCCAGCTGAAGAACGGCACGTTCTACGAGGTGCTGTTCTACCTCGGTCTCGGCATCATGTTCCTCGCCCCGGCCGTCATGGGCGTCTTCTGGGGCGCGCCGCTGATCACCCGCGAGATCGAGGGCGGCACCCTGCGGCTGGCCTGGAGCCAGAGCGTCACCCGGACCCGCTGGCTGGCGGTCAAGCTCGGCCTGATCGGCCTGGCCGCCATGGCCACCGCCGGCCTGCTCAGCCTCATGATCACCTGGTGGGCCAGCCCACTCGACCGGACCCTGGCCATGGGCGGCGGCCACGCGACCGCCTTCGACCGGCTCGACCCGCTGATGTTCGGCGCGCGCGGCATCGTCCCGATCGGTTACGCCGCCTTCGCCTTCGTCCTCGGCGTCACCGCCGGGGTCCTGATCCGCCGCACCCTGCCCGCCATGGCCGTTACCCTGGCCATCTTCGCCCTGGTTCAGCTGGCCATGCCGCTGTGGGTCCGGCCGCACCTGATCACGCCCGTTCAGACCACAGTGGCGGTCAGCCCGCAGCACATCAACGGCCTGATGATCACCAACAACAACACCATGACCGTGATCGGCGGCGCCACCGAACCGGGTGCCTGGGTCCTGTCCAACCAGACCATTACCCCGGCCGGTCAGGTATTCACCGGGCCGCCCACCGCGGCCTGCCTGAGCCAGACGAACTCCTTCACGGCCTGCCAGAACTCGCTGGGCGCGCTGCACCTGCGGCAGGTGCTCACCTATCAGCCCGCGAGCCGCTACTGGGCGTTCCAGTGGTACGAGATCGCGATCTTCGCCGTCCTCACCCTGGCCCTGGCCGGGTTCTGCTTCTGGCGGATCCGCCAGCGCCGCCTGTCCTGACCGCTGTTCCCCACCTGTCCCAGTCCTACCCGCATCCGGAGGAACCGCAATGTTGTGGCTGACCTGGCGCCAATTCCGCGCCCAGACAATCGTGGCGGCCGGCGGGCTGACGGTGCTGGCGGTCCTGCTGGCGGTCACCGGCCCGCACCTGGCCAGCTTGTATGCCAGCAGCGGCGTCCCGGACTGCCAGGCCCACGGCGACTGCGCGCGGGCCACCGCGAGCTTCGCCAGCGGGCTGCACGGCTCGATCTCCGAGGTGCTGGCCTTCGTGGGCATCGCGGTGGTGTACGGGGCGCCGGCCGGCATCGGCCTGTTCTGGGGCGCGCCGCTGATCACCCGCGAGCTGGAGGCCGGCACGCTGCGGCTGGCCTGGAGCCAGAGCGTCACCCGGACCCGCTGGCTGGCGGTCAAGCTCGGCCTGATCGGCCTGGCCGCGATGGCCACCGCCGGCCTGCTCACCCTCATGGTCACCTGGTGGGCCGCCCCGATCTACCGCGCGGGCCAGCAGGCCGCCCCGGACACCTCGCTCAGCCTCAACTGGCTCGATCCCAACCTGTTCGGCGCGCACGGCCTCGCCCCGGTCGGCTACGCCGCGTTCGCCTTCGCCCTCGGCGTCACCGCCGGGGTCCTGATCCGACGCACCCTGCCCGCCATGGCCGTGACCCTGGCGGTCTTCGCCCTGGTCCAGCTGGTGATGCCGCTGTGGGTCCGGCCGCACCTCATCACGCCGATGCGTGCGGACGCCGCCCTCAATGTCAACGGCAACCTGACCACCGAGATGACCGGGGCGGGCGGCCAGATGATCCTGGTCGGGGCAGTGGACCGGCCCGGCGCCTGGGTCCTGTCCAATCAGACCGTCACCCCGGCCGGGCGCCCATTCACCGGCCCGCCCCCGCAGGCCTGCGCGAGCCAGACCGCGCCTCCGCAGGCCTGCACGGCCTCGCTGGCCAGGCTGCACCTCCGGCAGGTCGTCACCTATCAGCCCGCCAGCCGCTACTGGGCCTTTCAGTGGTACGAGACCGCGATCTTCGTGATCCTCGCCCTGGCCCTGGCCGGGTTCTGCTTCTGGCGGCTCCGCCGGCGCCGCCTGGGCTGACCGGCCTCGGGGGCGCGCCGGGGCCGTCCCTCAGCTGGTCAGCGCCGGCACCCGGCCGGCCGAGGCCCGGGCCAGGACGTGCCGCCGGAACTGCTCGGCGGCCGGCAGCAGCCGGCGCTCGGTCGACCAGGTCAGGGTGATCTCGCGAGCCGCCCAGACGTCGAGGATCTCGCAGTAGCGCAGCGGCCCGGTCGCCGATTCCGGCGATCCGGCCCGGGGTGCCGGGACAATGGCCACGCCCAGGCCCGCCGCCACGAAGCCGCGCACGGTGGACAGATCATCGCCCTCGAAGACCACGTCGGGGTGGAAGCCGGCCTCGTCGCAGAGCTCGTCGCTCAGCTTGCGCAGGGCGGAGTTCGGCCGCAGCGCCACGAACGGCTCGCCGGACAGGTCCGCGAGCGCGAGGCCCGGCCGCGTGGCCAGCTCGTGATCCTGCGGCACGGCCACCCGCAGCGGCTCGACGGCCAGCAGGCTCGACTCCAGCGCGGGATCGGCCGGGCGGCGGCTGCCGATCTCCAGGTCGGCCTGGCCGCCGTCCAGCGGGGCGGAGACGAGCTCGTCGCGCACCTGAGTGAGCAGGAACCGGACCGCCGGATGGGCCGAGCGGAAGCTGCGGACCAGGTCGGGCACGAGCCAGGTGCCCAGCGAGTGCTGGAAGGCCAGGGCGACCGCGCCGGTCTCCGGCTCGATGAGCTGATTCACGGCCGCGATGCCGTCGTCGAGCTGATGCAGCATCGAGTCGACATGTCGCTTAAACGTCGCGCCGGCGTGTGTCATCCGCAGCGTCCGCCCGGACCGGCGCAGCAGCGGCGTCCCCACCTCGACCTCGAGCCGGGCCAGGGCTCGCGAGACGGCCGGCTGAGTGACCGACTCCAGCTCGCTCACCTCGGTCACCGTCGTGCCGTCGGCGACCTGCTGGAACCAGCGCAGCACATCCGTATCCATACCCATAACTCATAAGCATAGATCATATGTGAACTAGGCATTGGACGCATGGATCAAAATCGGCGAGAGTAGATGAGACCCACAAGACGACGACCCGTTAGGACGGTTACATGCAGGGCACCACGTACTCGCCGAGCCTGCTGCTGAAGCAGATCTGGGCGGAGCTGCGCGGTATGCGTGACACCCGCTCAGCACGCAAGATCCTCCGGCGCGAGCTGGCCGGAATCAGGACCGCGACCGATTTCATCGAGCTGGATGCCATTCTCGAGCGCTACGACGAAGATGAGACCGCGGACATCCGCTACGTCCTCAACGAGCGGCGGGCGGCCTCCGAGCTGCACGCCCCGGCCTTCGCCGGGCGGGCGGCGCCCAGGGACTAGCTCCCTGCCGGCCTGTGACGCCGCGCAGTGCCGCGCGCGCCACGTCCCGCGCCAGCAGAACCCGCCGCAGTGCCGTTGACGTGGGCAGATCCCACGCTCGACGGCGCTGCACTGATAGCTTCCCCAGCACGCGGCAGGACTCACGCCGGTATGGGGGAAGCATGCGGGGATCGAACTCGGCCCGCCTAGCGCGGTTCATCCGGCTGGGGCTCGTGCTCACGACGATGGCCACCGGGGCCGGCCTGTTATCAGCCAGCGGCAGCCGCGCCGGCGCGGCGAGTGTCCGCGGCCCCAGCCAGGCGTTACCAGATTCAAGGCCCGTCACGGGCCCGGGCGCGGCCCAGCCGCTAATCGCCAGCCCGCTGCGCGGGGTGGCCGCCTACCTGGCCTCGCGCCAGGGCGTAGCGCAGGTCGCGCTCTACAACCGGCGCACCGGCCGGACTTACCTGTTCTCTGGCGCTCCGCAGGCGCAGTACACCGCCAGCATCGTCAAGGCCGACATCCTGGCCATGTGGCTGCGGCGGTATCAGTCCAGGTCGCGCCCGATCCCGGCTGCCATCCCGTACTCGATCCAGTACCTGATGAAGAACATGATCACCGTCAGCGACAACGTGGCCGCGACATCGCTGTTCTACTTCGGCGGCGGCTGCCGCGCCCTGACGGCGTTCAACACCCTGATCCCGACGCGCGGCACCACCGTCGGCTGCCAGACGCCGAGCTACTACGGCTGGGGCAACACGACGACCAGCGCCGCCGACCAGGTGGCCATCGCCCGGGCCCTCGCCTATCCCGGCCGCGTGCTGTCGCCCGCCGCGCGAGCCTACGGGCTCGGCCTGATGGAGAGCGTCACCCCTGGCCAGCGCTGGGGCGTCAGCTGCGGCCCGTGGGGCAGCGCGTGCGAGCCGCCCGACTACGCCAACCCGGTTCCAGGGATAACGGTGGCGCTCAAGAACGGCTGGAAGTACGTTCCGACCTGCACCCAGCAGGACGCCTCCTGCCCGTGGCAGGTCAACAGCATCGGCTGGGTGCGCGGCCGGGGCCGCAACTACGCCCTGGCCGTCCTCACCACCGACGACCCGGCCGGTCCCGGCACCTTCGGGTTCGACTACGGGATCACCACGACGCAGGGCGTGTCCAGGCTCGTCTGGGCCAACCTGGCGCCGTGACGCCCGGGTCTGCCGCCGCGGCCATGGCGACTAGCATGATCGGGCGAGGCTGACTGCGTGCATGGGCGCAAGCGTGCCTGGGCGCAAGCGCGCATGGACTGAGATAACCGGGAGGACGACGGTGCCTGCTCTGCGTTCGCGGACCTCTACGCACGGCCGCAACATGGCCGGGGCTCGTGCCCTCTGGCGGGCCACGGGCATGACCGACGATGACTTCGGCAAGCCGATCGTCGCGATCGCCAACAGCTTCACCCAGTTCGTGCCCGGCCACGTGCACCTGCGCAACATGGGCGCGCTGGTGGCCGACGCGGTGGCCGCGGCGGGCGGTGTCGGCCGCGAGTTCAACACGATCGCGGTCGACGACGGCATCGCGATGGGCCACGGCGGGATGCTCTACAGCCTGCCCAGCCGCGAGCTGATCGCCGACTCGGTTGAGTACATGGTCCAGGCCCATCAGGCCGACGCGCTGGTCTGCATCAGCAACTGCGACAAGATCACTCCCGGCATGCTCATCGCGGCCATGCGGCTGAACATCCCGACCGTGTTCGTCAGCGGCGGCCCGATGGAGGCCGGCCAGGCCGTCGTGACCGACGGCGTCGCCCGCACCGGGCTGGACCTGATCGACGCGATGACCGCGTCGGCCGACCCGAGCGTCAGCGACGACCAGCTGGCCTCGATCGAGCGCTCGGCCTGCCCGACCTGCGGGTCGTGCTCGGGCATGTTCACCGCGAACTCGATGAACTGCCTGACCGAGGCGCTCGGCCTGTCGCTGCCTGGCAATGGCTCGACGCTGGCGACGAGTGCTCTGCGTCGGGACCTGTTTGTCCGCGCCGGCGAGCTGATCGTCGACCTGTGCCGCCGGTGGTATGAGAAAGACGATGCGGGCGTCCTGCCGCGCAGCATCGCCAGCCGGGCCGCGTTCAGCAACGCGATGCGCCTGGACATCGCGATGGGCGGCTCCACGAACACGGTGCTGCACCTGCTGGCGGCCGCCCGCGAGGCTGAGGTCGACTTCGACCTGGCCGCGATCGACGAGCTCAGCCGGGTGACGCCCTGCATCTGCAAGGTCGCGCCCAGCTCGAGTTACCACATGGAGGACGTCCACCGGGCCGGCGGCATCCCGGCGATCCTCGGCGAGCTGGACCGCGGCGGCCTGCTGGACCGCGGCGTGCACGCCGTGCACGCCGCCGGCCTGGCAGACTGGCTGGCCGCCTGGGACGTGCGCAGCGGCACCGCCACCCCGCAGGCGCTCGAGCTGTTCTCCGCCGCCCCCGGCGGCGTGCGCACCACCGAGGCGTTCTCCTCGACCGCGACCTGGGACAGCCTGGACGTCGACGCGGTCAGCGGCTGCATCCGGTCCACGGCCACCCCCTACAGCACCGACGGCGGCCTGGCCGTCCTGCGCGGCAACCTGGCCCCCGACGGGGCGATCGTCAAGACCGCTGGCGTGGCCGCGGACCGGCTCACCTTCCGCGGCCCGGCCCGGGTCAGCGAGAGCCAGGAGGAGGCCGTCGACGCGATCCTGGGCAAGCGCATCCAGCCCGGCGACGTCGTGGTCATCCGGTACGAGGGACCCCGCGGCGGGCCTGGCATGCAGGAGATGCTCTACCCGACCAGCTTCCTCAAGGGCCGCGGACTCGGCCAGACCTGCGCGCTGGTCACCGACGGCCGGTTCTCCGGCGGCACCAGCGGGCTGTCGATCGGGCACGTCTCCCCCGAGGCCGCCGCCGGCGGCCTGATCGGCCTCGTCGAGGACGGCGACCTCATCGAGATCGACATCCCGGTCCGGTCGATCAGCCTGGTCGTGGACGACGAGGTCCTGGCGCGGCGGCGCGCGGCCGCCGACCAGGCCGGCTGGCAGCCGGCCCAGCGCGACCGCCCCGTCAGCCCGGCGCTGCGGGCCTACGCGGCCATGGCCCTGTCCGCCGACCAGGGCGCCGCCCGGCACGTCGACTAGCTGGTCCGCTCGCGGCGGGTCGGCTCAGGGCGCAGGCCCGTAGTAGTGGTGCGGCCACCAGCCGATCAGGAAGGCCAGGGCCCCGGCTGACACGGTGAGCAGCGGCCAGTACAGGATCCTCGGCAGTTTCGCGGCCGCGCCAATGAACAGCGGGAAGGCGGCCCAGATGAAGCGAGGCTTGGTGCTGCCGTCCGCGATGGACACCGCGACCACGAGAATGCCGAACAGGCTCACCGGCACCGGCAGCCGAGCGGCAAGCATCAAGGCCACCCCGGCCACGGCGGCGACGAACATGAAGATGAGCACGACGTTGAAGACCACGTACTTCGAGGTGCCCGGATCGGCCCACAGGACGATGCGGAGAGTGTGGGCGCCCCAGCTGACCTGCTGGTTCCAGCCGTCCTTCTCGGCCCGGAACCAGAAGGCGTAGTCGTGATACCGGCGGCCGAGATAGGCGAAGAAGGCCAGCATGCCGAGCGGGGTGAGCGCCGGCGCGATGAGGGCACGCCATTCACGGCGAGTCCAGATCGCCTGCACCGCGGCCACGCCGTAGACCGCGACGAGAACGATCATGGTCGGCCGCTCTGCCGTGCTGACGGCGCCGATGATCCCGGCGAGCAGCCAGCGCCGGCTGAGGACGGCCAGCAGCGCTGCCGCGCCAAGCGCCACGGCCAGCGGCTCGGAGTACAGCAGGCCGAACGTCATAGCCCCCGGGAACAGGCAGTACAGCATGACGGCGCGATCGGCGACATAACGGTCACGTACGCGGGCGGCCACCAGCCAGACGCCGAGCGCCGACGCGGCTCCGGCCAGCACGCTGACCAGCAGGCCGGCGATCAGGACGTTGCCGCCAGTCAGGTAGCTGGCCAGCCGGATCAGCAGCGGGAACAACGGGAAGAAGGCGGTCCGGCGGCCGATCGCCGTGCCGCGTCCCCACGGGAAGGGTGATTTCGCGGCATAACCGCTCTGGGCGATGCCCAGGTAGTACTTGGCGTCCTTGAAGATGAAATGCCAGGACCACGGATGGCTGTGGCCATAGATCAGGTCGGAGCCGTACCAGGTGGCCAGGATCAGCAGCCAGCTGACCGCGAACGCCAGGAGCGGGAAGAGCCAGGCCCGCGGCAGCCGGTCACTGAGGGTCGGCCTCCCCGCCCCATCGGGCGCGGGGCCGGCAGGAGGCGGCGAGGCCCGCTCTGGCGATGCGGCTGCCGCTGTCATCCGACGACTCTCCCGGCCACTTCTGTCACGCGATCAGAACCCGGTCATCTCGCCACCCTAAGCTCGCGGCCGACCACCAGATGACCAAGCTGACCGTAGCGATGCGCAGCGGGGGATACCTGGCATTGACTGAAAGATAACCTCATCATGGTCAGACCATCTCGCCGCTCTGGCCATGGCCGGGCCGGCTGGCCGAGCGGTCGGTCAGCCGGGCAGTGATGTGGGCAGCGGGGTGCCCTGGAAGGCGGCCAGCCGCCAGCCGCCGTCCTGCGCGGCCCAGACCGCCACGACGGCGTTGTCCAGCCGCCTGGGCTGGCCGCCGACCACGACATCCCCGTGCATCTCGCCGAGGACGAGGACGGCGTCGCCGAGCACGACCACCTGGCTCACCGGGTGCTCCAGCCGGACATAGCGCAGCTCGCCGCCGCCGATCCTGGCCAGCAGCTCCTGCTTGTTCTCCCGTGCGCCGCTGGAGTGGGTGTAGACGAGGCCATCCGCGAGTAGGTCGTCCAGCGCGGTCGCGTCGGCGGCCAGCATCGCGGCGTACCGCCGGTCCTCCGCCGCGCGGACCTGCGCGGCGGCTTCCTCGGCTGCGGGCACGGCTGCTCCCTCCGTCAGGACGGCTCGTGGGCGGTTTCCGGGCGCGAGGGCTCCGCGGGCTGGAAATCGCTGTACTGGTAGGGGTTGTCCACCGGCTGGACGCTCACCTTCTCCGGGTGCATGGCCGCCTGCCACGCCTCGTCGCCCATCGCCGACCGGACGTGCTCGACGCTCTCGGCGATCGCGCGGCGCGCGCGGGCCACCTGGTCGTCGAGCAGCAGCTGATGTTCGTACTTCAGCACCCGTCCATTCACCATGACCGTGTGCACGTCCGCGCGCTGGGCCTGGAACACCACGTGGCCGGCCGGATTCAGGACGGGGAACATGACCGGCGAGCGCTCATTGCGCACCAGCACCAGGTCGGCCTGCTTGCCCGCCGTGATGCTGCCGATCCGGTCGCCCAGGCCGATGTGGTCGGCGCCGCCCTGGGTGCCGTAACGCACCACGTCCTCGGCCCTGAGCTGCAGGTTCATCACGGTCTCGGCGCGCTCGTGGGCCAGCTGGTGCTCGCGGATCCGGTCGGCGTTCAGGGTGGCGCGCATGGCGGAGAACATGTCCGCGCTCCACCACACGCAGGTGTCGACCGACAGCGAAATCGGGATGCCGTACTGCCGCAGCTCCCAGCTGGACGGGAACCCCTGCCCGGCGCTGCACTCGCTCTCGGCCGCCACCGACGCCTGGCCGCCGGACGCGGCGATGCGGTGGTAGGAGTCCGGGGACAGGCTGGACACGTGCACGTGCCGGAGCCGGTCGGTGAGGTACCCGTGCTCGGCGATGAGCCGGATGCTGTCGTCGGTCGTGACCGCCCAGACCCCGCTGTGGGTGGTCACGGTCGCGTCCAGCTCGCGCGCCACGGCGAAGGCCGCCTCCTCCGGGAACTGCGGGTCACCGGTCACGTCGAATGCGATCTGCCAGCCCAGCATGTCGCCGCGGCTGGCCAGCCGGCGCTCGACGAAGTCACGGAACTCCGGGCTCGTGGCCCACTCCCAGGGCGCCTGGGCCAGGTTGCCGTAGGCGAGCACGAACCGGCCGGGCACCGACTCGAGCGCGTCCACGGCGGCCTCGGCGTGGTCCACGGTGCGCAGCCCGTGCGACCAGTCCACCGTGGTCGTGACGCCGGCGTCGACGGACTCGATCGCGGCCAGCAGGTTGCCGGCGTAGACGTCCTCCGGGCGCATGACGTGCCCCCAGTTGACGTAGTAGAAGTAGAAGTAGTTCGTCAGCGACCAGTCGGCGCCAAGGCCCCGCTGGGCTGTCTGCCACATGTGCCGGTGCGTGTCGACCATCCCCGGCATGAGGATGCCGCCGGAGGCATCGATCTCGACCGCGTCGTCGGGCGCCGCAAGGGATCGGCCCACGGCCTGGATCTGCTCCCCGATGACCAGCACGTCACCGTTCTCGATGACCCCGCTCGCGCCGCCGGCCCCGTTGGCGGCGCCCGCCGCTGTGCTACCGGCCGCCGGGTCGACGGTGAGGACCGTGGCGCCGCGGAAGACGACCGCGCGGCCCTGCGCTAGCCGATCGACGGTGGCATTGGGCTGCGAACCGTGCATGTCGATCTCCTTCGATCGCTGGCTGCCACGGCGGGTCTTTACCCTAACCGGCCGGGCAGCCGGTCACCAGGGCTGGCTCGAGCTGGTCCAGTGCGAGAGCGTGTCGATGTCTTCCATCGTGTTCACGTGGCGCGGCGGCGTCGCGAACGTCGCGTACGGCGTCACCCGGAGGACGACGCGCTTCTCCTCCCGCGCCATCTGCGCGATCTGCTCGTGCCGCTCAGCGGGCACCGGCTGGCCGGCCATCAGCTCCACGACCTTGCGCAGCAGGTCCGCGGCCTGCTCCTCGTCCGGGTCCAGGACCGCGGTGCCGTAGACCTGGAGGTAGGTGGGCGGCCACTTCTCGTCCAGCACGCACAGGCTGACGTGCGGGTCGCGCTGCACCGCCCTGGCCTTTCCCCGGTCGGCCATAGTCGAGACCAGCAGGTCGTCCCCGTCCATCACGTAGTAGACGATCGTCATCGCCGGGCCGTCGGCCTGGCGGGCATAGCCGAAGACGCAGGTCCGGTGGTCCCGGACGAACTGCCGCCGCTCATCCCTGTCCATGGGCTGAGCGTATCCAGCCCATGGCCGCGGCGGCAGGCCCGCGAGCTCCGGGCTCAGCCCGCCCGCTTGTAGGCGCGGACGGCCAGCGGCGCGAAGACGATGAAGATCCCGACAATCCACGCGAGGCTCTTGAGCAGGCTGGCCTGGATCGGGCCGCCGAGCGCCAGCGCGCGCATCGTGTCGACGACGTAGGTGACCGGCTGGTTGTTGGCGAAGGCCTGCAGCCAGCCCGGCATGGAGGAGATCGGGACGAACGCCGAGCTGAGGAAGGTGAGCGGGAACAGCCAGATCAGCCCGAACGCCTGCACCGACTCCTCGTCCCCGATGGCCAGCCCGGTGAAGGCGGCGATCAGGCAGATCGCCACGCCGAACACGATCGCGAGCACGACCATGAGCACGGCGGGGGCGGCGCCGTTCTGGAACCGGAAGCCGACCGCGTACCCCACCCCGAGGACGATCAGGATCGTCACGGTCATCCGCGCGGTGTCGGCCACCAGCCGGCCGGCCAGGACCGCCGAGCGGGACATCGGCATCGACTTCAGCCGGTCGATCACGCCCTTCTTCAGTTCCTGGGCCAGCGCGATGGCCGTGCCGAACGTGGCGAACGCCGCGGTCTGCGCGATGATCCCGGGGATCAGGAAGTTGACGTACCCGCCGGGCACGCCCGGCACCTGGATCGCGCCGCCGAAGACATAGCGGAACATCAGCGTGAACATGACCGGCTGGATCACGGTGAAGACGATGTAGGCCGGCACGCGCATCCAGACCAGCAGGTTGCGCCGGGTGATGGTGAGGGTGTCGCTGACGGCCCAGCGACCGCGGGTGAACAGGCCGGGATCCTCCAGCGGCGGGAGCGCCGCGGGCGCGGTAACGGCGGTCATGACGACACCTGCGCGGGGTCCTTCTTGCCGCCCTTCCGGCGGCCCCGGCGGCGGCCGTTCGGTTGTTCGTCCTCCTCGGCTGCGTGCCCGGTCAGCGCCAGGAAGACGTCGTCGAGGGACGGCCGCCGCAGCGCCAGCCCGCGGGTCTCCGCCCCGGCCGCGTCGAGGCGGCGCACGGCCTCGACAAGCGCCTCCGAGCCACGCCCGCCGACCCCGACACTGACCACGCCAGTCTCCTTATCCGCATGCGGCTCGCCATCGCCGATGCTCGCGATGGCCGCGACGGCGTCGCTGAGCCGGGACCGGTCGGGCACCGTGAATTCCAGCACGTCCCCGCCGACCCGGCCCTTGAGCTCCTCCGACGTCCCGGCCGCGATGACCAGGCCATGGTCGATGACCACGATCTCGTCGGCCAGCTCGTCGGCCTCGTCCAGGTACTGCGTGGTGAGCAGCAGCGTCGTACCGCCGGCCACCAGCGACCGGATAATGTCCCACATCCCCAGCCGGGACCGCGGATCCAGGCCGGTGGTGGGCTCGTCCAGGAACAGGACCCGGGGCCGGCCGACCAGGCTGGCCGCCAGGTCCAGGCGGCGCTGCATGCCGCCGGAGTAGTTCTTGGCCGCCCGGTCCGCGGCCTCGGTCAGGTCGAACTGCTCAAGCAGCTCGGTGGCCCGGCGGCGCGCATCGGGCCAGGCCAGATGGTAGAGCCGCCCGATGATCTCCAGGTTCTCCCGGCCGGTGAGCTCCTCCTGGATGGCCGCCGACTGCCCGGACAGCCCGATCAGCCGGCGAACCGCCGCCGCCTCCCGCACGACGTCGCGCCCCTCCACCAGCGCCTGCCCGCCGTCGGGCTGCAGCAAGGTCGTGAGAATGCGCACGGCGGTGGTCTTGCCCGCGCCGTTGGGACCGAGGACGCCGAGCACCGTCCCCCGCGGCACCGACAGGTCGATGCCACGCAGCGCGTGCACGTCGCCGAACGATTTGGTCAGGCCTTCCACCAGGATGGCCGGCCCCGAACTCGCGGGCACCGCGCCGATCTGCGTCATCGTTCCTCCTGATCAGGCGGGCCGGCCACGGGGCCCCCGCATCACGAAAAACCTACCGGCTGGGTCACCGCCCAGCTAATCAAAGACCGCCACGGGTCCAGCACCGGGCCCGCCGCCGCCGAAGCTACCTGCGCCGCCGAAGCTACCTGGTGGGTCTGACGAAACGGCGGCCCGGGACTCATCGCCGGCGGACGGCCCTGGTTCTCGGGTCACTCCCCCGCCGACAGCACCCGGCGCGGGTGGGTCCCGTCGACGTAGCCCAGGAACGGCGGGTAGATGTTGTAGCCGAGCAGCTCCTGGAGCCGCTGCGGAAGCTGCCGCACCACCTCGCGCGGCACGGCCAGGCAGTGGTTCTCCTGCGGGCGCAGCCAGCCGGCGGCGTACTCCAGGATCACCCCGAGGCGGGGCGCGGCGGTGGCGTTGGCCCCGCCGCCGTGCCAGAGGCTGCCGAGGTAGAACATGGCCGAGCCGGGGGTCATGGTGGCGGTCAGCACCGGGTCGGCCGGGGCCGGCGCCCGGCCGGCCGGCCAGCGGTGGCTGCCGGGAATGAACCTGGTGGCGCCGTTGGCCGCCGTGAACTCATCCAGCGGCCACATGGTGTTGACCACCACCGGCGGTCCCGGCTGCGGGAGCGGGTATACCGCGTCGTCACGGTGCAGCAGCTGAGCCTGCTCCCCCGGTCCGATGCGAATGCCCACCGGCGCGCTGAGCTGGTAGTGCCCCAGCACCTGGTCGAGCACCGCCAGCAGCAGCGGGTGGACGGCAGCCGCGTCGAAGGTCCGGGTCTTGGCGAAGAGGGCGTAGACCCGCTGGGTGGCGTGCCCCTCGAAGGGGTTGCGGCCGGTCGGCGTGGTGGCCAGCACCCGGCTCAGGTCGGCCCGGGCGGCCTCGATCTCGGCCCCGCTCAGCAGGCCGGAGACGACGACGTAACCGTCGTCGAGCAGCCGCCGCGCCACGTCCTGGCCGCTGGAGGTGGCGCCTGGCATCGTCGCCTTCATCGCACCAGCGTAGGCCCGCCTGCCCCGCTTGCCGCCAGCCCGGCCAGCGGCCTGCCGGTTTTCCGTCCCCCAGCCGGGGAAGGCAGACGCCACGGAAGCTGAGGCCACCGAAAGGGCAGAGGTGCGACATGGCTGTCACGGCATTTCAGGATTACCCGCTGGCCGACGGCGACCGCCACTGGGATGGCGGCGCGGCGGAGAAGCGGGTCCGGGCCTGGGCGGACGCGCAGGACGAGCCCAACGACAAGTACCGCGACGCGCACGTCTGGTACGACAGCGCCAGCAAGGACAACTTCACCGCTTACAAGCTGCTCATCGCCGACATCGTCGAAGGCAAGATCCGTGCGGTGCCCCGCGCGATCATCGCGGCCGGGAATATCATGCAAGGTGCCCGGGGCGGGATCGACCTGCCGGCCGGCGACATCGACCGGGTCAAGAGCCACCTGGCCAAGTACTACCAGAAGATGGGTGACACCCCGCCCTGGGAGCGCTAGCTCCCCGGACCGGCCGACTCGCCGCAGGAGATAGGGTCTCGAACGTGCTGGCGGGTGAGGCGAGGAGGTCCCGGCGATGTCACAGCGTGATCGGTCATGACCGCCAGCCCGGTCTTCACGTCCCGGCTGACGGGCCGCCAGCTGCTCGACGGCGAGGGGATGCCAGTCGGGCGGATCCGGGACGTCGTCATCCTGCCCACGGCAGGCGGCGAGCCGCCCTGGGTGCTGGGGCTCGTGGTCACCCTGCAGCGGCGGCAGATCTTCGTCAACCTGGGGCGCGTCGCGGAGATCAGCCTCGACGGCGCGCACCTGCGCGGCGGCACCGTTGACCTGAGGCGGTTCAGCAGGCGGACCGGGGAGATCTTCGCGTCCGAGCTGTACGGCAGCCCGGCAGGCGCTGGCAGCGTCCTGGATGTGGGCATCGCCCGCTCCGAGCGGCGCCGGGATGGCTGGGAGGTCGCGGTGCTGGCCATCAGCCAGGGCCGAGGGCTGCGCCATCACACGCCCGTGATCGTTCGGTGGGACCGCCACCGCGAGCTGTTCAAGGCCGGCCCGCTGGCCGAGCAACTGGTCCAGCTGCGGGAAATGCACCCGACCGACCTGGCCAACGCGGTCGAGGCCATGTCGGCCAGCCGGCGCACCCAGCTCGCCGAGGCGCTGCAGGACGAGGAGCTGGCCGACGTGCTCGAGGAGATGCCCGAGCAGGACCAGATCCGGTTCCTGGCCGGCTTGGGGCTCGAGCGCACCGCCGATGTGGTCGAGGAGATGGAGCCGGACGACGCCGCTGACCTGCTCGCCGAGATGCCGCCCGAGCAGCGGGAGCGCCTCCTGGCCGCCATGGAGAAGGTCCAGGCGGCCGACATCCGCCGGCTGCTGCACTACGACGCCACGACCGCGGGCGGCCTGATGACCTCCCAGCCCCTGATCGTCCCGCCCGATGCCCCCGTGGCCGAGGTGCTGGCCCGCATCCGCGAGCCCGACCGGGCCGTCACGTCAGCCGCGCAGGTCTACGTCTGCGAGCCGCCCTCGGTGACCCCGACCGGCCGCTACCTGGGCACGGTCGGATTCCAGCGGCTGCTGCGCCACTCGCCGTCCGCGACCGTCGGCGAGTGCATCGAGGAGAGCGCCTTCGTCCGCCCCGAGCTCTCCGAGCGCGAGGTAGCCCGGCGGCTGGCCGCCTATAACCTCATCGGCGTGGCCGTCTGCGACGAGGCCGGCCGCCTACTCGGCGCGGTCACCGTCGATGACGTCCTGGACCGTCTCCTGCCTGCGGGCTGGCGGACAAAGGAGACCGCATGAGGATGCCGCCCCTGTCTTCGCTGCTGCCCGGCGACCGTTCCGACCTGTCCGCCCCGCGCGGCGCGGCCCCGCGGGTGGGGACGCGCTATGACGCTGACGCCTTCGGCCAGTTCTCGGAGAGCGTCGCCCGGTTCCTGGGTACCGGTCGGTTCCTGGTCGGCCAGACGCTGCTGGTGATCGTCTGGATCGCGCTGAACATCACCGGCCTGGTCCGGCACTGGGACCCGTATCCGTTCATCCTGCTCAACCTGGCCTTCTCCACGCAGGCCGCCTACGCGGCGCCGCTGATCCTGCTGGCTCAGAACCGGCAGGACGACCGCGACCGGGCCAGTATCGAGCGCGACCGGGAAGTGGCGGCCCGCACCCAGGCCGACACCGAGTTCCTGGCCCGGGAGCTGTCCGCGGTCCGGCTGGCCCTGGCCGACGTGGTCACCACCCAGGATCTCGGCGACCGGCTGGACCGGCTCGAGAAGCTCATCGTCGACCGGCCGTCGCCGGAATCACTAACGGCCGGGCACTAGGGCGTTTCATGCCCGGCCCGCCGGGCACGGAGGTACGGAGGTACGGAGGCCCGCGAGCACTAGCTGGAGGCAGATAAATGACCGATCGCGTGACGCGCCGGCACGTCGAGATCAAGGAAGGCGATCGCACGGTCGCCGCCGCCGACGTCAGCATGCCGGAGGAGGGCGACGGGGCGGCCCGCGCCTCGCTGCACGCCTCCTCGGGACACGTGGCCCCCGGCAGGCGGGCCGAGCTCGTGGACCGCGTGCTGGACCTGCCCGAGGTCCGGGACGGCAGCCGGCTGGAGGCCAGCGTGCCGATCGGCGACGGCGAGTCGCTGGACCGCTTCCGCGAGCGCTGCGATGACGTGACCACGCGCGCGGCCGGGTCCAGCGCGCTGCTCGACGCCACCCCCGGCCCTTCGGATCCGCCGGGCCAGGCGGACAGCTAACGCCGGGGCCGGCCGCCGCGGCCGTTACTAGTCGAGAACCTTGGCCCAGGGGCCACCTGCGGTCAGAAAGCGGCCTCGGCGGGTCGGCCGAGCGCCCGGTAGGTCCAGCCGGCCGCCCGCCAGAGCGCCGGATCTAGCAGGTGGCGGCCGTCGGCGATGTTGCGCCGGGCCACCGCCTTGCCGATGACCTCGGGATCGACCTGCCGGAACTCAGGCCACTCGGTCAGCACCAGCAGCACGTCCGCGTCCGTGGCGGCGCTGAGCGCCGAGCTGGCGTACTCCAGTTCGGGGTGCGCCTGCCGGGCCCGGTCCATCGCGGCCGGGTCGAAGGCGGTCACCCGGGCGCCGAGCCGGTGCATGCCCATGGCCACGTCGAGCGCCGGCGAGTCCCTGATGTCGTCGGAGTCCGGCTTGAACGCCAGGCCGAGGATGCCGACGTTGCGGCCTTCCAGCGATCCCCCGGCCAGCTCGCTGGCCAGCTCGACCATCCGGGTCCGGCGCCGGGTGTTGATGGTGTCCATCTCGGCCAGGAACGAGACGGCCTCGCCCGCTCCGAGCTCCGCGGCCCAGGTCCCGAAGGCCCGGATGTCCTTCGGCAGGCAGCCACCGCCGAAGCCGAGGCCGGGCCGCATGCCGGCGCCCCCGATGCGGTGGTCGTAGGACAGGGACTCGGCCAGGCTGGCGACGTCCGCGCCGACCGCCTCGCAGACCTCGGCCATCGCGTTGATGAACGAGATCTTCGTGGCGAGGAAGGCGTTCGCTGCCACCTTGACCAGTTCCGCGGTGGCGAAGTCGGTCACGACGAACGGCACCCCGGCCGCCAGCGGCTCCGCGTAGACCTCCCGCAGGATCGCCTCGGCCCTGGCTGAGCGGACGCCCACCACGATGCGCTCGGGCCGCAGCGTGTCGGTCACGGCGTGGCCCTCGCGCAGGAACTCCGGGTTCCAGGCCAGCTCGGCGTCGGTGCCGGCGGGGGCCAGCCGCGCCAGCAGCTCGGCCAGGCGGGCCGCGGTCCCGGCCGGGACGGTGGACTTCCCCACGATCAGGCACGGCCGGCTCAGCAGCGGCGCCAGCGCCTCGATGCAGCCATCCAGCTGGGACAGGTCGGCTCCGCTCGACCCGGAGCGCTGCGGCGTGCCCACACAGCAGAAGTGCACGTCCCCGAAGTCCGCTGCTTCCTGGAACGACGTGGTGAAGCGCAGCCGCCCCGAGCGCACGCCGCGCTCCAGCGACGCTTCCAGGCCGGGCTCGTAGAACGGCAGCTGGCCATCGGCCAGCGCGGCGATCCGGGCCGCGTCGACATCCACGCCGAGCACGTCAAAGCCGAGCTCGGCCATGCACGCAGCGTGCGTGGTGCCGAGATACCCGGTTCCCAGCACGGTAACGCGACGGGCCACTGTGCTCTCCTTGTTCTCTCGCGGGAGGTTGTCACGCAGGCGCTTGCTAGCGGACCGCCCGAGGCGGCCCCGGGCGGGCCGCACGGGTCACGTGTCGCCCCTGGACCGGACGATCAGGTCGGCCAGCAGCGCGAGGGTGGCGATGATCAGCCCGGTGACCAGGACCAGGACCGTGTCGACCGCGATCAGGAACGGGTGCACGATCAGGTCGAAGATGAACTTGCCGATGCCCAGCGTGATCAGGGTGAGCGCCAGCGGCATCAGCACCTTGAGCGGGTTGAAGTACATCACCATCCGCAGCACCTGAAGGATGTAGCGGTAGGCGTCCCGGACGAACTTGAACTTCGACGTGCCGGCCCGCTTGGCGTAGTCGATCGGCACGTACCGCACGTCGTGCTGGTTGGACAGGAAGGCGATCGTGATCGTGGTCACGCAGGAGAAGCCGGGCGGCAGCAGCCGGAGGTAGGGCAGCGACACCTCGCGCCGGAATGCCCGCAGGCCGGAGTTCAGGTCCGGGATCGGCGAGTTGGTCAGCACCTCAGCCAGCTTACGGATGAACCATTTGGCCGGGACCCGAAGGATCTTGTGGGTGCCCTCCTCGCTGGTCCTGGCCCCGACGACCTGATCCAGGTGCGGCTCTTTCTCCAGCATCTGGACGAACTCGGGAATCCGCTCGTTCGGGTAGGTCATGTCGGCGTCGGTCCACACGACGATCTCGCCGCGGGCCTGCTGGGTGCCGATGCGCCGGACGGTGCCCGATCCCCCGTTGCGGTGGAAGTGCACGATCCGCAGCTGCGGGTAGTCGGGCGCGGCCTCCTGCAGCCGGAGCAGCGTCGAGTCGGTGGAGGCATCGTCGTAGGCCACCAGCTCGTAGGGGTAGCCGCTCAGGTCCATGGCCTCGCAGATCCGCGCCACCTCGGCGATGACGTGGCCCTCCTCGTTGTGGCAGGGCAGGACGATGGTGACATACGGCATCTGTGTGGACGTTTCGCTCACGGCGGGAGACAATACTCCGATTTCAGGACTGTCGGCGGGCGTACTGCCGAGAGGGACGGTCACTGCTAGGGCTCCGACATCCAGATGTGGTAGGCCAGTTTAGTGGTATTTTTCGGCGCGGTGACCAGCGCATGACCGTCCTGCGCGCTCTGCAGCGTCATGATCAGCCGCGCCGTGCCCCCGTAAGGGGTTAGTTCCCGGGGACGCGGGGCCAGGAACACCGGCGTGCGTCCCGCCCGCCGGATGCCGGCCACGACCACCTGCGCGGCGCTCGGGCTCCGGGTGCTCATGATGGCGGTCGGAACGCCGCACATCCCCCGCACGACCTCGGCGAAGTTGTTGCCGATCGTGCCCGTCGAGCTGTCGACGAAGACGACCGATGCGCGGCTGGGAATGGCCGCGCACAGGTGGCCGACCGCCGCGATCTCCCCGCCGTAGGTGCGCTTGTCCGCCAGGCCGACCGCGGCGGGCTTGAGACCGAGCGGACCGTGGCCGCTGCGGACGATCCCGAACGTGGTGATCACGGCCGGCACCACCAGGGCCGCCGTGCATACGGCGCCCAGGCCCGCCCAGGCCACCCGGGGCGCACCGCGCCGGCGGAGCCAGCCGACGAGCCAGCTCGTGGCCCAGACCGCCAGCAGGATGAAGCCGGGCAGCACGGCAGGTACCAGCCGCCGGCTCGCCCAGGGCTGGTCCGGGGTGATGGCCGGCCGGTACAAGGTGGCGACGATGGTCCACGCGAAGATCATCAGGGGCAGCGTCCAGGTCGGGGCCTGCCCCCGCAGGCAGCGGCGGGCGAGCACCGCAGCCGCCAGGGTACCGAGCACGACGGCGGGCAGCCCGATGTACCACTGCACCCAGTGCAGGCTTATCTCGTAGTACAGCCGGGTCGGGTCGGGCCGCAGGTGATCGCCTCGCTGGAAGCCGGCGATGACCGACAGGGTGAACTTGCTCGCTCCGCCGCGAGCCGTCTGCACGTAGGGCCGGAAGTAGAAGACGGCCAGGATGACGAACGCAGCCGCCGCCGCCGCGTTGGGCAGCCAGTTCCCGCGCACCTCCGGCAGGCCCCGGCGCCACAGCAAGGCCACCGCGGCCGCGGTGGCTATCGCCACCACGGCCACGACCAGGACCAGCGGGATCAGCGAGCTCTTGATGCTGGCCAGGTACGGCCGGCTCAGCAGCAGGCCGTCCGCGACGCCGTAGATGGCGCCCACGGCGAGCCCGCCGAGCAGCGCGATCCCCTGACTGACCCGGCGGGTGACCAGCAGCAGCCCGCAGTACGGGAGCACCGGGAGCATGTCGCTGACCCCGTCGATGCGCACCAGCAAGGTCAGCCCGAGCGCCAGGCCGGCCAGCGCCGCCATGACCCGGACGCCGATCCCGTCGTCGGCGAAGGAGTCGACGAGCAGGCAGAGCCCGCCCAGGAAGAGGATCTGCACCAGCGGCTCGCTGTAGGTCGCCCGGCTGGTGAACTGCTCCGGCAGCGCGAGCGCCAGCACCAGGGCAGCCAGCGGCGCCCAGCGGGCTCCGATCAGCCGGGCGGCCAGCCCCCCGAAGGTCAGCACCGCGAGGGCCCCGAGCACCGAGCCCATCGCCACCGCGGCGGCCACGCCGCCCAGCCAGAATCCGGCCGACAAGATCATCGGCAGGCCCGCCATGAACTGCGGGACCACGGTATGGCCGACCTGATAGAAGGCGAAGCTCGCGAAGGAGAGCACATGATGGCTGCCGCCGAACGCCGCGGCGTCCGGCGGGATCGGCAGCGAGTGGTGATGGGCGATCCAGTTCGCGAACTGGATATAAGACGCAGGATCGCGATTCACGATGATCTGCTGCGAGTGATAGATCACCTGGTCGACGCCGAACGCGATAGCCACTGCGACCACGCCCGCCACCGCCCACCAGGGCGTCCGCGGCCGCGGCTGTTCCGAGCTGGACTCGGCCGCCCGGGAGCCGTGGGTCAGCAGCGGCCCCGCCTGCGGCCGGGACGGGCTCCAGCGCAGGGCGAGGACCACCAGCACGATGGCCAGCGGCACCGAGACGACCAGCATCAGCACCGGGGTGAACAGGCCCAGGAACAGCAGCGGCAGGCCGGCCAGCAGCCAGGCCATCACCAGCAGCGCGGGCAGCACCGTCAGCCGGGACAGCACCCGCCCGGCCGGGTCCGCGGTCTGGTCCGGCGGGCCGCCCCCGGCGGGGCCTGCCGCCGACGGATCGGCGGGCGCGGTCCTGGCTCCGGCGCTCATCCAGCGCCCCCCTGAGCAGTCTTGGCGGCCGTCTTCTGGCCGACCCGGTGCAGGACAACGTACCCGTCGCGCCTGAAAACGACCCGATAACCGCTGTTTTCCAGGTGCTGGACACTCTGCCGCTGCTGTCGCACGCTGGAGAACGTGAATTGCAGTTGCCGCACGTTGGCGACCACCCACGGCGGGTACAGCGGGGGGTGCTTGCCGTCCCCGTCCCACAGCAGCACCCGGTCCTTGGAGGCCAGCTGCGGGCCGAGATAGTTGGTGGCCTGCACGGTCACGCCGCTGGGGACGACAGCGTCGGCGGCGGCCGCGGCCCGGTCCAGCGCCGTCCGGTGGTAGAACGACGGCTTGAGCGCGGCGGCCAGCGCGAACCGCGGCAGCGAGACCGTGTAGACGGCGACCCCGCACATCGCGACCGCGCAGGCCAGGGCGAACGTGCCTGCTCCCCGCAGCGGCGCGGCCGGCGCCGTTGCCGTCGTGCCGCCGGTCGGCCCGCTCGCGGCCGCATCGCCGGCCGGGCTGGCGCCGGCGGCGGCCGTCTGGGCGGGGACCGCGTCGGCGGGGACTGTTGCGGCGGGCGCGCTCGCGGCCGGGGCTGGCCGCCCGCTGCGATTAGTGAGGTAACGCCACGCCCGCGTCAGCCACCGGTCGAGCCGCGCGGCGCCGTCGACGGCCGCGCACACCAGGGCGACCACGAGGTAGGCGTTGTACTGGTAGTCGGTGCCCCACCAGTTCCCGAACTTGGAGTTCAGCATGCGCTCGACCAGCAGGGGGATCACGGCCAGCGCGATCGGCGACAGCAGCGGCAGGAAGCAGAGGGCGCCGGCGAGCCACAGCATGGTGTCGAGCTTGACCCGCGGCGCGAACAGCATCTGCAGCGAGCTGCGGGGATGGGCGACGATATGCCCGACGACCTGCGGGACGTTCTTGCCGAGGGTTCCGTACGCCCAGTAGTAATCGGAGTGGCCGCCAAATGACGGGATCAGGACATAGGTCGCGAACGCCGTCCAGGCCACGCCGACGACGACCAGTCCGATGCCCACCAGCCACCGCTTGCGCACCACCCGCGGGCGCGCCAGCGCCAGGTAGATGCCGATCCCGGCCACGAACAGCCCCATGTCCTCCTTGACCAGGAGCAGGAAGGCCAGCGCGATCAGGGCGGACCGCAGGCGGCCGGCCTGGAAGCGCTCGAGCGCGATCGCGGTGAGCACCGGGGCGAAGGCGACCTCGTGGAAGTCGAAGGACGCCGCCGCGGCGATTTCGAAGCTCAGCCCGTACGCCACCGCGACGAGGTAGGCGGCCGCGGTCGCCTTCGGGCCGCCGCCGAACGCCCGGCGGGTAAAGACCCACAGCGGGGGGATGGCCAGGGCGAACAGGACCGCCTGGGCGACGAGCAGGTTATCGGCGCCGTTGTGGAACCAGTACATGGGCGCCAGGGCGGCGATGATCGGCGAGAAGTGGTCGCCGAGCACCGAGAAGTTCGGGCCGAACCCGTTGTGGATGCCCTTGATGGGCGAGATGCCGTCGTGGAAGTGCGCGTAGGACTGGACGGCCTCGCTAAAGATCAGCAGATCGTAGGAGGTCGGCTTGAAGGTGTAGTACTGGAACAGCCCGTAGACCGAGTAACCGACGGCCATCAGCGCCGTCAGCACTCCCACGCCAACCCGGTGGGCCAGCCGGTGACTGGCCGCTCGCTCGCTCGCGCGCGGCCGACCGGCCTGCTGGGCGCTCTCCGTCGCCTGTCGGATATTCATCGCTGCGAAGGCTACCGGGCAGGGCGCAAGGCTCGCCGTTTAACTTTCATTTCCTTTGCACGTATTTGGGCCCTAGTTCCCCGTGAGCGGCTGCTCAGCGGCCGTTAGCCCAGGAGGATACCGAGCGGGACTGACTAGCTGGACAGCCGGGCCCTGACCACGAGCCCGGTCCCGGTATTCGGGAACGCCTGCTCTATGGTCCGGAAGGGCGCGGTGCCCCAGCGGATGGTCGCGCCGACCGCGCTGCCAGACGGCTGGAGCAGCCGGCCGGATCCGGCGGTGCGCTCGGCCAGGGACTGGGTGCCCGTCGCGGCGAGCCGGCGGCGGGCGATCAGGTTACGTCCAGTTTCCAGCAGGTACCCCAGCGGGAAGCCGTACTGGCGGACCTGAATCTCGCCGAAGCCGCAGCTGGTGAGCAGGGCGGCCATCACGTCGGGGTCGTAGCGGCGGAAGTGGCCCGCGAGCTCATCGGCCGGCCCGAACCGGTGCTGGTGCGCCGGGACTGACAGCAGCAGCCAGCCGCCGGGCCGCAGCCGGGTCGCCCACTCCTTCACCGCGGCCGTGTCATCCTCGATGTGCTCGAGTACCTCGAACGCGCAGACCAGGTCGAACCGCTCGTCGCCGAGCGCCTCGACGGAGATATTGCGGACCTCGCCCGGCCCGACCGCCCTGATCCGCCGCTGGGCCACGGTCCAGGACACCTGGTCCGGCTCAACGCCCAGGTACCGGTAGCGCTGGGACAGCCGCGCGCCAAGCGCGCCCTGGCCGCAGCCGATCTCCAGTACGTCGGTGATGCCCGGCGGCAGGATGCGCTGGATCACTGCATAGCGCAACCAGGCGTTCGGCGTCAGCGGCGCCACCGTGTTGACGTCCGCTGGCGGCCGGGTTACTGCCGAACTGGAAACCATGCCAAGCTCCTCGTCGTGAAGGTCGCGGGAAAGCGTACCGCTGGGCGGGACAAGCTCCTGGACCAGAGGCTCGACGATCCGCGCGGGCGTGAATTGCTGCTCGGCCAGCTCGCGGGCCTGGCTGCGCAGCCGGACCAGCTCGGCCCGGTCGCGGGCCAGCCGCCGCAGCGCCGCGGCCAGCGCCGCCGGATCGCCGGGCGGGACCAGGACGGCCGCGTCGCCCAGCGCCCGGCGCTGGGGCGGGGTGTCCGAGGTCACGACCGCGCAGCCGGCGGCGGCGCCCTGGAACACCTTGTTGGGCACGACCCGCAGCGCCTTGTCCCCGGTCCCGAAGATGCCGAGGCAGACGTCCTGGCCGGCCACCAGCGCGGGCAGCTCGGCGGCGGGGACCCAGTCCAGCCACCGGACCGCGTGGTTGGCCTGGGCGGCGGCCCGGGCCCGGGCCTCGTCCTGACCGCTGCCGATCATCGTCACGGCGATGGGCTCGCCGGCCAGCAGGCCGAGCGCGGCCCCGATCGCCGGGGTCCCCTGCAGGGGGGTGTAGAGGCCGTAGAACACGACCCGCAGCGGGCCGTCGGCCTCGTCCTCGGCGGCCGGCCGGGCCGCCCGCTGCCAGGCCGCCGGCGCCCCCACGGGCACCACGACCGCCCGGGCCCGGTGCCGCTCGGGCAGCGCGGCCCGATGCTCGCTGGTATCCACGACGATGATGTCGGCCGCCCGCAGGGCGGCAGCGTCGATCAGGCGCAGCAGGGCCTGGCGCGGGCCGCCATCCAGGCGGCGGTCCCGCCCGGTGTCGCTGGCCCCGACCAGGTGGTCGAGCACGACCGGCACCCGGCGGAAGACCAGCCGGGCCAGGAGCACGTCGAAGTGACCGAGATAGCCGACCAGCACCGCGTCCGGCGCGGGCAGCCGGCGGGCGGCGCGGGCCAGCGTGGCCCACCGCCGGGCCAGCCGCACCAGCAGGGCTGGCGCCTGCCAGGGATGGGCCAGCATGCTGACCCTGGCCGCCGTGTCCAGTCCCAGCGGGGCATTGCACTCGGCCACGTCGAACCCGCGAGCCGCCAGGCCCTCGGCGATGGTGGCGACCCTCGGGTGGGTCGAGGTGTCATAGGTACCGAACAGGAGAACGCGCATCGTGAGCGACCTTAACGTCTTCCCGAAGCGCATTGGGCCAAGTTGGTCTGGTCTGGCGCCCCGCGGAACATAGGCTCTGCCTATGTCCGACCACCAAGCCGCCGCGGTCGACGAATCGAGCGATGCCGCCGGCGCGGCGCCGGCGCGGCGCCGGAGCAGGCTGGCCGCGCTCGGCGCGCTGGCCGGCAGCCGGCCGGTGCGCTGGGGGTTCGTGGCGGCCACGGTCGGCCTGGGCGGCTACGCGGTAGCCCGGGAATGGCCGAGCGTCAGTGCCGACCTGGCCCGTCTCGGGCTGCTGACGGTGGCCGGAGCCCTGGTCAGCGTGCTGCTGGCGCTGCTGGCCGCGATGGAGGTATGGCGGCGGCTGCTCGCGGCGCTCGGCTCGCCGCTACCGGTCCGCGCGGCGGCCCGGATCATGTTCATCGGGCAGCTGGGCAAGTACCTGCCCGGCTCAGTCTGGCCGGTCCTGGCCCAGATGGAGCTGGGCAACGCCTACCGGGTGCCGCGCCATCGCTCGGCCAGCGCGGCCGTCTTGCTCATGGTGTTCTCCCTGCTGAGCGGACTGCTGACGGCGCTGGTCGCGCTGCCGTTCGTGGCCGGGTCCACGCCCTACCTGTGGGCGCTGCTGGCCGCCCCCGTCCTGCTGGTCGCGCTGTACCCCCGGGTCCTCAACCTCGTCCTGGGCCGCCTGCTCCGGCTGGCCAGGCGGCCGCCGCTGGAGAAGCCGCTCACCGGGCGGGCCGTCGCTACCGCCCTGACCTGGGCCTTTGCCTCCTGGATCCTGTATGGCCTGCAGATCTGGCTGCTGGCCACGCGGCTGGGCGCCCCCGGCGGCAGGACGGCACTGCTCGCGGTGGGCGGCTTCGCGTTCGCCTGGAGCGTCGGCTTCCTGGTCGTCTTCGCCCCGGCCGGGGCCGGGGTGCGCGACGTCCTGCTGGTCGCGTCGCTGCACCCGGTCCTCAGCGTGAGCGCCGCCACCGCGGTGGCCCTGGTGTCCCGGCTGGTGCTGACCGGCGGTGACCTGCTCACCGCCGCCGTGGCGGCCGGGTTCACCCGCCGGCCGGGGCTGCCGCCGGGGCCGGGCAGCGCGGACGCGGGGACGGCAGAGGACCAGGGACCTGCCTCCGGCTAGGGCGCCGACTCAGCCAGCGCGCTCCGGAAGTACTCGACCGTCCGCTTGAGGCCCTCGTCCAGCGGCACGGTCGGCTCCCAGCCCAGCAGCTCTCGTGCGCGGCTGATGTCGGGCTTGCGGCGAACCGGGTCGTCGGACGGGAGCGGGGCGTGCACGACCGGGCTGTCGCTGCCCGCCAGGCTCAGGACCTTGCTGGCCAGCTCGAGCATGGTGAACTCGCCGGGGTTGCCCAGGTTGACCGGCCCGGTCACCTCCGGCGGTGAGCCCATCAGCCGGATGAGGGCGTCCACCAGGTCATCGACGTAGCAGAACGACCTGGTCTGGGACCCATCGCCGAACACGGCGAGGGGCTCGCCGCGCAGGGCGGAGACGATGAAGCTCGAGACCACCCGGCCGTCGTTGGGCTGCATGCTGGGGCCGTAGGTGTTGAAGATCCGCGCGACCTTGATGGGCAGCCCGTGCTGGCGGTGGTAGTCGAAGAACAGGGTCTCCGCGCAGCGCTTGCCCTCGTCATAGCAGGACCGGACGCCGATCGGGTTCACGTTGCCCCAGTAGGCCTCCTGCTGCGGGTGCACGGTCGGATCGCCGTAGACCTCGGAGGTGGAGGCGAGCAGGATCCGCGCGCCCAGCCGCCGGGCCAGCCCGAGCATGTTGATCGAGCCGTGCACGCACGTCTTGGTGGTCTGGACCGGATCCCGCTGGTAGAACACCGGCGATGCCGGGCAGGCCAGGTGGTAGATCTGGTCGACCTCGACGAAAAGCGGGAACGTCACGTCATGGCGCATCAGCTCGAAGCGCGGCTCGCCGAGCAGGGCCGAGACGTTGTGCCGGGAACTGGAGGAGAAGTTGTCCACCACGAGCACGTCGTGGCCCAGGTCGAGCAGGCGCCGGCACAGATGCGACCCGATGAAGCCCGACCCGCCGGTCACCAGGATTCGCTTCGGCGAGGGGGCCGGCGATGGCGCGGGATGGCCGGGCGGACTCACAGTCACGAACACTCCTCTTACTGACAGGTTGCGATCTATCTACCAAGGCAGGGGAAGCCAGCGCCGTGGAACTTTACCCGAGCGGCCCGGAATCGGCGGGGTTGATACGGCAGATACGGATATCACCCCCAGGGTCAGCCCGTAAACTGCCCGTCGTGAAACTGTCAATCCTGATGCCGGTCTATAACGAGTCCGCGACCCTGGCCGCCGCCGTGAAGGACGTCCTCAACGTTAGCTTCCCCTGCGAGATCGAGCTGGTCATCGTGGATGATGGCAGCACGGATGGCACGCGGGCCCTGTACCCGTCCTTCGGGGAAGATCCGCGGGTGAGCGTCCACCTGCACGACCGGAACCAGGGGAAGGGGGCGGCCATCCGCACGGCCGCCGCCGTGGCCACCGGCGACTACCTCATCATGTGCGACGCCGACCTGGAGTACTCGCCGGCCGAGATCCCGTCGCTGCTGGCCCCGGTGATCGACGGGCAGGCCGAGGTCGTCTACGGCACGCGCACCTTCGGCAGCCACAACGCCTACTCCTACGTGTACGTGCTGGGTAATAAGGGCGTGACAACGGCCGCGAACGTGCTGTTCAACTGCTATATCAGTGACCTGGAGACCTGCTTCAAGCTGATCCCGACGGCGCTGTACCGGGAGCTTGGCATCCGGGAGACTGGCTTCGGCATGGAAGCCGAGATCACCGGCAAGCTGCTGCGCCGCGGCCTGCGGCCCTACGAGGTCCCGATCAGCTACGCGGCCCGCAGCCGTGAGGCCGGAAAGAAGCTCACCTGGCGCGACGGCGTCGAGGCGCTGTGGATCCTGATGCGGGAGCGGTTCACGCCCCGGTCCGCCTGACCGGCCGCCGGGGCCACCCCGCCATGCTTCAGCCACCCCGAGAACCAGGAGGCCGGGACCAGATGCGCGTGGACGACGCGTCGGCCTCCGCCCCGGACGCGGCCACTGGCGCAGCCTCGGTGCAGGCCGGGGCGGCCGGGGCGCAGGCCGCCCCGGCGGCCGGCCGGGGACGCTCCCGGGTGCGGCTGCTGGCTGAGTCCCTGACCGTCCTGGTGCTCGGGCTGCTGGTGCTCGTGGTGCACGACGTCGGCTACCTGCTGGGAGCGCCGTTCTGGACCGACGAGTCGTGGGTCGCGGTCACGACCCGGTTCCCGCTGTCACAGCTGCCCGTGACCACCTCGAGCACCCCGATCGGCTGGTCTGCGCTGCTGCGGCTGTTCCCGGCCGGCGGGCAGGCTTCCCGGCTGCTGCCGCTGGCCTTCGCCGGCGCCGCCGTGATGATCGCCTACTGGCTCGCGCGGCGGCTCGGCTGGCGCTCGGCCCCGGCCGCCGTGGCCGCCGGCCTGCTGGCCGGGATCGGCGTGCTGCTGATCCCGGCGATGCTCGTGCGTGACGACCTCAAGCAGTACACCGCCGACGCCGCCACGGCGCTGCTGATCCTGGCGCTGACCTCGGAGCTGGAGCGCGGCTGGGCCCGGCGCCGCCTGGCCGCCCTGTCCGTCGCGGCCTGGGGCGGGATGCTAGTCAGCCACACCACCGCGTTCGTCGCCGTCGCGGCCTTCCTGGCCGTCTGCGTGGTCCAGCTAGCCCGCCGCGCCTGGCGCCGCCTCGCGGAAGCAGCCGTGACCGGTGCGGGCACGGCCGTCCTCATGGCCGCCGTCTACGCGGTCTTTGATGCCCGCGCCGTGGTGCCGGGGCTCACCACGTACTGGCAGGACTTCTACCTCCCGCTCTCCCGCGGCCTGCACGCCAGCGCGTCGTTCGTCACCGCTCAGTTCGAGCGGACGCACGCCTTCTTCGGCCTGGGTCCCGCCTGGCTCGCCATCCCGCTGGTGGTCGCGGGCCTGGTGACGATCTTCCGGCTCGGGCGCCCGGCGACGGCCGTCGCCATCGCCGTGCTCTGGCCGGAGATGCTCGCGCTGTCGGCGCTGAAGAAGTACCCGTTCCTGGACCTGCGGACCTCTACTTTCCTGCTCGCCGTCACGGTCGTGGTCCCCGCCATCGGGGTGGCCGGGGTGGCCTCGCTGCTGGCTGGCTGGCTCCGGGCCGGGCTCCCCGGCCGCGCGGGCCAGGTCGCCGCGGGACTGGCCGGCGGCGGCGTCATCGCCGCCGCCGTGGCCGGATTCGCCGTCGGCGCGCAGCCGTACGCCCGCAGCCACCAGATCCCGGTCGAGGACGTGCGCGACCAGGCTCGCTACGTAGCCGCGCACGCCGGCCCCGCCGACGTCATCGTGGTGAACCTGAACAGCAACTGGGGCTTCGCCTACTACTGGCGCCGCGGCCAGCCGGGGCGCCGCCCGGACAATGCCGTCCTGCAGCGATATGAGGCCTACTTCCCGGGCCAGCCGCGCATTGTCGTCGCGCGTAGCCGCGATCGCGCGGGCGTCGACGCCGCGCTGACTCGCGCGCTGGCGCTGGCGCGGCCGGGGTCCTGCGCCCGGATCTGGCTGGTCCGCGCGCACCTGAACCCCGCCGAGCGGGCGGCCTGGGGCGACGCCCTGCGCCAGGACCAGCTGTTCAGGTTCAGCAGGCTCATCGGCACCGACGGCCTGCGGGTGGTGCGGCCCGGCGGCAGCCGCTGCTGACGCCATCTGCATGGTGATCATCGCGCTCGCGGGCTATGTCGGTTATCGTGCATCGTTGACATGGGGAGGGACTCAGCATGAGCCACGGCGTGACGACGTGATGGCCGCGCATCCGTCGCCGCGCCCGGGTTCGGCCATCCCGCGCGGCCGGGCCGGCTGGCTGCTGCTCGCGGCCGGCATCATCGCGGGCGCCGTGACCGCGGCCGTGTATGTCTACTTTGTCAGGACCCACGCGCCGGGCTGGCAGTCGGACCCGGTTGACCTGCAGGTCTACCGTCAGGGCGGGGAGAGCGTCCGGCACCTGGCTCCCTGGTACCTCCCGCACGTCAGGGCGCCGCTCTACAGCTGGCCGGGTAACTTCCTCAACTTCACCTATCCCCCGTTCGCGGCCCTGCTGTTCACTGTGGTCTCGCTGCCGAGCCCGACCACCATGGACGGGCTGGCCGTCGGGGTGAACGTCCTGGCGTTCCTGGCCGCGATCTGGTTCACCCTGAAAGGCCTGGACGTCCGGCGGCTGCCCGTCCGCATCGGGGCCGCGGCGCTCGCGGCCGCGGGTCTGTTCTGGATCGAGCCGGTCCAGCGCGTGCTGTTCCTGGGCCAGATCGAGCTGGTGCTGCTCGCGCTGATCCTCTGGGACACGACCCAGCCGGACCGGCGGTGGTGGAAGGGCGCGGGCATCGGCGTCGCGGCCGGGATCAAGCTGTGGCCGCTGATCTTCATCCCGTATCTCCTGCTCACCCGCCGGTTCCGGCAGGCCGCGGTCGCCGCCGGAGCGTTCGCTGCCACCGTCGCGATCGGCTTTGCGGTGCTGCCCGCGGACTCTGACCGGTGGTGGCTGGGCGGCCTGTTCGTGAAGGGTGACCGTACCGGCTTCATCGCCTGGGCCGGGAACCAGTCCCTGCGCGGACTCATCACCAGGTTCGGCGGCTCCTCGGCCGCGGTGACGGCCGCGTGGCTGGTGGTGGCCGTGCTGACGGCGGTGATCGGCCTGCTCTGCGCGGCGGTGCTGGACCGGCACGGTCAGCGGATGCTGGGCGTGCTGACGTGCGCCCTCACCGCCCTGCTGATCTCACCGATCAGCTGGGATCATCACTGGGTCTGGGTGGTGCCCGCGGTCATCCTCGCCGCCGTCTACGGGGTACGGGCCATCCGCCGGCCGGCGGGCTGGGCCGCGCTGGGCCTGGCCGCCCTGGTCGGGCTCATCTTCGGCGCGTGGCCGGAACGGCTCTGGGGCGAACTGCATGACCCCGGTGCCTACTCCCGCGGGCTGATCTGGGCGCCGCCCAATACCAACCCGATCATCTACGCCAGGCGCGGCGACCGGCGATGGTTCGCGGAGTACCACTGGCACGGGCTCCAGCTCATCGTCGGGAACCTGTACGTCCTGACCGGCCTGGCGCTGCTAGGCCTGCTCGTGATCATCGCGATCCGCGCGGCACGCTCGCCCGCCGGCCCGGGCGCCGCCGGGCATTCCGGGCCCGCGGGTGCCGGCGAGCACGGCCGTGCCTCGGCGCAGACCCGGGACGCCCGGCTGGCGACGCCGGAAGCCTGACCCCGGGCAGGTCAGCTCGGGGTGGTCCGTTCCAGGGCGCCGCTGACGACGCTGAGCAGGCTGCCGTCCCGGCGGAACAGCTCCCGCTGAATCATGGCCCCGTTACCGCGCGATAGCACCGCGTCCAGCAGGTCAGCCGCGACCATGAGGTCTCCGGCAGCCTCGAGAGCGGGCCGCACATGCTCCAGCAGCGCCATGACCACTTCCCGGGCCGGGGCGGGCCTGCCCGTGAGCGGATGTACCAGGTCGCCCTCCAGGCCCGAGCGGCTCGCCCGCCAGGCCGCCAGGCTCAGCAGCTCCAGCCGGGCGGGCCGGGCCAGCTGCCCGGCCCGCCACGCCTGGCCCTCGGTCTCCACCAGCGCGCGCACGAGCGCCGCGATGAGCACGCTGTCGTCGGGGAACAGGCAGACATCGGCGATGCGGATCTCGATCGTCGGGTAATGCTCCGACAGCCGGGCGTTGAAGTAGACCATGCCCGCGTCGAGCAGGGTCCCGGTGTCGATCATCGCCTGCACCGCCGTGGCGTACGCCTGCGCCGACCCGAACCATTCCGTCGGCCCCGAGCCGGGCCACCGGCCCCAGGCCTGGTACCGGAAGCTCGCGTAGGCGCTGTCGCGCCCCTGCCAGAAAGGCGAGTTGGCGCTCAGTGCGAGCAGCGGCGCCAGCCAGGGCTGGATGCGGTCCAGGACGGCCACGCCCTCCTCGTCGGAGGAGACGCTGACGTGCACGTGGCAGCCGCAGGTGAGCTGCTCGTGCGCCGTGATGCCGAACTCCTGCGCCATCCGCTGGTAGCGGCCCGTACCGGTGAGAGACGGCCGGACCGGGACCGGCGAGGTGCCGAGCGCGGCCAGGCCGGCGCCGGCCTTGGCCGCCGCCGACGCCGCCTCGATCCGGCAGTGCACCACCTCGCGGCGCAGCTCGTCGAGCGACTCGCACGGCCGGGTATTGATCTCTACCTGCTGCTTCTGCAGCTCGAGCTCCAGGTAATCCGGGCCTTCCGCACCGGATTCCCCTGGTCCGCCGTTGTTCGCGTCGCCCGCGCTCGCCGCTGCGGCCCGCATGACCGCCCCCGCGACCGCTCGCGCCTCGCCGGTGTCCGGCTCCACGAGCAGGAACTCTTCCTCGATGCCCACGCTTCGGATGTCCACCGTGACAGCATGCCAGCTCGATGTTTCAGCCCGTTTGCCCGGCAGCAATCGGCCGGCCACCCCCCGCCCTGTCAGCCCTGCCCGCGTCATGCGTCACGGTGCTTTGAGCGGCGGCAGGATCTTCTCCAGCAGGTTCGCCCGGTAGACAAGGACGTACCAGTTCGCCACCCGGTAGACGGCCGATGGCTTACCGAAGGACCGCTTCAGCGCGTACCTGGAGAAAACTCCGCGCGCGTCGGCGATCACGAATCTCGCGTCGTACCGGGACGGGTCATACCACAAGGCGTTCGTCTCCCAGTACGGCTCGTGGGCTTTCCACCCGGCAGGGCTGCTCGTCTGGTGCAGGTCAATCGCGCGGATCCGGACCTTGTTGCCTGACTGCACGGAGATGATCGAGGCGTCCCAGTACCCGGCGACGCCGTAGCTGAGCCCGTGCGCTTCGAGCCATGCGGTGAGCGGCGCGGTCTGCGCTGAGCCTCCGTCGCCGGGCGCCGGTCCCATGGACGGGCCGGTAGCTGGCCGGGTGGCCGCGACGGACAGCGGCAGCAGCGCGACAAGCGCCGCCGCCGTGACCGCCCCGAAGGCGCGCAGTTCCCCGGTGATCCGGGCAGGCACGAGGGCCCGCGCCGCGAGCGCTGCCCCGCACGGCAGCACCGCGGCGATCTCGCGGTACCCGCTGGGCAGCGGCATCACGGAGACGGCGTATATGCCGAGGTTGAAGACGATCGCTGCGGCAAGCAGCTGCTCGGCCCGGCTCGCGCGACGCCAGGTCCATGCCACCCGCCCGAGGCCGAAGATGGCGGCCACCAGGCAGATTAGGCCGAACGCGGCCCCCAGGCCGCCAAGCGTGGTGTCAGGCCTGAGGTCGGCGCCGAACAGTTGGCGGATGTTCAGCCAGACCACCGGCAGGTGGTGCAGCCACAGCCGCGGCGGCGCGAGCTGAGCCCTGGGCGGGACCATCGAGAACCCGCCCAGGTGCGCCATCAGCGAGCGCAGCAGCGACTCAAGCGGCACCGATACGGCCGCGGCCAGCATCAGCGCGGCGTCGCCGGAGCGGAGCTTGCGGGTCGCGAGCAGCCGGTAGCCGCAGACCATGATGACCGCGGGGACCGCGACGTAGCGGACGGTGAGGTCGCTGAGCTGGCCGGCGCACAGGATCACGCAGAGCAAGGGCGCGGTGAACCTCCGGCTCGGCGCGCGGTCGATCAGCAGGCAGGAAATCAGGATGAACGCGGAGCTGCCGATATGGTCGGGTTCCTCCACTAGCAGCCACACGGTCAGCATGGTAAGCAGCGGCACGGCGAGCACGGTGACAGCGACCGCGCAGCGGGCAGCCCTGGCCGGACCGCGGCTGCCGGCCACGGCCAGCGCCACGGCACAGCCCGCGACGATCAGGAAGGTCAGCGCCGAGGCGAGGTGGGTGGCCAGGCTGCCCAGCCCGAAGATCAGCTGGATGACGCCGTTGATCGGCAGTTCGAAGGCGTAGAACGTCGCGTCGCCGATGAGCCAGCCGTGCATCACCAGATTCCCGTGAATGAGGTCCCAGGCCTGCAGCGCGCTGTTCGCCCCGTCCGAGTCGATCCGGCCGCCGAACGAGATCCGCAGAAAGAAGGCATACAGCGCCAGCCCGGCGGCGGCCCACGCCGCCGCGGCCCACCAGCGCCGTACCGCTCGCGGTGGCGAAGCGCCTTCGGCATCCCCGCTCTGCCGGAGCTGATCACCAGCCGGCACCGCTTCCCGCGCGCCCGCCAGCTCAGATCCGGACTGATGCCGCCCGCCAGATTGCATGCCAGACCTTTCTGTCAACCTAGGCCAGTGAGGAGGCCTCGCTGGCCAGTGAGGAGGCCTCGCTCGAAACCGGCTACAGGCACGCGTGACAAAACAGAATAGCGTGGAGCCTTTCCGTAGTTGCCGATGATATGGACTGGCAGGCGGGGTTTTGCGCGTATTCCGCCTTCCCGCCGGGCGGCATGGCCGGGCGGGCCGAGTGGGGCCGGCGGGATGAGTACTGGGGTCGGCGGCGGGCGGGAGCAGGATGGCAAGGCTAGACCAGCCCGGCGGCCGGAGCAGCCTGACAGCGGGACTAGCCGCTGGACAGGCTGGTGGCGGGGAGAGGAGTGGAGCGCGTGGACAGCGTGGCGGCGGCGGTGGCGGCGCTGCGGCAGATCGCCTTCGAGCTGGAGCGAGCCGGGGCGCCGACGTACCGGGTGCGCGCGTTCCGCCGGGCGGCACAGGTGGTGACGGATCTCCCGGCGGGCGAGTTGGCGGATCGGCTCGCTGCGGGAACGCTGGCCGCCGTGGCCGGCATCGGGCCCGTCACCGCCGAGGTCATCGAGCAGGCCGCAGCGGGCCAGCAGCCGGGATATCTGACCAGGCTGATGGCCGAGGCGCGGCCAGCGGAGGCGGCCGGGCTGCGCGCGGCGCTGCGCGGTGACTGTCACGCGCACTCGGACTGGTCGGACGGCGGCAGTCCGCCCCGAGAGATGGCGGAGGCAGCCAGCGGCCTCGGGCACGAGTGGCTCGCCCTGACCGACCACTCCCCGCGGCTGACCGTGGCCCGCGGGCTGTCCGCCGAGCGCCTGTCCGCTCAGCTTGACCTGGTCGCCAGCCTGAACAAGGAACTGGCGCCGTTCCGGCTACTGACCGGCATCGAGGTCGACATCCTCGACGACGGATCGCTGGATCAGCGCGAGGACCTGCTCGCCCAGCTCGACATGGTGGTGGCCAGCGTGCACTCGCACCTGCGGATGCCGTCCGGGCCGATGACCGAGCGGATGGTCGCCGCAGTGAGCAACCCGCACGTCGATGTCCTCGGCCACTGCACCGGGCGGCTGATCAGCGGCCGCGGACGGCCCGAGTCGGTCTTCGATCCCGGTGCCGTTTTCGCGGCCTGCCGCGAGAACGGCACCGCGGTCGAGATCAACTGCCGGCCCGAGCGCCAGGACCCGCCCGATCAGCTGCTGCGCCTGGCGGCCGAGGCCGACTGCCTGTTCGCGATCGACACGGACGCGCACGCCCCCGGTCAGCTCGACTGGCTCGGCAGCGGATGCCGCCGGGCGGAGCAGCTGGGCATCACGGCCGACCGGATCATCAACGCGCTCAGCGCGAGCGACCTGCTCACCCGGCCACGCCCCTGATGCCCCACCAGGCGGGAGCGGGCAAAGACCGACTCCCGAGAAATATCGACATAGTGATTAAGAGACTCAGCTCTTGGCCTCGCCCTGGCGCGGTGCCAGTTGCATGACGACAGCGGCGTGACGACACCGGCGTGACGACACCGGCCGTGACGGCGGCTGGTCCTGGTGACCGGATCACTCGTGAGCGGATGGCCGCTCGGATTAGTGCGTCCGGCCAGCCAGCCGATAGATTCAGATCATGAAGAAGCTTCTCGAGCTCCTGGTCTGCTTCCTGCACCCGCTGGCCGTCGTCCTAGTCTGGATTGACCTGGCCACCCGCCGCAATATCAGCAGCGGCGCGAAGGTGGCCTGGGCCATTTTCGCCCTCATCCCGCTGGTGCCGTTCCTGTACGTGCTGACCGGCGGCGATCTCTGGTAGCTGGTCAGCGTCGGCGGCTAGCCCGCCACGGCGGGGACCGGGCGGCCGTCCTCCAGGTAGACCGTTCCCTGGCCGGCGACTGCTGCCTTCACCCGGCGCCGGATCGGGCCCCTGAGCAACGGCAGGGCCCGGTCCAGCGGGAGCAGCCGGTAATGCGAGATCTCTGCTGCCTGGATCACGATCCCGGCCAGCTTCTTGTTGCTGAGGACGCCGCAGTCGAACACGAACCGGATCCCGTCGGGCCGGGCCGGGCGGGGATGGCGGAAGTCGACGGCCGCCAGCCGGCCGTGCCGCACGTGGAGCCCGCATTCCTCGCTGACCTCGCGCTGGCACGCCTCCCAGGGACTCTCGCCGTCCGCCTCCATCACGCCGCCCGGGATCGTCCAGCCTGACTTGTAGGTCGGCTTGAGGATGAGCAGCCGGGCCGCCGGGTCGAAGATGAGCGCCCCGGCGGAGACCGGGATTGCCGAAGGATCTGGCGGTGCCCCCGCCAACGCGGCACTGTCGCTGGTCACGAGGACACGCTAGCCCACTCCCGGCCGTCACCCGCGCGTCCGCTCGGCAGCCGGGGTTACAAGCGCGGCTGGCGGGGCAGGTGGGCGTGCATGCCTGTACTTAGAGCTGTCGCGCGCCCGATGCTGGCGTCAATCTTCACCATTCATGGATATAACACCCTGCGTCATCCCGAGTCGGTCGCGCAGGCCGCTGAGCCGGTAGTCCGCCCGCTCGCCCAGCGGCTGTCCGCCGTCCCGGACCAGACTGAGCAGGCCGTCCGGCTCAACGGGGCCGTGCAGCTGGCCGCCGGATCACTGCTGGCCATGGGCCGCGTGCCGAGGGTGGCCGCCCTGGCCATCGCGGCCACCCTCGTGCCTACCACCCTGGCCGAGCACCGTTTCTGGGAGGCGGAGGACGAGCAGGAGCGCAATGCGCAGCGCATGCATTTCCTCACGAACGTCGCGCTGCTCGGCGGCCTGCTGATCGCCGCGGCCGACACCGCCGGCCAGCCCTCGCTGGCCTGGCGCGGCCGCCACGCGGCGAAGTCCGCCCGGCACGACGTGGCCCTGGCCACCAAGACCGCGAAGGTGTCGGGCAAGGCAGGGGCCAAGGCGGGCAAGGCGGGCGCTCAGGCCGGCCGGGTGAGCGCCAAGGCCGGCCGGGTGAGCGCCAAGGCGGGCAAGGTCAGCGCCAAGGCAGGCGCTAAGGCCAGCAAGGTCGGTGCCAAAACGGGCGCCAAGGCGGCCCAGGCCCGCGCCAGGCTGCCAACGCGGTAATCCGGCCCTCAGGACTTTCCGGGATTGAACACCCCGAGCGGGTCAAGCGCGCCGCGCACGGCATCCTGCATGGCCAGCGCGCCGGGCCCGAGCTCGCGGCGCATGCCGTCGCGCTTCAGGAGCCCGACCCCGTGCTCGCCCGTCACGGTGCCGCCCAGGGCGATCGCGGTATCGAGGATCTCCTCGAACGCCTCCTGGGCGGCCATGCGGGCGGCATCGTCGCCGGGCGAGGTGACGAACAGCGGGTGCAGGTTGCCGTCGCCGGCGTGCGCGATCGAGGCGATCTGCACGCCGTGCCGGGCGCCGATCGCCTCGATCTCGGCCAGCATCACCGGGACCTTGGACCGCGGCACGCAGACGTCCTCGGTGAGCACCGGGCCGAGCCGCTCGAAGGCCGGGTAAGCCAGACGGCGCGCCTCGAACAGCGCCTCGGCCTCCGCGTCGTCGGTCGACTGGGTGACCCACATCGCGCCCGCCTCGGTCATGGTCGCGGCGAGGGCGTCGGCCTCGGCGCCTCCCCAGTCCCCTGGCGTGTCCACGCGGGCGAGCAGCAGCGCGGTCGCGTCGGCTTCCAGGCCCAGGTGCTTCCACTCCTCCACCGCCCGCAGGCAGGCCCGGTCCAGGAGCTCGAGGACGGAAGGCGTCAGCCCGCGCCGGGTGATCTGGGAGACCGCCTGCCCGGCGGCGACCAGTTGGTCGAAGGCGGCCACGATGGTTCGCGGGGTGCCGACGGGCGCGGGCCGCAGCCGGAGCGTCACCTCGGTGACCACGCCCAGCGTGCCCTCCGAGCCGACGAACAGCCCGGCCAGGTCGAGCCCGGCGACGCCCTTGGTGGTGCGACGGCCGAGCCGGACGGCGTCGCCGTAGGCCACCGGACCGCCGACGACCGCGCGCAGGCCCAGCACGTAGTCGCGGGTGACGCCGTACTTGAGGCAGCACAGGCCGCCCGCGTTGGTCGCGACATTGCCGCCGATCGTCGACCACGGCGCACTGGCCGGATCCGGCGGATACCACAGGCCATGCTCGGCCACGGCGGCCTTGACGTCGTTGTTGACCGCGCCGGGCTGCACGACGCAGACCAGGTTGTCGGCATCGATCTCCAGGATCTGGTTCATCCGGGCCAGGTCCAGGACGACGCAGCCGTTGACGGCGTTGGCGCCGCCTGACAGCCCGGTGCCCGCGCCGCGCGGCACGACGGCGGCCCCCAGCTCGGCGCAGGTCCGCACGACATGCTGCACCTCGGCCTCCGACCGGGCCCGGACGCCGGCGAGGGCTCCCCCGACGGCTGCCCATTCGGCTTCGTCGTGCGACATCGCGGCCAGCACGTCGGGATCCACGATGATGCGGTCGCCGGGCAGCCCGCGGCTCAGCGCGGCCACGAGCGGGCCGGCCGGCGAGCCCGCGATGGTCGTGCCGGTGCTGTGCGTCGTCATGCGCGTGCCTCCGTCGTCGCCCGTGTTTCCGTGGGCGCAGGTGCTTCCGAAGGCCTGCCGGTGCCGATGACCTGGCTGGTGGCCGAGTCCTCCGGCCGGTCCCCGGCGGGCTGCGCTGCCTGCATAGCACGACCCTAGGCGGTCCCGGCGGCGATGCCTAGCGGCCGGGGACCGGGCCGGGGCGCTGACGCTAGGCGGCCCGGATGGCCGCCGGCGTCAGGGCGGTCATCGCCTGGACGACGGGTTCCGGGCCTGGGCGGGCGGTGATGACCCGGACGACCGCCTCGTCCAGCCCGGCGCTCAGGCGCGCGAACGCCGCCGGAGCCGCGGCGGCCGGGCCGAAGTATCCCACCGCGTGCAGCAGGTCGTCGGGGGCGGCGTCGACCAGCTCCGGGAGCGCGGCTCCCCGGTCCCGCCGGGCCTCGAGCTCGCGCAGCGGCGCGTCGAACCCCATCTGGGCAAACAGCCCCCGGTAGCCGGCCTGCGGCGGGGTACCCGGACGGCCCATCGCGTAGCCGAGTACCTGCGCGCCGAACGCCCGCCGGGCGGCGGCGACATCGTCGTCGATGCAGACGCGGACGTACATGGTCGTGGTGATCTGGCCGGGATCACGCCCGGCCCGGGCCGCGCCCTCGGCCAGCAAATCCCGGCTGCCCGCGATGCGCTCGGGGGTCGCCCAGTTGAGCAGCGCCCCGTCGGCCACCTCGCCGGTCAGCCGGAGCATCTGCGGGCCGAGCGCGGCCAGGTAAACCGGCGCCGGCGGCAGGCCGGTGATCCCGAGCGAGGCCGACCGGAGCGCGAAGGCCGGGCCGTCAGAGGTCACCGTCTGGCCGGCCAGCAGCGCGCGAACGGCCGTGACGTACTCGCGCATGATGGCGATCGGACGGTCCGGCAGCCCGACCGATGCCCAGAAGGACGGCCCGTACCCACCCGTGCCCAGGCCGAGCACGAAGCGCCCCGACGACAGCTGAGCCACGGTCGCCGCCTGCGCCGCCAGTGCCAGCGGGGTCCACATCCGGGCCGCGGGGACTACGGAGATCCCGGTTCGCAGGGCCGTGTCCTGCGACCAGGCGGCGCAGACATGGAAAGCGTCCGGCACTCCCCCGGCCGGGGTCCAGAGGCTCTCGAAGCCGAGGCGCTCCGCCTCGCGCGCGACTTCCCGCAGCTCGCCGAACGACAGGCCGAGCCGGGCATCCAGTCCGGCGCCGATCATCAAGTGAGGTCCGCGGGCCGGAGCCGGTACTGCTGCAGCCGCAGGTGGTGGTACTTCTCGGTCTCGCCGACCCACTCCATGCCGATCCGGCGTACCGTGGCCGCGGCGCGCGTATTGGCTGGCCGCATGACCGCGATGACCTGCTCGATGCCCTCCGCGAACGCCCACCGGGCCAGGACCAGTCCGGCCTCCGAGGCGTAGCCATGGCCCCACGTGTCGGGGCGCAGCTGCCAGCCGACCTCGAACTCGTCGTCGGGCGGCAGCGGCAGCAGGGTGGCCCCGCCGATCAGCGCCCCGTCCTGGCGGCGCTCGATGGCCCAGCGGCCCGCGGGGGGCAGCATGCGCTCGTCCTCGGCCACCCACTGCTGCAGGACCAGGCGCATGGCCGCCTCGTCGGGCACCCGGTCCATGGCCGGCGCCAGCCACCGGGCGACGTCACCCGCGCCGTAGGCCCGCAGCGCCGCATCGGCGTCGTCAACTTGCCAGGACCGCAGCACAAGCCGCTCGGTTACCAGTTCGTGGGCCACGCGCCCACGATATCCGGGGGCCAGTCAAGGCCGGCCCCCGGAAGCCGTCACGTTTGATTCCCTGACCGGGGGCATGAGCACCACGCGGAGTACTCGAGACGCCGGTGCCCCGCGGAAGGAACACAGTCATGGATCTCGCTGCCCGTCCAGCGCTGCACCAGCTACGGCCCAAGTCGCCGCCAGCGGCGCCGGCGGCGCCGGCGCCCGAGCAGGCCGCCGACCAGGATCTGGTCCGGCTCATCCAGTCGCGGCCCCTGGGCGATCCGGACCGGGAGACGGCGTGCGGCCTGCTCGTCGAGCGGCACCGGTCCATCGTCCGCTCCTGCGTCGCGCGGTACCGGGACAGCCCCGAGCCGACCGACGACCTCATGCAGGTCGGCTACGTGGGACTGCTCAAGGCCATCAACAGCTTTGACCCCGGTATCGGGGACAGCCTGGCCGCCTACGCCCAGGTCACCGTCAGCGGAGAGGTCAAGCGGCATTTCCGCGACAAGCGCTGGCACATCAGGGTCAAGCGCTCCACTCAGGAACTGCGGCTGGAGGTCAGGAAGACCAGCGCCGAGCTCACTCAGCGGCTGGCCCGGACCCCGCGTGCCGCCGAGCTGGCCGACCAGCTCCAGGTGACCGAGGCCGACGTGCTGGAGGCCCAGCTCGCCGACCGGGCGTTCCAGCCCTCGTCGCTTGACGCTCCCCTCTCAGACCAGGACGGGTCCTACGTGCTGAGCGATGTCCTCGGCCAGGAAGATCCCTCGATCGAGCGGACCGTGGATATTGAGTCAGTATCGACGCACTGGCCCGAGCTCCCCGCCCGCGAGCAGCAGCTGCTCCTGATGCGTTTCTACGGAAACATGACGCAGGCCGAGATCGGCGCCCAGCTGGGCATCTCGCAGATGCACGTATCCCGGCTGCTCGCCCGGGCGCTGGCCTACCTCCGGCAGCGGATCATCGGCCCGGTCCCCTCGACGGAGCACTGATCGCGCTTTCTGATCCCGTCGGCACGCTGGCCGGCCACTGCATACGCTGGCAGGCAGCGGGCAGTAACTGCACGCGGGGCCGACTGCGCGCGGGGCCGTTCGCGCGCGCGGATGGCGAGCGCCGGTGAGGACCAGATGATCCACGTCAGCTCGGTCATGAGTCTCGTGATCGCGCTGGTCGCCGCCATGCTGGTCGGCCTCGGGCTGGTGCTGCAGCAGCACGCCGCCGAGCAGGCGCCGAAGGCGTACTTCCTGCACCTGCGGCTCATCGGCGAGTTGGTGCGCCAGCGGCGCTGGCTGGTCGGCATCGCCATCATGGCGGCCGGGGAAATCCTCTCGGCCTGGACCATCGGCAACCTGAGCCTGTCCGTCGCCGAGCCGCTGCTGTCGACGAGCCTGCTGTTCGCCCTGATCGTCGCGGTTCCCCTGTCGGGCCAGCGGCTGCGCAGATCGGAGCTGCTCGGTGCCCTCCTGCTCGCCGCCGGGGTCGCCGCGCTGTCGGTGTCGCGCTCAACGAATGGCCAGGGAGTCCGGGTCGGCTCCGTCGCCTACTGGCCGGCGGCGGCGGCGATCGGGCTGGTGGCGCTGTTGTTCGTGCGGGCCGGCTGGCGGCGCAGCGGCCAGCAGCGGGCCACCCTGACCGGGGTCGCGAGCGGCCTGATCTTCGGCATCTCCGACGGCCTGACCCGCAGCACGCTGCAGATCGTCAGCAGCCGGGGCGTGCTGGCCGTGCTGTCGACCTGGCCTGCCTACTGCCTGGCGGCGGCGACCCTGCTCGCCTTGTGGCTGATGGAGAGTTCCTTTAACGCCGCCCCGCTGCACGCCTCGCTGCCGGCGATCACCGCCGCCGAGCCGGTCGTGGGCATCCTGCTGGGTGTGGTGGTCTTCGACGACGAGATCCGCATCTCGCCCGGCGTGCTCGCGCTGCAGGCGGCCGGGATCCTCGCGCTGGTCGCGGGGGTGATCCTGGTCGCGCGAGCGCCCGCGCTCAGCAGCCTGCGGCCGGTGCGGCCCCTGCTGCGCCATCTGCCCCGCGATGGCGCGACGCGGGGCCGGGCCTCGCCCCCGGCCCCGGAAGATCACGAACCGGAGGAAAAGCCGCGCGAGGAGGTGTAACCGGGCGCTGCGCGCCGTTCACCTCCTACCGCGGCGTTCAGGGGCCGGCCGAGCTGGCCGAGGACGCCCGCGGGCACGGCGCCCCGGTTCAGGCGTGATCAGTCGCCGGAGCCCGGCCAGGGCGCGTCGGCTGACCTGCGGTGATCGTCGGCTAGGCCGGCCCGGACGGCGGCCGCGAGCAGCCCGGCCACCGCTAGTCCGTTGGTGATCCGGCCGGCGAGGACCTCACTCAGCGCTTCCTGCAGCGGGACCCAGCGGGACTGAAGATCGCGTTCCTCGCCTTGCGCGCCGCCGGGACGGTCGCCCCGGCGCAGGCCGCTGGCCTGGTAGACCCGGCCCGCCTCGGTGCTGATGCCCGGCGACGGGCGCAGGTCGACCAGGGTGCTCCAGGTCGCCGCGGCCAGCCCGGTCTCCTCGGCCAGCTCACGCCGCGCCGTTTCCTGCGGCAGCTCGCCGGGCTGGTCGCGCAGGCCGGCGGGCAGTTCCCAGAGGTACTGCCCGGCCGGGTGCCGGTACTGGCGGATCAGCAGCACCCGCTGCTGCTCGTCGATGGCCACGATCGCCACGGAGCCGACGTGCTCCACGACCTCCCGCTTGACCTGTGACCCGTCCGGCAGCACTACGGTGTCGACCCGCACCTTGATGATCGCGCCGTCATACATCTGCTGGCTGGCCACGATCTTGTAGGTCATCACGTACCTCCCAAGCCGCTGGCTGGCCCAGTTCCTGCCCGGCGCCGCGGCGATCACACCAGGGTGCCCCCCCGGGCTGGATGCAGGGCGCCGGCCGGACCGGTGTTGGATGGAGTGAGCGACTTCGGATGCCGCTGGCAGTTCCGGAACCGACGCCGTGTCCAGGGATGCACTCGATACGAGGCGGGAAGCGATGACAGATAACGATCCGCGGCCGGTCGTGGTGGTCGGCGTGGACGGCTCTGCGGAGTCGATCGCGGCGCTGCGCTGGGCCAGCCGGTACGCCGCGGCCACGGGCGCGACGGTCCGGGCGGTACGGGCCTGGCACTACCCGTCAGCGGTCGGACCGGCGCCGGTCGGCGTGGCGCCCAATCCGGTGACCAGCGAGGTCGAGGCGCACATCGAGGCGGAGCTGACCGGCGACCTGGCCCAGGTGTACCCGGACCCGGCGGCGGACCAGCTCGAGATCCGGGTGGAGTGCGGCCACCCCGCCGAGGTGCTGATCGCCGAGTCGAAGGAGGCCGACCTCCTGGTGGTCGGGCACCGCGGCCACGGCGCCTTCACCGGCATGCTCCTCGGCTCGGTGAGCATCCACTGCGTCACGCACGCGTTCTGCCCGGTGGTGGTCATCCGCGGCCAGTGACCGATCCGGCGCGGTCAGCGTCCCGGCGACTGGCAGGATGAGGCCATGACGTGCACCCTGTACGTGGCCTGGGATGAGCGGCTGGCCGGGTATGACTTCGGGCCCGGCCACCCGCTGGCGCCGGTGCGCGTGGAGCTGACCATCGCGCTCGCCCGGGCCCTCGGGGTCCTCGGCGGGCCCGGCGTCCTGGTAGAGCAGCCCCAGCCGGCCACCGACGCCGAGCTCGAGCTCGTCCATGACGCCGGCTACATCGCGGCCGTGCGGCTGGCCAGCACTGGCCAGCTGCCGGCTGCCCGGGCGCGGCTGTTCGGCCTCGGCACCGAGGATGACCCGATCTTCGCGGGCATGCACGACGCGTCCGCGCTGGTCGCCGGGGCGACGCTGGCCGCCGCCCGGGCCACCTGGGCCGGCACGGCGCAGCACGGGGCCAGCATCGCTGGCGGGCTGCACCACGCGATGCGGGCCAGCGCCAGCGGCTTCTGCGTCTACAACGACCCGGCCATCGCCATCGCCTGGCTGCTGCAGGCGGGCGCCGAGCGGATCGCCTATGTCGACATCGACGTGCATCACGGCGACGGCGTCCAGGCCGCCTTCTACAACGACCCGCGGGTGCTGACCATCAGCCTGCACGAGACCCCCGCGCTGCTGTTCCCGGGCACCGGCCGGCCGTCCGAGACCGGCGGCCCGGCCGCCGCGGGCACCGCCGCCAACGTGGCGCTGCCCGCGGGAACGCGGGACGCCGGCTGGCTGCGCGCCTTCCACGCCGTCGTCCCGCCGCTGGTCCGGGCCTTCGGCCCGCAGATCCTGGTCAGCCAGCACGGCTGCGACACGCACTGGCTCGACCCGCTGGCCGACCTGGAGCTGACCATCGACGCGCAGCGCGGCGCGCACGCCGCCATCCACCAGCTCGCCCACGAGGTCACCGGCGGCCGCTGGCTGCTGACCGGGGGCGGCGGCTACGAGCTGGTCCAGGCCGTCCCCCGGACCTGGACGCACCTGCTGGCCGAGGCGTCCGGCCGGCCGGTCGACCCGCAGGCCGCCACGCCGGACTCGTGGCGGGAGTACGTCACCAGCCGGACCGGCCGGCAGGCCCCCGAGCTGATGACCGAGGGCAGCGAGCCGGCCTACACGCCGTTTGAGTCGGGGTACGACCCGGCCGATCCCCTCGACCAGGCCATCCTGGCCACCCAGGCCGCTGTCTTCCCCGACCACGGGCTGTCGCCGGCGTAAGCGGCGAGCGGCTGCGGGCAGGAAGCGGCTGCGCGCGGGGAGCGGTCAGGACTGACGATCGTGCTGGAATGCCGTTTCCCGCAGGTCCCTGATGGCCAGGTCAAGCTCGCCGATGGCGGCTTCGACCTTGCACGCGGCCCGCCGATCGGCGATCAGGCCCAGCGCGCCCTGCAGAGCCAGGCCGGCCGAGAGCAGCCGGTGCACTACGACGTTAGTGACGTCCGCGATGTCGGTGATGTCCGCGGCGATCCGGTCATGGTCCTGCACCAGGCGCAGGGTGGCTTCCGCCGGGCCGGCTGCCGTCCCGGCCGGCTGGCTGGCGCCGCTGGGCTGCCGGAGCTGCGACCGCACCAGCGAGAGCGTGACCGTCGCCCCCAGGCGGCGGCCGTCGCTGTCCGCGCGCGGGGAGACCAGCAGGTCGAACCAGCGTGCCGTGCGCGGGCCGTGGCAGGGCACCTGCAGCGACATGGGACCGGGCAGCTCGCCTGCCAGGGCCGCGCGAATCGCGGTGCCGACGGCCGCCGCGGCCGGGTCGTCGCCGGCCGCGTCACATACCTCGAGGTAGGACATGCCCAGGCCCACGCGGGCCGCGTCTCCCCCGTTGGCCGCCGCGAACGCCTGCCAGGCCGCGTTGACCGACACGATGACGCCGTGCCGGTCGAGCAGCGCGACCTCGATGCCGACGTCGGCCTCCGGGCCGGCCTGCCCGGCCAGCTCGTCCTCCCGGCCGGGCGAGGTGCGGGCCAGCGATGCCTCCAGGGTCGGATAGACGGGCACCAGCCGGTCGGCGCCGCTGATGCTCAGCACCCGCCGCACGATGTCGCTGGTGACCACCAGCCGCAGGTCCGTGCCGCTGGCGGCGGCCCGCTGATGGGCCCGGATGACGGCCTCGGCGCCCGCCTGATCGCATGAGACCGTCACGGTCATGTCCGCGATCAGCGTGGTCGCACCGCGGTTGATGAGGGCTAGCAGCTCCGCTCGGATCTGGCTGGCATTGGACAGGTCGATATGCACCGGCAGCGCCACGATGGCCTGCCGGGCCGTCCACTGCACCGAGTAGACATCCTCGTCGCGGGCGTCGTCACGCATGGCGGCCATCCGGGCCGATCCTGGCCCGGCCGGTCCCCGCTGACGCCCTGGCCGCCGCCACGCCGGACGCCAGAGCGGTCACGAACATAGCTGAGGCACCTCCGGTCCCATCCGGCCCGGCCGCGCCGCCTGCCCCGAGCGGCGCAGTCACCCGCGCCGCCGCGCCAGCCCGATACAAAGTCTGCGAATTGTCCTTCGTAACCGACCATACGCTGCCGCCCGGGCCGGGGGCAGCCACCGGCAGGTTAACTTCCCGGGTCGCCAGCCTGCCTGGGACACCCCCAGGCAGCACAGCAGCACAGACGACGCGGGCGACCCAGGCGGCACGGGCGCCGACAATGCCCGGTCGCATTCTCAGGATTTCACGCAGCCATTACGATGGGAATAATAAGTCGGCCAGCGGCCAGTCAGCGCCTCCCTATTTCCCCTATTGCCGCCATTTCGGGCTCATCATAAGAGAACCCATCAGGACTCCGGCGGCTATAGCTGGCGATCCCGGGCGTGCGGCCAGTCGCGCGGATGAGGGGCTCATCATGACGCTTCAGCGCAATGTCGCTTTCGAGCGCGATGTGGTCGTCATTGGCGGGTGCGGCCACGTAGGACTGCCGCTGGCGGTAGCGCTGGCCGATCGCGGGGCCGACGTCGCGGTCTACGACGTCGACGTGGCAGCGGTGGCCCAGGTCAGCAGCGGCCGGCTGCCCTTCAGCGAGCCGGGAGCCGGGCCGCTGCTTGAGCAGGCCATCGCCCGGCAGCGCCTCTACGCCTCCGCCGACCCCGCGATCGTGGGCACCGCCGAGCACGTGATCGTCGTCATCGGCACTCCGGTCGACGAGCACCTCCAGCCCGACCAGCAGGCCATTCCGCGGGCACTGTCGGGCTGCGCGGAGTACCTGCGCGACGGGCAGTTACTGATATTGCGCAGCACCGTGTATCCGGGCGTCACCGCCCTGGTGGAGAAGATGATCGCCGGCCTCGGCCGCGAGATCGACGTGGCGTTCTGCCCGGAGCGGATCGCCGAGGGCCAGGCCATGACCGAGTTGTTCGAGCTGCCCCAGATCATCTCCGCCCGGCACGACCGCGTCCTGGAGCGGGCCGCGGCGCTGTTCGGCCTGCTGACCGCGAGCCAGGTCCGGATGACCCCGGAGGAGGCCGAGCTCGCCAAGCTTTTTACCAATGTCTGGCGTTATATCAAATTCGCCACCGCGAATCAGCTTTACATGATCGCCAATGATCGAGGCCTGGATTTCGAGCGCATCCGTCAGGGCCTGATGCTGGATTATCCGCGGGCGGCGGATATGGGGGCGGCAGGCTTCGCGGCCGGGCCGTGCCTGCTCAAGGACACGATGCAGCTCGCGGCGTTCAGCAATAGCCATTTCGCTCTCGGCCACGCCGCGATGGCGATCAACGAAGGACTGCCGCGGTACCTGCTGGACCGGCTCAGCCGGCGTTACGACCTGGAGTCGATGACCGTCGGGGTGCTGGGCATGGCGTTCAAGGGCGGCTCCGACGACATCCGGTCCAGCCTGGCGTACAAGCTGAAGCGGATCCTCGCCGCCGCCGCCGATGCGGTCTACTGCACCGACCCCTATGTCACCGTCGACGGCTCGCTCTTGCCGCTGGAGGTGGTCGTAGCCAAGTCAGACCTGCTGATCATCGCGGCGCCCCATCCGGAATACGCCGACCTGGTGACGGTCAAGCCCGTCGTGGACATCTGGAACATCCGCGGCGACGGAGTGCGCATCTGATGGCCGGGCGCCAGCCAACGGTACTGATCACCGGGTCGGCGGGGTTCATCGGCGGCTACCTCGTGGCCGAGTTCCTGGCCCGCGGCTACAACGTCATCGGGGTCGACAACTTCTCCAAGTACGGGCAGGTCGCCAAGTCCTACGACGACCACCCCCGCTATACCCTCGTGGCGGGGGACGCGCGCGATACGGCGCTGACGACCCGCCTGCTGGCGAGCTGCGACCACTTCGTCGCCGGCGCGGCGATGATCGGCGGGATCTCGTACTTCCACGCCTACCCCTACGACCTGCTGGCGACCAATGAGCGGATCATCGCCTCCTCGTGCGACGCGGCCATCGCGGCCCGCCGGGAGGGCAGGCTGAAGAAGGTCACCTACGTGTCGTCGTCCATGGTGTTCGAGTCGACCCGCACCTGGCCGTCCGCTGAGGGCCAGGAGCGGGAAGTGCCCCCGCCCCAGTCGTCCTACGGCTTCCAGAAGCTGGCGGTGGAGTACTTCGCGCGGGCCGCCCACGACCAGTACCAGCTGCCCTACACGATCGTCCGCCCGTTCAACTGCGTCGGCATCGGCGAGCGCCGCGCGCTCGGGGATGCGGAGATCCTGTCGGGAAACGTGCGGCTGGCGATGAGCCACGTCGTACCGGACCTCGTGCAGAAGGTGATCAAGGGACAGGACCCGGTGCACATCCTCGGTGACGGCAGCCAGGTCCGCCACTACACCTATGGCGGCGACCTGGCTCGCGGGATCGCCGACGCCGTCGAGCACCCCGGCGCGATGAATGAGGACTTCAATCTCTCCACCGCCGAATCGACCACGGTGCTGGAGCTGGCCGAGCTGATCTGGCGGAAAATCAGGGGTCCCGGCGTCCCGCTCCGCGTCGCCTCAGACGATGCGTTCCCGCACGACGTCCAGCGCCGGGTGCCCTCGACCGACAAGGCAAAGCGGCTCCTCGGCTATGAGGCGACCACCTCCCTGTCGGCCATGCTGGATGAGGTCATTCCGTGGATCCGGGCGGCCATCGAGGCCGGCACGCTCTGACGCCTGCCGCTACTGGCCGCCGGGGCCCGGCTGCACCGTCTCGACGCTGAGGATGCGCACGGAGGGCAATGCGCAGGCGGTGGCGCCGAAGCCGATGAACAGGGCGCTGGTCTGGCCCGGCGGGTAGACGCTCAGCTCGTGCGCGGCGACAGGGTGGCAGGCGGAAGCCGGGTAGTTCTGGGCGTTGACCACCTGCAGCTCCGCGTGCGCGGAGGCGCCGGGAGCCAGCGTGACCAGCGTCCGGGGGAAGGCGGGGTTCTCCGCGGCGGGCGCGCCGGTCTGGCTGCCGGCCGCAGTGACAAACGAGACTCCCGGATAGCCGTACAGCGAGCAGGCCGAGCCGGAGATGTTGGTGAGCCGGATGGGGTAGTACGTGCTGCCGGCCGCGCCGCCGCCGGGGCCGAGCGACGGGCGCAGCGCCGTCGTCGCGCACGCGGCCGGGCCGGCCGGAGTGGTCAGCCGCGGCGTGGGCGCGGCGGCCGGGCTGCTAGCAGGGGCGGTCACCGTGGCGGTCACGGTCACCGTCGGCTTCGGGCTGGCGGACGGGCTGGCGGCCGAGCCGCAGCCGGCCACCAGGGCCGCCGGACCGAGGAGGGTGGCCGCGGCGGTGAGCCGCCAGCGCCAGGCGCGCATCAGCGTGCCCCGGCCAGGCGGACGACGACCTCGGCACCGATCTCAGTCCCCATGGCCTTGTCCCTTCCGTCGGAGCCGGTTCTGGCGACTCGGTCACCACCATCCAGTCTCGGTCGTCGATCATCTTCTGGGAAGGGACGCTCGGCCGGCCTGGCGCGATCATGACAGGCCGGAACGGCTGCTGGCCAGCACCAGGGTCCACTCCCGCCGCAGTCCTCGGGCCGGTGACCGCGTCACTGCAGCTCCTTGAGGCCCCCGGCGCTGAGCAGGTAGGCGCCGGAGCTGGCAGCGGAATCGGCGGCCAGGTCCAGTACCGCCTGACCTGCCTGGTCCGGGGTGAGCGCAGGGCCGCGGGTGGCGAGGAACCCCGCCACGTCCATGCCCGCCCTGGCGGCATACGCCGCGACGGCGGCTGCCCCGAGTTCCGTCGCGGGCGTCAGCTGCGGCAGGACCGACACGAACCTGATACCGAGCCCGTTCCGCTCCGATTCCTCTGCGGCATAGGACGCGATGAACCGGATCGTGGCCTTGGCGCCCGCGTAGCCGCCGCTCAGTGGTGACCCGTGCAGGGCCGCGCCGCTGGAGAACGCGATCACCACGCTGCCCGGCTCCAGCGGTCGCAGCAGTGCCTCACGGCTCCAGTGGAAGACCTGCTGGACGTCTACCTCCCAGTTCCGGCTGAAGGACTGCCAGGTCTGCTGGTCCAGCGGCCTCGACAAGGGTGCCGCGCCTGCGGCGAGCACCAGCAGCTGCGGCTGGTAGCGGTCCATGAGCTGGCCCGCCGTTACGGGATCGGCGGCGTCGGCGGCCACCGGCGTGAAGCGGTCGCCGAGCTCCTCCTGCAGCCCCGCGAGCCGCATGTGATTGCGGGCGATGCCGGTCACTGAGGCGCCCGCCTGGGCCAGGGCAGTGGCGACACCACGACCGAAGCCTCTGCTAGCTCCGGTAACCAGGGCTCGGGTCCCGGAAAGCTGATCCGCTGTCATGCTGATCTCCTCAGGCTCTTGGATCGGGCTGGCGCACTAATGCGCGCTCGCCAGGTACTGATCCGGGTGGCCGGCGAAATTCACCGGTGCCGGTGAGTTCCGGGTCCGTGGCGGGTCTGTACTACTAGCCAGGTGCCGGCGACCCGCGCGGTGCCGTCAGACTCAGCGGGAGACGGCCGTGTCAGTCACCGCAGCGAGGGGCTAGCTTTGCCAGCCGCCGCAGACTTCGCATCCCTCGCGGACCCCTACCGGCGGGAGCTGCTGGCCTACTGCTACCGGATGCTCGGCTCGGTCGATGATGCCGAGGACCAGGTACAGGAGACCCTGCTGCGGGCGTGGCGGTCCTACGGCGAGTTCGAGGGCCGGTCATCGCTGCGGACCTGGCTGTACCGGATCGCCACCAACACCTGCCTGCGGGCGCTTGAGACCCGGAGCAGGCGGCCGCTGCCTTCGGGCCTGGGCAGCCCGGCGGAGGATCCGGGCGGTCCGCTGGCGCCGGACCGGGCTGAGGTGCCGTGGCTACAGCCCTTCCCGGACGCGCTGGGCACCGGCGGCCTCTCCGATCCGGCAGCCGTGGTCTCTGCCCGGGCGGGCATGCGGCTCGCGCTCGTCGCCGCGCTGCAGTACCTGCCCGCGCGCCAGCGCGCCGTGCTGATCCTGCGCGACGTGCTGGGCTGGCACGCGGCCGAGGTGGCCGAGCTGCTCGGGGTATCGACGGCCGCCGCGAACAGCGTGCTGCAGCGGGCCCGCGCGCACCTGGCCGACGTTGCTCCGGCGGAGGACGAGCTGCGGGAGCCCGCCGACCCGGCGGACCGGACGCTGCTGGACCGGTACGCGGCCGCATTCGAGTCCGCGGATATCGCGACGCTGACCGAGCTGCTGCGCGCAGACGCCGCGCTGGAAATGCCGCCGCAACCGCACTGGTTCGCGGGCCGTGAGCAGGTCGTGCATTTCCTGCGGTCACGCGTGCTCACCGAGCCGCGCCGATTCCTCCTGGTCCCGACTTCCGCCAACGGGGGGCCTGCGCTTGCCGCCTACCTGCGGGCCGACGACGGCTTGTTCCGGGCGCACGCGATCCAGGTGCTGACAATCAGCGCCGGCCGCGTGAGCAGGATCGTCTCGTTTAACAATGCAGGTCTTGCCGCCGCATTCGGCCTGCCGGCCGCCCTGCCGGCTGCGGGACTGTCCGCCGGCACGGCAGCGCGACGCCCATGAGCCCGGCAAGCGTGCCTGGCCAGGGCATGCCGCTCGCCAACGCGGGCACGCTGGAGAGGGCTCTGCGTTACGCGCTCGGCGCAGCCGGAGCCGTCACGCCCGAGCTCATGCAGCAGCCGACGCCGTGCCGCGGCTGGGATCTGCGGATGCTGCTGCTGCATGCCGGCGAGTCCCTGGCCGCGCTCGGCCAGGGACTCGACAGCGGCCGCGTCGGCCTGTACTCGGCGGCCGGCGGGCCCGACGGCGCGGGCGATCCCGCGCTCGCATTCCGGGAACGGGCTGCCACTCTGCTGGCCTCGTGCCCGGCTGCGGAGTACGGCGAGCGGACCGTCATGATCGTCGGCTGCCCGATGGCCGCCGGCATGCTGGCCCTGACCGGCGCGCTGGAGATCGCGGTGCACGGCTGGGACATCTCCCGGGCCTGCGGTAGCTGGGAGCCGATCCCCCCGATGCTGGCGCTGGACTTGCTGGAAGTCGCTCCGCTGCTGGTCGCCGCCGCCGACCGCTACCCGCTCTTTGCCCCTCCGGTCCCGGCCGGGCCGACGGCGGACCCGGGCGACCGTCTCGCCGCGTTCCTCGGCCGCGAGATAGTACGGCCAGTCCAGGGTGGTGTTATCCGCTGTCGGACGCGCCAGTCTTAAGCCGGCCGAGCAGCCGGGCCAGGTCGATCGTGGCGATCCGGACCGAGGAATCACTGCACCCGTACGGCAGCACGATCGTCTGGCCGTGCAGGAGCGCGCCGCAGGAGTAGACGACGTTGGGCACGTAGCCGTCGCGCTCTGACTCGTCGGCCACCAGCAGCGGCTCCGGCAGCGCCGCGAGCAGCCGCTCGGGCTGGTCCAGGTCCAGCAGGATCGCGCCGATGGCATATTCGCGCATGGGACCGACGCCGTGGGTGAAGACCAGCCAGCCCGCCGGGGTCTCGATCGGCGAGCCGCAGTTGCCGAGCTGGACGAGCTCCCACGGGCGGGCCGGCACCTGGACGGTGGCGGCGGGGCCCCAGCGGTGCAGGTCACCCGAGTACGTGACGGCGTTGGTCTCCCGGTCCCACCGCGACAGTGCGGCATAGCGCCCCCCGATGCGCCGGGGGAACAGGGCCATCCCCTTGTTGCCCGTCGCCGGGCCGCTGAGCTGCGAGACCGAGAAGGTCGTGAAGTCCGCGGTGGCCAGCAGGTGCGAGGCGACGCCGTGGCCGTCGAACGCCGTGTACGTCGCGTAGTAGCCCTGCTCATCGCCGTCGCGGAAGTGCACGAACCGCGCGTCCTCCATACCGTGGTCCTCAGCGGGACCTTCGGGCCAGAGCACCCGCTCGGACAGGGCGTGCCGCTCGTCGAAGCTGACCTCGTAGTTGGACGCCGCCATCCAGTGCAGCCGGTCGACCAGGGCGACGGAGTCCCCGCGCGTGACCTGCTGCCGGGACAGCTCCGCCACGGCGGTGTCCAGCTCGGCCCGGCTGAAGCGGGGCGGAAGCAGGCTCCACAGGAACTGCGCGTCCTCACCCCCGTGCCCGAGCTCGTCCAGCTTGGCCCGGAACAGGTCGCGATCATAGGTAACGCCGCGCGGGTGGCCGGTGTCGAGAAACCGCCCCGGCTCGTCAAAGCTGACTCCGGCGGCCCCGATGATGCCCGTCCGGAACTCGATGCTCGACAGGTGCCCCTCGCCGACCGCCCGCAGGCTCATGACGAACCGGAGCTCGCCCGGCCTGCAGCCGTCCTGGTCGGGATGAGTCACGATCGACGGATTGAACAGGGCCGCGGCTTCCAGCGCGTACTCCTGGGTGAAGTAGGCCCCGATCAGGCGCCGCCGCGCGCTGCCGACCACGATCTCGGCTCCGAGCCGGTGCGCGACCCGATCGAAATTGTGCTCCAGGGTGGCGCCCAGGTCGCGATACCGGTCAGCGAACCGGGCGCTGGTCCGGGCCAGCGCCTGGCCCACCTCGTCGCTGCTCATGGCCAGGACCCGGTCGATCACCGACCGGGCCCGGGACTCGCCGTGGATCAGGGTCTCCTGGCCGGGCACGAACAGCTGGCTCAGGATCCGGGACGGGTCGGGCCGCAGGCGGCGCGGTGTCCGCATCAGCAGCGGGGCGCCGGTCACAGCGCCGCGGCCTGCACGCGGGCGCCCTGCTGCAGCACCGAGATCATCGCCAGCGTCGATTCGGCACCCTGATTGCGATTGCGGCTCGTGGGACCAAGACCGTCGCAGCCACCGCCGGTCCGCTCGTCGAGCAGCGGAATCCGGGCGTCGTTGTCGCCCAGGAACCAGGCCACGCTCAGGTGCAGCCCGGCCAGCCAGCTCCCGTCGCCGGTGACCGCGGTGGCCCGCACGCAGGCGTCGGCCAGCGCCGCGACCTCGATCGGCTGCTGGTCGAAGGCGGGACGCGGCTCCCCCGGCCCCCACCCGCCGACGGGCACGACCGACAGGTGACCGTTGCGGGTCTCGCCGGCTAGCAGCCACTCCAGCATGCCCAGGCCCTGGCGGACCAGCGGCTCCCGGCCCAGTCTCCAGCCGGCCACGATCACCGCCTCGGCGATGGCCGCGTTCGCGTAGCTGAGCCTGGGTGCCGGCCAGGGCCAGGCCGGGTCGGCGGGCGGCTCGCCGATGACGGTGACGGCGGCGGCCAGCAGGCTGAGCGCTCCGGAATGGTCCGGCCAGCCGTCGAGGATCTCGGCCGCTCCCAGCGCGCCGAACGCCATGGCATGCGGCCACGGTGAGCTGGCCCGGGCGCTGGTGGTGAAGCGGGCGAGCGCTTCCGCCCGGACCCCGGCCGTGGGCCCCCGGGCGGCGGCGGTGCCCAGGCCCCACAGGGCCCGGCCCCAGCAGTCGCTGGTGCCCGGCTCGTCGTGCCAGCGGTGGTCGTAACCGAGCCGGTTCCGGAACCGGCCGTCGGCCACCTGCGCCTGGGCCAGGAAATACAGGTAACGGCGGGCCAGCGTGATGAGCTCCTGAGCCGGTGACGGCTCCCGGCAGACCACGACCAGGCCGCGGGCGACGTCGTCGACGCAGTACCCGTGCTCGTGCCGGGGCACGATTCCCTCGGCGTGCTCCAGCAGGCCCACCTGGTCGGTCAGCCGCAGCAGATGGCGGAACGGCGCGGCCGGCCAGCTCATAGCGCGGCTGGCTCGCGGGTCCGGGTCAGCGCGGATGCCAGCTCCCGGTACGACCTCGCGACCGCCGGCCACAGCAGCTGCGGCGCCAGGGCCGTCGCGTGACGGCTCATGGACGCGGCCAGGCCGGGCTGGGTGACGACGCGGTTCAGGGCGCTGGCCAGCGCGGCCGGGTTCCGGCGCTCGGCCAGCAGTCCCGCGCCGTCGGTCAGCAGCTCGACGGCGTGCGGGAAGCTCGTCGAGACCACCGGCTTGCCCGCGGTGACGGCCTCGATCAGCACTCCGGAGGTGACCTGCTCCAGGGAGTCGTAGGGCAGCAGCACCACGTCCGCGGCGGCGATGAGATCCCGCAGGGCGCTGACCGGGAGGAAGCGGCCATCGAACCGGACCAGGTCGGCGACGCCGCGGTCCCGGGCCCTGGCGATCAGCAGGTCGCGATACGCCTCGCCGTCGCGAGCGCGCACGCGCGGGTGCGTCTGGCCCGCGACGGTATAGCCGATGTCCAGTCCCCGGCCGCGGAGCAGGGCCACCGCGTCGATGGCGTGCTCGATTCCCTTACCGGGCCCGAGCAGGCCCCAGGTCAGGGCCATAGGGCGGCTGTTGTTGCGGCGGGCCGGTGCCGCGGCGACCCGGTGGTCGGCGGAGCCGTGCGGGATCACGAAGACCTTCGCCGGGCTCGTGCCGTAGAGATCCAGCAGCCGGTAGCGCGCCGTCTGCGTCATCGTGACGACGGCGGTGGCCGCGTCGATGACATCATCCAGAATCCGGCGCTGCCGCGGCGTGGGCCGGGCCAGGACGGTATGCAGCACCACGATGCTCGGCACGCGCAGCGCGGCGAGCAGGGGAACGAGGTCCTCGCCGTCGGGGCCGCCGTAAATTCCGTACTCGTGCTGCACGATCGCGACATCGAAGCCGCTGAGCACCTCGACGACGGCCGCGGCGCTGGCAGCGGAGCCGTTCACCAGGTCCGCGACGACCTCGGGAGCGTCGCGCGGGGCCGGGGCGCCCGGGGCCGGCTCGTCGAGCACGCGGACTATCGCGGCCCGGTCGCCTGGCCCGCGCAGCTGGGCGAACAGGGCGGCGCTGAAGGTCGCCAGTCCGCACTGGGTGGGCGGGTACGTGCCAAGTAGCGCGTACGCCTGGGGCATAGGGTCCTCCGAGGCTCACTAGACGGCCTAGCGTGCCCCGGATGACCGAGCAGTGGCTGAGCGTCCTCCGCGGGCCCCGCGTAGCGGACGCAGCGCCCAGGCTATCGGACGCGCGGTCCCGCGGCGCCGGTATGAGTGGTGCCCGGCGATCCGGCACCGGGCCAGGCGGCCCAGGCGCTAGCCGGCCGGGTCCGCCAGCTGCACGACGGTCTTGCCGATGTTCATGCCGGTCAGCATGCCGATGAAGGCCGATACGGCGTTCTCCAGGCTGTACACGGTGCTCTCGCGGGCCTCCATCTTGCCGTCGAGGATGGCCTGGCCGACCAGGCTCTCGAATTCCGGCCGCAGGTCGGCGTGATCGGAGACGATGAACCCGCGCAGGGTCAGCCGCTTGCCGACCATGAGGCCGAGGTTCGCCGGACCCGGCCGGGGCTCGGTGGCGTTGTAGCCGGAGATCGCGCCGCACAGCGCCGCCCGGCCGTACTGGTTGAGCGACCCGATGGCGGCCTCCAGGTGCTCGCCGCCCACGTTGTCGAAGTAGACGTCGATGCCCTCGGGCGCGGCGGCGCGCAGCAGCTTCGCGACCGGGCCGTCGTGGTAGTTGAACGCCGCGTCGAACCCGAGTTCCTCACGCAGGACGGCCACCTTCTGCGCCGACCCGGCGCTGCCGATGACGCGCTTGGCGCCGAGCAGCCGGGCCAGCTGGCCCGCGGTGCTCCCGACGGCCCCGGCGGCCCCGGAGACGAACACCGTGTCACCCGCGGCGAACTGGGCGATGCGCAGCAGGCCGGCGTAGGCGGTCAGCCCGGGCATGCCGAGGATGCCCAGGTAGAGCGACGGGGGCAGGTCTGCCCTGGGCAGCAGGACCGTGAGCGCCTCCGCTGATATCAGCGCGTGCTCCCGCCAGCCGGCGTTGTGCACCACCAGCATCCCCGGCTCCAGGTGAGCGACACCGGACTGGAGCACCTCGCCGACTGCTCCGCCCTGGGCCGTCTCGTTCAGCTTCCAGGGCGGCGCGTAGGACGGCGCGTCGTTCATGCGGCCGCGCATGTAGGGGTCGACCGACATGACGAGGTTGCGCACCAGCACCTCCCCCGGTCCGGGGTCGGGAAGCTCGGTGGGCACGAGCCGGAAGTCCTCGGCCGTTGGCAGGCCGCGCGGCCGGGCGGCGAGCTGGATCTCTCGCGTGGGGGTGGGCATAGCAAGTAGGTATCACGTCCCGGCGGTCCTGGCTCGGGTAAAGATCGCGGGGAATTCTCAGTTGTCCGCGCTGAAAAATCCCCGCTGTAACTAGGCGTGCACCCGATATGTCCGGGAAATGCGGATTATCTGGGGCACACGACACGCCACGCGGGGCGCCAGGGGCCTCATTCCGGGTTCCTGCGCTCACGCCGAGTTACCTTGGGCAATGTGGGCCCATCCGCCGTTCTGCCCCGCCCTGTCGCGCTCGTCCGACTCGACGCCGCGGCGGGCGCCGCGCGGGCTCTTGACGGTATCCCCAGCCGAACGGTGGTCGCATGACGGCTCCCGATAGTGCCGGCCAGCTGGCGGACGCGTCAGCCGACCACGCGGGCAGCATGCTGTGCCGGCTCCTGGCCCGGCATCCGGAGGTCGTGGACATCGAGATGCTCGGCCAGACTGAGATGGCCGACGGCACCATTTCCTACTCGCTGGGCGTGGTGCTGCCGGACGGCCGGGAACTGTTCATCGACGTGGAGGATGCCTGACCGGCGCCAATGAGAGGAAGCCGGGAACGCATGCGCCAGATCATCCGGGCCGCTCCGGCCGTCGTGCTGACCGTCGTGCTGACCGGCGTGCTGGCGGCCGGGTGCTCCGCAGGCCCGGCTGCGCCCCACCGGGCAACCGTGGACACCTGCTACGCCTTCAGCGTCCGAGCCTTGCAGCGGCATATCACGGTGACGTCCGTGCCGCGAGCCTGCCGCGGCCTGAGCCACGCGCAGATCAACCAGGCCGTTGGCGGGGCAATCCACAAGGTCGTCGGGCCGCGGCCCAAGGCCGCGGCCCGGCGCCTGGCCAGCCGGGACAGCGCCTACCTCGGGCACCTGATCGGCTCCGTCACCCCGCCCCGGCCGACGTCACTGGCCACGGGCCGGGCGCAGCCGGCTTCCGACCTGGGCGCCAGCCTGGCCGCCCTGGCGGCCTGGGTCCTCACCGCGGCCGCCGGCTCCTACCTGCTCGCCGGCTGGCTCGCGCCCGGCTGGTCGCGCCGCCGCCGCCCTAGTCGGACCGCGGCGCTGCCGCCAGTGATCCTCCTCGCCCACTTCGCGGTGGCCGTCGCCGGCCTGGGTATCTGGATCGCCTTCGTGGTCACGGACACGGCCGCGCTGGCCTGGGCCGCCGTCGGCCTGATCCTGCCGGCCGCCGGGCTCGGGATGGCCGGCCTGGCGGCCGCGCTGCCAGGAGCTTCGCCCGGCGCCTGGCCGCCCGGCACCCCGCCGCCCGGCCCCCCGCCGGCTAGCGCCTGGCCGACCAGCGCACCGCCGCCGAGCACCCGCATGCCGGTGGCGGCGGTAGCCGTCCATGGCCTGCTCGCTACCGCGACCATCCTGGCGGTCGTGCTCGCCGCGATCGGTGCCCCCTGAGCCCGCCTGGCCAGCAGCGACCGATTCGTGAGCCATGGCAGCCATTACGCTGTTTGCCGTCGACGTCGCCGCCCGTGACCCGCGGAGCGGCGCAGCAGACGGAAGGGCGGCCATGACCTCTCCGTTCGAGCTCGGCACGGATGGCCCGACGCGGATCCTGGTCGGGGTCGACGGGTCCGACACCTCCATGGGGGCCGCCGCGTACGCGGTTGGTCTGGCCTGCCGCCAGGGCTCGCTGCTGATCGCCCTGTACGTGGGCCGGCTGAGCGGCCTGACCGCCAGCATGGCCGCGACGGCCGCCGCCGCGCTGGACGCGACCGACAGCGTGGCGGCCGAGCTCAAGCAGGCCCTGGACGAGGGCTGTGAGCGGCTGGGGATGCAGGCGACGTTCGTGTACCGCCGGGGCAATCCCTACCTGGAGGTGGTCCGGGTGGCGGACGCGATGCGGGTGGACGCGGTCGTCGTCGGCGGCTCCATGCGGGCCGGCCACCGGCTGGTCGGCTCCCTGGCGGCCCATCTCGTCCGCGACGCCCGCTGGCCGGTCACGGTGGTCCCGTAGCTCCCGCGCTCGGGGTGGCCGGGCGGGAGTGATCCCAGTCCGACAGCAGGGTGCGGATCCCCGTGATCAGGGCCAGGGGCTGGTCCAGCATGACGTGATGGCCGGCCGCGGGAATCTCGATCACCGGGGCCAGGCGGCCGAGCCGGTCGTACATGACCTCGCTCATCTGCGCCGACAGGATGCCGTGCTCGGCGCGGTAGAGCGCGACCCGGCAGTCCAGCCGGGTCAGCAGCGCGGGGGTGAGGTGGTGGCGGGCGAAGATGCGCGGATCGAATTTCCAGCTCCAGCCGCCCGGCACTTCCCGGATCGAGGTGGCGGCGATGTGCGCGGCCACGTAGGGCAGCACCGGCTGGTCGGGGATGGGGTGGAACCGGGCCAGGGCGGCCTCCCGCGACGGGTACACGCGCAGCGGCCCGAAGGCCCGCTGGTCGCGGGCCGCGCGCTCCTCGGGAGTGATGTCACGCACGGGCGAGTCGATGGCGACCGCTCCGGCCAGGCCCGGGCCGTAGAGGCTGGCCGCCCGCAGGGTAACGAAGCCGCCCATGCTGTGCCCGATGATGACGGGCGGCCCGCCCATCCCGGCGTCGTCGGCCACGGCCAGTACCTCGCGTGCCCACCCGTCCAGGCTGTAGCTATCGCGGCGCCCGCTGTCGCCGTGCCCGGAGAGGTCCAGGGCGGCCACCCGGTGGCCGCTGGCCAGCAGCGGGGCCAGGTGATCCCACCAGCGCGCGTGCGCGGCACCGCCGTGGACCAGCACGATGCCGTCGCCGCCGCGCTCGCCCCACGCCCGGTAGGCGATCGGGACGCCGTCGACCACCGTCGCCCCCAGCTCGGCGGGCGTGCCGATCGCCGTCGTGAACCAGGACGGAGGCGGGGCGGGATCGGCCGGTGCCGGTGCGGTCATGTCCAGCAGCGAACCAGATCCGGAGCCTGCCCGCGCCCGCATCGAGATCAGCCGATGAGATCCCGCCGGTTGCCCGCGATGTCGAGGAACACGGCCACGCGGCCGTAGGGCTCCTGGCGCGGCTGGGTTACGAACCGGACCCCCGCTGCCGACATCCGCCGGAAGCTGTCCCCGAAGTCGTCCACCCGGAGGAAGAAGCCGCCCCGGCCCGCCACCTGCTGCCCGACGGCGGCGGCCTGCTCCGGGCCGTCGGCCCGGGCCAGCAGCAGGCCGGCCTGCGCGCCGGGCGGCCGGACTACCACCCAGCGCTTGGGACGCCCATCGTTCGTCAGTGACGGGGAGTCTTCCGCGAGCTCGAATCCGAGCGTGCCGACGAAGAAGTCGATGGCCGGGTCGTAGTCACTGACCACGAGGGTGACGAGGCTGAGATGCACCGCGCCAGCCTACGCAGTCCTAACGAGCTATATCTTGTTTCTAGGGCCGAGGTGACGTAGCCTGTCGATATATCGTGAGTGTATCGTGAGTTCCTAGGAGGACAAGATGCCGGCAGCAAGCTCGGGAGCCTGGGACTTCGGTCCTGGCCTGTTTGACCGGCTCGGCGGTCTGGGCAGCGTGCTGGGTCAGGCTCAGCGCGCTGCCAGCGTCATGTCGGCCGCCCGGAGCCAGGGCGGAAGCCGCCGGCCGGGAGATCGCACCTGCGGCGGGACCCAGGGCCAGGGCCAGTGGGGCGGCGGCCTCGGCGGCTTCGGCGGCTTCGGCAGCCCGCTGGGCGGCTGGTGGCCCGGCTCCCCCGGCTCGTCCGGCGCCGCTGGCTCCCCCGGTGCCCAGCGCGGCCCGAAGGCCAGCCGGGGCGATGTCCGCGCGGCCATCCTGGCCGTACTCCGGGACGGCCCGCGCAATGGCTACCAGATCATGTCCGAGATCGAGGAGCGCAGCGGCGGCGCCTGGCGGCCCAGCCCGGGCGCGGTCTACCCGGCCCTGTCCCAGCTCGCCGACGAGGGCCTGATCACGGGCGAGGAGTCCGGCGGCAAGCGCACCTTCAGCCTCACCGACGAGGGCCGGGCCTACGTGCAGCAGAACCCCGAGATGGCCCGCGGCGCCTGGGAGGACGCGGCCCAGCAGGAGGCCTGGCAGCTGCCGGGCCTGTTCGCGGTGGCCGCCCGGCTCGGCGGCGGCATTGTCCAGATCGCACACGCCGGCACGCCCGGCCAGATCCGCGCCGCGGAGCGGCTGCTGGACCATACCCGGCGCAGGCTCTACCAGATCCTGGCCGATGACCTGAGCGGCGAGCAGGACGAGCAGGACGAGGACTAGCAGGACGAATACGAGAAGGCGAGCAGTGCCATGGATGACCAATTCCGCACCTCGGACGCCGACCGGGACCGCGTCGCGGCCCAGCTGCGCGAGCATTTCGCCGCCGGCCGCCTCACCCGCGAGGAGCTGGACGAGCGGCTCACGGTGGCGCTGAGCGCCAGGATCCACGGCGACCTGCGCCGCGTGCTGGCCGACCTGCCCGGGCCCGGGCTGGCGCCGCGCCCAGCTCAGCTCCCGCCGCGGGTCGCGCCGCCCTGGCTGGCCGCCCGGCGGCGGCCGCGGATCCTGCCGCTGGCGGCGCTGATCCTGGTGGCGGCGCTGGTGATCCCGGGTGCCGGGTGGGTCGTCCTGGCGGTCTTCCAGGTGCTGCTGCTGGCGTGGCTGGTGGCCTGCCTGGCCGGGATCTTCCTCGCGGGTCGGATGTACCGGCGGGTGCGCCGCGACTGGTGGTCGGGCCAGCACTACCGCGGGCACCAGCACTACGGCCGGCACCACGACTGGCCGGGCGGCTATGGCCAGCATCACTACGGGCACTGGCGCTCGTGACCGTCTAGCATCGCCGGCATGGAGTTCGACCACTTCACCGTCGCCCTGCTCGTCCTGCGCGATGACGCGCCCGACTTGACCCCGCAGCAGGCGGCCGCGCTGCAGGACGGGCACCTGGCCCACCTGCTCGCGCCGGCCCGCTGCGCGACCCCTATCCCGGCCGGCGCGATGAGCTTCGCCCCGGCCCGCTTCCCCCGGTCGGTCGCCGAGGCGACCGGAGCCCAGCCGCCCGGCCCCGGCGACAAACCCGGCGGCTAGCCGAAGGTGAACTAGCCGAAGGTGAAGGAGTACGCGGTCAGCCCGGGCGACAGCGTGACCTGAATCGTCGCGCGTTCCGGCGCGCTCCGGCGGACCAGGGCGTAGATGTCGGGCGCCCCGGACACCGCGTAGCTCCGAGGCTTCCCGCTGACCGTCGCGGTGATCGTCCCCGTCCCGCCGACGTCCAGGTAGACGTCGGCGGCCCGGAAGTTCAGGCTGATGGCGGCGCCCTGCCGCGCCGTGAGCGCCTCGCTGCCCACCGACCAGGTACCCGACAGCGCCCACTGGTCGTCAGGAACCACGGCGGGATAACGGAACGTCCGCGTCCCCGCCGCCGGCAGGTCGGCCCAGCTACCCGCCAGGGCTGACCCGAGATAGGCCTCGGGAGTCTGGTCGGGCGAGCGCGGCGTGGTGTCCGCCAGCTGGGTGGCCCGCGGCAGCCGAATACCCGGCCGCGCGGCGGCCAGCAGCTGCCGGATCAGCGACTCGGTCGCCGGGTAGCCGCCCTCGCCGATAATGACGTGCCGCACCACGCCGCGGGAGTCGATCAGGTAGTCGGCCGGCCACGCGTTATTGCCGTAGCTTTTCCAGGTCGCGTACCGGTTGTCCAGGGCCACGGGATAGGTGATGCGCAGCCGCCGGGCGCCAGCCGCCACGTTGCCGGGGACATGCTCGAAGGCGTATTCCGGCGTATGCACCCCGATGACCTCGAACCCGTCCCTCCGGTAGTCCGCGTACCAGGCCGTCACATGGGCGATGGCGCGCTGGCAGTTGATGCACGAGTAGGCCCAGAAGTCGACCAGGACGACCTTGCCCCGCAGCGCGCTCAGGCTGACCGGCGCGCCCGACGGCGTGTTGAGCCACTGCTGGATGCCGGCCAGCTCCGGCGCCTTGCCGCAGCTCTCCAGGACGGGGACCGGGTCCTGGGCGCAGCTCACCAGCAGGGCCCGCTGCTCCGGCCCGAGCACCTGCGACGGGCTAGCCGTGTCGGCGAGCGCCCGGTTCAGGCCGGCGGTGTAGTCGGGAACGGCCCGCTGCAGGGCATCGGTCACGTTGAAGGTCAGAGCAACCGCCAGGCCGATCAGGACCACCCCGGCGGCGGCGCGGACGGCGCGCTGGCGGCTGCGGAAGGCGCGGACCCGCTCGGCGACCCTGCGCCCGGCCAGCGCGAAGGCCAGCAGCGGGATGGCGGTCCCGATCGCGAACGCCGCGGTCAGCGCGATCGTCGCGACGCCGATCTTCCCCGTGGCGCCGGCCACGGTGATGGCGGCCAGCACCGGGCCGGCGCAGGGTACGTACACCGCGCCGAGAATCAGGCCGAGCACGAACCCGCCGTGGTCCCGGCCGACCCGGCGCCGCGGGATCCAGGAGAAGGGCCGCTCCAGGAGATCCTGCACCCGCGGCACCAGCATGGCCGTGCCCACGGCGGTCAGCGCCACCAGGCCGCCCCAGCGGATGATGTCCTTGGGCAGCGGCAGCGCGCTCAGCACGAGAGTCCCGAGCAGCGTGAAGACACTGAAGCTCAGCGCCAGCCCGGCCACGACCAGGTACGGCCGACGGCCCGGCGCGCCGGAGAGGAAGATCACCGGGAGCACGGGCAGGACGCACGGCGATATCCCGGTAATGAGCCCGCCCACCAGGCCAATCAGCACCAGCGCCAGCACGAGGCCCTCCCGGCGGCGGTCCGGCCGTCAGCGCGCCAGCCGAGGCGCGCTGGTCACCATGATGCCGCGCGGGGCCGGCTCTGGCCAGGCGCGACAAGGCCGGGCGGCCGGAACGCCGGGCAGCCGGAAGGCCGGGCAGCCGGAAGGCCGTGCGGCGGGCCGCGCTAGCCGCCGGCCTCGACGGCTGCGGCGGCCGTCTCGATGAGCTGCGCCGCCTCATCGGCGTGGGAGACCATCGCCAGGTGGCCGGCCGCGACCTCGATGGTGGTGGCGCCCATGCGCTTGGCGAACTGGCGCTCGGCGTCGGGCGGGATGGCCTCATCGTTAGCGGCGACCAGGAACCAGGACGGATGTGATTTCCAGGCCGGGACGCCCATCACGTCCTGGAGCGTGGACGCGGCCAGCGGCTGCTGCACGGCAAACATGACCCGGGCCCGCGCCCGGTCGACGTCGGCGGCGAAGTGGCCGACGAAGTCGTCTTCCGGCAGCCAGGCGAAGCCCAGGTTGTCGATGTCCAGGTGCGCGAGCGCCGGGGTCGGCGGCCCCTGGGTCAGCAGGGCGCCGATCGACTCGCCCTCATCCAGCCCGAAGGCCGCGACGTAAACCAGGGCGGCGACGTTGGGCGCGTCGGTGCCCAGGGACGTGATGATCTGCCCGCCGTAGGAATGGCCGGCCACGACGGTCGGGCCATCCTGGCGGCTGAGGACATGGCGCAGCCGGGCGACGTCGGCAGCCAGCGAGGTCTCGGGGAACTGCGGCGCCGTGACGTTGTACCCGTCGGCCTGCAGCCGCTCGATGACGGCGCTCCAGCAGGAGCCGTCGGCCCACGCGCCGTGCACCAGGACGATATTCGGTCGGGCGCTCATCTCAGAGATTTCCCCTTCGCTGGACAGTGCCACCAGGGTCCTGAGCAGCGTGATGATCTAGCCGCTTCTCCACCGTTGCATCCTGACTAATCAATTGCAAGAGTCCGTAGAGTGGCCAGCAGGCGGCGAAAGGATGATCAGTGCGGGTCGCGGTTCTGTCCGACATTCACGGCCACCTGCCGGCCCTGGAGGCCGTGCTGGCCGAGGTAGACGCGGCCGGGGTGGACGCGATCGTGCTCAATGGCGACCTGGCCGACGGCCCGCTGCCCGCGCAGGTCATCGACCGGCTGGCCGAGCTCGGCGAGCGGACCATCTGGGTGGGCGGCAACGGCGACCGCTGGCTCGCGGCGGCCTTCGACGGGACTTTCCAGCCGACCGGCAGCCCGGCCGACGCCTGGATGACCTGGGGCGCGGGCCAGCTAAGCCAGGCGCACCGGGACCGGCTGGCCGGCCTGCCGCTGACCGTCACCGTCGACGTCGACGGGCTGGGGCCAGTCGCGTTCTGTCACGCTACCGCGCGCGACGACAACGAGATCATCCTGGTGGACAGCCCGGTCCAGCACTACCGGGACGCCTTCGCCGGCCTCCGCGAGCAGGTCGTGGTCATCGGGCACAGCCATATGCCGTTCGAGCGGCTCGCGGATCGCCGGCGCGTTATCAATCCGGGCTCGGTCGGGATGCCGTACGGGCACCTCGGCGCCGCCTGGGCCCTCCTCGGTCCCGACGTCGTGCTCCGCCGGGCGAGCTACGACGTCGACGCCGCCGCGCGGACGCTGGCGGCCAGCACCATGCCCGGCATTGAGGAGTTCATCGCGGAGAATGTCCGCGCCGTGCCGAGCGATGCCGACGCGCTGGCCGTCTTCACGCAGGTCGCCCGCGACCAGGCCGGGCAGCGCCCCGCGCCGTCGTGACGCGCGAGGCTCAGCGCACGGGGGGCTCAGCGCACGGGGCTCAGCGCACGAGACTCAGGCCGAGCCCAGGCCGAGCGCCTCCGAGGCGGCCGACAGCGCGGCCAGGTGATCGTCCGGCGTGGCCAGCCCGGCGCCCATCGTGTTCACCGACAGGTGCGTGGCCCTGGCGTCCCGCCAGCGGTCAACGTGGTCAGTGAGCTGCTCGGCACCGCCCTCGCCCCAGCTGACTCGGCCCTCCATCCCGAGCTCGGCGGGGTCGCGGCCCGCCTCCCGCGCCGCCTGCTCGACGATCGCCCGGGCCTCGTCCAGCCGGGGGCCCGGCGGCACCTGCGGGAACCAGCCGTCGGCCAGCTGACCCGCCCGGATGTAAGCCGGGCGGGACTGCGCGCCGAACCACAGCGGGATCGGCTGCTGGACCGGCAGCGGCGCCAGCCCCGCGCCGGTCACCTGCTCGTACTGGCCCGCGAAGGTGACCGACGGCTCGGTCCACAGCCGGCGCAGCAGCGCCACCTGCTCGGCCAGGCGGTGGCCCCGGTCGGCGAAGTTCTTGCCGAGTGCCTCGTACTCCACCGCGTTCCAGCCCAGGCCGACGCCGACGCGCAGTCGGCCCTGCGACAGCAGGTCCACCTCAGCGGCCTGCTTGGCTACCAGGGCCGTCTGCCGCTGCGGGAGGATGATGATGCCGGTCACCAGCTCCAGCGACGTCACCGCGGCCAGGTAGCCGAACAGCACGAGGGGCTCGTGGAACGTGGTGCGGACGTCGTAGGGGCCGCTCCAGCCCTCGTGCACCGCCGGGTCCGCGCCGAGGACGTGATCGTAGGCCAGCACATGGCTGAAACCGAGCGCCTGCACCCCCTCGGCGTAGGCGCGGACGGCGCCGACGTCGGCGCCGATCTCGGTCTGGGGGAAAACCACGCCGATTCTCATGATCGCCTGTCTATCGCACGGCGCTCCTCGCGGCTGCGCCGGGGAGTCCCGCTGGCGGCTGGCTCAGCGGCCAGTGCGCCCGGCTCGGCTCGTTCCCCGGCGGGCAGCTCCGCCGAGGCCGCCGCGGCGCGCAGGGCCAGGGCCACGATGAACGGCCACGAGATCTCGATCGTGGACGTGAGCCGCTCGGCCAGGCCCAGGGCGGCGCCGCCCTGGGTCTCGATGATCAGCCAGCCCAGCAGGGCCACGAACACGGTGGTCACGGGGATGGTGGCGCGGACGCTGGTGACCAGCGGCCGCGGCCCGCGCCGGGCCAGGAAGGCCGGCCAGACCGCGATGGTGACCGCGCCGAGGGCCGTCCAGGCCAGATGCTCCGGAGTCGAGCCGCCGGCCGGCTCCGGCGACGTGGCGATGCCGATCGAGGCCACCCCCGCGATGATCAGCAGGACGCGGCCCGGCCGCCGGACGCCGGCCAGCCCGGCGGCCGTCACGAGGTTGCACGCGCCCACCACGAACAGGGCGCTGGTCACGATCCAGCGATCGGTGCCGCCCAGGCCGGCCAGCACGCTCACCGTCTGCCGGACCGGACTGTAGGAGGTCGGCTGGAGCGTGTCCGCGATCAGCCAGGCAGCGGTCATCAGGATCGGCGACAGGCCCGCGGCCACAAGCGCCCACCAGGCGACCGCCGGGCGGGCGGCCGGCCGGCCGGGGCGCCGCCAGGCCTGACACGGGACCGCGGTCACCCAGTGTCCCAGCCGCCGCGGCGGCCGCGGCGGGGCGGCGGCCGGGGAGTCGTCACGGTGCAGGACGGGGCTGCGCATCGTGGTCTCAGGCTGCCCCGGCGGCCCGGCCCGACTCCGCCAGCTGGCCTGCGAGCCAGTCGGCGGCCAGCCGGTGCCCCTCGCCGATCAGCCGCGCGGTGTCGCGGAAGTCGACTGGGCTGCTGGCCCGGCCGGCCGGCGCGGGCAGGACGTACACGCGGCCGCGGGCCGCGGCCACGTCCCGGCGGCCGGCCGCGCCGAGGATCTGGCCCAGCGCGTGGTAGGCCAGCGGCAGCGCCCCTCGCGGCGGCTGCGGGGTGTCCCATCTGGCCGCGGGCAGCACGTAAGTGATCCCGGCGCCCAGCGCCTCGGCCTGCAGCACCGGGACGTCGGCGGCGACGCCGCCGTCCACGACCAGCCGCTCCCCCATCAGGTGGGGCGCGTACAGGCCGGGGAACGCGCACGAGCCGAGCAGCGCCGGCACGGTCTCGCCGTCCGACAGCACGACCGCCGCCCCGGAGGCCAGGTCAGTCACCACCACGTGCGCCGCGATGGCGGTGCCCTCGAGCGTCCGGGCCACCGCCGCCTCCGCGAGCAGCCGTCGCAGCGCCGAGCTGGTGACCAGGGCGTCACCGCGGCCGGCCATGGCCAGCAGCGTCCGGACCGAGAAGGGGGCCACGTGCCGCCGGCGCAGCGACAGCCAGACCGATTCGAGCCGGTCCAGGCCGGCCGGACTGGGATCGCTGGCGAAGGCCACCGCGTTCAGCGCCCCGGCCGAGGAGCCGATCACCAGGTCGGGCGCGACAGCCGCCTCGGTCAGCGCCCGCAGCATTCCCACCTGCGGGGCGGTCAGGCTGCCGCCGCCCTGGAAGGCGAACGCGATAGAGCGCCGCGGCCCGGCCAGGCTGGAGGGAGTCCGGGTCGCGGCCCGGTTCCTGAGGCTCACGTGAAAAGCCATCAGACCTCCTCGGGGCACCCTCAACCGGTTAGGCCTATCCGCTTGCACGTTGAACGTATCACTAACTGGTCAGAGCTATCCGGATCGCCCCCCCGATATGGTCATCCGCGCGGGAGCGCGGCTAGCTGACGGACCAAAACTCCTGGTCGCGCCGGGCTGGCCGGCAGAACCGGGAGAAAACCGAAACCGGACAGACCGTGTGCATATCGGCTACAGTGCTGATCGTGGTGATGACGCCGACTGAGGCAGCACGCTGTCAGCGCAGCGATGCCCGCGAGAACCGGGAGCGAATCCTGGCCGCGGCCGCGCAGGCCTTCGCCGACGACGGGCTCAGCGTCAGCCTGGTCGAGATCGCCCGGCGCGCCGGGGTGGGCAACGCCACCGTGCACCGCAATTTCACCAAGGAACAGCTTGTCGAGGAACTGTTCCAGGACTGGTACAACCGCCGTCAGGCCATGGCCGAGCGCGGGCTGGCCGATCCCGATCCCTGGCACGGCCTGGTCAGCTACCTCGAGGACGTCCTGGCCGACGGCACCCGCAACCGCGGCGTCGGCGCGCTCCTGGCCATCTGCCCGGACTGGCGGCAGCGATTCGCTGGCCTGATGACCGACCTGCTCAGCCGGGCTCAGGAAGCGGGCGCGGCCCGCGCCGACCTGACCGCGGCCGACATCACGCTGGCCCTGATCGGCGTGGCCCGGACGATGACCATCACGGGCCGCAGCTCGCCCGGCCAGTGGCGGCGGCAGCTGGCCATCGTCCTGGCTGGCATGAAGGCGGAGCACGCCGAGCGGCTGCCCGGCCTGCCGCCCTCGGCCGAGCAGCTGGACAGCGACCTGCGCGAGTGGAGCTGTCGCGTCCTGCGGGGCGACAGCGTGCTGCCCTGACCCGGCGCCCGTTACCTCGTCGGGACGGTGGCCAGGTAGGTGTGCGGAGCGGCGGAGCCAGCCGGGATGTACAGCCCCATGACCCGGTTCCGGAACACGGCGTTGCCGGTCACGACGGCGCAGCCGCCCGGGCACAGCGGGCTGGCCGCGACGTTGACGGGGTACCAGCGCGCCCGGCCGAAGAATCCGTGCCGGCTGACCGGCACGAACGCCAGGGACGAGCTCTGCGCCGAGCTCCCGGTCACCAGGTGGAAGCCGCCCGGCACGCCGGTGATGCCCTCGAAGTGCGTGACTGCCGTCGGGGTGTTGCCGTACCGGTAGTACCGGGCCGTTCCGAAGCGCCCGGTCCGCTCGTTGTAGCTCATCAGGAAGGCCTTCTGGGCTCCGCCCCCGGCGGAGGTCCCGCCGGCCAGCGTGTAACGGGGGCTGGTGTCGCCGCCGCTCTGCCAGATGCCGTACAGGGTGGTCTTGCTCGACAGGCTCCCGCCCATCCGCAGCAGTGTCCACTGGCGCCGGGCCAGGTTATAGATGAACGCGTTGCCCGAGGCCAGCCCGCCGGCCACGGTGGGGTTGAGATCGTAGTTGCCCACCACCAGGTCACCCATCGTGCTGTGCGCGATGGTGTCCATCACCCGGCAGCGCTTGCGGACCCTCGGGCAGGCCCGCACGTGCCCGACCGTGCGGGCGCCATGCGCAGGCACGTCGATGGAGGTCCAGGACCCGCCCCGGCCGCTGAGCGGCCCGAGGAAGACCATGCCCTGGTTGAACACGCCGGCGGGCCCCGATGATGACTGGTAGCTGCCGACGGCGCGGACCTGGCCGGCGGGGATGGCCCGGGGGTTAAACGAGTGAGTATCCGGCCCGTAGAACGTCGCTGACGTCACCCCGGCGAATGGCGGAGTCAGGACCGATACCGTCGCACCGGCCGCGGCGCTCGTGAGCACGCCCCGGTACAGGAATGGAACCGCCTGGGTGCCGTTTCCGGTCGCCGCCGAGCCGGTCAGGATGACCTTTCCCATCGCCGTCCGGCGGACGCCGGTGACGATATCCCCGGTTTTCAGAATCTTGGAAATGGTGCCGGCCGGGCGGGCGCGGTGCTGGCCGGCCGGGCTGGCCGGGCTGGCCATGGCCGGCCCGCTGACCATCGTCACTACGGCCACGGCGCCACTGAGCAGCATCGGAACCCGTCGCACGGACTTCATGTGAACCCCCGTCGGATCTGCGCCAGGCCGAAGCGATCCCCCGCTTTCGACCGCGATGCGCGGTCAGCGCTATCGGATAGTGGCAGCGGACAACAGCAATGTCAATCGTCGCAGCGGAATGTCCGCGGCGGATTAGCTCCGGCTAACGTCAAGCGGAATGCGGAGCACGTCTGGATCCCGGGGATAAGTATGTCGCGGCATTTCCGGCAGCGGCCGGATAGGCGAGCCGACTTAGTCGAACCGGCGGGCGCTCGGGTAACGCTGGCCGCCGTCGACCACGATATTCGCCCCCGTGATCCACGATGCCCGCTCCGACATCAGGAACGTCACCACGTCGGCCACCTCCTGCGGGCGGCCCAGCCGGCCGAACGGGAACTGGGTGCTCAGGAAGGCGGCGAAATCCTCGGGGTTCTCGCGGGCGAAGGCCTCCCACGACCCGCCGGGAAAGCCGATAGATCCGGGGCTGACCGCGTTGACGCGGATGCGCTCGGGGGCCAGTTCCTGGGCGGCGGTGGCCGCGAGGTGGATCTCCGCCGCCTTGGCGGCGGCATAGGCGGTGCGCGGGGCCGGCCGCATGCCGGTGATCGAGGAGATGATGACGACCGTGCCGCCGCCGGCGGCCCGCAGGTGCGGCAGGCCCGCACGGATCAGCTCGGCCGCGTGTCCCGCGTTGAGGGCGAACGTGGCGGTGAACTCGCCGGGAGCGGAACTGGTCAGGTTGCCGCGGCCGACCGTGCCGCCCGCGTTGGCCACCAGGTGGTCCAGGCCGCCGAGCGCGGCGCTGATGTCCTCGACGGCGCGGCCCAGCGCGCCGGGATCGGTGACGTCCGCGGCCGCCGTGGCCACGGGCGCGCCCTGCCCGGCCAGCCGCTCCGCGGCGGCCGCCAGGCCGCCGGCGTCCCGGGCGACCAGCCCGACCGCCGCTCCCTCGGCGGCCAGCGCCTCCGCCACCGCGTAGCCGATGCCCCTGCTTCCCCCGGTGATCAGCGCGCGGCTGCCGCGCAAGTCAAGATCCATGGCGCAATTGTCGCGCGGACCTCCGGCCCGGGGATTCGCGCGCAGCTCGTGGATGACGTCTTCCCCATCACCCGCAGCGGGTGAGGACGCGTGCGGCTATCGCGGCGAGAATCGGTCAGGCTTCGGGCTATGCCGGTCGCCTGTTTACCGTGGAGCTGGATAAATAGGGAGCATCACACAATGGTTTCCGATGAGTACAGCACCCCGCTATCACCCCGGCCATCTCCTCCCGAAGTGATGGCGGGAACCTGGCAGGCGACGTTGTTCCTCGGCACGCTCACCTTGATCTTGGGCATCATCGTGAGCTTCCACCCGACGGGCTCCCTGAACGTGCTGGCTGTCCTGCTCGGCTTGCTCATGATCTTCTCCGGGATCTTCCACCTGATCCGGATCTTCGGGCCGCAGGAGTCGCACCGGGTCTGGCTGGGCATCGCCGGCCTGATGTTCATCGTCATCGGAGTAGTCCTCATCCGCCATCTTCACCTGACCAGATCGCTCATCGGCCTCATCATCGGCATCACCTGGATCGTCCAGGGGCTGGCCGCGCTGATCGGGGGGATCTCTGGCGGATCCCGCGAGGGCAGGGGCTGGTGGATCACCTTCGGAGTGGTGAGCCTGATCGGGGGGATCGTGGTCGCGTCCGCCCCCGCCTCCTCGCTGACGGCCCTGGCCGTCCTGCTGGGGATCTGGTTCATCGTGATGGGCATATTCGAGATCATCGGAGGCCTGTTGCTGCGGCACGCGCTGCGCGTCACGGCCGATGACGTCCGCGGACCGCAGCGCACAGCCCCGGCCGGACGTGGCTGACGGCGCGCTAGCGCACCCGCTGCTGCCAGGAGCCTGCGCTGGCTCGCGGCTGCCGGCTGGGCCGCCAGGCGCTCACGTTCACGCGCTTCCGGCCGGCCGCAGGCGATCCATCAGGCCGGCCATAGCCTGCCCCGTACCCACGCCAATCAGCGAGCCGACCACGGCATCCGCTGGGTAATGCACTCCGGTGTGGACCCGGGAATAGGCGACGGCTGCCGCGAGGCAGGCCAGCGCGCTGCCGAGCCAAGGCTGGTGTCGGCCGATGGCCGAGGCGAAGGCGAACCCCGATGCCGCGTGACCGGACGGAAACGAAGTTGAGTCCGGCATTCGCACGTTCCGCTGGCTCGGGACGCCAGCGCTGACCCGGTCGGGTCGCTGCCGGGACCAGACCGATTTGACAGCCAGGTTCACCAGCGCGGAAGTCGCGCCGATGGCCAGCGTTCCCTGCACCGCGGCGCGTCGGCCGGTCCGGCCTCCGGCCACGGCAAGTCCGCCCGCAAGGGCCAGCCAGAGACGGGAGTTGTTGGCCGAGTTAGACAGCCGGCGCAGCGGCTCGTCCAGGGACGGGGTGGAGGTCGCGGCTATCGCGGCATAAATCGCCTGGTCCACGGCTCCCAGCTCGCGCAGCCCGTCGGCGATCTTCCGGCGAGTCGAACCACCCATCTGCGTAAGCCTGTCTGAGGGCCGGGCGGTCTTCATGGCTGTCCCTTCATCGACGACGGGGCTGGTGCGCCTGGCCTTCTGGTCGGGGGCCATTCCGTCAGGATCGCTCGCTCCGGCACGGGGGTCCTCATCCGGCATGGGTGATGCCGGGCTCGCCCTGGCCGGGCGAAATTGGAACGGCGGTGTATGACCAGAGCCTGGCTGCTCATCGGGACGCGGGCACCTCGTGCCACAGCCCCCCGTTGAGGTTGAGGTTGTTGCCGCGGGCCTGGCCGGGAGCGGAGTCACCGATGTAGGTGTACAAGGGATGCCCGTCGTACGTCGCCTGGACCGAGCCGTCTGCCCGCCTGATCGTGCCCAGCCTGCCGGTCACGCCCGGGGCCGCCGATGGCGTCCCGGTGACCGGCGGCCAGTACGCGGCGCAGGACCCGTTACAGGCCGACTTCGCCGGCGTATCGGGCGCGAAGGAGTACAGCGTCAGCCCCCGGGCATTGGCGAGCACCGCCGCGCCGCCGATCTGCACGGTCCGCAGGCTGCCCGCAGCCGTCCGGGTCGCCGGGGCCGTGGGGGCCGGGGCACCGGCACCGGCCACGGCGATGGCCAGCACCGCGAGGGCCAGGACCGACGCCGCCGCCACCGCCGCCCCGGCGTGCGGCACTGGTCCGGCCGGGGTCAGGGCCAGGACGGCCAGCACCGCGAAGGCGGCTACCTCTAGCACCCCCGCCGTGATCCCCGCGGTCGTGCGGACCTCGGTGAACCCGAACAACCCGATCCACACCGACAGCAGGTAGCCGCCCAGAGTCGACAGAGCGAATCCGGCGCCCGCCGCGGCGACCAGCCGGCGACCGGACACGGCCGCAGCCAGTGCGAGCCCGAACGCGGCGATCACCTGGAGCAGGAACAGCCAGCCGATCACCGGGATCGACCGGTACCCGGTCAGGTAGAGATCCAGGTGAATCGCCGCGGTGGCGGCGAGCAGCCCGGCGCCGGCCAGGCGCAGCGCCCGCCGCGTTACCGGGCGGGAGGTCAGGCCCGCCGCTGACTGCCGCGCCTCGTCCGAGGCTGGGCTCGACGGCGCCCATGATCGGTTACTCATCGGGTTGGTCCGTTCACGAAGGAGACTCTTACCTTCTCCTACGTAGCGGCGCCCCGATTCGTTCAGCCCTGGCGTCAGGCCTAGCGCTGGGGCAGCTGCTGCAGCGACCACGTATTGCCGTCGGGGTCGCTGAAGGTGACAAACGAGCCCCACGGCTGCACGTCAACGTCGCTGGCCGCCACGCCGCGCGCGATCAGCTCCCGCCGCGCCGCCTCGACGTCGGCCACCACGACCTGCAGTCCCTTCTGCGAGCCCGGCGCCATCTGGGTGATCCCGGTGCCCATCACGATGGAGCACGCCGAGCCGGGTGGCGTGAGCTGCACGAACCGCAGCGTCTCACTGACCTGGTAGTCGTGATCAGGGTTGAAGCCCACCTGATCCACGTAAAACGCCTTGGCGCGGTCCACGTCGGTCACCGGCATGGCCACGAGCTCGATCTTCCAGTCCATGACTGGCAACTTAGCCGGAGGGCCGGACAGTCAGCGCCGTCACTGCGCCGTAGGGTGGCTCAGCATGACGAAGGTCCTCGGGCGCTCGCTGGACAGGGGCGAGCGGCAGGTCATCGAGTTACAGCTGCTGCACGCCGACGACATGTTCGAGATGCCCCACACCGACCTGTTCTCGGAGTACCGGAACTTCCTCACCGGCGTGGACTTCTGCATCAGCGAGCTGCGCGGCCGGCCGTCCCGGCGCCCGGTCCGGCTGGAGATACGGCTGCCGGCCGAGGAGATCGACGATGGCCTGGCCGGGCGGCTGGCCCATACCCTGCGGCGCTACTGCGACCACCGGATCCGTTACAACCGGAGGGAAGGGCAGGCCCAGCGAGTCGGGGGCGTCAGTGCCCTGCGGATCGGCGTGCCCGTCTCTGCTCTGGGGCTGGCGCTGACCGCGGTGGCGACCACGATGAAGCCCGTCGGCGGCGCCGCCAACCTCATCACCGACCACCTCGGGTGGGTGCTGGCCTGGATTGGGCTGTGGTTCCCGCTGGACCAGTTCCTGTTCTACCCGCTGGCCTACCGCCGCGAGAGCCGCGTGCTGTGCCTCCTGGCCCGCGCCGAGATCGACCTCGGGCCGCTGCCGCCCGGCCGTGGCCCCGGATCCGGACCCGCGGGCCCGGCAGCGCATGGCAGTCGGCAATAACGGGAAAGAGGCCCGTATGGCTGCCACCGCACGCGGCGCCGGAGCCGCCGCCCGGCCGCCTGGCGCGGACGAGGTGCTGGGCCCCGCGCTGGGATCAGCGTGGCGGCGGGCCCGCCTGACGGCGGCCGAGCGCGTGGCCCGGGGCCAGGCCGCCCGCCAGGATGCGCCGCGATCCGCCCATGGCCGGTGGGAGCCGGCCCCGGACCGCGCCGATCCGGTCGCGCTCCTGGAGGAGCAGGCCTCGAGCCGGGTCCCGCACCTCGTCCCGATCCGGTACGGGCGGATGCTGGTGTCTCCGTTTACCTTCTACCGGGGCGCGGCGCTGATCATGGCGGCTGACCTGGCGGCCACCCCGGTGACCGGGGTGGCCGTGCAGCTGTGCGGTGATGCTCACCTGTCTAACTTCGGGCTGTTCGGCACGCCGGAGCGCCGGATGCTGTTCGACATCAATGACTTCGATGAGACCCTCCCCGGCCCTTGGGAGTGGGACGTCAAGCGGCTGGCGGCCAGCTTCGAGGTGCTGGGCCGGGACCGCGGGTTCTCGGCGGCCGACCGGCGGGCGGTCGTCATGGCCGGCGTCAGCGAGTACCGGGACCGGATGCGGGCCGCCTCGGGGATGGGAACCCTCGGCGCGTGGTACGACCACCTGGAGGCAGGCAAGCTGCTGGACCTCGTCCGCAAGGAGGTCCGGGTCAAGCGCATGCCCGGCAAGGAGGCCCGGGCGGTGGAACGGGTCGTGGCCAAGGCCAGGACCCGCGACAGCACCCGGGTGCTGGCCCGGCGCGCGGGGGCCGTTCAGGGGGAGCTGCGGATCGTGGCCGATCCGCCGCTCATCGTGCCGATCGAGGACCTGATCGAGCCAGGATCGGGGTGGGCGGACCCGGCGCCCCTGATCAAGAAGCTGCTGAGCTCCTACCGGCGGACGCTCGGGCACCAGGGCCACCCGATCGAGGAGTTCCGCTACGTCCACGCGGCGCAGAAGGTCGTGGGCGTCGGCAGCGTCGGGACCCGCTGCTACATCCTCCTGCTGCTGGGCCGCGACCAGGAAGATCCGCTGTTCCTGCAGGTCAAGGAGGCGCAAGCCTCGGTCCTGGAACGGTTCGCGGAGCACAGCCAGTACCGCCATCACGGCGAGCGCGTGGTGGCGGGCCAGCGCCTCATGCAGGCGGCCAGTGACATCTTCCTGGGCTGGCATTCCATGAAGGGCCCCGACGGTAACACCCGCGACTACTACGTGCGCCAGTTCCAGGACTGGAAGGGCGCCGCCGATGTCGAGACCCTGCTCGTGCCCGGGGCCACCCTGTACTCGCGGCTCTGCGGGGCCACCCTGGCCCGCGCGCACGCCCGGTGGGGCGACCGCATCGCGATCGCCTCGTACCTCGGCCAGGGCGACAGCTTCGAGCGGGCCATCGCCAGCTTCGCCGACGCGTACGCCGACCAGAACGAGCGGGACTACGAGGCCTTCGCGGCGGCCGTGAGCTCGGGACGGCTCACGGCTCAGACGGGCCTGTGACCGTTCCGTCCGCAGCCAGCGCGCGATAGGCGGTCGCGATCAGGCCGGCGCAGCCATCCAGCGGCAGCGCGGTGCTGTCCAGCTGCAGGTGGTACAGGTCGGGGTCGTCGATATCGGCGCGGTAGAGCCGGCGGACATACGTCGCGCGGGCCCGGTCCACCTCAGGCAGCCGCTGCCGCGCGGACGGCTCGTCGATGTTCTCGATCCTGGTGGCCTGCGCGATGCGCGCCTCCGCCGGCCCGAACAGACGCACCCGCAGCACGCCCGGCTCGTCCCGGAAGGCGGCCGCCCCGGCACGTCCGAGGATGACCGCCCCGGAGGCCAGGGCGGCCCGCATGACCGCCTCGGCCTGCGCGCGGAACAGCGGCGCCTCTTCCGGGTCCGCGGCCAGGTCACGCGGAGCCGAGTCGGCACTGCCAGCCAGTACACCGGCCGCCAGCGGGACCAGCGCGCCGATGAAGCGGTCCGGCAGGGAGCGGCGGACTGCGCCGCCCTCGGCTTCCTGCACGGACACGCGCAGCTGCGCCGCCACATGCCAGCTGATCGCCCGGTCCAGCAGCAGCAGATCGAGCAGCTGGGCCACTTGCGGGGCGATGACGCTGCCGCCAGCGCCGTAGCCTGCCGAGATCGTGACACCAGGCATACCAGACCGCCTCCCGGAACGGGCAAACGAACCGTACCGAACCTTACGTCATCACCGTTCCCCGCAGGGGAAAGCAGCTGGCATGTCTGCTGAACCGCCGGCTTATTCTATGCGTCTTAGTAGATGGGCGGCGGACGCGCCGCCAGGGTGGCCATGTCCGGGAGTGCGGATGCGACGATTCGGTGAGCTGGAAGCTGTGATCATGGACCGCCTGTGGGAGTGGGGGCGCCCGGCGCTGGTTCGCGAGATGGTGGAGGACCTGCGCGATGAGCGCGGGCTTGCGTACACCACTGTGATGACCGTGATGGACAACCTGTACCGCAAGGGCTGGCTGCGGCGGGAACGGGACGGCCGGGCCTGGCGCTACGAGCCCGCCGGCTCCCGGTCCGGTTACACCGCCGCGCTGATGAACGACGCGCTGGCCACCAGCTCGGACCGGCGCACCGCCCTGGCTCATTTCGCGCTGCAGATGAGCCCGCACGACGCCGCGCTGCTGCGCGAGGCGCTCGACCAGGCGCGGCCCGGGCCCCAGGCCGGCGAGCCCCAGTGACCGTGGCGGCCGTGCTGGTGGCCTACGCGGCCTGTATCGGCACGCTGGGCTGCCGGCTACTGGCCCGAGCTCGGTGGCCGGGCCGGGCGCCGCTGCTGGGCATCGCCACCTACCTGGCCGCGCAATGGTCGGTCGTGGCCGCGCTCGGGCTGGCCGGCCTGACGCTGGCCGTTCACGCCACCATCCTCGGCGGCGACCTGAGTCACCTGATCGGGGCCTGCGTGCTGCGGTTGCGCGCCACGTACGGGGCCCCCGGCGGTGCCGCCGTGGCCAGACTCGGCCTGACCCTGGCGGGTGCCCTCGCGGCCCGGACCGCGCTCGCGGCGCTCACTCACCTGCGGGCCGCCGGGCAGCAGGCGCTGCGGCACGCGCAGACGGCCCGGCTGATCGGGCACGCCGAGCCCGGCCTGGGGGCCGTGCTCGTGGACCATTCCCAGCCGACCGCCTACTGCGTCGCCGGGCGGCATCCCACCGTGATCCTGAGCACCGGCGCGCTAGCGGCGCTTGATCCCGGCCAGCTGCAGGCGGTCCTCGCGCACGAGCGAGCTCATCTGGCCGGCCGCCACCACCGGCTGCTGGGCCTGGCGCGGATCGGCCGCCGAGTGCTGCCGTTCCTGCCTCTGATGCGGGACGCCGACGAGCAGGTCGCGCGGCTGATCGAGATGCACGCTGACGACAGGGCCACCCAGGCGAGCGACCCGCGGTCACTCGCGACCGCCCTGGTGGTCCTGGCCACGGGGGGGAGCCCGGCCCCGGCTCTGGCCGCGGCCGTCACCGACGCGCTGCAGCGGATATACCGGCTGCTGGAGCCCGCCGAGCCGCTCGGCCGGGCGCGCCGGCAGCTGCTGCGGGCGGCAGCAGCCTCGCTCGCGGTGACCCCCGTGCTGCTGGCCCTGGCCCCGGCGCTGCTGGCACTCGCGCTGGGCCGGCTACCTGCCGCCTGACGGCCGATCCTGCAGCCGCCCAGCGGCCGGCGGTGAACATCCTGGCGCCCGGCCCCGTGTTGCCAGGTACAGGGACCGATGGCCAGCGCGGCGAACAGTCGGGCCGGAAGCCGGAGGATGACATGAACAACGTCCCACCCGGCCGCGAGACTGTGGCGGCCGCGATGCAGCTGGCCATCGGGCTGCTCACCGCGGGCCTGGACTCCCCCGAGCTGGAAGCGTGGGCGGCCGAGGCCCTGACCCCGCAGGACGCAGACGGCCTGGGCAACTTCATGGCCGGCCTGCACCTCGTGTCCGAGCTGCTGCTGCACGAGCTCCAGGAGGCGACCGGAGAGCCGGCACCGGACATCCTGCGCCGGCTGGCGATCGTGGCCGAGCACGTGCGCGGCACGCCGTCCGCAGGCTCGTGAACGGCGGCTCGCCCCTAGCCGTGTTAGTAGGCATTAGGCCGCAGGATGCCCGCCAGCATCCAGGCCCGGCACCGGGCACCGGAACCGTCGGCGGGCTGAATCACGTGAAGGAGTGCCCGTGACGACGACGCCCGGCATTCAGCTGAAGCCCGACGAGCGGCAGCGGCTAGCGGCTGGCCGCTGGCGGGTCGATGCCGCGCAGTCCCATGCGTGGTTCGCCGCGCCGGTCATCGGCCGGCTCATCCGGGGACGCCTGCCACTGAGCGGCGAGGTGCTGATCACCGATCCGGTCGGGAACTCATCCGCCTGGCTGACCGCCGCCACGAGCGCGGTCAGCACCGGGTCGCCCGAGCTCGATGAGCTGCTGACCGGGCCCGGCTTCCTGGATGCCGCCGCCTTCCCGGAGATCAGCTTCCGCTCCGACGCGCTGGCCAGGGTGCCGACCGGATGGCGCGCTCTCGGCCGCCTGCAGGTCAAGGGCACTGAGCACGAACTGGCCTGTCAGCTGGCCCTGCACGTGGGCGACTCGCGGCCGGGCCAGCTGCCGTCCGTCACGATTGCCAGCAGCTGGGTCATTGACCCTGAGTGGGTCACCAGGCACCGGATCGCGGCCCTCGGTCACCGCGTCATGATGACGTGCTCCTGCGTCCTCCAGCCGGACTGCTGAGCGACGAGGCGTCATCCGCCACTGTGATGCAGGTCGCACCCCGCCGTCCCCGCCGTGCTGAACCTGCCGCATCTCCTATGCGTGTTAGTAGTTGAGAGCGGCATTATCGCTCCCGTCCGGCGCCAGGCCCCCCGGGAGCGATCAGGACCGAGGAGGGACGCCGATGTTTGCTCGTACTGCCCCACCACCAGCCGCCGCGCCGGGCGCGGATGTGACCGCCCGCGCGGTGGGCGCGCTGGCGCTGGCCGCGCTGGCGGTGATCCACGTGGTGGACCTGCCGGCAACGCTGGGCCCGACCCCGCTGGTCGGTCTCGGGTACCTCGGCATCGTCGCGGCGGCAGTGCTGATCGGCGGAGTGTTGATCACCCGCTCGCACTGGCTGGCCTGGGCGGCCGGCGGCGCCGTGGCCGTCTCGGCGATGGGGGGCTACGTCCTGACCCGGGCCGTGCCGGGAGGCTTCCTGGGCGATCACGGCGATGTCGGCAACTGGCGCTGCCCGCTGGGCATTTCGGCCCTCAGCGTCGAGACCCTCATCATCTTGCTCGCGGCAGGCTGGGGCGGCTGGCAGCTGCGCGCCCGGGGCGGCATCAGCCTGACTGCCGGGCTCCGGCCCGGCGCGCGGCGGGCGCCCGAGTACAGCCAGCCCCGCTGATCACGCCCGGGCCAGTTCGCAGCCCGGTCCCGTAACCCGCTCCGACCCACGTCATCCGCCCGCAGATCCGGGTGGGTGAACCGCGCGCCAATCTACTATTCATCTTAGTAGCAGTGCGCCTTACTAGGAGGCAATCATGCGACACCCGCGAATCATCATCGCCGGCATCGGCCTGGCCGCGCTGGCCGCCGGAGGCGGCATTACCGCTGCCTCGGCCGGTGCGTCGACGGCCCGGCGGCACGCCTGCGGCCAGCGCCGGGGCCGGGACCGCCATCGTGCGTCCCGCCCGCGCGGCCGTCGGAGGCAGGACAGAGACCATCCTGGTCAAACCACGGCGGCCTCCCCCTGTACTACTACCGCCCCGACACGGCCGCGAGGTCGTTCGTGACCGGGGGCCTGGCCCGGCTGTGGCCGCCGCTGACATCAGCGGCGCCCACGGGAGCCGGGCTGAGCGGCCGGCTGACCGTGCTCAAGGACGCAGTCGGCCAGCAGGTCGCCTATAACGGCCACCCGCTCTACACCCTTGTCGACGACCGGGGCTGCCAGGTGACCGGCCAGGGGGTCCAGGGCTTCCTCGTGGCCCCCCCGGCCTCGCTTCGCTCTCCGGCCACGCGGCGGCAGGCACAGTGCCGTCGGCCGCGACCGGCCGCGGCTATGGCTACTGACCCGGGCCCGCTGACCAGCCAGATAGCGTCGTCCCCGGCCGGAGTCCCCGGCCGGGGCACGGCGTCAGTCAGGCCGACATGACCGTCACCAGACAGCCGCCAGCTGGCCCGCGCCCCATCTCGCCCCGGCCGACACCAGCTGGCCGAGCCACCGCTGCGGTCCCGCCCACCGGCCCGGCACCCGCGCACCGGGCCGGGAAGCGGGTGACACGCCTGGCGGCCGTTACCACTGCTGGAGCGGCGCTGGCTGGTGCCGGAGTCGCCGAGCGGGGCGTGGTAAGCGCGTCGCTGGCGGTGCTCGGCCATCTGCACTGGCTCTGGATTCCGGCCGCCGTCGTGCTCGAAGCGGCGTCCATGGCCGCCTTCGCGATCATGATGCGCCGGCTGCTCGCGGTCGGCGGGGCGAGCGTGGGCGTCCGGGCGATGCTCGCCACCGCCTTTGCCGCTAACGCGCTGTCGGTCTCGGTTCCGCTGGCCGGGCCCGAGCTGGCCACGGCCTATACCTTCCGCCGCTTCACCCGGCAGGGCGCCGATGCCCCGCTGGCGGGCTGGTCGCTGCTGGCCGGCGGGGTGGTCTCCTCGGCCGCGGCCGCGCTGGTCGTGGTCGGCGGCGGAGTGGTGTCCGGGAACGCCCTGGCCACGGCAGTCGCCGTTCCCGCGGGCGGCCTGGCCGTGGCGGCCCTGGTGGCGGCGGCAGCGGCCATGCGCCGTCCGCGCCTGCGCGCCGCGCTGGAGCGCCCCACGACCTGGGCGCTGCGGCTTGGCCTGCGGCTGCTGCGCCGGCCCGCGGCCGATTCCCGCCGGACCGTCCGGGCCTGGGCCGGGCGGCTGAGCTCGCTGCAGCCGTCCCCGTCCGGCTGGATGACGGTGAGCGGCCTGGCCCTGGCCAACTGGCTCGCCGACGCCGCGGTCCTGGCAGTGAGCATCCGCGCCGCCGGCGCCCCCGTGCCCTGGCACGACCTGCTGCTGGTCTACGGCTCGGGTGTCGCCGCGCAGAGCCTCAACCTCACCCCCGGCGGCCTGGGAGTGGCCGAGGGAACGCTCGGGCTGGCCCTGGTGGCCGCCGGGCTGCGCGCCAGCCAGGCCCTGGCCGCGGTGCTGCTGTACCGGCTGGCCAGTTTCTGGCTGGTCGCAGGCGCCGGGTGGCTGGTCCTGCTCTGGCTGCGGCGCGGCCGGCGGGGCCCGGCCCTGGACCGGGCCGCCGCGTGACCGCCGCCGTCGACGCCGCGCTGGCCCCAGCCGGGCAGGCCCTGGCGGGGCAGGTCCCGGCCGGGCTGGCCGCGCACGAGCTGGTGCTGCTGCACGGGCAGCCAGGCTCGGCCGACGACTGGCGGCAGGTGGCCGAGCGGCTGCCTGCCCGGTTCCACGCCGTCGCCCCTGACCGGCCGGGATATGGCTCCAGCCCGCAGGACGCCGGCGGGTTCGCCGCGAACGCCCGCGCGGTGCTGGCTGACCTGGACCGGCGCGGCGTCCGGCGTGCGGTGCTGGTCGGGCACTCCTACGGCGGCGGGGTGGCCTTGTCGGCGGCCAGCCTGGCGCCGGACCGGGTGGCGGCGGTGGTGCTGCTGGCCAGCGTCGGCCCGGGGTGCCTGAATCGCTGGGACCGGCTGCTGGCCGCGCCCGGCGCCGGACCGCTGTGCGCGATGGTGGCGTGGCAGCTGACCCCCTGGATCGCCCGGGCCCGGCTCGCCCAGCTCGCCCGGGCCGGACGGCGGCGCGGCCGTCCGCTGCGTCCGGACCAGCACGTCAACTGGCGGGTGTGGGGTGACTCGGGCGGCGAGCGCAGCTCGCTCTGGCGCACCTTCCTGACCGAGCAGCGGGCTCTGCTGCGCGAGCTGGCCGGGCTGGAAGACACCATCGCAACGGTCCGGGCCCCGGTGCTCCTGCTCGCCGACCCTCGGGACACCGTGGTTCCGGTGGCGACCGCCTGGCGGCTCGCGCAGGCCCTGCCCGATGCTCGCCTCCAGCTCGTCGAGGGCGCGGGTCATCACCTGCCCCGGCGAGCGCCGGATGTGGTCGCCGACGCGATCGTGGCCTTCCTGACGGTAGCTGGACGAACCGCAGCTGACTGACATGCGGGCCGCCATGATCCGCGCAGCAGGACCAGCCGGTGCGGCCAGGGGCGCGCCATTCATACTCGCCAGGCTCGGCCTCATGCTGCTCGCATCATGATCACTGTCCAACAACCTGACCCGTTAATTGCTCACAACTCGTATCTGTGATCGATTACCTCCAAAATTGTCAGTGGCGCTCGATATCCTTGTCGAAGACAGCGTGAGGCCGATCGTCCGGGAACTTCCCAGCCGGGCGGAAGCCGCGCTCGGGAGGTGACCAGGTGCCGGAGGCAAGCGAACCCGAGCCAGGATGCGAAACAGTCGGGTCTGGGGCCGACGGGCCCGCTCAGTCAGGGAGCGCGCAATCCGCTGAGCTCGAGAAGTCAGTCTCGGACGCGCCTGAGCCGACTGGGCCAGTCGACCTGGCGAGGGCTCAGGGGCCGTCGGAGGGGTTGAGCTGGTCGTACGAGCTGGATCTGGCTGGGTTGCTGGCGGCCATCGGCGGGGTGCAGGCGGGGGATCCTTCCGATCAGGAGACGTCGCTGGCGGAGGAGCTGGAGTGCAAGGAGGCCGGGCCGGGACGGGACCTGACGGGGGTGATCGCCGATCAGCTGCCGGCGGGCCCGGGCCTGGCAGGGTGGCTGGCGAACGCCGACCCGGGGGCGCTGTCGGACTGGGACCTGCCCGGCATAGCCGCGGCCTACCGGCGGGTCGCTTCATGGGCGGCCGCTGGCGAACTGGCCGCCGTGGCGTCGATGGTGTCGCGGACCGCGGCCCGCGACACCCGCGCTGAGGTGGATGCGGAAGGGCGGCCGGACCGGGTGACGGCGGGGGCGGCGTGCGAGGTATCGCTAGCGCTGCGGATGTCGCAGGCCAGCGCGTCCTGGCATGCGCGGCTGGGGGTGGACCTGGCCTGGCGGCTCCGCGAAACGGGGACGGCGCTCGCCGCCGGGACCATCGACCTGCCCCGGGCGAGGCTGATCGCCGAGGCCACCGCCGTGCTGACCGACGATGACGCCCGCGCGGTGGAGGCGCTGGTCCTGCCCGGCGCCGGGAGGCAGACCACGGGGCAGCTGCGGGCGGCGTTACGCCGCGCAGTCCTGCGCGTCGACCCTAAGGGCGCGGAGGAGCGGCGGGAGAACGCTGAGCGGCAGGCCACCGTGAGCTTGTACCCCGATCAGGTCGGCACCGCCGCGCTGGTCGCGTCGAACCTGCCCGGCGTCCAGGCTGCGGCGATGATGGCCCGGCTGTCGGCGATCGCCCGGGGCATGAAGGCCGGCGGGGCCGGCGGCGGAATCGGGCTGCTGCGCGCGATGGCCCTGGCCGGCCTGGTCCTGGGCACCCTGCCCCTTACCCCCGCCCCGCCCGGCGGCCCCCCTAATCCCAGCCCGGACAACCCCGGCCCCGCCGGCGGTGATGACCCCGACCCCGGCCCCGGTGATGACGGACAGGACGGCCTCGGAGGCCTGGATGGCGGTGGCCGGGGATATCGCCGCCGGCCGCCGGATCTGACTGGTGACGGCCCCCCGCGGGGCGGCAGGTCCGGCGGGTCCTCGCGGCGTAGCCGACGCCCTGACCACAAGCTCGCCAGGCCACACAGCTGCGACACTGGCCCCGGCCAGGACCCCGGTGCCCCTCCCGGGGGCTGCCCGCCCGGCAGTAGACCTAGCCCGCCTGGCCCTGCCCCCGCCGACTCCGGGCCGCCGCTGACCGACGCCCTCGACCACGACGACGGCCAGGACAGGCCGCTGCCCGGCGCCTGCGACGGCTGGGGCCGCCCCTGCGACGATGACTACGACGGCAGCATCATCCCGCCATGGCCGCCGCTGCCAGACACCGTGGCCGAGATCCCGCCCTTCCTCGGCGGCCCCCCGCGCCGCTATCCGCCCGGCTCCGGGCTCTGCCCCCCGACCACCCCCGGCAGGCCGGATGCGCCCGGCGTGCCGGGCGGCCGGCCAACGGCCGGGCTGCTGGACCTGACTCTCTCCTGGCACGTCCTCAACGGGAATCCCGGCGCCCCTGCCAGCCTGGGCCGTCTCGGGCCCATCAGCGCCGCCCAGGCGCTCGCCCTGGCCATCCCCGCCGTCCCCGACCCCCACGCCCAGTGGCGGGTCGTGCTCACGGACCCGGCCGGGCAAGCCATCGCGGTCGACCGCATCCGCCGCGGCCAGCTCTGTGACAACCCCGGCCGACCCCCGGCCGACCCCCGGGCGTCACCGGCAGGGTCACCGTCATCGTCCCCGCCGCCGCCCTCAACAGCCACCCGCCTCCCGGTACAGGCGAGAAGGGGGGCGCCGGGAACGATCAGGAAACCGAGACCAGCGTGGACGCCGGGACCACTCAGCCCGAGGCCGGGACCGGCCGGGGCATCCGCGCAGCCGTCCTGCGTGCCGCAGCCCGCGCCGCCACCCAAGCCGCAGACACCGCCGCCGCCGATGGGGCCGCGGGCGGCTGCGCGCATGCCACCGCCACCCCTGCCTACCGCCCCACCACCCGCATCCGCGAGCACGTCACCGCCCGCGACCAGACCTGCCGCCAGCCCTACTGCGGCCAGCCCGCCTGGCGCGCCGACCTGGACCACACTCAGCCGTGGCACAGGGGCGGCCCCACCTGCCGGTGCAACCTGGGCGGCGGCTGCCGCACCCACCACCAGATCAAGCAGCTGCCGGGCTGGACCCTGACCCAGCCCGCGCCCGGGATCTTCACCTGGATCACCCCCGCCGGCCGCACGTACACCACCACCCCGGACCCGTACCCGATCTAAACGCCCGCCGAGGGACCAGATCAGCCGGCTGCCAGCCCTGGCCGCGCTGGAGCGCGCGGCGCCGGTTCCGACGCGTACCGCCCGGCTAGCAAGCCGCGCCGTCGCCATCATGCGGCCCGGCTCCGGCGCCGGGTGCCCGGCTGCGAGCCGTCGCCGTGATGCGCCCGGCTCGGTGCCGGGTGGCTAACCGCCAGTACCTTCTTGAGGAACTGGCCGGTGTAGCTCTCCTCGATGCCGGCTACCTGCTCAGGGGTGCCGGCGGCGATGACCGAGCCGCCGCGCGAGCCGCCCTCTGGTCCCAGGTCGATGACCCAGTCGGCGGTCTTGATGACATCCAG
>DATCEO010000111.1:0-38149 GCA_036510065.1 Streptosporangiaceae bacterium | reverse complement strand
AGAGAAGTCTGTACAGGTAGAGCGGGCCACCGGGCCGCGTAGCTGGAGCAGCCGATGAACACCATCATGCGTTACCAGGCCAAGCCCGAGCGCGCCGACGAGAACCAGCAGCTGATCGAGGCGGTGTTCGCCGAGCTGAACGAGCGCGAGCCGGATGGCTTCACCTGCAAAGTCTTTCGGCTCAAGGATGGCGTGAGCTTCATTCACGTGGTTATCGAGCACGACATCGACGACCCCGCGTCGCTGCAGGACGTGCCGGCCTTCCAGGCGTTCGTGGTCGGCCTCGCCGACCGCTGCGACACTCCTCCCGTGACGACGGGAGCAAGCATTGCTGGCGGCTACCGCTGAGGCTGTCGGATGCCGCCAAGATGCGCTGCTCGACGGTATGCCCACGACTAACTCGCGCAAATCGGCAGAAGCGGTCGTCGGTCTCACGGGCTGCATTCAGGCCGGGTTGCCGGGGGAGGGGAGCTTGCGCGTCGTCTAGCGAATTGCCGCCGTAGGCGAGCGTCTTGAAGCAAGATGGGGTAGTCGCGCAGAAGCTGGACGCTGGCCAAGAGGTACAGCTCATCGTAGTGAAGGCCATATCGTGTCGACAGGGTCATTGGCACGGAAACGACGAGGAGGAGGCCTGATGCTCTGCTCACCGAACCAGTCCCGCCGCCCTGCCGCGCTGACGGTGCTATTGCGTGGTGCAGTCGCCGGGGCCATCGGCACGGCGGCGATGGACCTTGCACAGTACATCCGGTACCGGAGAAACGGCAGCGAAAGCCTTCTAGCCTGGGAGTTCGCCGGAGTCAAGAACTGGGACGGTGCTCCAGCCCCCGCTCAGGTCGGCAAGCGGCTGATCGAAGGGCTGTTCCAGTCGGAGCTGCCCGATAGGGCCGCCAATACTGTGAGCAACGTTATGCACTGGGCCTATGGGATCGGGTGGGGCGCCGGGTTCGCGCTGCTGGCAGACTCAGTAGGTGCGCCACAGGCGCGATGGGGAGCGCTATTCGGGACCATGGTCTGGCTGACCGACTACGCAGTGCTGCCTGCCACCGGCCTCTACGAGCCGATCTGGAAGTACGACGCTAAGACGCTCGGCAAGGACTGGACCGATCACCTCGTGTACGGCACAATCACCGCCGCGGCGTTCGCGGCATTGTCCACCGCTCAAGCGCGCGTCCCGCAGATCTAAATGAGTACGGTTGCCCGGGCGCGTAACACCAGTGGGCGCTTGCGCCATGCCGGCCATCTCTTATGGCAGGTCCGCGACGATGATCATCCGTCTGTGATCGGCGGTCAGCGGCCGTGCGTCCTCGCCGTAGCCTGCCACCGTAGTGAATCCCGCGGCCAGGAGCCAGTCTCGTAGCTCGGGGAAGCCGAACATCCGCTTGACGAAGTTCACGCGGCGGGTCCGTCCGCTGCGGATGACCGTCCGCTCCGCCTCGAACCGGCCGGTCAGCGCGTCCAGGTGGTAGCGGTCAACGAGCATGTCGCCGTTTTCCCGTGCTGCCACGACGCGTGACTGGCAGTAGGAGGCAAGAAACATGACCAGGTTGTCCAGGTCCATGGCCAGCCGGCCACCCGGTCGCAGGACACGGGCGATCCCGTCCAGGACGGCGCGATTGGCGGTGTCGTCGAAGTACCCGAACGCGGTGGACCAGTTGATAACCCGGTCGAAAAGGCTTGTCCACGGCAGCTGGCGCATGTCCCCGGCCACGTATTCGACGCTGACCCCAGCGGCGACTGCGTCGGCGCGGGCCCGGTCCAGGAAGACCGCCGACGAGTCCAGGCCCGTGACCCGGCAGCCGCGGGCAGCAAGGCGGTTGGCCAGCTCCCCGTGCCCGCAGGCCAGATCCAGCACGCTCATGCCCGGTCGCAGATCCAGCAGCCGCCAGGCCAGCTCCGCGGAAGCCTCGGCCGGGAAGTCAGCGCCAGGCACGACAGGCCCGTGCACCGCAAACTCGCTAAGACCACGAGGCGCGGCAAAAAAGTACAGATAATCCTCGTCGTACATCGCTGCAGCGTCGAACAGGTCGTCCATGCAAGCGAAGAATAGAGAGGATCATCATCAGCGGCAACGGTATTACGGCAGTCCCAAGCGGTCGTCACAACAGACCATCCGCTAGCCATGCAGATCCGGGCGGCGCCGGTCCACACAGCGACCCGATCTGTGCGCCTCGACTGGTGATCGCCGCGTTCGGATCGGTCGGGCGACGGCAACTGTCTGGTGATGGGCAGTTCGCCGATTTATGGGTTGCCATACTCCGGCGCTGGAGGTGGTCCAGGCGGCACCCGCTCATCGCGCTCGCTGTCAGCGTGGCGGCGCTTGGCTGGATGGCGTGCTGGGAGGTGTCCACCGCACGGAGGAGGCGCACCAGGTATCTCAGCACTGGCGATGATCTATGCGACCTGTCAGCATTGGGTTGCCAGTGATATCTCGCGTCCGGCCGGTTGCCGTTCGGATGAGGCTGGCAACCAGGACGTGTTAGCCGTCCCTGGGAAGGTAGCAGCCAGGTGCCCAAGCTAGCCGCGCGTTCCGTCCCTGTCATGGCAGTCCCGGTGCTGCTGATGGCGATGGCGCCGCCGCAGAGCAAGTGGGCGGTCAACTTCGAGTGGCTACCGGTCGCGTCGCCGCAGGACAGCGCGCCCGGTGAGAGCATGGAGCAGGCGCTGCTCGACTGGCGCGCCGCTCGCAAGGCCCACGATGTAGTGGGCGAAGCTGAGGCGCGCGCCGGGATGGCATCGATCCGCCGGGAAGTCGCGAGCGACCTGCCCGAGAACGGACTCCCGCCGCAGGAGCAGCTGGCACCGGGCCGGCTGCGCGAGGCAATCATCGGAGACTGGGAGAGCCCGTTTCTGAGCATCAGCATCCGCGCCGACGGCACGTTCGATGCCACTATGGGCGCTGGCGCGGCACAGGCGGGTCGTTGGTCAGTGGATCCTGCCGGACGCGTAGTTACCGATGTCATGGGGGAGTCGATGGCCATCGACGCGTCGGTCGCAGGCGACGTATTGACGCTCGTTATCGACGGCCAGGCGCTGAGTCCCCGGCGCTCGCCAGCGTGATCTTCAGTCTGGGCAGTTGGTCATCCGAAAGTCGAGACCGCGATCGGCGTCACGAAACTGAACCATGCCCGGCTGCTGAATGAGATCGAGCGGCTGCGTCGCGAGTCCGCGCTGCTGGGTGGCTCGCGGGCGGCGATGTTTGCTAGCCAGAGTCCGGAAGGCCGGCCGGGCGGCGGATGGCCGAGGCGGTCACGGTGGCCAGGGCCAGCAGCACGGCCACTGCGATGAGCGCCGTGCGGACAGTGTTGTGGTCGGCGAGGAAGCCGATCAGCGGCGGGCCGCCCAGGAAGGCGCAGTAACCGACCGAGGCGATCACGCTGACTCGGCTGGCCGCCCGCCCGGGGTCGTCCGCCCCGGCACTCATGCCGACGGGAAATCCGAGTGCGGTGCCCGCGCCCCAGAGCAGGACGCCCGCGAAGGCCGCCAGTATGGACGGCCCGAAGACGAACAGCATCAGGCCGGCCACCGCCACCACGGCCAGGCTGCGCACGACGCGCACCCGGCCGTAACGGTCCAGGAGCGGCGGGCCGCACCAGCGGCCGGTGGTCATGGCGATCAGGAAGGCGGCGAAGACGAGCGTCCCGACGGCAGGCGGCGCGTGGTAGTCGTCAATAACGGCCACGCTGATCCAGTCATTGCCGGTGCCCTCGGCGAAGGCGAAAGCCAGCACGAACACGCCAATCATCAGTGTCCGCGGCTCACGCCACGCGGCAAGCGCGCTGATCCTGGCGACGGCCCGGCCGGCGGTCGCATCGCCATCGGCGCGGTCGGGCACGAAAGCCCGGCTGGCCGCAGGAACGCTTACGCCGACGATCAGCGCCGTCGCCGTGAGATGCGCGGTGACGGGAACGCCGAGCGCGACCATGACGGCGCCGGCTAGGGCACCGGCCACGGTGCCGAGGCTCCATCCGGCGTGGAAGCGGGACATGATCGAGCGGCCGGCCAGCTGCTCCACAATGGCGCCCTGAACGTTCATGGCCACGTCCCAGGCCCCGTTGGCGAAGCCCAGCAGGAACAGCCCGGCAACGACGGGCAGCAGGCCGGCCAGGTAGCCGAAGGACACCGTGAACAGCGCCACGGCCATAAGGATCGCCATGGCCGACACGGTGCGGCGGGAACCCAAACGGCCGACCAGCGGTCCTGACATGGGCAGCGACACCAGCGAGCCCAGCGCGATGGACAGCAGCAGCAGACCCAGGGCCGAGGGATGGAGGTGGAGGCGCTCCCGGACCTGCGGGATGCGGGAGGCCCAGCTGGCAAAGGCGAAACCGGAGCCGGCAAAGGCCAGGTAGGTGGCCCTGGTGGCAGCGCCGATACGGCCAGCGGGCTCCGGGTGAGTGAGGTTCGCTCGGCAAGCGTACCGAGCCGCCGTGCAGTGGCCGGGCTGAGGGCCACGCTCCTGGCCGCGCTCCTGCCTGCGGGCCGACGGCGAGGGTGCTCAGCACGGGCGACTGACCGCCCGGACGCGTGAGCCTTCGCCCGATCGGCAGGCATCGGTGTAATGCCCGGTCACCATCCCTGCTCTGGATGGCGGCCTGAATTGCCGCACCGCACGGCGCCGGGGCTGGGACCCGCCTCGATCGGTCCCGCCTGGAGCCCGGAACCGATCACCAGCACGAGCATCGCGGTGATCAGGTCGACGCTGTCCACCCGGCAGCCGGCGTCCGCGCTGAACATGGCGTTGCTCATCAGGTAGTCGCTCAGCGGCGCCACGTTCGCGAAGCTCCCGCCAATGTGCCTGGCGTACTCAGTGGCCGGGTAGCAGCGGTCGCATGAATGTCCGTTCGTAGCGGAGCACGCAATTGCTCTCGTCCCGGATGCGGTCGGCTTCGAGGAAGTCGGGGTCGGTGCCGAACAGGGCACGATACTGCTCGTAGGCGGCGAGGCTGGGGAAGCTGAACAGGGCGAGGGCCTTGTCGCTGGCACCTTCAGCCGGAAGGAAGTAGCCGTGATGCGTGCCGCCGTGTGCATCGACCAGCTGGATCCACCGGCGGCTGAAGCGCTCGAAGGCGTCGATCTTCGCAGGATCGATCACGTACTCAACGACGCAAGTGATCACACCTCAGCCTATCGACCAAGCGGGTACTAGGCCCCGCGCACCCGGACACCGTCTCGACCCCAGCCAGCCTCGCTCAGTGGACCGCGCAAGTCGGCAAGGGCCGGTCGGCACGGTAGCTCACCCACTCGGCCTGCGGCAGTGCGAGCGGCTGCGACGCGACGGCGCCCTGGCAAGGCCGCCCTTGACAACGCCGCCAGCCCGGAGATACTTAGGTATGTGCCTAAGTATTCAGGGCTGGATCGCGTCTTCCACGCGCTCGGCGACAGCAGCCGGCGGGCCATGGTCGAGCGGCTGTCCCGCGGCCCGGCCACGGTCAGCCAGCTGGCCGAGCCTTTCGCGATGGCGCTCCCGACCGTCGTCCAGCACCTGCGGGTCCTGGAGACCGCCGGGATCGTCACCTCCCAGAAAGTCGGCCGGGTCCGCACCTACCAGCTCGCCCCCGGCGCGCTGAGCCCCGCCGCGGACTGGATCAGCGCGCAGCAGCTGCCCGCCGAGCGCCGCCTCGACCGCCTCGGCACTTATCTCACCAGTCCCGGCCCACCACCACCCCCAGGGAATGAACGATCATGAGCGACACCACCGAGCGCAGCCAGGCCCACGCCACCTTCGTCATCGAGCGCGCCTACCCCGTGGCCGCCGCCGCGGTCTGGCACGCCCTGTCGGACAACCACGCCTGGGACCAGTGGTTCGGCGGCGGCGCGGCGTTCGACATCCGCGAGAAGTCACACGACTTCCGCGTCGGGGGGCACGCCACCGAGGAAGGCCAGTGGCACGGCGGCCCCCGGTCCCGGTTCCGCTCCACCTACACCGACATCGTCGACCAGCAGCGGATCGTGTTCACCTACGACATCTGGGTCGACGGCCAGCACCTGTCCACCTCCGTCACCACCATCACGCTGGCGCCCGACGACGACCAGACCCGGCTGACCTACACCGAGCAGGGCGTTCACTTCGACGGCCTCGACAGCATCGAGGGCCGCGAAGAAGGCAGCCGGGGGCTGCTCGACCAGCTCGGCGCCTACCTCACCACCACCCGCTGAGACCCGGCGCTGCCGGTCACCAGGAAAGGCAGAACTGACCAATGACTATCGTGACAGCACAAATGTCCGTCTCTGTCGATGGCTTCTACGCCGGGCCTCAGCACACCGACATGCAGACCTGGCTCGAGGGCCCCGAAGCCGCCGGGTTCTTCCGCGTCACCCGGTGGGCAATCGACGCCGAGGCATGGCGCCAGCGGCTGGGCTTCAACGGAGGCGAACAGAACACCAACTCAGAGGTCATCGCGGAAACGTTCGAGTCGGCCGGCGCTTACGTGATGGGACGGCGGATGGCGGACGGCGGCGAGATTCCCTGGGGAGAGGATCCTCCGTTCCGCGCACCGGTGTTCGTGGTCACCAGCCGGCCCCGGCAGACCCTGCAACGACAAGGCGGCACGAGCTTCACCTACATCACCTCCGGCATCGGCAGCGCCATCGAGCAGGCCTGCGCAGCCGCGAACGGGAAGAACGTGGCGATCGCCGGCGGCGGCACGCTGCTCCGGCAGGTGATCAAGCTCGGGCTGCTGGACGAGCTGGAGCTTCACTTCGTGCCCGTGATCCTCGGGGACGGGATGCGCCTGCTCAGCCCCGAACTCGGCCTGGACAGCAAGCAAGGAATCGAACTCACCCCCGCCCGCGTCATCGCCGCCCCAGACGTCACGCACATTCGCTACACGGTCAACGGCCGACGCCCGCTGGTCCTCGACAACAGGGGACGAGACGAGGAACCCGCCACCGCCTAGGAGCGTCAGGGCGACTGGGGCGGTCGCAGCCGGAAAGCCGGGCACTGGCTGCCAGGCCCGGTGGGTCGATCTTCACTTCCAGTTCACGACGAGCGGCCGGCAGACATTGTGGCCGGGCCGCTGCCAGAGACGTCATGTGGCGATATGTTGGCTTATTGACCTGGCTGCTGTAGTCCCCATAGTGTGCGGCTAAGCCTTCGGCCAGGTCGCACCGTTCCCGGCATGGGTCGGCGCTTCCTGCTGCACGACGCCAGGTGGGCCGGGCCCAGCACGGCCTGAAGCGGGGCCGGGCACTGCGTAGCGGGCACCCCGGAGGGGACGGGAAGAAGAGAGCGATCCTGTGACGACCACCGAGGCGGCTGCCCCGCTGCACCCGCCCAGGCACATCAAGGTCAACGGCAAGCGCATCCACCTGCGGTGGATGCAGCAGATCGCTTGGTCGGTAGCCGGCGCGGCGATCGGCGCCTACATGGTGGCGGCGGTGTACTACCTGGTCACCCAGGTGAAGTGGCCCGGCACCGGCGGCCACACCGCTCTCTACCTCAAGCCGAAATGGGACCACCTCTTCCCCTACAAGTGGTGGAAGCCAGGGCGGCACGATTACCGTGACTGCTACGAGGCCGTGTTCGCCACGCTGTTCATCAGGTCGATCATCTCCAGGAAGAAGTACTGGGGTCACCGCGTCGGCTGGCTGCGGCTGGCCACCGCTCCGCTGGTGATCTTCGTGGCAGCGTTCCCGATCATTACCCTCGGCATCTGGCTGGTGGACATCCTGCACCTCGGCCCGCCGAGCTGGCTGGTCACCTACCAGGCGATCCTGATCGGCTTCGTCGCGGCCCAGGTGGTTCACCGGATCTACGCGCCCGTCGGCAACACCGTTCAGTCGTTCTTCGTCGAGCAGGCCATTCCCGGCCAGCACCGACCGCGCTGGCCGCTGCCGCCAGTCGTGCGCGAGCGCTACGCGTGGATGACTGAATGCCGCGTGCCGGTGAAGGACTACGGTGCGTGGTTCACGGTACTGGTGTCGGTCATGGTCGCGGTGCTGCTGTTCCTGGCCGCCTACGGTGCCTACGTCCGGCTGGTCGTCGCGAAGGGAAGATAGGCAGGCACCCGCTCTCTACGCTGACCAGCGTGCTGGACCGGCTGGCGGCCTTACAGGTAGCGGAACATGATGTGCAGGCCGACGAGGCCGTGCTCGGGATGGTCGAAGGACGCCGGTGCCGTGCCGATGATCTGGAAGCCGAGTGACTGCCAGAGGTGCACGGCCGGGGCGTTCGACTCGACGACCGCGTTGAACTGGATGCTCGCAAAGCCCGCGGAGCGGCACCAGTCGAGGACATACTGCCCCAGGGCGCGGCCGACACCCTGGCCCTGCCGGGCCGGATCGACAAGGAAAGACGCCGTCGCGACGTGTGACCCGCGACCGGGCCGGTTAGCCCCCATCTTCGCTGAGCCCGTGATGGCGCCATCGCTGATCGCTACTACGGTCTGGCCGGGTGGCTCCTCCATCCACCAGGGCCGGGCCTCGTCGAGCGTCTGCCCGTCCGGGAAGGGATAGGTTTTCCCCTCGGCCATGATCGCGGCATAGAAAGGGTAGATTAACGGCCATTCCTGCTCGGCGGCCCGCCTGATGATCACGGGTCGTGAGAATACTGCCTCAGTCCCTGTCCGGTCCACAGGTTTCCGGCTAGCTCGGGTGACTGCGCAGCCCGGGCCGGCACCGAAGGCGCTGCTTTCGGGCAGCCAGCGGCCACGCCGTCAGGGCGTTAAAACCAATCGCCGCCGAGACCGTGTGCGGCAGCGAGCCGCCGCCCCCCGGACGGCTCTGGTGCACTAGCCGCGGATGAGGCCGAGGGAGCGGGCCCGGCTGACCGCCTCGTCCCGGCTGTGGACGCCGAGCCTCTGATACAGACGCGCCGCCCGCTCCTTGGCTGCAGACCGGGAGATGCCCAGCTTGTCGGCAATAACGGAGAAGGGCAGTGGCTTGGGGAGGTACCGCAGAACCTGCGCCTCTGCCATGGTGATTGACGCCGCCCTGACTCGTGCCTCGGCTTCGCCGGCCGCCTCGGCGGCCACCTCGTCGGCGGCGCCGATGGTGGCGAGGGACTCCGCCAGGGACGCGGCGGCCACTTCGTCGGCGGCTTCCACCGCGGCGGCGTCTTCGGCTACGGCGTCAGCGGCAGCCTGGTCGGCGGCGGCCACGATCAGGCCAGCTGAGGTCAGCGCGGTGACCGCCTCGTGGGCGGCCGCCTCCTCCACCAGCCCGGCGGTGATCAGCGCCCGGACGGCGGCGGCAGCCGCGGCGGACTGGATCTGTCCTGACTCGGCCACTGCCTCGGCCGCTTCGGCTCTGGCTGCCACCGCCGCGAGCAATGCGTCGGCCTCATCGGCCTGGGCCTGGGCGATCACCTGAGATGCCTCCTCCATGGCGGCGACCTCGGCTCCCACCACCAGGCCGGCTTCGGAGGTCAGGAAGCCCTCGCCGATCAGCATGCCGCCGGTCTCGGCGATTGCGTCGAATAGCGGGGCGGCCCAGTGGTGCTCGACGAGCAGGAAGGCCAGAGCGGTCCCCGGCTGGAGAGAATCGGCCAGAGCCCGCGCATCGGCCGGGTCAAAGGCCGCCTGGCCGCCAGCTGGCGCCGGGACAGCCGGACCGCCGCTGGCAACGGGAACGACCGCCGCCAGGAGCGAGCCGAAGTCCTCGTCATTACCGACCGCCAGCTGCTCGATGGCGCCGTCCTGGCTTTTGGCCACGAAGAGCATGTCGAGGAGGCGAAGAACTCCCCGGCCGCGAAGACGGTCCACTTCGGCCAGGATCCGATCCTCGCCACCGGCGTCGCGGCTGAAGCTCAAGGCGATCACCTGGAGCGGTGCGGCCATCTCTGCCTCCCTGTTTCGGTTGTTCCGGCGCGTAATGTCGCCGACCGTACCACCGAGCAGCGTCACCGCCAGGAGGTGCACCCGCGCCTCTGCAACTGAGCGCAAGACGCGGGAACCCGCGCTGGTAACGTCATGGCGTGCCAGTACGCCTTGAGCGGTCGGTCGAGGTCGCCGTGCCGGTGGAGTGTCCTGGCAGCTGGTGGCCAGCAGCGAGGGCCTTTCCAGCTGGCTTGCTGATGCGGCCGTCGTACCCGGGCCGTCGGGCAGCGTGACGCTGCGGTTCGCTCCTGGCCCAGCTCGGAGTTGACCCGCAGTGATGGCGGCAGAGCTACTGTCACAGGATGCGTGAGACTGAGATAAGCCGCGACGGGCGGGTGGTGCGGGTCCGTGACGCAGGTGATCCCGACGGCTCCGTGGTGATGTACTTCCACGGGACTCCTGGTTCCCGGCTGGACCTTTGCTTTGGGGAGCAGCTCGCGGCCGAGCGCGGCGTCCGGCTGATTTCCTTCGACCGGCCTGGCTATGGGGGTTCTACTCCCGCGCCGTTCGGGCTTGCGTCGATCGCCGCTGATGCGCATGCGGTTGCCGACGGGCTGGGCGTGCCCAGGTTCGTGACGCTCGGCATGTCCGGCGGAGGGCCCGGGGCACTGGCGGCCGCCGCGGTTCCGGGCGGCCGTGTTATCCGCGCTGGGATCGCCTCGGGCGCCGGGCCGTTCGAGCTGATTCCTGGCGCGCTCGACGAACTCGGTGACGACGACCGCAGCGCAGTCTCGTTGCTGCCCGGTGATCCGGTCGCTGCGGCATCCGCGTTCGCCGCCGGATTCGAGCCGCTGGCCGAGCTGTCCCGTGTCTCCGACGGCTCAGGGGTGGTGCGGGCATTCCAGGGTCTGCTATCCGCCCGCGATAGTGCGCTGTTGCTCGATCAGCGATACGCCTCGGTGCTGGCCGCAACGGTGCGCGAGGCGCTGCGCCAAGGGACGAGCGGCGGCGGCTGGGACAATGTTTCCTGGATCGGGCGATGGGACATCGACCTGAGCGCCGTCCGCTGCCCGGTTCTGCTGTGGTACGGAAGCGAGGACTGTCTCGCTCCACCCGCCCACGGATTGTGGCTGTCGGAGCATCTGCCCCTGGCACGGCTTGTCCTGCGTGACGGCGAGGGCCATCTCGGGATTTATGAGCACCTCGGCGAGATGCTCGACGCTCTGACCGAGCCGGACGCGCTGTAACGGCAGCGGCAGGCACATCGCCGCTCGCGGGTCTCGCCGGCCTGGCGGAGCAGCCGGTAGAAGGTGGACAGGGACCCGAGGTAGGTGCCCTCGTCCAGCAGGGTGGCCCAGACCTCGGCCGGGGCGGTGTCGGCGAACCGCGGCGAGTGCAGGGCGGCGAGGATCGCCGCGCGCTCCGCCGGGGCCAGGGCGCGTGGCTGCACCCGGTCTCGGTGCGGCACCGGCGCCCGCCGCGGGGGCACCGGGCTGGTGCGGTGCCGCCGGTACCAGGTGGCCTGTGCCACGCCCGCCGCCGCGCACGCTGCGCGCCTGCCGATCCGCGGCGCCATCGAGGTGATCGCCTCGCCGGTCACGGCGCCGGCCCCGGCTCGTTGCCCGCGCCCTCGGAGAGCCTCTCCAGGAGCGCCTGAAGTTTTGCCTGGACCTCCACCACGAAGCGGGACGTGGCCAGCTCCTGCTCCAGCTTGGCTTTCTCCCTGGTCAGCCGGGCGATCCGCGCGTCCCGCGGATCCGCCGCCGGGCGGCCCCGCGGCTGCTTCAGCCCGGCCAGCGCCCCGGCGTCACGGGCCCGCCGCCACCCGGTGATCAGGCTGGAGTACAGGCCCTCGCGGCGCAGGATCGCGCCCTTCTCCCCGCCAGGTGCCGCGTCATACGCGGCGAGGATCTCCTGCTTGTACTGCGCGGTGAACGTCCGCCGCCGGGCCCGCCCGGGCACCTCAGGGTCGGGCCGTCCCGGCTCGCGGTCAGTCACCTGCCCAGCATCACCGGTCACCATCGCACGGTCGAGCGCGGTCACAGTCATCTTGACGAGATATCTCCATCCCCGCCCTCAGGGAGGCCAGTAATTACTGAACGGGCGGGTGCCTCACACCAGGCTGACAGAGAGGGGTGCGACTCCGACCACGGGACGCCGGGGAGCGTACCGCGCAGAGCCCAAGCCCGCAGCAGCGGCAGCCACGCTGGCATGGATGCTAAACACGCCAGCTAGGCCGGTCAGGTCCAGGAGCCGCAGCACGGACCCCTGCGGCGCGGCCAGCAGCACATCGCCACCTACCCGCCGGGCCAGCTCCTGCACGCGCGCCAGCGCACCCAGAGCGCAGCAGTCGATGAACTCCAGAGCCGCCAGATCAACGATTACGCGCTGCCCGCCCGCCGTGGCCGCCAGAACCGCGGCCGCGGCACTTGCGGCATCCACCACGTCCAGGTCCCCGCGGAGCGTGACCACAACCGGGTCCCCGCACGCCCAGGCACGCAGCTCAGCACCTACCATCGGGACGCCTTCCGCCAGAGCAGCTAGGGCGGGGACTGGACCCAACGGCTAACAACAACCTGCACTGTGGACAATACGCCCCAGGCAGGGGCTCGGGCTACAGATCGCGGGCTGCCGCCACTGGACTGGCCAGGCGCCCCAGCCCACATACCGCGGCCGGGCGGCAGCGTACCGCCGTTATCACGGTCACCGAGCGGTCCCTACCCTCGCGGCGCATCAGACTGTGACCGGAGGCGAAGCGCATGCTGCCCTGGCCCCTCCCCCCGGAGGGGTCTACATCGGTGGCGCAGCCACCGCGGTGAGTCTGGTGGTAGAGGACGGCCGGATCACCCGGATCTACGCGATCCGCAACCCCCAGAAGCTGGGATGGCTGGAAAAGGTAGCGGAACTGCGGCGGTGACCGTCCTACGGTTGCACGGCGTTGACGCTGGCACTGTCATGAGCTGCGATTGCGGGTGCCGGTCGTGAACCAGGCGCCGATCCATGACAGCACGGCCAGCCCAAACGCGGCAAGTGCGTGCTTGGTGTGGTGGTGCGCCGAGCCCGCCTGGTGGCCAGGGAGGAAGGACGGCAGGTGGGCTGCGGTCTCGATCAGGTAGACGACGCCGAGGGCGGCGAAGACCAGGCCAAGGACGATCAGCGCGGCGGTCACGGTGAGTGGGGCATTGCGGCTGACGGCGTTGTGTGTCACTGAGGGACTCTCTTTCCGAGGGACAGAGGTCTGGGAAACGAAGATTAACGTAGCCGTGGCGCTCCCTTGTGTGTGTGTAACGGCTGCTACTTTCGGCGGGGTGACAGGAGATAGGAGGACTGGGGGGCGGTGCCCGACGTGCCGGCCTTCGCCGAGAAGATCACGAGAGCAGTCGAGCTGGCGGAGCGCGGTGAGGGGAGATCACTGGTGTTCCGGGCCGTGCGCCAGATGTAAAGGGGACAATCTTGGAGCTTAGGGCGCCTCGTCATGGCTGATTGCTGCCGGCTCGGGCCGGGGCCGGTGAGCGTCATGGCCGCGATCTGGCCTCGTGGGGCCTTCCTGGCTGTTCTCGTGCGAGGGCAGGCCGGATGAGAGCGCCGCCGCTACCGGGGATTTTCGCCAGTCTGGGTCCGCTGCTGAACCACTGGGGTTATCTGGCCGTCGGCGGCTTTCTGGTACTGGAAGACTTCGGCGTCCCGGTCCCCGGCGAGACGATCCTGATCGCCGCCTCGATCTATGCCGGAGCCGGGCGGCTGAACATCGTGGTGGTCGTCGTGGTCGGTTTCGTGGCCGCGGTGGTCGGCGACAACATCGGTTTTGCGATCGGGCATTTCGGCGGCCGGGCGCTGGCCATGCGGTGGGGTAAGTATGTGTTCCTCACCAGCGAGCGGCTTGACAAGGCGGAGGACTTCTTCGACCGGCACGGCGGCAAAGTGATCGTGGCCGCCCGATTCATTGAGGGACTGCGCCAGGCCAACGGCATCGTGGCCGGTATCACCGGGATGCACTGGCGGCGCTTCGTCCTGTTCAACATGATCGGCGCCGCCCTGTGGGTCGGCGTGTGGGTCAGCCTCGGCTACCTGGCCGGAAGCCACATCACCGCTATCTATGGCCAGGTAACGCGCTATTCCCTGTATGTGCTGATCGCGCTGGGGGTGGTCCTCGTCGCCTTCATCGCCCGGCGCCTGCTGCGCCGCCGCCGGGCAGCCTCTGACCCCAGGCCAGGTCAGGGCCGCAGACCTGGCCCTGGCGGCGCGGAGTGAGCCGGACGGTCGCGTAAGCCGCTACCAGAGTCCGGGGACCAGCCTTCAGCGAACCCGTCGCCGGTAGGCCCCGTACGTCGGCGATCCGGTCAGCAGCCGCTCCTCCATCAGCGCCCGGCCGATGTTACAGCCGCTCGCCAGCACCACGACCAAGAAGTTCCGCAGCGAGATGCTCTGCAGCAGGTATCCCGACTGAATCAGCAGATAGGACGCACACACCGGATGCCGGACGACGGCGTAAGGGCCCAGGTCACCAGGCCGCGGTCAGCAGCCACGAAGCCGAAGGAGCGGCCCAGTACGAGAAGCGACATGACGCAGGCGGCGAGGCCGGCCAGCTGGAGGCCAAGCCCAGCTGCAACCCCCCAGGGCGGGTGGGCGCCGGCGGGCCGGAACATTACGCCGGCGAATGACCTGGCGGATGCCAGCAGCCAGCTGCCTGGGTCCCGGCTGACGGCGCTTGGCGGCCGCCGGACCAGGAACGCGAGCACGAACCGCGCCTGCTCAACCAGGAAGGCGCCCCCGATGAGGCTGTGGGTGCGCAGGTGGAACTGCAGGCTCGCTTGCGCGGCCAGCGGCGCGCCCGCCGCGCCCGCCGCGCCCGCCGCGCCCGCTGCGCCCGCCAGGTTCACCCCGATGCGCACGGCCCGGCCGAGCCCGCGGGGGAGCGAACCCGTCCCGAGCCACGTCCAGATCGGAACATGATGAGCCGCGGAAGGCGCCGGGACGTCCTCATCGCGAGAGGACGTCCTGGGATCGCGGCGCTGATCTAGTCTCCGGGCGCGGCTCATCATGACCTCCTCTCCTGATCGCCCGGGCACAGCGACTGGTCAATGCATCCCGCAGAAGCGCTGCGGGACGTCGGCCTCGAATGCCCGAGTGCCAGAGTGTGCGGGGGTTCTCCCAGCCGGGAGAAAGATCGGTCATCCGGGCGGACTCCACGAGTCCTATCCGTGATAGTAGGCGGGGTCGGCGTCGCCTGCCCGCAACCCTCACCTGAAGGGGCGAAGCCATGGTTTACAGGGCTGGCGGCCCCGGCCGCTGGGTATCCGCAGCGAGCGCAGAGCCGGGGCCTTCCTGGTTCTCCTTCTCCTCCTCATCGGACCGGGCCTATGGCTGGCAGGCTGCGGCGGGGCGCCCGCCGCTGTCAGGGCGCGGATGGGCCAGCGGCGGCTCACGTCGAGGGTCACCTCGTCTTCGCCCCCGCACCGCGCTGACCCTTCTATCCGCACCGGGTGTCCGTGGCGGGGTCGCGGACCACGCCGCTAGTGAACCAGGCCCGGACCGCGTCCTCCGTCAGGCCGGGATCCGCGCCAGCCGCCCTGCTCATGTCAGTCATGAACGGTCAGGAGCGGCGCATCACCGCCTTGATACGGACGCATGGTCATCTCACTCACCCCGATGACTTTATGGGCTACTGGTAGTTCCCAGCGGAGTAGGTGACGAGCGTCTGGTCAGGGTTGTCGGCTACCTGGAGTACGACGTGCGAGTAGTCGACCGGTCCGAGCCTGGGATGACGCAGCTTCTTCGATCCGCTGCCTACGGCCGTTACGTCGTGGCAGGGCCACCAGTTCCGGACGTGCTCGCTGTCGCGCCGTAGTTCCGCAATGAGATCCTCGAAATCGGGATCGCCTGGATAGCGGGCGGCAGCGAGCCGGAACCGGCCCAACATTGCCCTGGCTTCGGGTTCCCATTCCAGGTAGACCGCACGGGCTCGGTCAGTCATGAACATCCACCGCACCAGATTGCGCTCACCGGGGGGCAGGGCCTCCCAATCGGTGAACAGTTCCCGCGCGGCGGGATTCGAGGTCAGCACGTCCCAGCGGCGCCCTTTGACGAACGTCGGAAAAGGATCGAGGCGCTGGACCAGATCGACCACGCCGGGATCGATCCGTTCCGGAGGGGCCGCAAGGACCGCGGCGCTGCCCGCGTCATCGCGCCCGTGGGCGAGAACCTGGAGGTAACGGCGTTCGGCAGTGGTCATCCGCAGCGCAGCGGCCAGAGCATCGAGCACCTGAGCCGAAGGCCGCACCGGGCGCCCCTGCTCCAGAAACGTGTAGTAGGTGGTGGAGAGGTTGGCGAGCAGCGCGACTTCCTCGCGGCGCAGGCCTGCAGTGCGCCGGCGCTTGCCCGGGGGCAAGCCGACGTCGTCGGGGAGGAGCCGCTCGCGTCGCGACCTGAGCAGCTGCCCCAGAGCCTCGGGATCACCGGCTACCGCCACGGGTCCAGGGTACTAACGCCGGTACCAGTAAAGACCTGCTCTGGTTACCAGGGCCGCCTGTCGTCAGGCTGACGGCATGACGATCACGAACGCAACAGTCCAGATCCCCGTCGCTGACGGCACCACGATGCCCGCCTACCTCTTCGGCCCAGCCGCGGACCAGGCCCCGGCCGGGGTGATCGTGGCCCACGAGCTCTTCGGTGTGAACCCAGATATCCGGGGCGTGGCCGACGACCTGGCCAAGGCCGGCTACCTGACCATCGCGCCCGAGTTCTATCACCGGGACGCCCCACCCGGCCGCTGGCTCGAGCGCAACGATGCCGGACGCCAGGAGGGCTTCAACCTCCTCCACCGCCTCCAGCGCCAGCAGGCGCTGGCCGACGTGACGGCCTGCATCGGCTGGCTGACCTCACAGCCGCCGATCAGGAAGATCGCAATGATCGGCTTCAGCGCTGGCGGCCACCTGAGCTATCTTGCGGCGTGCTGCCTCCCGATCACCCAGACGGCCGTGCTGTACGGCGGCTGGCTGCCCACCACCGACATCCCGATGAGCCAGCCTTCACCGACGCTGGACCTGACCCCTGGGATCAGCGGCCAGATCCTCTACCTAGTCGGCGAAGACGACACCCTGATCAACGCCGGGCAGCGCAGCCAGATCCACGCAGCCCTGCACGAAGCCGGGATCGAGCATGAAATGGTCAGCTACCCGGGGACCGGGCACGCGTTCTTCTGGCCGGACACACCGGCATTCAGCCAGTACGCCCGCCACGACGCGTGGTCCCGCATCCTGGCCATGCTCGCCTCCTAGCGCAGCCGCCAGGCCGCAGGACTTACGCCCCGAGGGGATGGCCGCATGCATCCAGCCTCTCACCGCGCCGCGGGCTCCAGCAGGAAATAGATGTCGGTTCGCCGCTTCGCGGGATCGTCGTCCCAGTCACCGTAGACTTCCCAGCTCACGCCAGTCGGCCGGCGCCGGTGGTCCGCGCACCACTGCTCAAGCGCTGCGTACGCCCCGGCCATGTCCGAGTACTCGCCGTAGTGCGCTGTCGCCGCCACCTCACCCGGCGGCGTTGCTACCGCACGGACCTCGCCGCGGGGGGTGAAACCGGTGGGCACCTCGACGCCCGCATCGATAGTGATCGCGCCAGCGCCGCCGTAATACACTACGACGTTGTGGCCGGTGCGGGCACCCTGCTCACGCAGTACCGGCCAGACCATGTCGAGCAGGCGCACGATGTCGGCGCCGAGCCGCTGCCGGGTAGTCCTGGCACGAACCGCCGCGAGCGCACGCGGATCGGCCTGCCCGGCGCGCACCTCATAGGACACGGACGCGGACGCTACCAGCGCTGCCCGCTTAGGCGCAATGGCCACTCCGGGCAGGGGCGCCGGCACCCTGCCGGCTGATCTCAGGCGGTGGATTCAGGGAGGGCAGTGTTGCGGAAGAGATAAACCCCGACCGTAACGCCGCTGACGGCGGTGGCCTCTCCGCTCATGAAGACGCGGTCCGTGCTGGTCTCTCCGGTGATCATCTCGAAGAACGGCTGGCCTGCTTCCTTCGCGACGGTGGCCGCGCCGGCGGGAGTGGCCGGGAACGTGTCCCGCTTGCGCTGCTCCTCCGCCGCTTGAGAGCTCGCCAGCAATCACGTCCTGCACTGGAACGGCAAGGCGTGGAAGCGGGTGCTCAGCCCGGCCCCCCGGGGGCATGGCGTCCTAGCCGACTAGCAGCAGCGGCTCTGCACGGTCCAGCCACCGTCCGGCCGCGCCCGGGCGGAGGTTAGCCCGGGTCCTTGGCGAGCTGGTCGGTAGCAGACTGGCCTGCCTGCTTGCACCGTCGCAAGAAGTCGATGACGAGGTCGATCTGGTCGTCGGAGTAGCTCCCGAGGATCTCGTCGAGCGAGCTGTTCATGCCGTCGTAGAGCTGGATGATGGCCCGCTGTTTGTCCGGTACGGCACGGACCATCACTGCCCGGCGGTCGCTTTGGTCCCGCTCGCGCACAATCCAGCCGCCGCGCTCGAGGCGGTCGAGGATGCCGGTCATCGTGGCGAGGTGCACGTCGATGCGACGCGCAAGAGCTGTCGGGCTGATCGGGCCGTACCGCGTGATGACGTCGAGGCAGTCGAGGTCCACGTCCTTGATCTCGCTGCGCGAGCCCACTCGGTGATTGAGGACCGCCAGTTCGATCCGCAGCTCGCGCAGGTTCTGCTTGGCCGCGGCGATCCGCCGTCTCCGGGCTCGTCGTGCTTCCCCGGACTCAGACGTGTCGGTGCGCTGGGCCGTCATTTGCGTCGCCACCTCCTCAAGTGCTATGAATATCATATGCTATGATATTCATAGTATCAGGTCGTCACCGCGCATCCAGCGCGTCAGGAGGAGCGTAACCATGAGGATCGTTGTCTTCGGAGCGAACGGAGTTACCGGGCGACTGCTGACAGAGCAGGCGCTAGCTGCCGGTCACGACGTCGCGGCAGTGACCCGCCGGCCGGACAGCTTCCCGATCACGCACCAGCGGCTAAGGGTTGAGGAGGCCGACGTGCACGACCCGGATGCCGTCAGCCGGGCAGTCGAGGGAAACGATGCCGTGCTGTCGACCCTGGGCGTGCCATTCACTCGCAAGCCGGTCAGCGTCTACAGCGACGGCGTCCGCAACATCGCCGCCGCGATGTCCCGGCACGGGATCAAGCGGCTGATCGTGGTGAGCTCGAGCGCCACCGAGCCGCACCATCATGCGGACGGCGGCTTCCTGATGAATCGCGTCCTCCAGCCGCTGGTCACCGCGACGATCGGCAAGACGACCTACAGCGACATGCGCCGCATGGAGGAACTCGTGCGCGGCAGCGACCTGGAGTGGACGATCATGCGCCCGTCGGGCCTTTTCGACGCTCCTGGTGTGACGCGCTACGAGCTTCACGAGGATCAGGCACCGGGCATCTTTACCAGCCGCGCCGACCTGGCCGCGAGCATGCTCGAACAGGTCACCGACGGCCGGTTCGCGCGCAAGGCGGTCGCGGTCACGACATCCGCCGGTGCCCCCACGCTGTTCCAGGTGCTGCGCCGGGAGGCGTTCAAGTCAGGCTGACGCGGTCCCGGTGGTGCCCGGGGACAGCGTGCTCAGCGCGTCGTCCAGCATGTCCGGAAAGGTGTCCGGGTACCGGGCAATGAGATAGATCACGAGGGACAGGCGGTCATGGTCACTGAGCGCCTTGACCCGGGAAAGGCGCAGCTCGGCCGCAGCCTCGGAGGTATCAGCCATGCTCCATGATAATCAGGTCACCTGCCGGGCCTGGCGCCGATCGCTTTAACCGGGCATCCCGCTGGTCGTCGACGGCGTTAGCAGCTTTGGGTCGGCACGACCTCCCTAAATAGATCCTTCACCGGCTGGCGTCCCTGCGTCGCTGACTTCCTCGGTGCGTTCGGGCAGGAGCAGCAGCGCGCCGGCGAAGAAGAGCACCGCGCCGACGAAGGTACCGAGGTTGGACCGCTCGGCGTTGTGCAGCTGGCCGGTCGCCGGGTTGATGTAGCCGGCCACTGCGGATACGCCGAAGGCGATGGACCCGAGCAGGTTGACCAGGGTGATCCACCATGGCCACGACAGGGGGCGCCAGGCGAGCCAGCCATGGCAGACCTCGAACCAGGCCAGCCCGCTGGCGACCAGGAAGCAGATCGAGCCAACCGCGTCGGGCCGCCATACGTGCTGGTGCGCGGCCTGAGCGGTGAGGTCTTCCCGCAGCGCGTTCCCGGTGCTGACGTTGAAGTAAAGGGTCCCGGCCAGTTGCACCGCGGTCGCCCACCAGTCAATCCGGCGGGGCTGGAAGACGAAGAATCGGCGCCGGGCACCACCGGGCGCCTGCGGGCCGGCATCCACGGCTTCCCGGTAGGTCAGGAAGCCAGCCGCGGTGAAGAACAGCGAGCCGATGAAGAAGGTCGCTGCGTCCCAGCGGGTCCCGACAGCGCTGGCGTATCCGGGGAGGGCGCCGAGGGCGAATAGCAGCGACCCCACGGCGAACAGGACGGCGATCCACCATCCCCGGACCCCGGGTGCCCACCACGTCGAGCCGACAGCCGATGCGCTCCGCAGGTGCTTGCGGTGATCGCGGGATTCCCGGCGAGCCACGACCCCGCCCGGCCGCACGCGCTCGACGAAGGTCACGAAGGGGCCGACGCGACCCTCGCGGCCTCCTCGGTCCGGCACGGGCATAGGCGTGTCCTGTCTGATCAATGTGATCTTCTCAGACAACTCAGTCATCTCAGTCCCCGATGGCCAGAAGCCATACCTGCGCGAGAAGTGGTCATCGCCGGCCTCGCTGCCGGCGTGCCTGCCGCCGCGATTAGCTGTGAATACTGAGGATAATCACCTGATTGCAGCTAGTAGTTAAAGGCGCCGTAGCGACGACAGCGTTACTGCCCCCGGGCGAGAGGCACAGATGGCGACACCCACGGGAAGTCCTACTCAGGCGCTACCCAAGCCGCCGCCGCGCCAGCTAGCTCCGCAGCCGCCGCGCCAGGCCGGAGTCGACCGCTTCGACGACGCCATCGTGGTGACACGGACCCGGGCCTGGATCGGCTTGGCGGCGTGCCTCGCGCTGGTGGTCGGCGTGGTGGTCTGGGCGACCACGACCACTGTCGACACCACCGTCAAGGCGCCCGGCGTCGCGCTGGTGAACGGCACCATCAGCAGTGTCGTGAGCCCGGCATCGGGAACAATCACCAGCCTGTCGGTGGGCGCTGATGACCCTGTGCGAGCCAATCAGGTCATCGGCAGGATTTCCGGCCCGAACAACAAGAGCGTCCCGCTGGTGGCGCCGATCGCCGGCCGGATCCTCAGCCTCGAGGCGAGCGTCGGGTCCGCCGTGCGTGACGGCGAGTCCGTCGCCAACCTCACCGCCGAGCACGGTCCGCTGGTAGTCCGGATGTTCGTTTCGCCATCTGCCGCCGACCAGGCCAGCCGCGGGGCGCGCGCCATCCTGACCCTGCCGACCGGGGCAACCGTGCAGGGTCGCGTCACCCACGTGGGACAGCTGCCGCTGACCGAGCAGGAGGTGGCGGGCGCCATCGGGAGCCCGGCCCTGGCGGCGCTCCTGGCGTCGGGTAACGGGTTCATCGCCGTGAGCGTCACCCCGGTGAACAACAGCCAGGCCCGGCAGCTCGACTCCGGCGACGTCGCCTCGGTCAGCCTCATCGTCGGCAGCCAGCACCCGATCAGCTACATCTTCTGATGGTGACCACGCCCGTGGCCCCGGCCGGCCACAAGACGGTGCGCACGCCGACGGTGCTGCAGATGGAGGTCACCGAGTGCGGCGCCGCCTCGCTGACCATGATCTTGAACTGGCTCGGGCTCGACGTCCTGCTCGAGGAGGTCCGTGAGCGCTGCGCGGTCTCCCGGGACGGGGTCAACGCGCTCAAGATGGTGGACGCGGCCAGGAGCTTCGGGCTGGAGGCCACCGGCTACCGTTACGACGCCGACGAGATCGGGAATCTGGAGGCACCGTTCGTCGTCTTCTGGAATCAGAACCACTTCCTAGATACAGCACCTGCTCCGCCCGCTGCTCGCTGGTCAGGGCGGCCAGCCGGGCGCGGAGATCGGCGGCCGGCTGGCCGCGGAACACCCCGCCGACGGCGCCGCGCTCGGTCATCAGGTCTGTCGCCGCGGCCGGAGCCAGGAACAACGGGATGTCCAGGCGCTCCAGCGCCAGGCGCTCGGCCCGGATGACAGCCCGCGCGGCGGCCGGGTCGCCGGCGTGCAGCCGCGCGAGCTGGGCGACCACGAGGCGGGATTGGCGAGCACCTCCAGGGCGAGGCTGCGATCGATGCCCGAGCCCAGGAACTGCGGCGCCCCGGCCCGCCGGGCGATGAGGTCATAGGCCCCGGTGGACCGGAAGGTATACCGGCCGGCCGCCGAGAACAGGTCACACGACCCGACCAGGTCCGCGACCTGGCCGGCGTGGGTGCCCAGCCAGCGATGTGCCTCCTCGTACCCCGCTACCAGGTCCCCGACGTGCCGGGCCGCGCTCAGCGCGACATCGCCGCCGGCGGGCGCGTTGCGAGCGCGCGGAGCGGGCCGCGGCTCGATGACCGGGATCATGTCAGCGCTGTTGCGGTGCAGCCAGACCGGGCCGCGGGCCAGGGGCCGGCCAGCCAGGCCGGACACGTCCCGCGCGCCGCTGTCAGTGCCGCCGATCCACCAGGGCAGCATCCCGGTGTCGATCACCGACTGCTCCAGGTCGGCTTGCACGACCGCGTCAGCCGGGACCAGCCCGGCGGGCACCAGCTCCGGCGCGGCCAGCCGCGGCGGAGTCAGCATCTCGGCATCCACCAGCGCCGGGGCGGGCCCGGCGGCCACGAGATTGTCCATGATGAGGTCAGTGCCGTTCAGCGTTGCCGCCAGGCTGAGCAGCGTTCCCGACCGTCGGTAGAAGCCGGCCAGCTCGGCTGGCCCGGCGCAGGGCCGCTGCTCGATCCAGGCCGCCCAGCCGTAGCCGTCCCGGGCGACCACGCCCGGGGCCAGCGGCGTCTGCACGCCGCTGGCGGCCAGCGCGGCCAGCAGGCCGCTCAGCGCCCGCTCGGCGCTCACCGGCCGGGGCTTGTAGGCCAGCACCTGCCCGCGCTCGAAGTCCAGCCGGGCTACCGTCTGCCCGTGCTGATGCCGGTCACCAGCCGAGCCGGACGCTCATCAGCAGGCCCGGGTCGGCGCCCGCCCAGAACGCGCTCCGCAGCGCCGGGAGGTCAGCCAGCAGCCGCGCCAGCAGCGTGACGGCCGCATCGGCCAGCTCGGTGACGCGCTGGGCGACCAGGCGCCCGAGCACTGGGTAGCGGATCGCCAGTGCGGGCAGCCCGGCCTGCCGCTCGCCGTCGACGAACTGCTGGTAGGAGGCCGCGACCCGACCCGGCCCTGCTCGCGGAGGCGGCGGCGCAGCCGCGAGAAATCCTGGTAGAGCACGGCCCCGCCGAGCTCACCCAGCCCGGCCACGAGGTCAGTGACCAGATGATCGATGGCCCCGGCGTCCATCAAGCCGCGCTGCTGCGCGGTCAGGGCGGCCTCGATCGCGGCGCGGGCCGCGCCGCCGGCGGGGGTCCACAGGTGCCCGAAGGCCGCAGCGGCCGGGTCACCCGCGTCCCCGTCGGTGACGGCCCGTGCCGTGATAGCGGCCAGGGTATGGCTCCAGGCCGGTGCCTGCTCGGCGCGGGGCACGACCACATCGCGCACCAGCCGCTCGGCATCGCCCTGGGCGAGTCTCAGGTCGGCCAGGTAATCCCGGAACCGGGCGGCGTCGCCGCCAGCGGCGTTGTCACGCCACTGAGACAGCCGCCCGGTGATCACTCCGGGATCGGTATCCGCGCCTGCCGCGCCGTCCAGCCGGTCGTCGAGCGAGGCGGCCCGTGCCGCTGCGCGCAGCAGCTGCTGCTCGCCTATCCCGCTCACCGCCGGCCCGATCCGGACGCGGCCTGCGATACCGGAGACCTGGCCAGATCAGGCCCTAGCCAGCCCCTGGCCGCCATGGTCACGAGGTCGTGACGAAACTGCACCCCGCGCTGGTGCCGATCCAGCAGCCCCCCGCCGGCCACGCCGGCCAGCTCGTCCGCGGTCAGCTCCTTCGACTCAGGGGTCGGGAGCACGAGATAGACGTGAGCCGGAGTCTCCTCCAGCACCTCGATACGGATGTCTGCGGGCATCGTCCCCCCGAGCTCGCGCTCCAGGGTGCCCTTCGGGTCAGACTTGAGCTGCGAGCGGAACGAGGGATCCTCGGCGGCTCGAGCCATGATTTCCTGACGGGATTTCATCAGTTTTTGCTCCCATCGTCGGTGCACTGGAGGCTGGTCTCTGAGGGGCACGCTCGGCGAGCCATGGCAGCGCAGAGATCGCCTTGATTTCTCTTAGTTACTACTCAGCTACTTTCAGTAGTTAAACCTCGATGCGGCCGTGGCGCAACGATCGCCGGGTCGTGTTGGCCAGGCGGCCGGGAGCGGCCCCGCTGCCGCGGCGGAAAGTCGCGCGGCCGGAGCCGGCCGGCGGTTTCGCGCCCGCCGGCCAGCCTCGCCTGACCTGCGGTGAAGTCTCGAGTAACAGCGGTCGACCCTCACATGACATCTCGCTGTTTTGCGCGGGCGACAGCCGTTGGCGCAGCTCGAGTGGGATCCGTTTCTCGGCGAGTTTCTCCGCCGGGACCGGCTGGGCGGGCCGCTGGCGCCATGGCGGGGTTATCTCCCGGCACCTCCCGCCGGCTTCCGTCCATGTCGTCTTCTACGTCGGTGCCGTGCTCCAGGGCAGCTTCCCGCTGCCTGACTGATGAGGTAGTGGTTCTGTTCCGGGGCCAGGACCGGTAGGCTCGCGGTCGGCGCGGCGAGGTCGCGTCGTGGTATCGCGGATAAAAGGACTTGGACTGATGGCAACAGGAACAGTGAAGTGGTTCAACGCCGACAAGGGCTTTGGTTTCATCGCCCCCGATGACGGGACGGCGGACGTGTTCGTCCACTTCTCCGCGATCGCGAGCTCCGGCTACAGGTCGCTGGATGAGAACCAGAAGGTCGAATTCGACACGACCCAGGGGCAGAAGGGACCGCAGGCGGAGAACGTCCGTCCTCTCTGACGCATAACGTCCAGCGGCTCGCGCCTAGCGGCGGGTAGGCGCGAGCCCTGGCAGCAGGGGGACGGGGAGGGGCGGCCGGCCCTGGGGCCGGCTGTCCCCGGTCCGCTGTGCGGTCCCAGATCTTTGCATGATCATGCACTAGTGTGCATATAATTTCACCCGTGTCTAAGGTGCTTACCTCACTCCCTGTCGGCGAACGGGTCGGGATCGCCTTCTCCGGCGGCCTCGACACCTCGGTAGCGGTCGCCTGGATGCGCGAGAAAGGTGCAGTTCCGTGCACCTACACCGCCGACATCGGCCAGTACGACGAGCCTGACATCGCCTCGGTGCCCGGGCGCGCCACGGCGTACGGCGCGGAGACCGCCCGGCTGGTCGACTGCCGGGCGGCCCTCGTGGAGGAAGGGCTCGCCGCCCTGGCCTGCGGGGCGTTCCATATCCGGTCTGGCGGCCGCGTCTACTTCAACACCACCCCGCTCGGGCGGGCCGTCACGGGCACCCTGCTCGTGCGCGCGATGCTCGCCGATGACGTGCAGATCTGGGGCGACGGCTCCACTTTCAAGGGCAACGACATCGAGCGGTTCTACCGTTACGGCCTGCTGGCCAACCCGTCCCTGCGGATCTACAAGCCGTGGCTGGACGCCGGATTCGTCAGGGAGCTCGGCGGTCGCGCGGAGATGTCGGCGTGGCTGCTCGCGCGCGACCTGCCCTACCGGGACAGCGCGGAGAAGGCCTACTCAACCGACGCGAACATCTGGGGCGCTACCCACGAGGCCAAGGCGCTTGAGCACCTGGACGCGGGCATCGAGATCGTCGAGCCGATCATGGGCGTGCGGTTCTGGGACCCCGCCATCGAGATAGCCGCCGAGGACGTCACGATCGGCTTCGAGCGCGGACGGCCGGTGACAGTCAACGGCAAGGAGTTCGCCTCCGCCGTCGACCTGGTGCTGGAGGCCAACGCCATCGGCGGGCGGCACGGCATGGGCATGTCCGACCAGATCGAGAACCGGGTCATCGAGGCCAAGAGCCGGGGTATCTACGAGGCACCGGGAATGGCGCTGCTGCACGCTGCGTACGAGCGGCTGGTCAACGCGATCCACAACGAGGACACCCTGGCCAGCTACCACAGCGAGGGACGGCGGCTCGGCCGGCTGATGTACGAGGGCCGCTGGCTGGACCCGCAGGCGCTGATGTTCCGCGAGTCGCTGCAGCGCTGGGTCGGGATGGCGGTCACCGGCGAGGTGACACTGCGGCTGCGGCGCGGCGAGGACTACTCCATCCTGGACACCTCCGGACCGGCGTTCAGCTACCACCCGGACAAGCTCTCCATGGAACGGACCGAGGACTCTGCCTTCGGGCCGGTCGACCGCATCGGCCAGCTGACTATGCGCAACCTCGACATCGCCGACTCCCGCGCCAAGCTCGAGCAGTACGCCGGGCTCGGCATGGTCGGCGGCCCCCACCCGGCGCTGACCGGCGCCGCGCAACCGGCCCCGGCCGGGCTGATCGGCGTGCTGCCCGAGGGCGGGGCCGAGGCGATCGCCTCCCGCGGACAGGTCTCCGGCAACGACGAGCTGCTCGATCACGCTGCGATGGAGTCCGGCAGTGACTGAGGCGAGTACGCAGCTTCCCGGCTCGCAGGAAAGCTGCGGCGGGATGTGCCGGACCTGCTGATCCCGCTTGCGGCCGGCCTCGCCGGGCTCGCAGCACTGCAGCTCCCGGCAGAGTCCCGGTCCCTGTAGCGGGAAAATAATCCGCGCCCTCGTGAACCTGGTCCGCACCAGGTGCAATAGAGAGGCGATGGACGACGACGAGCTGATCGCCCGCCTGGCCGGCGGCGACGACCTGGCGCTGCGGGAGCTGTTCTCCCGGCACGCGCCATGGCTGGCTGCCCGGCTGCGCGCAGTGCTGCCCGTGCCGGACGTCGAGGACGTGCTGCAAGAGACGTTCCTTGCGGCGTGGCGCAGCGCTGGTACCTACACGCCGCAAGGCGCTGCGGGCGGCTGGCTGTGGGGTATCGCCCGGCGCCAGGCGGCCCTGCTGCACAGGCGCCGCGGGCCCGCGACCGTGCCGCTGCTGAACCACGAGCTCACCAGCGAGAGCGACCCTGCCGAGGCCATGCTCACCAAAGCGGAACTAGCTGCCGCGATGACCGCGCTCGGCGCTCCCGGCGCCCCGGCCCGCGAGGCGTGGCGCCTGCTGTATGTCGAAGACCGGACAGTCGCGGAAGCGGCGGAGCTGATGGGCGTTCCGGAAGGCACGGTGAAGAGCCGCGCGCGCCGGGCGCGGCTGCTGCTGCGGGCCGCGCTGCGTAGCTCGAAAGGCCAGAGCGTGGAAGGAGGAACCCGATGAGCGACCCGAACGGCACCGGCCAGGACGGTGTCGACCTGGACGGCGTCTGGGTCAACGTCGCCGCCGAGGTCTGGCGCCGCCGCCCGGGCCGGCTGGAGCGAGCTACTGGCAGGCTGCTGCGATCCCCGGGCCTGGCCAGGGCGCTGCTCACCACGCCGTCGCTGCTGCTCCCGTGGCTCATCTCCAGCGTGTTGGTCTTCGGGGTCGGCGCGCTGGCCACGCTCGGCGTGGGGCAGCCCGTGGTCTGGCTGGTCGCGCCGGCCATCGCGGCGGTCGGCATCGCCTACGCCTACGGTCCCGAGATCGACCCCGCCTGGGAGCTGTCGTGCAGCATGGCGGTCAGTGACCGGATGGTCCTGCTCACCCGCACGGTCGTGGTGTTCGCGGTGAACGCCGTGCTCGGCCTGGCGGCGAGCGTCGTGTCGGTTGGCACCGCCTCGCAAGATGCCGCGGCGATCACGTTCGCCTGGCTGGTCCCGATGACCGCGATCTGCGCGCTGACCCTGGCGGTCGCGGTCGCCGCCCGGTCGGCCAATGCTGGCGTCGCCGCCGGCCTGGGCGCCTGGATCACCACCGTGCTCGCGCAGAGAGCCGCCGGCGGCCAGCTGACCGCGGTGATCACCGACGCGAACCTCTACTTCCCCTACCTGGCGGTGGCGGCCTGCTGCGCCGTGATCGTCCTCTATGCGACCCGACCACAAAGAGGCCCGCGATGAACATTGAGCTGACCGACCTGACCAGAACGTTCGGCCGCAACACCGCCGTCCGCCATATAAGCCTCGAAGCGGGCACCGGTGTATTCGGCCTGCTCGGCCCGAACGGGGCGGGCAAGACCTCCTTGCTCCGCATGCTCGCCACCGTGCTCCCGCCGTCATCGGGCACGCTCCGGCTGCTGGGCGACGACCCCGCGAAGCCGGCCGCCCGCCGGGACATAAGGCGCCGTCTGGGCTACCTGCCGCAGAACCTGGGCTACTACCCGTCGTTCACCGTGGTCGAGTTCATCGAGTACTTCGCGCTGCTGAAGGAGATGCCGCCCGGCCGGATCCCGAAGGCCGTGGCCAGCGCGGTGGAACGAGTCGACCTCGGCCCCAGGGCTCAGACGAAGCTCCGCACGCTGTCCGGGGGCATGCTGCGCCGGGTCGGGATCGCGCAGGCGGTCGTGAACGACCCGGAACTGCTGCTGCTCGACGAGCCCACCGCCGGCCTCGACCCCGAGCAGCGCGTGGCGTTCCGCGCGCTGCTACGTGACCTCGGCCAGGGCTCGACCGTCGTCGTGTCCACTCACCTCGTGGAGGACGTCGGCGCCGCCTGCACGGAGGTGGCGCTGATGGACGCCGGGTCGGTCGTGTTCCGCGGCACACCCGGGGAACTGACCGCCCTCGGGGAGCGGACAGGCGTTGGTGACTCCCCGCTGGAACGCGGTTACACCACGGCTCTCGCGGCGGCCCGGTCATGACCGCCCTGGCCGCCCGCGCCCTGGCGCCGGCGTCCGCAGGCCGCCTGCTCAGGCTGGAAATACGGCGCAATGCGATGGTCTGGGCGCTGCCGCTGCTGGCCGTCCTGTTCGTCTACGATCCTTACCGGACGGCCAGCGGGTACCCCCCGGTCTGGGACGTCCGCGCCTCGGTCATCCTCAACCACATGCTCTTTGATTTCGGGGCTTTCGCCGGCGGCCTGGCCGCCTGGGCGGGTTCCCGCGACGGCCGGCGGCAGACCAGGGACCTGCTCGCGGCGACCGCCCGTCCGGCCTGGGCGCGGCAGGCGGCCGCGCTCGCGGGCACGCTGTTCTGGGTGCTGCTCGGGTTCCTGGCCGCGGTCGCCGTGCTGTACATCCAGACCGCGCGCCAGGTGACCTGGGGCGGCCCGCCGCTGTGGCCGGTAGCGGTCGGCGCCGTCGCGCTGATCACGATCTGCGCGATCGGCTTCACCGCCGGCGCGCTGGTCCCCGGCCGGTTCACCGCCCCGCTGGTCGCGGTCGGCGTCGTCGTCCTGGACCTGGTCGGGTTCCGCGAGGCACTGGGCCCGTCAAGCGCGTACGCGCTGCTGTCGCCGTCCGCCGGGGCGCTCCCGGACGACACCGGCCTGTTCTACCCAGTCGCCCCCGACGTCGCCATCGCCCAGGTCATGTTCATGGGCGGGATCACCGCGGCGGTACTCGGCATCCTCGCCCTGTCGCCGGCGCTGCGCTGGCCGGGAACGCTGCGCTGGCCGGGAACCTGGCGCCTGCCCGCCGGCGCCACCGGGCCCTGGCTGCCTGCCGTGGCGATCACCGTCGTGGCGGCGGGCCTGGCGGCAGCCGGGACGGCGGCCGGGCTGGCTGGCACGGCGAGGCCAGTCGTGTCCGGCTGGGAGTTCCCGGCGCCTGTCGGCACGCCGAAGCCAGTCGTGTCCGGCTGGGAGATCCCGGCGCTGCACAACGCGGCCAGCGACCGGCCGCTCGCCTACCCGCCGGACTGCACCGGGACCTCCTTCCAGGTGTGCGTGCACCCGGCGTTCAGCTTCTTCCGCGACGACGTGGCGGCGGCACTTGACCCGGTGGCCGCCGAGGTGGCGGGCCTGCCGGGCGCCCCGCTCAGCGCCGAGGAGGCGGCGGCCCGGGGAAAGGGTGCCCTCCTGGGCGGTGTCATCACCGGGATCCCGCCGGTGTACGAGTTCAACGGGGAGCGGGCGGGCAGCCTGATCGGCGCGTTCCAGGGAACTACGGCGAGCGCGAGCTCGTCAACCTGGCGCGCGCTCTTCCAGCAGGCATTCCTGGACGCGCTCGTCGCGGGGCCGGCGCACGCTGGTTCCCCGGGCCCCGCCAGCCCGGCACAGCAGGCGGTGGTGACCGCGCTGCTGACCGCGGTGGGCTCACAGGTCCCGCAGTCCCACCAGGTGGCCGGCGGCGGGCCGCCGGGGGAGCCGTCGCCCGCGCAGATCGCCGCCGCCGCGAACCGGTTCGCCGCGCTGCCGTCCGCCGCCAGGCACGCCTGGCTCGCGGCGCACCTGCCCGCGCTGCGGGCCGGCCAGGTCACCCTGGCGCAGCTGCCATGACCGCCGCCGGCTGGCAGGATCCGCCAGCCGCACCAGTCCTTGCAGCCTGGCCTGTCCCGGCGGGCGTGCGCCTGGTCTGGCTGCACCTGCTCAGCCGGCGCGTCCCGGCGGCTGCGGTGGCGCTCGTCGGGTGCGGGGCCGTGCTGCGCGCGGCGCTGCAGTGGCACTGGACCTTCAGCAGCGGCCCGTACGCCCAGCGCATCCCGCTGATCATCGAGGCGGGCGCTGCCGCGGCCATCGTCGTGACCAGCCACAGCCCGTTCGGCGAGGCTGAGCGAGCCACCGGCCGGTGGCTGCCCTGGCTGCGGCTGGGCACCGCCCTGGCGCTAACCGGGCTGGCGATCGGGGCGCTCCAGCTCGGCGTGACCGGCGCGGGCCTGAACGAGGGCATCATGGTGCTGGCCCGGAACGTCATCGGCATGACCGGCATCGGATTGCTGTGCTCCCTGGTGACGGGCGGGCTCCTGGCGTGGATCCTCCCGCTGGCGTACATGGCGTTCGCCCAGTACGCGCTGCTCGAGGCCTGGCGGAGCCCGTGGACCTGGCCCGCCCGCCCGCCAGCAGACCGTGGCGCGTGGCTCTGCGCCTGTGTCGTCTTCGCCGTGGGCCTCGCTGCCTTCACGATCAGCGGCGCCCGCAACAGCCTCGCCGACAACGCCTAGCCCTCTGGCGCCTGATGAATCACGTCAAGCCACATGATCAACCGGGGGAGTCGGGCGGTAGCCGGCCCGATCGGCCTCGGCGAGGCATGCGTCCGCTGGCTTGATGCCATCGGAGGTGTTCGGGCTGCGCACGCAGGCCGCGGCGGATGCCACCCCTAGCCGCAGGCACCGTTCGACCGGCCAGCCCTCGTGCAGGCCCAGGATGACGCCGGCGGCGAACGCGTCGCCTGCGCCTGTGGTGCTGCGTACCTGCTCGCGTGGCAGCCGGACGGAGCCCTGTCGCCAGGTCCGGCCGCCGGGGGCGGCGGCGACGCAGCCGGCCGGGAAGTGCACCACCGCGAGCACCGACACACCGCGCTCGACCAGGCCGAGCGCCATCGTCTCCAGGGCCGGCCAGTTCACCGGCCCGTCGGCCATGGGAACCGATGCGTCGACGCCCGTCAGCGCGCCGGCCTCAAGCTCGTTGATCACGATGCTGTCGAGGTGCGGCAGGCAGGGCAGGGCAGCCTCGGCGGTACGGCACGGCTGCAGGCTGACCAGTTCCATGTTGGTGTGCAGGCCTGCGGCTTGCGCCCGCTGCAGCAGGGCCGACCAGCCGTTGCCCCCGCCGGTCCGCTGGCGGTCCATGAGCGGGTGAATGCCCGGAGCGCCCGCGTGCAAGATCCGCGCGCCCGAGGTCTGCAGGTCGGCGGTCGAGGCGTCGAACAGCGCGTTAGCCCCGAGGTGGTGGAACATGGTCCGCCGGCCGCCGTCTCGCTCGACCATCACATCGGTGAATGACGTGACCGCGCCGGTCAGCTTCCGGACTCCGGCGGTGTCAATGCCCAGCCGCGCGCACTCGGCCAGGATGAAGGCGGCATGCTCGTCGTCACCGACGGCACCGAGCGCTCCGATGGGGAAGGCCGCCCCGAGCATGCTGAGGTCCACGGCCATGTTGAGCGCTGGTCCGCCGGTGCCGAGGGACACCTGCTCGATCATGGCCAGATGATCGAGAGCCGGATAGGCGTCGATCACCTTCCCGACATCGACAAGGATCGTTCCTGCGCAGAGGATCCCTGCTCGCGGGCGTGAGAAGTCGCTCATGCGGAGCGCAGCACGGGGTCCGTCACCTCGAGGTCGGCCTCGAGCTCGCGTTCGGGAGGGATCTCGGCCTTCTCCAGGGCATCGTGGTAGGCGCGGACGGCGTCCGCGGGACTCAGCTCGCCCCGCAGGACTGGCCGCATCAGCGTGACCAGGTCCAGCTGCGACTCCGCACGCTGGATTTTTCGCCCGAAGAGTGCGACCCGGGCGCCATATCTCTCGGCCTGATGCAGAAGCTCGAAGGTGTCCCGTGTGGTGCCCGCTGACCCGCCGAGAATGCCGACCACGACTGTCGGATCGTACTCGGCCAGTTCGGTGAGCGCGTCCGGGCCGTTGTACGCGACCTTCAGGAATAGCGGCCGCTGCTCCTGGGTGATTCCCGCCAGGGCACGGATGATCGAGTCGTTGACGAAGGCCCCGACCTGCTCGCGTGCCAGATCGGCCGGCATGTTGGGATTGAAGACCTCGAGGAAATGCCGGACGCCGAGTGCGGCGGCCTCCTGGCGGAACGCCTTATACGCCTCGAGCGTGGCCAGGTCATAATCTACGTCATTGTTGAAAGTCATGGAATACAGCACGAGGTCGCAGAACGGGCGGATGGACGTGAGGTCAGCCGTGCGGAATGGGCGCGAGGGCAGAGTGGGATAGCGGCCGCCACGGCTGTTCCAGATATCCGTGGTGTCGTTCGCCCGGATGGCCAGCGTTACCTCCCCGAGCGGGCTTTCCCCGGCTAGGCGCTCTCCGTTGGAAGCCGAGGCCAGGAGGATGTCGAGTTCGTCGTGGGCAACCAGGGCACGCATGGAGCCCAGGTATTCGCGACGATTACGGAATCGGTCGGCTCGGGCCGGCACGCCGGTCACCGGTCCCGCTGAAGTGACGCCGAACGCCATGTCAGCGTCTTTGGCGTCCGCGATCACGAAGTCGTCGGGCGTGTACCGGCCCGCAGCAATGTTGCTCAGCTTACGGTCGAGGCGGCGCATACTAAGAGCGTGCCTTCGTATGTCACCGATGTCAAGGCTGGAATCAGGAGCCATGCTAGCTCCTCATGGGTGCCATTAAGGCCTGCGAGAAGAGTCACCAGCAGGTGTATTGACATCGGTGACATGGCTGCCGCAGGATCGAGGCGGTATGATTCCGCGAGATTGCCAGCAGGCTGAGCAGGCCGGCGGTGGCCGGCCGGAGGGAAGACCGTGAGCGAGCCCGGAACAGGGCCATGGCGCCGAGCCGAGGCAAGCCGGCTGATCGAATTCGGGCGCGCCGCCGCGCTGCCGGACGGCGGCTTCGGCTGGCTTGGCGCCGACGGTAAGATCGACCCGGCGCAGCCCCGCCCGCTGTACGTCAACTTGCGCATGACCTACGTGTTCGCGCTGGCCCACCTGGACGGGGTCGCCGGCGCGGATTCGCTGGCGGCATCCGGACTCCAGGCCCTCGCCAGCCGGTATGCGGACGGCGAGAACGGCGGCTGGTTCTCGAGCATCGACCGATCCGGGACGGTCATCGATGTCACCAAGGCGAACTACGCCCACGCCCACGCCCTGCTGGCGGCGGCCAGTGCGGCGGCCGCCGGTATTCCCGGGGCTGACGCCGCCCTGGCGGCCGCCATCGTCACCATCGAGCGGCACTTCTGGTCCGACGCCGAGGGCTGCGCGCTGGAGAGCTGGAACGCTGACTTCACCGAGTCCGAGCCGTACCGGGGCGCCAACAGCAACATGCACTCAGTGGAGGCCTACCTCGCCGCGGGCGACGTCACCGGCGACCCGCTGTGGCATGCCCGGGCGATGTCCATTGCCGCCCGCCTGATCAACGGGCACGCCCGCGCCCACTCGTGGCGGGTACCCGAGCACTACGACCAGAACTGGCAGCCCCGGCCGGACTATAACCTCGACCGCCCGGGCGACCAGTTCCGGCCGTACGGCACCACCCCCGGCCACTCCTTCGAATGGGCCCGGCTGCTGCTGACCCTGGAGGCGGCCCAGGCATCACCCCCCGCCTGGCTGCTCGAAGCGGCCACCGGCCTCTTCGACATGGCCGTCGCCGACGCATCGAACCGGGACGGCCATCCGGGACTGATCTATACCGTCGGCCCGGATGGCCAGCCGGTTATCACCTCTCGATTGCACTGGGTGGCGTGCGAGGCCGTGCTGGCCGCTGACGCGCTGCACCGGCGCACCAAGGAGGAGCGGTTCGCTGCGGCGGCGGCTCTGTGGTGGGAGGAGATCGACCGTTACTTCCTGGACCGGAAGGACGGCGGCTGGTGGCAGGAGCTGGCCCCGGATATGACCCCGGCCGCGTCCACCTGGTCGGGTAAGCCGGACCTCTACCACTCCTACCAGGCAGTCCTGCTCCCGTCCCTGCCGATCAGCCCGACCGCGGCCACGGCGCTGGCCCGGAGAAGATCCGGTGGCGCGCAGAAAGACAGCGGCCCAGACTGAACTGCCGGGTCGCCGGGGCGCCAGGTCGCCAGTGACCATGGCCACGCTCCAGCCCACCAGCGGGCGGCCGCGGCGCTCAGGGGATCAGGGGATCAGGCCCAGCTCTCGTGCCCTGGCGACGGCCTGAGTGCGGTTGGTCGCGCCGAGCTTGTCCAGGAGATGGCTGACATGCTTCTTCACCGTGTCCAGCGTGACCACGAGCTCCCCGGCGATGGCCTGGTTCGACCTGCCCGCCGCCAGCATTCCGAGCACCTCAAGCTCGCGGCTGGTCAGCGGGTCGACCAGACCCGGCACCTCCGCGGTCCCGCGCACCGGAGCCGGCATGGCATGGCCGGCGTCTAGCGCGCGCTTAAGCCGGGCCAGGCAGCCGAGCGGGACCTCCGCGGCGGCCTGGCCGGATCGCTGGGCTGCGATCAGCTGGCCCAGCAGCGTGGCCATCGGCGGACCCTCATCGGCGAAGACCCGGACATAGCCCTGGGGACAGGCCAGGGTAAGCGCATGAGCCAGGGCGGCCAGCGCGGCCGTTGCCTGGCCGTCGGCTGCTAGCGCCAGCGCCCGCAGCGCGCCAGCCTCGATGATGCTGCCGGCCCGGCTCTGGGCAACCGCCGCCGCGTACAGCCGGTCCAGCAACCCCAGGGCCTGGCCGGGCCGCCCCTGGGCGAGCAGGACTCGGGCGAGCACCAGATGCTCCGGCTCGCACGGGTAACTTGGCTCGTCGTCGGGAGTGAGGCCTTGCTCATCCATCCAGCCGGCGGCTCCGGCGAGGTCGCCCTGAGCCAGCAGCAGCCGCGCCCGCTGCGCCGGGACAGGATTGAGGAGGGCCACCGGGCCCTGCGCAATCCGCCCTGCGTCGTTTATCGCCGTACGTGCCCCGGCGTGATCACCGCGGGCCTGCCTGATCCATGCCAGCGTGACCAGGCCGGTCGCCAGCGGCGGGGTATAGACGAACTGGCGGCAAAGCGCGATGCCCTCGGTGACCTGCTGGAGCGCGGTGTCGAGCTCGTTCCGCTGGTAGGCCACCTCACCCAGGACCACATACGCCGGGCCGGCCGCCGGTGCAGGGGGGCAGGCTCGGCGGCGCGGTGATTCGAGCGCTTGCTGGCAGGTGCGGACGGCCGCGTCCAGGCGCCCCTGGGCGCGCTGCACCTGGCCCAGTTCATAGCAGTCCCAGGCCATCATCGTGAGTTGCCCGGCCTCGCGCCATCTGGCGATGCGGGGCGTGAACGCGCGCTCGGCTGCGGCGAGTCGGCCCCGGATCCACTCGGCTGCGATGAGAAGCCCCTGAGCGTTAGTGCTGAGCATCCACTCACCCTCGCGGCTTTCGGCCAGCGCCCTTGAAGCGAGAGCGGCAGTCTCCTCAGCGTTGCCACGCAGTTCGGCCAGATAGCTTCGGTGGAGGGTCATAAGGGGTCCCGGTAGTCCTGGGGAAATTTGGTCGGATATCCCTGCCCTGCGTTTATCGCGGGGCCCGGTGTCGGCGGGAGATCAGCCGCTGGCTGTCCCTCGGGCGATGTGCCCGATCGACACCCACGTCGCCGCTGATCTCGTACAGCACCCGGTACCGGCCGACCCGCAGCCGCCGCAGGCCCGGCGACCCGTACGGGAACGACCCGGCCGGGCGAGGATCATCGGCCAGCCGGTCAACGGCGTCCAGCACCGCGCCGAGGCCGGCGGGATCATCAGCGAGGAACCCGGCCGCCTGGTTGATCGCCTTCTCCTCGTAGATGACCCGAAGGCTCACCTGGTCAGGCCCAGCCGCTGCCGTACCTCATCGGCGGGCACGTAGGAGGTCTGGCCGGCTGCCTCCCGCGTCCTCCACTCCTGCAGCGCCGCGGCGTCCTCGGCGTCTTCCAGTTCCTGCGCGGACGCGAGCCGCTCCAGTGCCCGCAGCCGCAGGAAGTCGGCCACCGGCACCACTACGGCGGCCTGCCCGCCCAGGTGGATCACCTCATACGAGCCGGTGTCCGGGACGGGCGCGGGGCCGGCTGGCTGCGCGGTCACTAGGGCACCCTCTTTCTTGCGGGCATCGCTAGGGTGCTCGTTGTTGGGACCCGGCGGGAGCCGGGGTGACGGCCTGGTGCGGTCGCCCGCGAAGGGCCTGCATGACACCGCCGCCCCCGGCTTTCCCGGGGCTGCAGACCGGCAACAGTGGGATGCGCCGCAGAGCGCCAGTTAGTGACCACCCGGGAGCCAGCCTCGCCGCCGCCGGGCCGTCGCTGCCATTTTGAGGAGTCGAGTTGTCGCTTGCGCTGCCTGAAGCGCTGTTCTTTACCGGGATCGACTGGGCCGCCGAGACTCACGCCGTGTGCGTGATGGATGCTGCGGGCAAGATCGTGGCCCGGTTCACGATCGAGCATTCCCCGGACGGGATCGCCGCGCTGGCCCGGCGCCTGGCCACGTACGGGAAGCCCGGCGATATGCCGGTCGCCATCGAGCGGCCGAACGGCCGCCTGGCGGACCTGCTGCTGGAGGCCGGGCACCCGGTAGTGCCGGTCAAGCCGAACGCCATCAAGGCCTGGCGCGACGGTGAGGTGCTCTCGGGCGCTAAGTCCGACGCAGGGGACGCCGCGGTGATCGCCGAGTACCTGCGGCTGCGCCAGCACAAGCTGAAGGTCGGCGTCCCGTACTCCGATGAGACCAGGGCGCTGCGGACCGTGGTGCGCGCCCGCGGTGACCTGGTCGAGATGCGGGTCGCGGCCACCAGCCAGCTCTCGGCGCTGCTGGACGCGCACTGGCCCGGCGCCAGGGCCATCTTCGCTGACGTCGAGTCCCCGATCAGCCTGGACTTCCTCACCCGCTACCCGACCCCGGCCGCTGCCGCGCACCTCGGCGAGAAGCGCATGGCCGCGTTCTGCGCCAAGCACGGGTACTCCGGTCGCCGCATCGCCGCGCAGCTCCTGGCACGCCTGCACCACGCCCCGGCCGGCGCTGCCGGCGAGGCACTCGCTGAGGCGCTCCGCGATGCCGTGCTCGCAGCCGTCGGCGTGCTCACGGCCCTGAACGCGTCGGTGAAGAACCTTGACCGCGCCGCCGCCGCCCACCTCGGGGAGCACCCGGACGGCGCGATCTTCACGTCGCTGCCAAGGTCGGGTCAGGTCAACGCCGCCCAGGTACTCGCCGAGTGGGGCGACTGCCGCCAAGCCTATGAGCGCCCCGACCCCGTCGCTGCCCTCGCCGGCTGCACGCCCGTCACCAAGGAATCCGGCAAGCACCGGGCCGTGCATTTCCGCTGGGCCTGCAACAAGCGGTTCCGCGTCGCGATCACCACCTTCGCCGACAACAGCCGACACGCCAGCCTGTGGGCCGCGAAGATCTACAACGACGCCCGGGCCAGCGGCAAGGACCACCCGCACGCCGTGCGTATCCTCGCCCGCGCCTGGATCCGCGTCATATGGCGCTGCTGGCTCGACGGCGTCCCCTACGACCCCGCCCAGCACACAGCCGCGGCCGCGCTCATCGAGCCCAAAGCGGCGTGAGGTTGACACAGGGGGTGTCATGCGGCAGCCTCCTGTGCCTTCTTCAGTTCCCGGTAGATGGTGGCCCGCGACACCCCGAACAGCTCCGCTAGCTCGGTCGGAGTCTTCTTGCCTTCCCGGTCGAGCTGGAGCAGGTGTGCCCGCTGCTGGCCGTTGAGCTTGGGCTGCTTGCCCTTGAGCTTTCCGCGCTGGCGGGCCCTGGCCATGCCCTCGATCGTGCGGAGCCGGATGATGTCCACCTCGAACTCGGCGAACGAGGCGAGGATGTTGAAGAACATCTTGCCGAACGGGTCGGCCGGGTCGTACACGG
>DATCEO010000110.1:0-2520 GCA_036510065.1 Streptosporangiaceae bacterium | reverse complement strand
AGACGATGGTATCTCCAAGGACGGCGGGGACCGTGGCCACCGCGACCGCGATAGCGATGGCGGGGACCGCCCGCCGGCGGGGCTGGGTGTCGTCTGTCAGCGGGCGGGACGGTGTCGTGATCTCGGTACTGGTCATGGTCTGTCTCCGGTTCATGAACACTGCTGGCATTCGGGGTTAAGAGGTTCAGCTGCTGGTGACGACGCGGGTGATCGGCCTGCTCAGCGGCTCTGTGACGTGTTCAGGCGTCGCGCCGGACGAGCCGGACGGCGGCCGCGGCTGCCATCCCGCCAGCAGGGCCGTCTCGGAAAACCCCAGGCGGCGGATGACCGCGTACGCGGCAACACCGTGCAGCTTCAGCACCTCGACCACGATCGAGCTGACGATGCTCACCAGGCACCCGGCCCGGGTCGGCGGCCAGCGGTTGCCATCGGGAGTACCGGGTGCCGGCCACCGGCTTCCCGGCGGCCGGGCCAAGCCAGGTGACGAGGCAATCCTGTCGGCCGCGGAGGTAAGGCGCCCTGGCTGTGCCGCCGCCGAGAAGACCCTCAGGCCGCGGTATCGGCGAGCACATCGTCGTCCCGCTCATACGCGAGAATGCTGCAGGCCCCTGCGGCTGGCACCGTGCCAGCCGCCCGCTTCGCGGCCGCGGCATCCGGTCCGGTGTCCGGATGCTCGATCACCATCCACGAGGGGATGCCCGCGACGGCCGCCAACGTCAGGGCGGCCAGCGGCATACTCAGCCAGACCCAGTTCATCTCTGCCTCCGTCGATAGGTCCGGCGTCGGTGTCGCCGGATGCATAACAGCAGGCTGCCCGGCGGTGTTGTGAAGGTTCTCCGAGCAGCCTCAGAGGGGCCCATGAGCGGGAACAGGCCGCCCACGTCACCGGCAAATGCGGCGACAGCCCGGCTGGCCAGCATCGCGAGCCGCGCGCTGAAGGGGCAGCGCCAAGAATTGACCGCACCCAGCCTGAACAGCCAGGCGAGAGAAGCGCGGCGGCCTTGCGGCGGAACACCCGGCGTCAGTAGAAGGCGAACCGGATCACAGCGTCCCGCGAGATTGGCGATGAGCAGCACCGTCACCTCGGCCGCCCGGCCTGGCTGCGCCGAGATCATGTGCAGCACGGCGAGTGCCGCCGAGGTAGGCAGCAGACCAGCGTGCAAGGCGACGAGCATCCGCGCCGGCATCACCTGGCTGCCGGCTGGGCAGTGTTGCGTTGGCCGATCGCGGTGTGGGGAGACTGGTGGGTGATGTCCTCGGGCTCGTCTTCGGTGTTCGCTGGCTTCCGGTCCCCACGGGAGGTAATCGCTGTGGCGTTCCGCTGGTATCTCTAGTACGGGCTGTCCTACCGGGACGTCGAGAAACTGCTAGCCGAACGCGGCATCACCGTCGACCACGTCACCATCTACCGGTGGGTCCAGCGGTTCACTCCCGAGTTCATCGAGGCTGCCCGGCTGTGCCGTCATGCTCCCGGTGACCGGTGGTTTGCCGATGAGACATACGTCAAGGTCGCCGGGCAGTGGACTATCTGTACCGGGCCGTTGACCAGCACGGTCAGGTCATCGACGGGCTGCTATCCGCCCGGCGTGACCTGGCCGCCGCCCGGCGGTTCTTCACCCGCGCGCTGTGTGCCGGGACGATACCGGCCGAGGTCACCACCGACCGCGCCCCCGCCTACCCGCGGATCCTGGAGGAGCTGATTCCCTCAGCGCTGCACACCGTCGAGCGGTACGCCAACAGCCCGGTCGAAACAGATCACGGGCGGCTGAAGGCCCGGCTCCGGCCGATGCGCGGACTCAAACGCCACCGGTCCGCGCGGATCATCTCCGCCGGGCACGCTTTCATCCAGAATCTGCGCCGCGGCCACTATGAACTCGCCACCGACATCCCCGACCGCCCCGGATCCGCCGGGCATTCGACCAGTTCACGATGGCAATCTGATCAGCCGACCGGATACGTGGCGGTCGTCACGATCGGCCAACCTAGCCTGCGGCAACAGGCCACGCAAAGACGCAAAGGTCACCCACGTCAGCGACGACCTGACCGACGCAACCTGCCGGGTCTGCCCAACCCAGCTCGGCCTCGACCAGCTCGCCGAGGAATACGGCCGGCTCGCCGCGCTGTTCGTGGTCGCGATCACCCTCGGCCTGCGCCGCGGCGCGCTGCGCGCGCTGCGCTGGGATCACGACACGATGGGCCACAAGTCCACGCACGTCACCGAGACCGTCTACCGGCACGTCATCGTCCCCGCGATCCGTGGCGGGGCGAGTGTCATGGATGACGTCTTCGGGGACACCGGAACCAGCAGCCATTAGTCTGGCTGCGTAGTCACTTGATTAGTCACTGACAATCGAACAGAGGCCCGGAAAACCAGTGGAGCTACGGGGATTCGAACCCGGACCTCTTGCATGCCTGTGAGTCTTGGCATGTCGGTACCGGGCATTTCGGCTGGGACCGGCCAGGGTTGGTGCCTGGTGGCGCCGGGTGACTCCTTGCATGCCTGACCGCCTTTTGGCGTGT
>DATCEO010000109.1:0-3513 GCA_036510065.1 Streptosporangiaceae bacterium | reverse complement strand
GTGGCGGGGGCGCTGGGGCTCCAGTTCGCCGGGATCTACCTGCCGTTCCTCAACGACCTGCTGAAGACCAGGCCGCTGACCGGCCTCGACCTGCTGGTCGTCTTCGCGCTCTCCACCCTCGGGTACGCCGCGATACGCCTGGACCGCGTCCTGCACAAGGACGGCCGCTGGCTGCCAGGTACCGCCGCCGTGCCGGTACCGGGTTTCGCCGCAGGTCGTAGCCGAGCACCCGGATGGTGCCGCTGGTCGGCCGGATCAGGTCCATCAGCAGCCGGATAGCCGGGGCCGTAGGCCGGGGAGCGGGACGAACGTCTCTAGTGCAGGCCGGGGCTGGCATCGATCCTGACGGCGTGGATGCCATGGTCAGCCAGTCAGGCCTGCGGCGCCGGCTTGCGTTCCGGCCCTGCGGGCCTGACAATTTCTTCGCGGCGCTGCGCGAGCGGCGGCCGTTCACGTGCGAGCTGCGCTACCCGGGCGAGAGCGAGAGCCGCACGCTCACCCAGCTGTCGGTGATCAACGCGCCCGCGTTCGGCGGCCCGCTCAGGCTCAACGTCCCAGCCTCAGACCCAGATGACCGCCTCCTTGACATCCTCACGGTAGACGACGCCCCGCCCTCGCGCATGCTGCTGGCCGCCGTGCCGTTCCTGCTGCGCAGCACCCGGCCGGTACCGGGCATCACCGTCCGGCATGCTGCCAGCGTGCAGGTGCGCGCCGATGCCCCGCTGGAGGTAACTCTCGACGGGGAGATCGCCGGCACCCTGCCCGGCTCGTTTGAGGTCTCAGGGGAGGCGCTCCGGGTCATCACGCCGCTCAGAGCTCAGCGTCGGCCTGGCGGTGTCGGTGCTGCTGGACGCGACCATCGTCCGGGCGTGCTCCTGCCGTCGGTCATGACCTTGCTCGGTGAGCGCAACTGGTACCGGCCACGCTGGCTGTCCGGGCCGTGGCCGCCTCAGCAGCCCCGGCTGCCCCGGCCGCCTGAGCCAGGCCAGATGCCTGGCCCAGGCGCCCCGCAGCGACCGCTGAGCGTGCTGTGGAGGCACGAGCATGGCACTGACCCTTCGCCGCATCCTGACTACCGAAACCGCCCTACTGGTCAGGGTGAGCGCCATGTCAGCATTCAGGCGTTACGCCGCAGAGCTCGTGGCTGTGGCGGGCCTGATCGGACTGGCTGGATGCGGTACTGAGATGGCGGGCTCGCCGCCCGCGGCGCAGTCACAACGGACCGCTCCGGCGGCACGCTGGTCAGCGACGCCGGGCAGCTGGCGGGCATCACCACGGCGATCGCCAGCACCGCCGACGGCTACATCGGCCGGCAGTCCGGCAGCACCGGGGTCGGCTTCGCGATCCCGGCCAACAGCGCGAGCACTATCGCCGCGCCGCTCATAGGAGGCTGACATGAAACTCACCAAGCGCCCGCTAGCGATCGGCGCCGGCCTGGCGGCCGGGCTCGCCCCGCTCGCCTACCCGCTCTTCCTCCGCCGCCGGTGCCTCACCTGGGGCGCCCGCGCCGACGAGGTGACCATGAAGCTGCCCGGTGACGAGCTACTGCCCGACGCCGGCCTGGTGACCACCCGCGCCATCACGATCGACGCCCCCCCGGACGCCATCTGGCCGTGGCTCGTGCAGATGGGCAGCGGCCGCGGCGGCGCCTACACCTACGACTGGATCGAGAACATCTTCGGCCTGAACATGCACAGTACCGACGAGATCCTTCCTGAGTTCCAGGACCTCAAGGCCGGCGACGAACTGCCGATGGGGCCCGGCCAGCCGGTCATGCGGGTGGAGGTGCTCGACCCGGAGCGGGTCCTCGCGATCCGGATCGCCGACGGGAACTGGGTGTGGATCTTCGCACTGCTGCCCGAGACGGGCTCGACCAGGCTGATCAGCCGGAACCGGATCGTCACGGCGGGCTTGCCGCCGGCCGCCCGGCCGTTCTACCTGCTGTTCATGGAGCCGGGCAGCCTGGTCATGGAGCGAAAGATGCTGCTCGGCATCAAGACGCGCGCTGAACGCCTCGCCCGCAACCGGGCCGCCTAGCCGGCTGACGCCGGTCACCGCTCCATGATGGCCGGCTACTTCGGCGGCGGGATGATGGGTACCGCTATCGGAACCTACCCGGGCACCGTCATGGGCGCCCTGTACGCCAACGCTGACGATGACATGGCGCACGGGCTGGTCATCACCGCTGCCCGGCCGCGCGTTCACCGATGCCGATGATGACCGCCGTCCCCGCTCGTGGCCATTCACTAGCGCGCCGTGCCTGCGTATTCGGCATGGGTGGAGCCGCTGCGTAGCCTGAGCGCGGGCGATGTCAGGTCGGCTTTCACTGAGCTCGGAGCTGCAGCAGTTCGTCGGCGTCGCCTCCGGCTGCTGCTGGCCGGGGCACCGATTGGTCGGCTGTAGTGACTTTAGCGGCGGTCCGCCCGCCGCACCGCCTTCCGGATCTCGGCGGCCACGATGATCGACAATGCCACGGCCGTGCAGATGAGCCACTGCCTGACGTCAAGCGCGGTTGTCTTCAGGATTGCCTGGAACGGCCGCAGGACGGTGGACATGACGAGCAGGAAGAAGGACGCCCCGGTCGTCATGATGAACGTCCGGTCGGAGAAGGTGTCAAGGGAGAATGCCGACTGCCGTTCGTCTTTCGCCTCGATCGAGAAGAACAGGTTGAGCAGCGAGAACGTGACCACGCCCATGGTCCGCGCGATGGTGAGCGTGTGCGCCTGTTCCGCCCAGCTGATCACGCTCAGCGTGCCGACGGCCATCACCAGCCCGGCCGAGACGAGCCAGCCGAGGACGCCCGGGCTCAGGATCGGCTGGCTGGGTGACCGGGGCGGGCGCTCCATCAGGCCCTCGGCAGGTCTGCTGTACCCGAGCCCGATGGACTGGATCGTCACGGTGGTGAAGGCGACCCACAGGACCTGCAGCGGAAGGAGGGGCTCGCCGTGGGCGATGTTGAAGATGCTGGCGCCGAGGAAGGTGATGATGAAGCCGAACATGCATCCCATCTCGAACCGGATGTACCGGGTGAGGTTGTCATATAGCCCGCGGCCGAGTTCCACCGCTTTGATGATCGTGGAGAAGTTGTCGTCGGTCAGGATCATCACCGCGGCTCGCCTGGCCACCTCGGTCCCGGTCTTGCCCATCGCGATCCCGATGTCGGCCCTCTTTAGCGCGGGCGCGTCGTTGACGCCGTCACCGGTCATGGCGACGATCTGGCCGTTGCGCTTGAGCACGTCCACCAGGCGGACCTTGTGCTCGGGGGTGACGCGGGCGATCACGCCGACATCGGCGATCGCCTCCATTGCCTCGTCGTCGCTCATCGCGCCGAACTCCGCCCCGCTGATGACCTTGCCGTCGATGCCGAGCTGGCGGGCGATCGCGGCCGCGGTGACCGCGTGATCACCGGTGATCATGCGGACCTCGATCCCGGCGGCCTTCGCCTGCGCGACCGATGCCCTGGCGGCGGGGCGCGGCGGGTCGACGATCCCGACGAGGGCGAGCAGCTCCAGA
>DATCEO010000108.1:0-2397 GCA_036510065.1 Streptosporangiaceae bacterium | reverse complement strand
CCCGCCCAGCATCCCGGCCGCGAACTCCGCCAGCCGGGGCCGCACCTCCGCAATCTCCTCAGGAGTCATCCCGGCACGACAGTACGAGGAGGAACCGCGTAACCGCGGAAGAAGCATTGTCATACCTAACAAAGTACTACTAGTACGCGCGGCCGAAGATGAGCCGCTTGCCGTAGGCGGACGGCTGACCGCACCGGATGCAGGTCCCTTCCTCCGGCTCGCCGTCCGCCGGAATGACGCGCGGCGTGGCGGCCGTGGCGGCTTTGATGTCGTCCTCGCACTCCGGCTGACCGCAGTGGAACGCCCGGGCCCAGCCGGTCGCGACCGCCGACGCGAAGTCGTCCCAGGTGTCCACCGTGACGGTGCGTTCGTCGCGGAACTCGGTGGCCCGCCGCAGGAGCAGATCCTGGAAGGCGGTGAGCTCGAAGTTCAGCCGGGCCGGAGCGGAATCCAGGGAGACCGGCGTCTTCTGGTCGCCGAGCCGACTGGCCATCAGCGCCGTGCCCGCTGCCAGATCCCGCGGGCCGAGCTCCAGCCGGATCGGGACGCCGCGCATCTCCCAGTCGTTAAACTTGAAACCGAGGGAGACATGCGGCCGGTCGTCCACGTGCGTGCGGATGCCGGCGTTTCGCAGCCGGCTGGCCAGTTCCCGGGCGGCCGGCAGCACCTGCTCCGCCTGCTCGCCGCGGCCAATCGGAACGATCACCACCTGGTAGGGAGCAAGCAGCGGGGGCAGGACCAAGCCCTTGTCGTCCCCGTGCGTCATGATCACTCCGCCGATCATGCGCGCGCTCATGCCCCACGAGGTGGTGTGGCACAGTTCCAGCCCGCCGCTCTCCGCCGCGTACTGAATGTTGAAGACCTTGGCGAAGTTCGTGCCCATGTAGTGCGACGTGCCGGCCTGGAGGGCCCGTCCGTCGCCCATCATGCCCTCGACCGTGTGGGTCCGCCTGGCGCCGGGGAACCGCTCGCCGGCCGTCTTCTCGCCCGCGACCACCGGCATGGCCGCCACGTTCCTGGCCACCTGCTCGTAGAGGTCGAGCGCGAGCAGGGTCTCCCGCATCGCGTCTGCCTCATCCACGTGTGCGGTGTGACCCTCCTGCCACAGGAACTCAGTGGTGCGCAGGAACATCCGCGGCCGCATCTCCCAGCGGACCACGTTCGCCCACTGGTTGAGCAGCAGCGGCAGATCCCGGTGCGAGCTGATCCACTTGGCCATCATCTCGCCGATGACCGTCTCCGAGGTCGGCCGGACGATCAGCGGCTCCTCGAGTTCCTTGCCGCCGGCGTGGGTGACAACCGCGAGCTCCGGCGCGAAACCCTCGACGTGCTCGGCCTCGCGCCGCAGGTAGCTCTCCGGGATCAGCAGCGGGAAGTAGGCGTTGACATGACCGGTCTCCTTGATCCGCCGGTCGATGTCGGCCTGCAGCAGCTCCCAGATCCGATACCCGTAGGGGCGGATCACCATCGTGCCCCGGACCGGGCCGCGGTCGACTAGCTCGGCTTTGAAGACGACTTCGTTGTACCAGGCGGAGAAGTCCTCGCTTTGCGGGGTTACTCCGCGTTCATCGCGCGCCACACCCAGACGATAGGGGATCACGGCTCGTGACGCGCCTGGGTTTTCGCGCGGAGGCGACGACGGGCCTCAGTGATTTCATGGTGGGCTGAGCCCGAGGTGGCCTCACCCGCTGCGTGGCGAGTATCAGCGGAATGCGTGCTACTTTGTCCTACTTCGAATCCGGCCCGATAACCGCTACCAGCCTGGCCAGCATGTTCGCTAAAGTCCGGCTCACCTGGTGCCCTGGCCGGCGGAGTCAGCTCCGGCTCGGGGGTCGGGCCCAGAGTCCAGGTACAGGAGCAGAGGATCGCCATGAGCGACGGCGAGCCAGGCCAGGTCAACGCTCACGTCTCGTGGCGGATGGCAGTGGCCGGCCGGGCCGCCGGGGCGTATGCCCCGAACCGGCGGCTCGCAGTGCTTGCCGTGGCTGGCCGGTCGGCAGCGGCCTGGCCGACCGATTCTCCGACTTGGAGCTGGACTGCTACTGGCATGAGCCTCCGGAAAATCGTGATCGTCTCGCTCCGATCGAAGTGCTCGGCGGTCAGGTCGAAGCTTTCTGGGAGTATGACGCGGACGAGGAGGAATGGAGCGAGAACTATTAGCTCGGCGCACTGCACATGACCGTGAGCAATTTCACCGTCAGCACCGTTGAGAGCTGGCTTGATGCGGTGACCCTGCGGGCGGACACCGAGCCGGTCTGGACCGTACCCGCTTCGGTGGACACCCGGCTTAGCTGCCCGATTCGTCGGGAGAATGAGAAATGGGTTCGACACGCCGCGCATTTACGCCGGAGTACAAGGAGCATTCGGTAGCTTTCGTCATTGACGGCGGCCGTCCGG
>DATCEO010000107.1:0-11411 GCA_036510065.1 Streptosporangiaceae bacterium | reverse complement strand
CCCGCCCAGCATCCCGGCCGCGAACTCCGCCAGCCGGGGCCGCACCTCCGCAATCTCCTCAGGAGTCATCCCGGCACGACAGTACGAGGAGGAACCGCGTAACCGCGGAAGAAGCATTGTCATACCTAACAAAGTACTACTGGCCGTCGTCCCCTGATGGAAAGATGGCGGACATGGCCGAGGCTCTACCCGCAAGTGGACGACTACCGCTATCGGCCCTTATTTCACATGCACTGGTGACCTTCGCCATCGAGGTCGACAACGAGTTCGAGCATCAGATGCCGCATCGTACGACCCGGCACGGCTCGACACCCGGCTCGAAGCGTGTTCCCTGGCTGGTGTCGATGGCCATGTGGGCGCACTGCATGCGGTACGTGCCCCGAGGACGGCATCCCCGCTGGTGAGCTGACGCGTCGGGCGCGACTCACCGGTGAGCTCAGATCTGGGCGATCTGGCGTGGCGATATCCCGGACTGGTAGTTCAGATAATGCTTTCTGATCAGGTCGGCACACTCGGCCTCGCCGTCGGCTCACGACGATGATCATTAGTCGCAGGCACTGAAGGCTGCGGATCTTCAAGCCGGAGAACCTGGACTACCAGGCATCAGGAACCACTGGCCACGGGCCACGGGAATCACCCCTGCCGCTCAGCGGATATCCTGAATGACATGGACAGCCGGGCGAGTGACAAAATCCCCGGAGCCAGGGTGCGCTTCAAGCGACACGTACCAGCCCGGTCCTCTTCAGATGCCAGGCCACGGGAGTGGCTGGCGCTAGCTGACGGAGCTGTCCAGGAAGCCAGGACCGAGGGGCCTGCTCTTGCCCTCGTTGGACAGCCGCTGCCGTACCAGCCGGGTCGCGCCGAGCGGCGTAGCGGCGTGCCTGCCGAGGTCATAACTTCCGACCACGTACCTAATTCCTGTACATGCTCATGGGCGTATTCCCAAGGAAAGCTGACCTTGAAGCACTACAACGCGGCATGCCCGGTGCACTTAGAGATCCTCGGTCGCTAATGCCGGAAAAATCCGCCCACGCCATTTCTAGTGCGCCCATGGAACACGATCACGAAGCCATCTCAGCGGGTCGTTCGTACTCCATCACCCGCTTATTGCTGGCCGCACCATCGCCTGGCCGGAGCGCGGATTGGCCGGAGTCCGTGCACAGTCCGCAGAACACTGGCGCCTCGCAGCCAGCGAGCTGGCAGGCCGCAGGCGTGACCTTCTGCACAGCCGGCAAGCACACGCCCAAAATCGGCCAGCTGCCTCACGTCGCCGTAGCAGCCATTACGCGGACCGCTTGACGCCGCGTTCAAGAGGGTCATCGCGTTTCGGCTGGTCCGACGGCTTATAAGTCTCATGTGCCAGCAGTACGAGCCGACGTGGCACTCCCGCGCGGGAGCCGGATCCGAACTGACGTGCGGCTGCTGACCCGCCCGCGCTGCTGTACTTTGCTGCTGTTACAGCTCGGAAATTCTCGGGTAAGATTTCGAATTATTGTCTTGACCTGTGGAGGTAAGAATTCACGTCGCGCGCTGTGCGTAATGGACGTGGGCATGTCCGGGGCAGGCGATCTTTCCTGTGTCGGCCGGGCGTGTCGACTTGATCACGGTCCGGATGTCCTGATCATGGTGGCTTGTGACCGATCTGCTGCCGTCTGGTGCCGGGTGCGCGGGGTGCGCTGCCCGGGATCAGGTGATCGCGGAGCAGGGGCGGGTGCTGGGTGAGCTGGGCCGGGCGGTTGAGGAGCTGCGGGCTGAGGTCGCGGACCTGAGGCGCCGGCTGGGTCGTAACAGCGGTAACTCCTCGATGCCGCCATCGGCTGATGACCTGCCGGGGAGGGCGCCGCCGAGGCGGGACCGGCGGGGCAGCGCCAGTAAGCGCGGGCGGGGGAAGCAGCCGGGGCGCCTGGCGTGTCGATGGCATGGGCCGAGCCTGATGAGGTGATCGATCACTGCCCTGCTGGCGTGTGCGGGTGCGGGGCGGACCTGGCCGGAGCGCTGACCTGGGCGTGGCCCGGTCTTTGCAGCAGCTGGAGGTGCCGCTGGTGACAGCCCGCCGCGTCCAGCATGATCTGCATCAGGCCCGGTGCCGCTGCGGGACGGTGCATGTGGCGGCCCGCCCGGAAGGCGTGCCGGACTCAGCGGTGAGCATCGGCCCGCACCTGCGCGCGCTGGCGGTGTACCTGGTGGTGTTCCAGCACGTGCCCGTCGAGCGGTCGGCGCAGCTGATCGCGGACGTGACCGGCGCGCGGGTCTCGGCGGGTTTCGTGCACTCTTGCCTGGCCAGGGCGGCCTCCGTGATCGCGGATGTGGTGAGGCTGATCAGGGCGCTGATCACCGCCGCGTATGTGGCCGGGTTCGACGAGACCACGCTGCGGTGCGGCCCCGCCGGGCAGAAGAGATATGTGCTGGCGGCCGTCACCGAGCTGTACTCGGTGTTCTTCCTCGGGCGGCGGACCCTGGAGTCCTTCCGCGACTTCGGGATCCTGCCCGCGTTCAGCGGCGTGGTGGTGTCCGACCGGTACGCGAATTACTTCCACGCCGGCTGGGAGCACATCGCCGGGAACCAGGCCTGCCTGGCTCACTTAATCAGGGACTTCCAGGACGCGGCCGAGTGCTACCCGGGCGCCATCTGGCCGGTGCAGGCGCAGCGGGCGCTGCGCGGGCTGATCCGCAGCTGGCATGCCGCCCGCGACGCCGGCCAGGTGCAGATCCCGCCGGGCATCCGGGACCCGCTGCTGCGCGAGTTCCGTCACGCCGTGCTGGCCGGCCTGTCCGACGTGCCGCGCATCCCGGGGCCGAGGAACTCCACCGCCCAGCACCCGGGCCGGGACCTGCTGGAATTCTGCCGTGACCGGCGCCCTGACGTGACCCGGTTCTGCTCCGACACCAGGATCTGGCCGACGAACAACATCAGCGAGCGCGCCGTGCGCCCCGTCAAGACCCAGCAGAAAATCTCCGGCCGGCTCACCAGCGAGGACGCCACCCAGGACCGGCTGGACATCCGCAGCTACATCGACACCGCCCGCAAGCACGGCTGCAACGTCATGGACGTCCTGCGCATCGTCATGACCGGCACGCCATGGCACCCGCCAGTCGCAGCAACTACCTGACGACAATCGGCACGCGTCACAGAGCGCGAACGAGGTGATGCGATGAAGGAGCGGAGCCTCCCGCTCCATGGCGGATGCTGGAAGGTGCAAAGCGTCCGTCTCCACCAGGCAAAGGGAGGCCCCAATGGAGACATCGTATGACGGCCGGCAGGTCGTGGGCATGGACCTGCACCGCCGCCGCAGCGTGCTGGTGCGGATGACCGAGGACGGTCGGCGCCTCGGCACCGCGAAGATCACCAACAGCCCGCAGGAGCTGCGCCGGGAGATCGCCCGGGCCGGGAAGGCCCCGCAGGTGGTCCTGGAGGCAACGTACGGGTGGTACTGGGCGGCGGACACTCTCGCCGAAGCGGGCGCCGAGGTGCACCTGGCGCACCCGCTGGGCGTCAAGGCGTTCAGCTACCGCCGGGTCAAGAACGACGAGCGTGACTCAGCGGACCTGGCTGACCTGCTGCGGATGGGGCGGCTGCCCGAGGCGTGGATCGCCCCGCACGAGGTACGGGAGCTGCGGGAGCTGACACGCTACCGGCACAAGCTGGTGCATCTGCGGACCAGCTGCAAGGACCAGGTGCACGGCGTGCTGGCCAAGCTCGGCGTCACGGTGACCTGCACCGACATTTTCGGCAAGGCCGGGTCGGCGTGGCTGGACGGCCTGCGGCTGCCGCAGCCCTATGCCGGGAAGGTCACCTCGCTGCGGCACCTGGCCGGGGAGCTCACGACCGAGATCACCATGCTCAGCGAGGTGATCGCGGCACTGCTGGCCGGTGACCGCGGCTACCAGGTGATCCAGCAGCTGCCCGGCATCGGCCCGGTGCTCGCCGCGGTGATCGTGGCGGAGATCGGCGACGTCACCCGGTTCCGGAACGCGGCCCAGCTGTGCTCGTGGGCCGGGCTCACCCCGCGGCACCGTGAGTCCGACACCAAGATCGCCCGCGGGCATGTCACCAAGCAGGGATCGCGGCTGCTGCGCTGGGCGCTGATCGAGGCCATCCAGCGCCTCCCCCGCGACTCGGTGATCGGCTCGGTCAAGGACGCCATCATCGCCCGCCGCGGGAAAGAGGCGAAGAACATCGCCAAGGTCGCCGCCGCCCGCCGGCTGCTCACCCTGGTCTTCTACGGGATGCGCGACGGGCAGATCCGCTGCCTGTCACGGCCCGCCGGGCCGCCCGCGGCCGCGCCGGCCAGGGCAGCATGACCGGGCCGCTGGCCCGCCCGGCCAGGCGCGAGGTCGCCAAGCATTCTGCCCCGCCGCCGTACTCTGGCGGCGCGGGCGCTCCTGTGATTGACCCCGCCTGACCCTCTGACGCGGACCCGCCCCATGCCCCCCGGCCACGGCCGGGACAGGCGAAGGGATGAATGCAGCCAGCGGCACTGCCCCGCACCGGATAACCGGAACATGGGACGACCCTGACACAACCCAGTAACCCGCACGGCCCCGGCTCCCGTTTCCCGCCGCCAGATCATCGGGCTCCCGGCCGGTCACCTCAAGGACGCCTCCGGCGCCGCCGCGCGGCCGGGCTCCCCGCCCGGTCCTTGACCTGCCCGGCCGCTCACCACGGACATGGCAGCTACCGGGAAACAGGAGACGCCAGTCACGCACGCCCAGCCAAGCCGCCAGACCCCCGCATAACCCCCCTTGACACGGCCCCGCTCCTTCAGGGATGAATGCTTACCTGTGGAGCTACGGGGATTCGAACCCCGGACCTCTTGCATGCCATGAATCACTAGCCGGTTCCACGGACTGGGCATATGCGGCCTGACCAGGTCAGACACGAGCTCACGCAAGCTGCGGCGGGCTCAGGCAAGCCCTCCCTGGCGGCATTCTGCTCCCCATTCTGCCCCTCAAAATGATCTCCCATGACCAGCCCAGGAACCTTACCTAGCCTGACCGAACATACGTTCAGATCCTACTTCTCCCGCTGCCGGCTGACCGGGCTCGGCTCTGCATCGAGACCTGGCACAGGAGCCGATAACCCGGTGCGTAGTCGCGATCGACGCGTTCAGGAACGCTGCAGCGAACTCGCGCTGGCGGCCGCCATCCCCCCTGGCTGACCTGCTGACCGGCGGCCAGGACGGCGGAGGGTTGCTCACAGGAGATGGCAGGTGTCGTTTATACATCGAACGGCGGCGAACTCGTGATCATGCCACTGGATCTCATTTATGCAGGCCGAGCCCAGATACATCCGGTACAGCGTGGTCAGGGGAACGTCGAGGGCCCGGCATAGCAGGATTTTTATCGGCGTGATGTGGCTGACGACCAGGACCGTCTGCCCGAGGTGGTCTCGCAGGAGCCGATTGCAGGCGCGGCGGACGCGGTCGGCGACATCGGCGAAGCTCTCACCGCCCGGAGGTGCCTGCGCGGGATCGTGCTGCCATGCGGCGACGAGCGCGGGCCACCGATGCTGGATTTCGGCCAGGGTAAAGCCCTCCCATTCGCCGAAGTCGGTCTCACGCAGGTCGTCATCGGTGAAGATGGCCATGCCCAGCTCGGCGGCGACTATGGCGGCGGTGCCGGCAGCGCGCCGCAACGGTGAGCTGACTATGGCGTCGATCGGCGCGCCGGCGGCCAGCCGGCAGGCTGCAGCCCTGGCCTGCGAGACCCCGTCTGCACTGAGCGGCTCGTCGCGCTGACCGCTGAAGCGGTGCTCCGGTGACAGGCGGGTGTCACCGTGCCGCAGCAAGATCATGATGGTGGGCAGCTCGGAAGGCTCGCTCCAGCCGAGTGTCATAGCCGCCCCGCCAGGACAGCAAAAAACTGCTGAGCGGACTGCTCCCAGGTGGGCAGGCTCAGAGCCCGGCGGCCCGCCGCGGCTCCCATGCGGCAGCGCGCGGGACCGTCTTCGGCCAGGACTCGCATGGCGGCCGCAAGCCCTCCGATATCTCCGGGCGTGACCACGAAGCCCTCTTTCCCGTTGTCCACGAGGTACGGAAGGTTTCCGGTGCGCCAGCCGATCACCGGAAGGCCGGCGTCCATGGCCTCGGCATAGGCGGTGCCGTACGTCTCCCAGCGAGACGGCAGGACGAACAGGTCGGCGGAGTGGTACAGCTGGCCGATCTCGGCGTCGTCGCAGCGCCCGTGCCGTACCACCTGGCCGGGCAGATCGCCGAGCCGGCGGAGGACGCGCCGTCCGTACGGCGTGTCCGGTCGCTCCTCGCCCGCGAGGTGCAGTCGCAGCGTGCCGGCAGGCAACAGGGCGACCGCGTCCAGGAGCTCGAGGATGCCCTTGTTGGGCAGCCAGTTCGCCACGCACAGTGCAGCAGCTCCTGCCCCGGCTCGCAGGTCGCTGACTTTAATTGCTGCTTGCTGATCCCGGCCGGGAGGCACGACGACGGCGTTATCGACCTGATTGGCGAGGAGCGAGCTGGCGACGATTACCTTCTCGCAGCGGCGGTACAGGCACCGGTCCAGCCGCGCCTGCGCCCATCGGCGAGGCAGCGCGTGGTCAATGCCGCCCGGTGGCTGGTGTACGACGGCGCTCAGCCGTCGCGGATGGCGCAAGAAGATCCACGGGGCCATGAGCGCGGCCACGATGCTGTCGACCAGCACGACGTCGGCCTCCTCAGCGGCGCGCAGGACCCGAGGACCGTAAACGAAGGGCAGTCGTGACGGCAGTGACTCAAATCTCAGCTGGGCGTCGTTCCGCGCCGCGAGTTCGGCCATCCGCCGGTGATAGCGGTACCCGCCGGAGAGGGTCGCCGGATCTCCCAGGGTAATAAGGCAGATGGTCAGCATCGCGCCCGGTATCCGCCAAACGCGGCGGCGGTTTCCCACACGCGGACGGCCAGGCTGTTACCACCTTCCCTGGTGATCACGGGTGAGAGAGTGTCGTGGACCCAGCGGGCGAGCACCTCGACCGTGACCGCCTCAGCCTCGGCGGGGCGAATTTCCTCCAGGTTCCGCCCGTCGATCCGGCCGGCCAGCTCGGTCATCGCCGCCTCCAGCACGTCGAGGTCGCAGACCATCCCCCGGTCGTCCAGCTGCTCACGGCTCACCACCACCTCGATCCGGTAGTCGTGATCATGCAGCTGCCCTTCCGGGCCCGGAAGTCCTGGCATGACGTGAAAAGCACGGACGGTCCTGGTTAGCCCGACTTCATAGGTCACTGAACGTCTCTCCTGCCGTAATCAAGAACGGCGTGCATCAGACCGGGTGTGCTCTCATCCACAGTGCGGAACGCCTCGGCGGCGTCTGTGAACGGGAAAACGTGCGTGGACAGCTCGGCCAGCGGAAGCTCAGGTAGCAGCGCGACCGCTTCTGCACGGCGCCGCGGTAGCCCCCATGTCGCCGACAGCCGAGCCGGAACCGTGGAGACCTGAGTGCTGCGGATTGTTAGCCGGCGGCGGTGAAAGGCCCCGCCAAGTGGCAGCACTACCGGCTTGGTGCCGAACCAGGACGCCACGAGCAAGGTCCCTTCGTGGGCCAGCATGTCCAGGGCCATGGATGGCGCGTCCGGATTACCGCTGGCGTCGATGACCAGGGGAACCTCTTCCATGGCCAATTCCTCGGGCACGACGGCCATGATGCCCAGGCTGTCGGCTAGCGCGCGGCGCCACGCCTGCGGCTCTGCGCACAGCGGCCGCTGCCCGGAGCGCTGCAGCAAGAGGGCGGTCAGTAGGCCGAGTACGCCGGCGCCCAGCACGATGACGCGGTCGCGATAGCTCGTCCCGGCCTCCAGTGTCACCTGCAGAGCCGTCTCGACCAGGGGGAACAAGGTTGCCGAGGCCGGATCGACCGCAGGCAGCGGGATCAGGTCAGCGGCACGCACCGCGAATGCGTCTTGGTGGGGGTGGAAGGCGAAAACCGGCCCTTCCCAGTCTTCCACCTCGCCGACGCAGGCATAGCCGTACGGGAAGGGATAGCGAAAGGTGCCGCTCAGCGCATCAATCGCGGGGTCGAGGGCAAGGTCCTCAGGCACTTCCCCGCGGTAGACCAGCCGTTCGGTGCCGCCGCTGATACCGGAGAAGAGGGTCCTGACGATGACCTCGCCCGCCCTCGGCGCAGGCGTGGGCAGTTCCCTGATATCCACGCAGCGCGGGGCGGTGTGAAAGAGTGCGCGAGCGGGCACGCCGCGCACCTACCCGCTGGCTAGGGCTGCAAACGACGCGATTGATCTCCGCTGTCGGGGGTAGCGAGCATTCATGGGCGAGCTTCGCGAAGCTGCTCGGGTCCAGCTGCCTACTGTCTCCGGGGAGTTCGACACGCGGGCCTTCAGGGTCGGGTCGGGATTTGTCTACCTGGCGCTCGTCAAGGGTGATCTCGGTGACGGCCAGTCCGTGCTGACCAGGGTGCACTCCGAGTGCCTGACCGGGGACGCGCTCGGCTCGCTGCGCTGCGACTGCGGCGCTCAGCTCGAACTGGGACTTCGCATGCTCGCCGCTGAGGGCCGCGGCGTCCTGGTCTACGCGACCGGTCATGAAGGACGCGGCATCGGCCTGCTCGACAAGCTCCGCGCGTACATGGAGCAAGACGCCGGAGCCGACACTGTAGACGCGAACCTTCGTCTCGGGCTGGCCGCCGACAGCAGGCGCTACGACGATGCTGCGGCGGTGCTGCAGGCCGTCGGTGTCCGGTCTGTCCGCCTGACTACCAACAACCCGCGCAAGGTCGAGGGACTGCAGGCGGCGGGCATAGTCGTGGAGCAGGTCATTCCGGCACCCGCCTTTCCGCAGCTGCGCAATCAGCGCTACCTGCGCACGAAACAGGAGAGGTTCGGCCATGCCACCCTCCTCGGGGCTCCGCTCTTTGCCGAGCGCCCTGCACAGCCGGTGGACGTCGGCAGCCTGCTAGGAACCGCCGACCCTCCGGACGGGCGCCCGCTCGTGGTGCTCAAGTACACCCAGACGCTCGACGGCCGCATCCCCGCTTCCGCTGGCCGCTTCGGCCGAGGCGACGGCGAGGCCGAAACCCTCATTTCACACGCTCTGCGCACCACCTGCGATGCGGTGCTGGTGGGAGTGGGCACCGTGCTGTCCGACGATCCCCGGCTCACCGTGCGGGCGATTCCCGGCCGGTCTCCGGCCAGGGTGATCCTCGACCCCGACTTCCGCTCGCCCCTGACCGCCGCAGTGTTCACTCCCGATGCGCTGACCTACGTGATGACCACCGGCGCCCACGCCGACCGGGCCAAGCGGCAAGCTCTGGCCGCACGTCACATAGCAGTCCGGGCGATCCAAGCCGGCCCAGGCGGCCTGGACATCCGCGCAGTGCTGCAACAGCTTTACGCCGAGGGCGTCCGCTCGGTCATTGCTGAGGGCGGAGCGCACGTTATCACTTCGATGCTGGCCGCCGGAGTAGCCGACCGCGTCATTGTCTCGATCGCACCGCAAATCCTGGGCCGCGGCACCGGTGCCGTCGGTGAGCTACTCGATGACCGGATTACCGACGTCCTCCAGCTGGACAACCAGTCTGTCCACCTTGTCGGCAGTACGGTCATCGTTGCGGCCGACATCGGCGCGTCCTCCGCGCGTGCGCCGAACGGCAAGACGACCGCTGACCCAGGGCCCCGCTAATCCTGTACCGCTGAATCGTGCACTCTCACCGGCAGACTTGGCGCAATGATGGTCGGCTGGCCGGGTGTGCGGGCCGAGAATCCCGTCCGCGGCTCTGACCTCCGGAAAGATACAGGTTTCAGACCAGAATCCTATTTCGAGCGGCACAGGTTCGGGGACTCCGGTTCCTCATCCGTGACCGCGGATCAAACTTCACCCGCTCCTTCGACGCCGTCTTCCAGGCCTGTACCGCTCCAGAACTCGGTGCGGCGGTCGTGACCTGTGGTTTGGCCCGCTGACCGTGTTGGGGCAAGATCGCGGACTGTGCCTATCCGATTTCTGTACCTCATCATGGCCCGCATCTTTGGCTGGCTGCTCCTGCTGGGCCGCGGCCAGGCGTCCAAGGACGCCGAGATCATGGTGCTCCGCCACGAAGTCGCCGTCCTGCGCCGCCAGGTCACCCGGCCCAGGCCGGACTGGGCCGACCGGGCAGTCCTGGCCGCGCTGGCCCGGCTGATGCCCGCCGGGCTGCGCCGCCATCGCCTCGTCACGCCGGGCACGCTGCTGGCCTGGCACCGCCGCCTTATCCAGCGCAAGTGGACGTACCCGGGCAAGCCCGGCCGGCCCCCGGTCGCCTGGGAGATTCGCGACCTGGTGCTGCGGCTGGCCCGGGAAAACCCTGCCTGGGGGTACCGCCGCGTGCATGGCGAGCTATCGCAGCTCGGTCACCGCATCAGCGCGGCGACCGTCCGGCGGATCCCCCGCGCCCCCCGCCGGCCAGCGCCCCGCAACCAGGACACCTCCTGGCGGGCGTTCCTGCGCGCTCAGGCGCACGGGCTGCTGGCCTGCGATTTTTTCCATGTCGACACGATTTTCCTGCGCCGCCTGTACGTGCTATTCGTGATGAAAGTGGCGACCCGGCATGTGCACGTCCTCGGCGTCACCGCTCATCCCGATGGCGCGTGGACCGCTCAGCAGGCCCGCAATCTGGTCATCGATCTCGGCCAGGAGACCGGTTCCTTCCGCTTCCTCGTCCGGGACCGCGACGCGAAGTTCACGGCCGCCTTCGACGAGATGTTCGCCAGCGAGGGCCTGGAAATAGTGAAGACCCCGCCGCGGACGCCACAGGCGAACTGCTATGCCGAGAGATGGATCCGCACCGCGCGGGCCGAGTGCACTGACCGGATGCTCATCTTCGACGAACGGCACCTGCGATCGGTCCTCGGCGAGTACGCCGGCCATTACAACCGGCACCGGCCGCACCAGTCCCGCCACCACCGGCCGGCACCGCAACCACATAACCAGCAACACCAGCGACCCCGCAGGGGGTCAATTTTCAATCAGCACAAAGGGGTCAAAATTCGTCCGGCGTTGACACGTCCCGCTCAGCGCACAGGCGGAGCGCCGACGAGTGCTCGGCGGCGTGATCAACGAGTACTACCCGGCTGCGTAGCCGGCCTCATAAATCACCAGGTCAGCCAAAATGCGACAAGTTTTGAAGCGGTACAGGGCGGCTGAAGCGGCGCCCAGTGCCTGAGCGTCGCGATCCCCGCCGGGCGCAACCCGGCACCGTATGCTGGGTCGAAGGACTTACCTGGAGCGGAGGATGCGCCGTGACCGGTGTCCCCCGGCATTCCGGGTGAGGACGTAGGGGCTACCGTCCCATGACCCTGTCTGACCTCGCCGGCCGCCTGGCACGGGAGGCTGACGGCAAGATCCGGTGGATACTCGTGTGGGAGTTCCTGGGGGAGTACCGGTGGGAGCCGGACGACGTCCAGCCCTCTTTGCTGCAAGAGGAGCCATCCCCGGTCGGGG
>DATCEO010000106.1:0-156365 GCA_036510065.1 Streptosporangiaceae bacterium | reverse complement strand
ACTTGACGTCCTGGGCGGAGCAGGCATCGGCATGGCGGCGGGAGGCGTGATCTTGCTGGCGCTCGGGCTGCTGCTCGGTGCGGGACGGGCAGCAAACGGCCGCAACGCCGCCCGGGGCGCGGGCCCAAGGGTCAGCCCGGGGCCCCGGGGTGAGACATAGGGACACGCAACCGCGCCACAAGCCCCGCCTTGCCACGCTGAGGATAGGTCACCAGACCTCAAGCCAGCCTTCGCGGGCCCATTCGCACGCCGGGCGGTGAACGCCCAGAACTCTCCCGTCTGCGGTGTCCATCAACCGCAGCGAGGCACACATCCGCCACGCGGAATCGCCCCTCGGTGCGATCGCCGAGCGCTGAATATCGCACCGCCTTGATCATGTCCGAGGTGTGTGATCATGCATGCGCGGGAATCATAATGCGTCCCCGCAGCATCCTGTTGTCGTGCAGAGTCGGACGACGGTTGGGGTTGGCGGAGCCGTCGTGGTGCCAGCGTCGAGCATGTGCACCGTGACCGGAACGGGCCCTGAGGGTGGCGCGGTTTCGCGCTGGCCCACCGTCTATCCTGGGGCGCTGCGAGCGCCGTGCCTCTCGCCGGTGAGGCCTGGGGGCTGGAGGTGTGCACTGTTCGCGGGCTGCGGGCTCCAGCTGCTGGTTCACAGGCCGGGGAAGGAGAGGCCGGGGTTGTGCTCGGACAGCACGGACGGCGGCCCGATGAGGCTCTTGTCCGGTTCCCCGATGACCTCTTCGTTCTTGCCCTCGTAGTCATACTTCCTCAGCACGTGCTTGATCGCCTCGAGCCTGGCCCGCTTCTTATCGTTGCTCTTGACCACCGTCCACGGTGCGTGCTCGCTGTCGGTGTAGTGGAACATCGCCTCCTTGGCATCGGTGTAGGCGTCCCACTTGTCCAGCGACTCGATGTCCATCGGGCTCAGCTTCCACTGCCGGACCGGGTCGACCCGGCGGATGATGAACCGCGTGCGCTGCTCCGACCGCGTCACCGAGAACCAGAACTTCGTCAGGTGCAGCCCGGAGCGGACCAGCATGCGCTCGAACTCCGGCGCCTCCCGCATGAACTCGCTGTATTCCGCGTCCGTGCAGAAGCCCATCACCCGCTCCACGCCCGCCCGGTTATACCAGGAGCGGTCGAACATGACGATCTCGCCCGCCGCGGGCAGATGCGGCACGTAACGCTGGAAATACCACTGAGTCTGTTCCCGTTCGCTCGGCTTGGCCAGCGCGACCACCGTGGCGCCGCGCGGGTTCAGGTGCTCGGTAAACCGCTTGATCGTGCCGCCCTTGCCGGCCGCGTCGCGGCCCTCGAACACGAGCACGATGTGCTCGCCCGCGGACTTGACCCAGTTCTGCAGTTTGACCAGCTCGACCTGCAGCGGGCGCTTGAGGTACGCATACTCCTCCCGCGTCATCTTCTCGGCGTACGGGTAGTCCTCCCGCCACGTGTCGACCACCCGGCCGTCCGGCCAGCGCAAGACTGGGTCATCGTGTTCGTCGTCGTCGTCAACCGTCAGCCCCGCCATGAGGACCGGATCGGACGCCCAGTCCTCCGGCAGCGCATTGAACGCAGAAGCAGATTGACTAGTCACGTTCCTAGCACAGCACCTTCCCGGCCAATATGCACCTGTTGGTAGTTGAGCGCGCAGATTCGGCAACTTGTTCAGATCCTTGTAGGAACCCGGGGTCCTGGGATCCTCAGGTGGAGGTCTCCGGCCGGGTCGCTCGCGAATCGGCTGCCATGCCATCCACATGATGGCTGTCACCCAGGTCCGCAACCGCGGCAGCGAGGGCCGCGCTTATTACGAGCGCAAGCGGCTGGAGGGCAAGACCGGCAAGGAAGCCCGGCGCTGCCTCAAAAGACGGCTGTCCGATGTCATCTACCGCCAGCTGATCGCTGACCAGGCAGGCACAATCGAAGGGTGCGGATCACCTACGACCAGCGGGCCGATACCGCCTATCTGCACCTTACCGACCAGCCGCTCCGGCCCGGCCAGGCCACGACCCGCGCCCCGGCCCCCGGGGGCTCGACGCCTCCATCGCGCTCGACTGGCGCGGCAGTCAGCTCGTCGGCGTTGAGGTCCTCGATGCCAGCACGATCCTGCCCGCCGACCTTCTCGATCACGCCGAATTCATCAGCTAACAGGCAGCATTCGGTGCAGCCCCAGGCTTGCCGTAGCCGTTTATCCACGAGTACGTCCGCTCGACGGCCCAGCGGGTGCCCGCCCAGATGGGAGCGGGGATGCCTTGCGGGTGATCTTGGCGTCGAACCCTGGCTGGTCAAGCAGCTCTCTCGACCAGCTCACCGGACCGGAACGCGAGGTGCTCGCGCTCGTCGCCGAAGGGCTGCCCAACCGGGCCATCGCCGACCGCCTGTTCGTCACCGAGCGCACCGTCGAGGTGCAGTCCGGTTACTGCGATGTTGTCGACGGCACATTCCCTGACGCGGGCCCGACGCGGGCCAGCCCGCGCAGCCGGGCGGCTGCGCGGGCTGGTTACCGTGGGAGGTTCGCTATGTCACCCGATGCGGACCACCTGGCCCCCAGTGGGGCACAACTTCGGGCCCAGGCCCGTGGCCGGGGCGATGCTGCAGTTGGAGACGTAGAACGAGCCGTTTCGCCCGGCGAGGAAGCCGGACGGGTTGAACAGCTTGCCCACGCCGAGGTGGGTGCGGTGGCCGTTAGGAGCGATCCGCACCACGTCACCCGCCGGGTTGCTGGAGGTCAGCCCGCCGGTCTGGAACTCGGTGGCGTAGAACGCGCCGTCGCTGCCGAAGCCGCAGCCCTGCACCGTGGTCAGGCCGGTGGCCCAGACCTTCGGCTTCTGCCCGGGGACGATCCGCCAGACGCGGGCGTGCCCAGGGGCGTAGGAACCTCCGAGCAGCTCGGCGACATACAGGGCACCGTCCGGGCCCTGCGCCGCGCAGGTCGGCACGGAGTCGGGCGGGTAATGCGCCACCGGGAAGAAGGCGCGCACCTGCGTCCGCCCGTGCCGCAGGACCTGGGTGAGGGTGTTGGCGCCCGCGTCCACCACGTAGGTACGCCCGCCGGCGCGCAGCACGTTGTCGGGGTTGGCGTCGGGGAAGTCCTTCGGCGCCAGGTGAACCCGCTTGGACGTCCAGGTCCAGTCGTGGTCACCGACGCGGGCGATGCTGACCACGCCATGGCGCGTGCCCAGGAACAGACGGCCGAGCTGGCGCAGAGCCGCCTGGCGCAGCCTTTGCGGGATCGCGCCCTTCGGCGGGACTATGTGGGTGTTCTCGCCGAACAGCGCGAACACGCCGCCGTGCGGGGCGCGGGAGACCGAGACCAGCCCCTCCGCCGCCACCCCGCCGGCACCGGAGGCGGAGATCAGCCCGGTGGCGACGCGGTGTACGCCACCCTTGCTGATCACGTCAAACGAGCCGGTGAGCCCGATGCAGGTCTTGCCCTGCGGGCCGCCGCTCAGGCAGGTCTTGCCGCCGCGCCCGGCCTCCGCGAGGAAGATCGCGCCGCCGGGGCCCCATGCGAGCCCGCGCGGGTTGTTCAGGTGGCTGGCGATGACCTTGAACCCGCTGCCGCGGGCCTGGGCACCGGCAGCAGGCGCTACCACCACCCCCAGAGCGGCCACCAGCCCCACGGCGGTGGCCATGCCAGTCAGGATAGGTGTCTTTCTCATCTTTTGCTCCCCACCGCGCGGCACCGTGGTGGTGGTGCGGCACGCCGTATTGGACGTCGGAGTTGTATCCGTTTTTCTCGCAGGGGAGCAACATTCAACTGGCTTCCCGTGCGGGCAGATGTGGACATCGCGAAGTGGCGCTTCGTGAGATCACGGACATTAGTGCCCGAGACCCCCCGTTGCGGGAAGGACAAACACCGCCACCCGGTTTTCTGATGGATATGGGCACCAGCATTCCTCACGAATGGCTGATTCATTCCCCCCAGTCCCCATAGAGTAGAAGATCCCCGGCAGGCTGACCCTGCCCTATTTCGCCATGCGCACTAGCGCGTCAGACAGTCCCGTCCCGCCGCGAATTTGCCGACATTACCATTTCGTAAGCCGAGCAGTCTAGGTCTAGCGGAGGTAAATCCGCGCAGTAGCAGGCCGTTGACGTTCTGTGACAAGTGGCGGTTGTGGCATTAGGCTGGCCGGCTTACGAAAGCCACATGAATTACCGGGGTGCCCGCCGGATGGCAGGCGCGGGGAGAATGCTGGGATGCTGTCGCCGTAGGAATTGTCAGGTCCTGGCTGGCCGCCGCGCCGGTGCCTTACTGACTGGACCGGTCGGCCCACCTCGCGCCCCGTCCGGCGCTCGACGCGTCCGTCCGGGCCGACCTGGCGGTGGTCGGCGGTGGTTCTGCGGCCTATGGGCCGCGCTGCTGGCCAAGAAGCGGGACCCCGGGCCGCAGCGTCATCCTGCCCGAGAGGGACAGGGTCGCCTGGGCGGCGACGTGCCGCAACGGCGGGTTCTGCGCGGCCCAGCCTCACCCGTGGTGAGGCCAACGGCCGTCCGGATGCGCCCCGAGCACTGGCTCAGCCAGGATGAGGGCAGGGGACAAGCCGCCGGGTAGTTCTGCCGCGGGCCGGATGCCACGAGATATGCCGCTCGCCACCGCGAGGTACGCAGGCCCGGAGCCCAGCCAGGCAGTGCCGGCGACCGGCGGGCGCAGCAGGCACCCGAGGTGCCAGGGCATGCTCCAGAACGATCCTTCCGGCGCGGCACTGGTACCCAGCAAGCCAACCAAACAGACGCGCGTAACGGCGGCTCGGCGGGCGCCCTGCACCGAGACTCCACGACGCTCTGTGATCAGGCCCACCGTCCGCGGCGCGGCGCCCATTTCTCAAGCCCCAGCCGGAGCGCAAACCAGCCGCAGTGACGCGGGCATGGCAACATGTCCCTCCCGCCCAGTAGGGTCAGACTCTGTCCGCGGCAGAGGCTATCTCGAGTCGCGGACCATGGCAGCAGCCATCCCAGCTAACGGCGGGTTAATCCAGGAGTCGGCAAGACGACGCTGCTGCTGCGGCTGTGGGCGGCCTTCATGGCCACGGCCATGCGCCGGCATGCCGCGGGGCAGGGGGCCGCGCCGCTGCTGGTCGTGCTCGACTGCAAGGGCGGCGGCGACGCCCGCAAGATCGCCGACCGGGCGCGCCGCGTGCTGCGCGCCGCCGGGGCCCGTACCACGGCCATCTGGCCGGACGAGGCGAGCCTGTCCATCTGGTCGCTGCCGCCGCGCCAGCTGATCACCACGCTGGTCGACCTGGTCGAGCACGGCACCGGCGGGGCGGCGTACTACGCCGACATCCTGGACGCGGTGGTGGCGCTGGCGGTGAGCGCGCCGTGCGGGCCGCCGGTCGGACGCGAGGATTTCCTGGGACGGCTCGACGCGGGCTGGCTGACCCTGGCTTACCAGTCCAGCGGGGACGCGGCCGAGCTCGAGCTGATCCGCTCGGCGGCGCGGCAGATCGCCGACGTGGCCCTGCGTTATCGCACCCTGCTGCGCCGGCTGGGCCCCGGCCTGGACGGACCCGGGCAGCTGGCCGACGCCGACGCCTGGTACTGCATCCTGGAGGGCACCGCGGAGGTCTCCGTGGCCGAGGCTCAGGCGCGAGCGCTGATCGACCTGCTGGCCAGCCAGATCACCGGCGGGCGCGAGGCTCGCGAGGTGCTCCTGGCGGTGGACGAGTTCAGCGCCGTCTCCCGCCGGCTGCCGATCTGGACCCTCTATGAGCGGGCCAGGTCACTGGGGCTGGCGGTGCAGGTGTCGGCGCAGTCCTGGCACGGGCTGGCCCCCGACGACACCGACCGCTACCGGATCGTGTCGGCGGCCGAGGGCGGCATCTGGCTGCTGCGGACGCCGTACCCGGAGCCGGTGACCGAGCTGGCCGGGCGGCGCCGGGCGGTCGACACCACGCGGCGGCTCATCGGCTACCCGCGCTGGAGCCGGGCCGGTGATGCCCGGGTCCGGGAGATGCCCGTGGCCGACCCAGCGCTCGTTCGCGCCCTGGACGTCGGCCAGGCGGCCTACCTATACCGGGGCGGCGTGACGTTCGTGCAGGTTAGTCGCCTGGTAGCGGCTCCGGCGGCGATCGGGGCGGCGAGGGCGGGGGGGCCGGCTTCGGCGGGGGCGATCGGGGGGATGGCGGGGGCAGGCGGCAGCGGACAGCGCATCGCCGCCGCAGTTCTGGCCGCTGCGCCAGTGCCGCCGGGGCGGCCGGGTCACGCCGACGCGGCAGCGGAAGGACCTGGCGTGGCGGGCCGTGCCGCGGAGGGGCCGGGCGTGGCGAACCGGTTCCGGACGGACTGCCGACCCGCCCCGGCCGGCCGGCCAGGTACCGCTCGGCGGCCGGGCCTGGCCGGGCTCACCGACATTACGGTGCTGCTTGACGCCGCGTTCGGGCCGGAGCCGGCCACCCGGCGAGATTCCCGGCGGACCGCAGGCGAGACCGCCCGGCCAGCAGAAGCCTTGCAGTCCGGGCTGGACCTGCCCGGTTCGGTGGCAGGAGCCCACGGCCAGGAAGCCCGGACCCGGGATGAGCGTGCGTCCCAGGCGGGGCGGACGGCCCTGGCTCCCGGGCCGTTTCGAGCGCTTGGCCTGCCTGCCGACCCCGAGCTGACCGACGACGATGTCCGGGCGGCCTGGCGCCGGGCGGCCGCTGCCACTCATCCCGACCGCGCCGATGGCGGAAATCCGGCCACGTTTGCCGCTGCGGCTGCCGCTTACAGCAACCTTCGGACCCCGTTCGGACGCGGCGAAGCACTAGCCGATCTCGGCGCCGGCTCAGGGCCAGGCACCAGCGCAGCCCGGGTGCTCGGGTTGGCTGGCCGGCTCAGGCTGAGCGGCCGGCTCAGGCTGGACCTGCGGGACACCGTCACGGAACGGGGCGCTGCGTCCGCGCGGCGCGCCCCCGGGACAACGGCCGCAGGCTGGCCGCGCCGGGTCCGCCGCGGGCGTCCGGTGCGACTGGCGCTGCGGGTGCTTGCGGCCACCGCCGTCTGCGTCCTGGCGGTGGCTGCGGTCGGCTGGCAGCCTGCGAGTTGGGCGCTGGTCGTCGGAGCCGTTATCTGGGTGGCTCGCAACGGCCGCCACGACCTGGCCGCAAAGCCGGCCCTGCCCGCCCGGACGGCCCCATTGCGACATTGAGGCCCCAGGGGCGGCCGAGCTCAGGAGCGGCGCCGCTAAGGGCGCGTTCGGCTAGCCGGGCTCCGTGCCTGTCGCCACCGGGCGCGCCGGGTCGGCGACCCAGCCCGACCAGGAGCCCACGTACAGGGCAGCCGGTATCCCCGCCAGGTGCAGCGCCAGCACCTCATGCGCGGCGGTCACGCCTGAGCCGCAGTAGGCGCCTACGGGCGCGGTGCCGGTCACGCCGAGCGCGGCAAACCGCTCGCGCAGCGCGCCAGCGTCACGGAACGTGCCATCGGAGGTGACGTTCGCCGCGGTGGGCGCGCTGACCGCACCCGGGATGTGCCCGGCCACCGGGTCGACCGGCTCGGTTTCCCCGCGGTACCGCTCCGCCGCCCGCGCGTCGAGCAGGATTCCGGACCTGGCCAGGCTGGCCGCCGCCGGCGCGTCGAGTACGGGCAACCCGCCCGGCCTGGCGGTGAAACTGCCTGGCTGCGGCGCAGGCTCGCGCGTGCTCACTGGCTGGCCGGCCGCGGCCCAGGCCCGGTACCCGCCGTCCAGCAGGCAGGCGGTGTCATGACCGAAGTAGCGCAGCATCCACCACGCCCGGGCCGCGGCGGTGCCGTCCGTGTCGTCGTACACGACCACCGGGCTAGACGGACTGACGCCGGCCCGGCGCAGCACGGCCTCGAAGTCGCCGGCCGCCGGCAGCGGGTGGCGTCCGCCGCTGCCGGGCGGGGCGGCCAGGTCCCGGTCGAGGTCCGCGAAGACCGCCCCCGGCAGGTGCCCGGCCCGATAACTGTCGATGCCTGGCGGCCCGCCCAGCCGCCACCGCACGTCCAGGAGGACGGGAGGCCGGTCGCCGGCGAGCGCGGCGGCGAGTGCGGGCACATCGATGAGAGGACTGGCCGCATCGTTCATGTCGGTGGACAACTCCCCATTTCCTGTGGATAACTCAACCGGCTTCCCCGCCCCGACTGTGGACAAACGGCCAGTCCAGCGACCTGGACCGCTCGGCGGGCACGCTCGTGTCGCGGGTCAGCCGAGGCCGTAGACCAGGAGCGGGACTAGCTGATCGGAGGCGGCCAGCGACCCGTGCATGCCGCTCAGCGCGGTCTCCCGGGGCTCGGCGCTCGTGGCCACGACCGCCCAGGAGCCGGCGCAGGCGACGACGACGTCGCCGATCCGGTCGGACAGGCCGGGATCCACGGGCCCGAACCAGCCCTCGGCGATGGCCTCGTCCCGGCTGGCCACCCAGGCCGACGGGCCCAGGATCGCCCGCCAGTTGTCGAGCACGTCCGTCCCCGCGCCCGGCTCGGCGTAGACGTGCCGGGCCCGGGGCTCGCCGCCGAGGATGGCGACTCCGTCCCGGAGCTCGGGGATGGAGTCGGCATCGAGCCGGTCCGACGCGCTGACGTCGACCATTCCGTGGTCGGCCGTGATGTAGAGGGCCGTGCCCGCCGGCAGCGCGCCGGCCAGCTGCTCGGCGAGCCGGTCGACGTGCCCGAGCTGGAATCGCCAGGCGTCGGAGGTGCAGCCGCAGACATGCCCGGTCGCGTCGAGGCCGGCCTCGTAGACCACGGCGAGCGCTCGCGGTTCCTGCTCCAGGGCGGCGGCGGCGGTGGCGGCCAGCGCGCCCAGGGTGTCGGCCGACCGGTAGATCGCCCCCCGCATCACGGCGGTCGACAGGCCCGAGTCCCGAAAGGAACCCTGGGCGATGCGGAACGGCGCCACGCCGGCGGCCGCGGCACGCTCGAAGATCGTCGAGGCTGGCTGCCAGGAGATCGGGTCAACGCGCTTGTCCCAGCGCAGCGCGTTGAGCAGCCGCCCCGTCCCCGGAACCACGACCTGGTAGCCCAGCATGCCGTGCTGACCGGGCGGCAGGCCCGTGCCCAGCGAGCTCAGGCTGGTCACGGTGGTGGCCGGAAAGCCCGCGGTGAGAGGGCCGCCCGACATGGCCAGCTCGGACAGGAAGGGCGCCGCGGCCTGGTGCTCGCGCAGCAGTCCCCAGCCGAGGCCGTCGATGACGAGCAGGCAGGCCCGGTCGGCGTCCGCCAGGCCCAGCGGGTTGGGCTCGCCGGGCACGCCGAGAGAGGCCAGGATCGAGGTGGCCAGATCTGACAGCGTGCTCTCGCCGTAGCGGGGAATCAGGGGCGGGACGGGCGGCCGCTGCTCGAGGGCAGGGTCCAGCCCGCCTCCCCGGCCGCCGGTACCGAGTGCCTCAGCGCTCGTCATGGGCTGCCGGTGGCCGCGGCCAGGGCCTGGGCGAAGGCCAGGACCTGGCGCACGGCGTCCTCGCCGTCCGCGGCCTCGCTGACCCGCAGGGTGAGATCGTCGGCCGTCATGGTGCCGGTATACCCGTGATCGGCCTCGCAGTTCTCGTCACCGCAGTGCGCCGGCTCCAGCTCGATGTGCGACAGCGCGTTCCAGCCGATAGTGAGCACGACCTCGCTCGGCATCGTCACGCCGGGCACGTACGAGGCCGGATCGGGGATCGCCCGGGTGACCGCCACCGACGAGATGCGCGAGAAGCGAACCGCCTCGGTGCTGGTCTCAGCCTGCGGCCGGGCGTCAGGATCGGTCTCGTCGGCCGGGTACTCGTCAGTGTGGGAGTAGACGAGCCGAGTCGGGGTGAGCGCCAGCACGGTCATGTGCCGGCGCACTTCCATGCCGGGATCGAAATGCGCGTCGTGATGCACGGCGAAGGAGACAATCGGCTCGGAGCCGACCGCGGACGACACCGCATCCGCGACCAGCCCCGGGTAGTAGCCGCTCCGCTCGATCGCGGAGAGCATTCCGCCTGCGGCCGCTCGGGTATCTGTCATCTTCCCATCCTGCACTGTCTCAGGTCCCTCGCTCATGCTGTGGGGCTCAGTTGCGCAGGGTGGCCAGTCGGTGACGCATAGGCCGGCTCGATGCCGGTCAGGTCCAGGAGCGCCGCATCGACTGGCTCGGGCAGGTCAACGGCTCCGGCCCCGGCCGTCGGTCGCGGCCGCCGGGGTGCTGGCGCCCCCGCACCGCCGCCGCGGCCCCGGTATACCAGCAGGCCGTTCACCGGATCAGGGACCGCGTCGAGCGCGGCCCGGACCGCCGGCAGCGCCGAAAATGCCTGCCACTGCTCGTCGCCAGCGAAGCAGACCTCGAAAACCACTCCATGCGGATGCTCCGACCATGACCAGTCCACCGCGCCGTGCGAGATCGCCGACTCGATGAGCGCCGCGCTATAGGACTCCTGCCAGCGCGACGCCCGGAACTCGCCGTGGAAGACCTCCACTGTCCACCAATCGGCCATGGCAACCACGATAAGCCCGAGACGGCCGCTCGACTCCGTCCCGGACGTGACCAATATGCCGCACCTCGACCGAAACTAGCCCGCGATTCCCTCGGTCAGCTGATAGCGGAGCACCACCATCCGCCCCGGCCGGCTCACCTCGGTCAGCCGCAGTTCCGCGAGCCGGCGGCCCGGTGCCGCTCCCCCGGGCCGGGCCAGCGCGCCCAGGTCATCGAGCGGGCTCAGCTGGCCGACCGCGGCCGCGTCGCTGACTCCGGTGAGCAGTCGCGGCGCGGTCTCGTCCGCGACGCGCAGCGGGGCGACCGCCAGCTGGAACTCGTCGGCCAGGCCCGCGCTGAGGAACTGGGTCAGCACCGAGGCGCCCCCCTCGACCATCAGCGTGCCGACGCCGCGGCCCGCGAGGTCATCCAGCAGCCGCGGCAGGGACAGCGGATCGCCGCAGCCGACCACGGTTGCCATCCCGCCCAGCCGCTCCCGGACCGGGCCGGCCGCCGCCGATGGGGTGTAGACGAGCTTGTCGATGCCGTCGTCGGCGAAGAACCGGGCCGCCGGATCGAAGTCACCGGCCGAGGTCAGCGTGACCCTGGCCGGGCTGGCCGGCCGCCCCTGGCGCAGCCGCTGCTCGCGGCCGGCGGCTGACCGCACGCGCAGGGCGGGATTGTCCCGCCGGATCGTCTCGCCGCCGACCAGGATCGCGTCGGACGCGGCCCGGACCGCATCGACTCGGGCGAGATCGGCCGCGTCCGACAGGATGAGCCGCTGGCTGGAGGCATCGTCGAGGTAGCCGTCGGCGGACATTGCCGCCGACAGCAGCACATACGGCCGGGTCGCCACGCTGCCTCCTGATCCGCGCGGGAACCCGAGGGTACCGGCGGGCGGCCCCGGAGGGGGATCCCCCGCCGCGCCGCCGGTGACGGGAGACGCCCGCGCGGCCCGGCGATCCGGGCTCTGGCCCGGCCGCTACCGATGGGGCCGTACGCTGCTGTGCCATGCCCTGGGCGGGACTGCGGCTGGCAGTGACGTTGCTGACGGTTATTCCGCTGCCCGCAGGCCGGCAGCCGCGGCGGGACCCGGCCGCTCCGGATCCCGCCGGGCTCCCTCCCGCCGCTCCGTACCTGGCCGCGCCGGCCGCATCCGTCTGCGCTCCGACCCGGCAGCAGGCGGGTGCCGCCATGTGCTGGGCACCCGCCGTCGGGCTGCTGCTCGGCGGGATCGCCGGCGGGATCCTCTGGGTCGCCGGTCAGCTCGGCCGGACCGGCCCGCTGCTGGCCGCCGTGCTGGCCATCGCCGCCCTGGCCGCGCTGACCGGCGGCCTGCATCTGGACGGCCTGGCCGATCTCGCCGACGGCCTGGGCAGCCGCCGCCCGGCAGGGCGCGCGCTCGAGATCATGAAGGAATCTGATATCGGGCCCTTCGGCGTGGCGGCGCTGGTCCTGATCCTGCTGATTCAGGTCGCCGCGCTGGCGCGGGCGGATTCGGCGGGGCGCGGCGTTATCGCGGTCCTGACCGCGGCCGTCGGGGCCCGGCTAGCCATGACGGTGGCCTGCCGGCGAGGCGTCCCGGCGGCCCGCGGGTCGGGGCTGGGCGCGCTGGTCGCGGGCTCGGTGCATCCGGTCGCGGCGGCCGTCCTCACGGCGGCGGGGGTCGCGGCGGCGGCCGCGTTCGGCTGGATATTCGCCGTGGCGATGGCGGCCGGCCTGGTCGCCTCGGTAGCCCTGACGGCGGCGGCCGTGCGGCGCCTGGGCGGCATCACCGGGGATGTCCTGGGCGCGATCGCCGAGGTCACGGCGGCCGTCTGCCTGCTGGTCACGGCCCTGCGCTAGCTGAGCGCCTCGCGCAGTCGCGCCGCGTATTCCTGCGCCTCGGCCTCGGAGGCGTACTTCTGCCGGGGCCAGAAGAAGCCGCGCAGCCCGTCACCCTTGGTCCGGGGAACGACATGCGCGTGCAGATGCGGGACGCTCTGGCTGACCTTGTTGTTGATGGCCACGAAGCTGCCCTGGCTGCCCAGGGCGGCCGGCATCACGGCGCTGATCCGCTGCACCCGGCTGAAGAACGGCCCGACGTCAGCGGCCGGCAGGTCCGCCAGCGTCTCGGCATGGGCGCGGGGAACGACGAGGACGTGCCCCTTGAAGACCGGCCGGATGTCCAGGAAGGCCAGCGCGACCTCGTCCGCCAGGACCATGTGCGCGGCCGCCGATTCGGTACTGACGTCACAGAAAGCACAGCTGTTCACTCCCGTGACGCTAGCGCCTCCGAGCCGCCCTCACTAGCCGGAAACTTATCCCTCTCAACACCCGCGTTTACGCCACACGGGCTGATCGCCGGCAATACTCTCATGAGGCGATTCATGGAGGGGGATACTAAGTGCTCGCGGCCAACAATTTCAGCTATGGTTTGCTAACGCCCGCTTTGGCATATCTGATGTCGTGCCTAGGGGCCTTTATCGGGCTCCGCTGCACCACCCGCGCTTACGCCTACACAGGTGCGGCGCGAGCCCGGTGGCTGGTCCTGGCGGCCGTCTCGATCGGCGCGACCGGTGTCTGGGTCATGCACTTCATTGCCATGCTGGGCTACACGATCCCGGGCATGACAATTCGCTTTAACATCGCGGTCACCATCGGCAGCATGCTGATCGCGGTGGCCGTGGTCCTGGCCGGCCTGCTGATCGTCGGCTTCGGCCAGCAGACCACGCGGAACCTGCTGGTGGCCGGATTGCTCACCGGCGTCGGGGTCGCGAGCATGCACTACACCGGCATGGCAGCCATGGAAATGCCGGCCAGCATGACCTACACGCCGGTGCTGTTCGGCCTGTCCGTGCTGATCGGGATCGTGGCCGCGACCGCGGCCCTGTGGGCCGCGCTGCGGCTGCGCGGCATCCGGGCGACGCTGGGCGCGGCCCTGATCATGGGGGTCGCGGTCAGCGGCATGCACTACACCGGCATGGCAGCCATGCACATGCACATGGTCCCCGCGGGCACGCCCTGGCCGGCCGGCGGCGCCACGGGCGAGAGCTTCCTGCTCCCGCTGATCATCGGGATCGGCGCCATCTCGATCATCATGACCGCGCTCCTGGTCTTCTCCCCCACCGAGGCAGAGATCCTCGAGGACCGGGCGCTGATGGAGCGGATCAACGAGGCAACGGCCCGGCTGACCGCGATCCCGCAGCAGCCGCCCGCCCAGATCGCCCCGAGCGCGCGCTGGCCGGGCGCGGCGGCTAGCCCCCGGACTGGGTCACCCGGCCAGGATGCCGGGGCGGCCGCGCCGGGAACGGGCGGCCATACTGAGCAAGCCGACCCGTATGGCCCGGCCGGCCCAAACCGTCAATACGCTCCGGCAGGCCGCGCCGAGTACGCCACGCACAATGAGAACGCCACGCACAATGAGAACGCGGCGCACAATGATAAGGGCGCACACAATGAGTCCGCACAGCATAGCCAGCCGGGGCATAATGGCCAGGCTGGCAACCATGGTGCCGACGGGCGGATTAGTCACGAAAGGCCGCGACGCCGGATCGGCCGGTCATAGCCTCCCGCCAGGCCGCCGGCCAGGCGCGCCGGGGCCATGACCACCTGAGCGCCCGACCGCGGCGCCGGACTGCCACAATGGTGAGGTGCCTCACAGCGACGGCGATGGGATAACCGAGCCGGACCGCGGCTGGCTCCTGCTGATCTACCGGGTGCCGTCCGAGCCCACCAGGCTGCGCGCGACGGTGTGGCGCCGGATCAAGAGCATGGGCGCCATCTACCTGCAGAACTCGGCGGCCGCGCTGCCTGCGAGCGTGACCGCCGAGCGAGCACTGCGCAAGCTCCGGAGCGAGATCCTCGACATGTCCGGCACCGCGGTGCTGCTGTCCTGCTCCGTCCTGGCCGGCGAGACGGAGATCCGGGCCGCGTTCCAGGCGGCGCGGGACGACGAGTACGAGGAGATCGTCGACAAGTGCGAGGACTTCCTCGGGCAGGTGGACAAGGAGTATGCGGCCAGTCATTTCAGCTACGCCGAGCTCGAGGAGAATGAGGTCGACCTGGTCAAGCTGAAGAACTGGCTGCAGCGGGTCCGCGATCGGGACGTCTTCGGGGCCAGCGGCCGGGCGGCCGCGGAAGGCGCGCTAGCCATCTGCGAGGAAAAGCTCGAGGCGTACGCGGCCCGCGTCTACGCCGAGGAGGCCGAGAGCCGCTAGCGGCTGCGGACCGCCCGCCACAGGCTGACCGGCAGCACGACGGCCACCAGCACCGGCAGCAGCCACCAGGCCGCGACGCCGGCCCGGCTGAGCAGGTAGGTGCCAAGCAGGGCGATCACGACGCCGACGGCGATCACCCAGTCGTCGCCAATCACGAAGTCGTACCAGAACGCCCCGAACGCGCGCAGTCGCGAGCCCATCTCAGGCTGCCCTCTCGCTGGTCATGGCCGGGCTTGCGGCGGTGGCGGGACTGCCCCCGGCCGGGCTGCCGGTTCGCCGCAGCCACGCGGTCAGCGCGAGCGCGAGGAGGGCGAAGCCGGGAATCAGGACCAGCAGGGCAGCATCGGAGCCGGGCCATCTCGCCCCGGCGCCCTCGGCGCCCCAGAACGCGCCGAACGCGGTCAGCATGATGCCGACGATGAACTTGAGCGTGTTCTCCGGAACCCGCGCCAGGGGTGCGCGGACCGCGAAGCCGATGCCGGCGATCAGCACCACCGCACAGGCCGCGGCAATGGCGGCCAGCCCGACGTTGTGCTGGTTGCTGCCGAAGGTCAGCACGATGAAGACGACCTCCAGGCCCTCCAGCAGGACGCCCTTGAACGACAGCGTGAACCCGTACCAGTCGGGGACCAGCGCCGTCCGCCGGCCGCCCTCGCCCCGAGCGGCCTGGGCCTGGGCCTGCGCCAGGTGCTCGGCGTAGAGCCGGTCCTCGTCGTGCAGCGCCTTGTGGCCGCTGGCCCGCAGGATGGCCTTGCGCACCCACTGCAGGCCGAAGATGAGCAGCAGGGCCCCGACGATGAGCCGCAGGTCGCGGATCGGGATGGCCGCTACCGCCGGGCCCAGGACCGCGACGATCGCCGCCAGCACCACCAGTGCCACCCCAGTCCCGGTGGCCGCCGACCGCCAGTCCCGGGCGGTGCCCGCGGCCAGCACGATCGTCGTGGCCTCCACGGCCTCGACCGCGCAGGCCAGGAATACGGCCAGGAACAGGGCCCAGGCTCCGGCTGTCACGACATCTCCTCTACCTCGCCCGCGCCAGCTAAACCCGCGTGCTGCCGCCACGCCAGCGTTCTGTCTCGCCAGCATGCCACAGCCACGGAGCCGACCAGGTCACGCCTTCACTCTAACAGTCGTCATTCAGCATATGTGACGGCCGTTATTAATCTGTCTTGGTGAACGTTTACCCGGGGGCCACCGAGGCGATGCCCTGCGGTCGGCTGCCTGCCGGAGGCTTCGGGCATGACTCGTTTACCGCGCACAGGCTCAAGGTCAGCCTCCTGACTGGCGCCGTCAGCATCGGCGCCGCCGGCCTGGCGGCCTGCTCCACATCTCAGGCATCCTCGTCAGCTAAGGTACCGCTGGTCGTCTACTCGGCCCAGGGCTACGACATGGCCATGACCGCCGCGTTCACCAAGGCGACCGGCATCCCGGTCAAGCTCGACGACAACTCCACTGGTCCGCTGCTCACCCAGATCGAGGCCTCGAGGAACAATCCCAGCTGGGGACTGCTCTGGGTTGACGGCGCCACGGGCGTTCGCCGGCCTCGACCAGCAGGGCCTGCTGCAGAAGGGGTTCGAGCCGCAGGTCAGCTGGGACGCCCTGGGCCAGCAGCCGCTGCCCGCCGACAAGAGCTACACGCCGACCGGCGTCACCCTGGTGGCCGCGGTCGTCTACGACAGCACCAAGGTGACCACCCCGCCGGCAAGCTTCTCCGAGCTGCCGCAGCCGAAGTGGAAGGGCCTGGCGGGCATGAACGACCCCTCCCAGTCCGGTCCGTCTACCGTTCATCGCCGGCATGATGAACAAGCTGGGTCGGCTGACCGTGGTGTTCGCGCCGCTGCGCGCCGCCCGCGGGGCCTGGGTCGGGCTGCGCCTGGACACGGCCGGCTGCCATGTCTTCGCCGACCCGGCGACGGAGAGCTAGCCGGAATCCAGGCCGGAGGGTGAGCCGGGAAACCGGATGGTGAGCCGGGAAAACTGTCAGTCCAGCGCGCGGTGACCGGCCTGGCGGGGCAGGCACTAGGCTCAGACCGTGACAAGCGCTCTTCAGGCCCGACAGCTCAGCCCCCGCGAAGCCCCCGCTGACGCCGTGATCATCGGAGTGATCCAGGGCCCCGACGGCCCGGCCCTGGCGCCAGGCGCCCAGGAAGTGGACGAGGCCCTGGGCGGGACCCTCGCCGGGACGCTGGCCGCCCTCGGCGCGACCGGCGCGCAGGACGAGGTGACCAGGCTCGTGTCCGGCGGGGCGCTGCCCGCGGCGGTCATCGTGGCTGTCGGGCTGGGCCCGTTCAGCGGCCCCGAGGACGCCCGCCTCGAGGCGCTTCGCCGGGCGGCGGGCGCCGCCGTGCGGTCGGTGACGGCCGGTGCCGCGGTCCGGCGGGACGCAGGCGGCGAGACGGGCTCGTACGAGGCGGGCGCAGGCGACACGGGCGCAGGCGACACGGCGGATGGTGCGCCGGCGAGCGGCCAGGCCGGGGACGTGGCGATCAGCCTGCCGGCCGCGGACGGTGCGCAGGCCGAGGCGGTGGCGCTCGGCGCCCTGCTCGGGCGGTACGCGTTCACCAGGTACCGGACCAGCAAGCCCGTCGGCCAGCCCCGGCTGACGCTGCTGGTCAGCGCCATCACGGAGCAGGTCACGGCCGCCGTCCGCCGGGCGCAGGTCCTGGCTGACGCGGTGACGCTCGTCCGGGACCTGGTGAACACCAGCCCGGCCGACCTGTATCCCGAGAGCTTCGCCGCGCAGGCCGAGCAGGTCGCGCGGGCCAGCGGCCTCGAGGTCGAGGTGCTGGACGAGAAGGCCCTGGCCGACGGCGGCTACGGCGGGATCTGCGGCGTGGGCCAGGGCTCAGCCCGGCCGCCGCGGCTGGTCCGGCTCGGCTATACCCGGCCGGGCGCGGCCCGGACGGTGGTGTTCGCCGGCAAGGGGATCACGTTCGACTCCGGGGGCCTGTCGCTCAAGTCGGCCAAGTCGATGGAGGCGATGAAGTCCGACATGGGCGGCGCCGCCGCGGTGCTCGGCGCGCTGCAGGCCGTCGCGGCGCTGCAGCCGGACGTCAACGTCGTCGGCTACCTGCCGCTGGCCGAGAACATGCCCGGCGGGCATGCGCAGCGGCCGTCGGATGTCATCAGCATCTACGGCGGCAAGACGGTCGAGGTGCTGAACACCGACGCGGAGGGCCGGCTGGTGCTAGCCGACGCACTGGCCCGGTCGGCGGAAGACTCCCCCGACCTGGTCATCGACGTGGCGACGCTCACCGGCGCCCAGCTCGTCGCGCTGGGACCGCGGATCAGCGGCGTCATGGCCAGCGACGCCGAGGCCTGCGACGCGGTGGTGGACGCCTCGCGCCGGGCCGGCGAGCCGGCCTGGCCGATGCCGCTGCCGGACGAGCTGCGCAAGGGCCTGGACTCGACGGTGGCCGACATCGCCAACGTGTCGCCCGACCGCACCGGCGGCATGCTGGTCGCGGGCCTTTTCCTGCGGGAATTCGTGCCAGACGGGGTACGTTGGGCCCACGTTGACATAGCTGGCCCGGCCTTTCACGAGGGCGAGCCCTATGGGTACACGGCGAAGGGCGGGACCGGCGCCGCGGTCCGGATGCTCGTGCAGATTGCACTAGATGCAGCCGAGGGGAAGCTTTAGGCAGCGCGGTTGGCCCGCGGGATTTCGGACAGGAGCAGATCGTGACGGACAGCAGCGGCTACGACATCGTCATCCTCGGTGGCGGCAGCGGCGGGTACGCCTGCGCACTGCGCGCCGCTGAGCTGGGGAAGCGTGTCGCGCTTATCGAGAAGGACAAGGTCGGCGGCACCTGCCTGCACAAGGGCTGCATCCCGACGAAGGCGCTGCTGCACGCCGCGGAGATCGCCGACCAGGCCCGCGACGGCGCCGCTTTCGGCGTCCGGACCACCCTTGAGGGCATCGACATGGCCGGTGTCAACACCTACAAGGACAAGGTGGTCACCCGGCTCTGGAAGGGCCTGACCGGGCTGGTCGCCAGCCGGCACATCGACGTGATCGAGGGTGACGGCCAGCTCGTCTCTCCCACGCAGGTGCGGGTCGGGGACCAGGTCGTGGAGGGCGCCCACGTCGTGCTGGCCACCGGGTCGGAGTCGCGCAGCCTGCCGGGCCTGCAGGTCGACGGCGAGCGGGTCATCACCAGCGATCACGCGCTCAGGCTCGACCGGGTGCCCGCCTCCGTGGTGATCCTCGGCGGCGGCGTGATCGGCGTGGAGTTCGCGAGCGTGTGGCGCTCCTTCGGCGCCGAGGTCACGATCGTGGAGATGCTGCCGCACCTGCTGCCGGCCGAGGAGGAGTCGAGCTCGAAGCTGATCGAGCGCGCGTTCCGGCGGCGCGGCATCAAGCACAAGCTCGGCGCGAGGTTCGAGAGCGTGAAGGACACTGGCACGGGCGTCACGGTGACGCTGGCCGGTGGCGAGACGATCGACTCTGAGCTGCTGCTCGTAGCCGTCGGCAGGGGCCCGGTATCAGCCGGCCTGGGCTACGAGGAAGTCGGCGTCGCCATGGACCGCGGCTTCGTCCTGGTCGATGCGGTCTGCCAGACCAACATCCCCACCATCTCCGCAGTCGGCGACCTGACCCCCGGCCTGCAGCTGGCGCACGTCGGCTTCGCCGAGGGCATCATGGTCGCCGAGCGGCTGGCCGACCTGCGGGTCCAGCCCATCAACTACGACGGCGTTCCCCGGGTCACCTACAGCGACCCGGAGGTAGCCTCCGTCGGCATCACGGCGGCTACCGCGGCCGAGCGCGGCATCGAGACCACCGAGTTCACCTATGACCTGGCTGGCAACGGCAAGAGCCAGATCCTGCAGACGCAGGGCTACGCCAAGGTCATCGCGACGGCGGGCGGCGGCCCGGTTCTCGGCGTCCACCTGGTCGGCGCCAGGGTGGGCGAGCTGATCGCCGAGGCGCAGCTGATCTACAACTGGGAAGCGGTCCCGGCCGACGTCGCCCAGCTCATCCATCCGCACCCGACCCAGTCTGAGGCGATCGGCGAGGCGCATCTGGCGCTGGCCGGGAAGCCGCTGCACGTGCACGAATAACCCCCTGACCGCGCGACCGGGCCCGCCCGATCAGGCGCACGAGTCGACAGAATGAAGGAGTGCGGAAAGCAATGTCGGTCTCCGTATCGATGCCACAGCTGGGTGAGAGCGTCACCGAGGGCACTGTCACTCGCTGGCTGAAGCGCGAAGGCGAGCACGTCGATGCCGACGAGCCGCTCCTGGAGGTTTCCACGGACAAGGTGGACACCGAGATTCCGTCTCCCGTGTCAGGAACCCTGCGCGGGATAACGGTGGCCGAGGACGAGACCGTGGCCGTCGGCGCGCAGCTCGCGGTGATCGACGAGGAAGGCGCCGCGGCCGACGGGCAGGACGGTCAGGCAGCCGCGCCCGCCGGCGCGGCCGCGGAGCCCCAGGGCGGCGCGGAGCCCCAGTCTGGCGAGCCCCAGTCTGGCGAGCCCCAGTCTGGCGCGGAGCCCCAGGCCGATGCGGAGCCCCAGTCCGATGCGGAGCCCCAGGCCGCGCCGGCGCAGGCCGCGGCCTACCAGCCGCAGCAGGGTTACCAGCAGCCTGCGGTCCAGCCGGGCTACCAGCAGCCCGCGGCCCAGCCGGCGCCGCAGGCTTACCAGCCCCAGCAGGGTTACCAGCCTCAGCAGGGTTACCAGCCCCAGGAGTACCAGCAGCAGGGGTACCAGCAGCCCGGTTACGGGCAGCCGGCCCCTTACCAGCCGCAGGGTGGCTACCCGCCGCAGCCCAGCGCCCCGGCCCAGCAGCCGGGCACCAACCCCTACCAGCAGGCTGGCCCCGGCGCGCCCGGCTACCAGCCGTCCGCCTACCCGCCGCCGGGCGGCCACCCGTACCAGGGCGAGGTCGCGCCGGGCCCGGCCGGTCCCGGCTCAGCGCGCGATGCTGGCGGGCCGCCCGCGGACACCGGCGCTGGCGGGAGGGCGGCTGACGGCCCAGGAGCCGATACCGGCGAGGCCGGCGGCCCTGAGTCCGACGGGAGCTACGCCAACGGCACCGAGAGCCCGTACGTGACCCCGCTGGTCCGCAAGCTCGCCGCCGAGAACGGGATTGACCTCGCCACCGTCGCCGGCACTGGGGTCGGCGGCCGGATCCGCAAGCAGGATGTCCTGGACGCCGCGCGGGGGCAGCGGAGTCCGGAGGCCGGGGCGCCCGCCCCGCAGCCGGGCCAGCCTGCCCAGCCGACCGGGCAGGCGCAGGCCGCCCAGCAGCCCCAGCCCCAGCCCCAGCCCCAGCAGCCCCAGCAGCCCCAGCAGGCCCAGCAGGCCCAGCCCCAGCAGGAGGCCCCGCCTCAGCAGCCCCAGCCCCAGCCTCAGCAGGCCGGGGCGCCCGGGCAGGCCGCTCCCCGGGTCGAGGCGGCCGACGACCGTCGCCCGCGGACACCGGTCGCGGAGTCCCGCCTGCGCGGCACCACCGAGCGGATGTCGCGCGCCCGGCAGGTCATCGCGCAGCGGATGGTCGAGTCGCTGCAGACCTCGGCGCAGCTCACCACCGTGGTCGAGGCCGACGTGACCGCGATCGCCCGGCTGCGGGACCGCGCGAAGGCCGCGTTCGAGGCCCGCGAGGGCGTCAAGCTGTCCTTCCTGCCGTTCTTCGCGCTGGCAGCGGTCGAGGCGCTCAAGGCCCACCCCAAGCTCAACTCCGTCATCGACACGGCGAACGGCCAGGTGACCTACCACGACGCCGAGCACCTGGGCATCGCGGTGGACACCGAGCGCGGCCTGATGGTCCCGGTGATCAGGAACGCCGGCGACCTGAACATCGGCGGCCTGGCCCGCAAGATCGCCGACCTGGCCGCGCGCACCCGGGCCGGCCAGGTGAGCCCCGACGACCTGGCCGGCGGGACGTTCACGCTGACCAACACCGGCAGCCGCGGCGCCCTGTTTGACACGCCAATCATCAATCAGCCGCAGGTGGGCATCCTCGGCTCGGGCACCGTCGTGAAGCGGGCCGTCGTCGTCGAGGACCCGACGCTGGGCGAGGTCATCACCGTCCGGTCCATGGTCTACCTGGCCCTGACCTATGATCATCGGCTGGTGGACGGGGCCGACGCGACGCGCTTCCTGACCACGCTGAAGGCCAGGCTCGAGGAAGGGGCCTTCGAGAGCGAGCTCGGGCTCTAGCCGCAGCGGAGGGGGAACGCATGCGCGTCGTTATCACCGGCGTGACCGGCCTGATCGGGACGGCCCTGGCGGCCGCCCTGGAGCGGGACGGCATCGAGGTCACCCGGCTGGTCCGGCGGGCGCCGGAATCGGTGACCGAGGTCCGGTGGGATCCGCATGCGCGGGCGGGCGGCCTCGACCCGGCCGTGCTCAGCGGCGCTGACGGCGTCGTGCACCTGTCCGGCGCGCCGATCGCGGGCGGGCGCTGGACGCCGGCCCGCAAGCAGGAGCTGCGCGACAGCCGGATCGCCAGCACCACGGCCCTCGTCGAGGCGATAGCGGCCGCTCCCGAGCCCCCGCCCGTCCTGCTGGCCGGCTCCGCGATCGGCTGGTACGGGGATACCGGTACTCGGGAGGTGGACGAGGCGGCCCCGGCAGGCAGCGGGTTCCTGCCCGGGCTGGTGCGGGACTGGGAGGCGGCCGCGACCCAGGCGAGCGCGGCGGGCGTCCGGGTCGTCAACCTGCGCACCGGGATCGTGCTGTCAGGCCAGGGCGGCATGCTCGGCCCCCTGCTGCCGCTGTTCAAGCTGGGGCTCGGCGCCCGGCTCGGCGGCGGCGACCAGTACCTCAGCTGGATCGCGGTGGCGGACTGGGTGCGCGCGGCCCGGTTCTTGCTCGACGACGGCAAGCTCGCCGGGCCGGTCAACCTCACCGCCCCGGAGCCAGTGACCAACACCGAGTTCACGGCGGCACTGGCCCGGGCGGTCAGGCGGCCCGCGCTGCTGCGGGTGCCGGCGGTTCTGCTGCGCACCGGGCTGGGCGAGGTCTCCGGCGAGCTGCTCGGCGGTGCCCGGGTGCTGCCGGCGCGGCTGGAGCAGGCCGGGTTCGCCTTCAGCTACCCGGCCATCGGCCCGGCGCTCGACGCGGCGGCCCGGTAGCCGGGGCAGCCAGCTAGGTATCCGTCAGGATCCCGGAATTGCGGCGCCTCACCTCCCGGCGGCCTTCATGAGTGGTTCGGGTTTTACTCGTTCCCGCAAGCCAAATCCGAACCACTGTTCGAGAACCTGATTCCGGTCGGGCTGAAAGGGATGCGAGAGGCGTCTCTAAGCGGCACCCGGGGTGACTTAAGCGGGTGACGAGCACCCTCAGCGTGGTCGAGGTCGCTTAGCGGGTGGCTAGCGTCGTCCGCTCGGCCGCTACAGGCCGCTGGGCCAGGTGATGGAGGTCGGGGCGGTGACGGGCTTGCCGATCTCCAGCTGGATCTGGGCGTGCTTGGTCAGCGGGATGTCACGGGGGTTGCCCTGGTAGGCCTGGCCGTTGTAGATCACGGTGACGTGCCCCCGAGCCTGGCCGGCCTGATCGGGCCCGAGCGGCTGGCCCCATTCGTCGAAGAAGTTGCCCAGCGTGTAGACGCGCCGTACGGGCGATTCGATGTGGATAACGCCGTCGGAGGCGTGCGTGTGCAGCCAGTAGAAGCAGGTCCCGGTGGCAATGAACGGACCCTGGGCCGTGTTCTGCGCCTGGGCACCGGGGATGCCGACGCCGGCCGGCACCTGGCGCGGCTGCCCGTTCACGAAGACGGTCAGGTGGGCGTGGATGTGGAAGATCGTCTGCTCGCTGGTCTGGCAGCTGATGCCGTCGACCGGCTGGCCGGTGGCGATGGTCGCGATGCCGGCCAGCGGCGCCGCCTTCGGCACCGGGACGCCTTCGGGCCCGGCCGGGCCGGGCGGGGGCGCCGGGGCCAGGGTCCCGAGCGTGCTCAGCGGGGCCAGCTTGAGCCGTGGCGAGCTGCTGGCGCCGACCGCCGGGGTACTGCCGGCGGCCGGCGCCCCGCCGCCGCTGACCCCGAGGGTGATGCCGCCGGCGGCCGCGGCCACCACGACTACCGCACCGGTCCCGGCCAGCCAGAGCCGCCGCCGCCGGCGGCCCTCCTGCGCCCGCTGCTGCGCGATCTTCGCACTGGCCCTCGACCGGTTCCTGCTGCCCTTGGACACTGCGCCAATCTCCTCACCCGGCTGTCGCCGGACGGGCCAGACGCGCTGCGCGGCGCGGCCCGGAAGCCGCGCAGGCATCATCTACGCTCTACGTACGTAGACAGTAGCATCGGACAAGGACGGCCAGGAGCCCGGCTCGCGGACCCTATGCTGGCCGATGACGCAGGAGGTGGCATGCGCGGTTTCGGTGACCTCGAGACAGTGATCATGCATCGGGTCTGGGAGCAGGACCGGCCGGTGACCGTGCGGGAACTGTTCGACGAGCTGCGGGGCGGCCGGGTCATCGCCTACACCACGGTGATGAGCACGATGGACAACCTGCACCGCAAGGGCTGGCTCACCCGGGTCAAGGACGGCAAGGCCTACCGCTACACCGCGACGGCCAGCCGCGAGGAGTACAGCGCCCGCCTGATGCGCGAGGCGCTGGACGGCGGCGGGGACACCGAGGCGGTCCTGAGTCACTTCGTCGCCGAGATGGGTGGCGCCGAGTCCGAGGTGCTGCGCACGGTGGTGCGCCGGCTGGCCGGCGGTCAGCCGGGCTGAGGGCCGCGGGCTCATCGACCGCCGACGGCTCGACGTCGACCCGGGTGAGCCGGGCCGCCTCGGCGCGGCCGGGCACCACGATGTGCTCACCCTCCCGCAAGGCCGCGTGGGCGAGACCCAGAACGACTCGAGGATCGCCACCCCGAGGTCCGGATTCACCTGCCGGGCCTCGGCGCACGAAAGCCTGACATGGGCTGCCACGGGTACCTCCTAAGAAGCGCCAGCCGGCCACGGGATCAGGGCCAGCTAGCCGACGGGAGGATCGCTCACATGAGCCTATATACGGCCATCCGGCACCCTAGGGCACATGCCGGGCGGGACCACGAGCCCGGGTGGGCCGGGGACCGCCCCGAATTCAATGAGCGCCTCGCCGCCTGGATCACGGCCAGGATCGGGTCGATGTGGACCGTCTACACCTGCCTGGCCGTCACCGTCATCTGGATGGCGCTCGCCTCCAGGCAAGTCCTGGGCTTCGATCCCTACCCGTACCCGTTCCTGCTCTTCCTGGGCAACGTGGTCCAGCTCCTGCTGATCTTCATCATCCTGCTGGGCCAGCAGGTGCTGGGGCGCGCGGGGGACCGGCGCTCCGTGCACACCTACGAGGACGCGCAGGCCATCCTGGTCGACTGCGAGCAGATTCAGAATCACCTGATCGCCCAGGACGCCTATCTGGCCGGCAGCACGAACCTGCGCCCCCGGGAGCAGGAGGTCCTGGCCCAGGCCGCGGTGCGGATCGAGGCTCCGCCGGTGACCTACGACGATCCCGTCGGGCTCAACGGCCGGCTCGCGGCCTGGCTGACCAGCAAGGCCGGCACGATGACGGCGTTCTACGTCGCGGCGCTCTTCCAGGCCGTCTGGATGATCGCCGGCCAGGCTCTGGGGTTCGACCCGTACCCCTACCTGTTCCTGCTGTTCCTGTCGAGTCAGACCCAGCTCTTCCTGATGTTCGTGATCATGGTCGGCCAGCAGGTTATCGGCCGGGTGGCGGAAAGGCGCGCGACCCAGACCTACCTGAACGCCGAAGCCGTCCTGCACGGCTGCGAGCGCCTGCAGGCCCACCTGCGGGCGCAGGACCTCGCCATCCGTCACGCGGTCGAGCACCTGCAGCAGCGCCAGGAGTAGCCCGGCCGCGGCCGGCCGTCACGGGTTCACATCGGCCAGGTTCTGCACGACGCTGACGGCAGCGCGAATGGCGTCGCGCGTGTCTCGGGTCATCCGCCCGGGCGGCCCGGCCTTTCCGCCGTGCGCGCCGCGCTTCGCGGGTCACGCGGTTCGCCGCCCGTCTCGGCCGGCTCACGGAACAGGTCCCTGAGGTCGGATCCGGGCGCGCCGCCGACCAGGCGAGCCTGCCGCAGCCGCGGCGGCGGGCCCTGATGGCCCTCGTAGCGGCGGACGATGGCGACGGTCATGCGCAGCAGCCGCCGCGCGCCGGCGATGGCCAGGACGGCCAGCGGCAGCTCGATCAGGAGCGCCGACAGCAGGCTGACCTGAAATCCCTTGGTGTGCGCGTTCAGGACGACATCGAACCACGCGTCGCAGCACAGGAGGGTAGCGAGCACGACCAGGCAGATAACGAGGATCTGGCGGCGCCGCCAGGCCGCCCAGCCGGTCACCGCGAAGGTGGCGAGCAACGCCACGTCGAAGCCGACCCACGCGCCTCGCCAGTCGCCGGCCCGGTAGTACGGCGGCAGGGTCAGGGCCAGCACGGCGATCCAGGCGGCCAGGACGACACAGCAGGCCACGATGGCAGTCAGCACGATGGCCCGCCGCCGGCGGCCCGCGGTCTGGGCCGCGGCCTCGGAGCTGTCCAGCGCGACGAGAGCCCGCAGCAGCCGCAGCCGCTCGTCCGGGCTCATGCGGCGCAACTCTTCCTCGCTGAGCAAACCAGCGCACCTCCCGCCAGCGGTAGCGATCCGCGGGCGCCGGGCATTCCCGGCCCATCGGATCATCTACCCCCTACATCTCCCGCGCAGCGGGGGGCTAAGCGGCCGCGAGGCCTAACCGGCCGCGGGGCTAAGCGGCCGGGGCTCCCGTCCCGCGGCTGGGCATAGGCTGAGAGCGTGCAGCGAGATCTGGTCATATGCCGGCTGGGATTCGGCGCCGAGGCCGTGCCCTACACCGAGGCCCTGGAGATACAGCGGGACCTGCATGAGCGGCGGGTGCGGGGCGAGATCCCCGATACGTGCCTGCTGCTCGAGCATCCGGCCGTCTACACGGCCGGCAAGCGCACCGGCCCGCTAGACCGCCCGGCCGGCGATCCCGGCGCGCCGGTGATCGAGGTGGACCGGGGCGGCAAGATCACCTGGCATGGGCCGGGCCAGCTGGTCGGGTACCCCATCATCGCCCTGGACGAGCCCATCGACGTGGTCGCCTACGTGCGGGCCGCCGAGGAGGTCATGATCTTGACCTGCGCGGACTTCGGGGTCCGGGCGACCCGGGTGGACGGGCGCAGCGGAGCCTGGGTCCGCGCCGCGGACGGCGGCCCCGATCGCAAGGTCGGCGCGGTCGGCATCCGGGTGGCCAGGGGCGTGACCATGCACGGCATCGCGGTGAACTGCGACTGCGACCTTAGCTGGTTTGACCGGTTCGTCCCGTGCGGGATCAGCGACGCCGCCGTTACCTCGCTGTCCGCCGAGACAGGCCGGGCCATCCCGGTGACCGCCGTCGCGGATGTCGCCGAGCAGCACCTGGCGAACGTGCTCGGTGACGGCCGCTTCCGCCGGGCCGACGGCCGCGACGGCCTCGACGGCCTCGCCGCCCTGGCTGCTCAGGCCGCCGCGGCCAGGTAGCTGCTGACATCGTCCAGGGGCACCCGCGTCTGCTCGCCGCTGATCATATCGCGCACGGTGACCACGCCCGCCTCCTGCTCGCTGCGGCCGTAGATCAGGCACCACCGGGCCCCCTGATCGCTGGCCCACTTCAGCTGCCGGCCTAGCTTGCCCGACGAGCCCAGGTACACGCTGGCGCGCAGGCCGGCGGCCCGGGCCGCCGCCGCGATGGAGAACGACTCCCGGGCCAGTTCCTCGCCCATGACGGTGACCGCCGCGTCCAGGCGCCCCCGGCCGCTCACCACGCCGGGCGGCCGCAGCGCCAGGATCCGCTCCACGCCCAGCGACGCGCCGGTCGCCGGGGTGTCCGGGCCGCCCAGGTGCTCGATCAGGTGGTCGTAACGGCCGCCCGAGCCGATGGCGCCCGCTACGCCGGGCGCCCGCACCTCCCAGATCGGGCCGGTGTAGTAGCTCAGCCCGCGGACCATGCTCGGCGTGAAGACCACCCGCCCCTGCGGGATCTGCGGGAGGACCAGCGACAGCAGCCCGTCCACCTCGTCCAGGCCCGCGGTGCCTTCCTCGCCGGGCTTGAGCGCGGCCCTGACCCGGTCGACCGCGTCCGGCGCGGTCATCGTCGCGACCAGCTCGGCCGCCTCATGCTCGGGCAGGCCCCGGCCGATGAGCTCGGCGACCACTTCATCTGGCGTGAGCTTGTCCAGCTTGTCCAGCGAGGTCAGCACTCCCGTGCCGAGCCCGGCCGGGATCTTGAACGCCTCCAGCAGGCCGGCCAGGACATGACGCGAGTTGAGCTGGATGGTGAAGTCGGCCAGGCCCAGCCCGGCCAGGGCGTCGTGCTGCGCGGACAGGGTCTCGGCGTCGGCCAGCAGCGAGGAGGATCCGAGGATGTCCAGGTCGCACTGCACGAACTCGCGGAACCGGCCCTTGCCCGGCCGGTCGGCCCGCCAGACCGGGCCCATCGCATAGCGCTTGTAGGGCCAGGGCAGCTGGCTGCCGTGCGCGGCCGCTACCCGGGCCAGCGGGACCGTCATGTCGTAGCGAAGGGCCAGGTCCGCCTCGCCGGACGCCTCGTGCTCGCCGCGCCGCAGGATCTTGAAGACGAGCTTGTCGCCCTCGTCGCCGTACTTGCCCAGCAGGACGTCCAGCCGCTCGAAGGCCGGAGTCTGCAGCGGCTCGAAGCCGTACCGCACGAACACCGAGCGGATGATGTCGAACGCCTGCTCGCGGGCCTCGACCTCGTCGGCCAGGAAGTCCCGGGTTCCCGAGGGCGGGTCAAACTGCGTTGGCATGCCCCCAGCTTCGCGGAAAACCGGGCCCCGCGTCACATCGGCCCGCCGCCCGGCGCCGGCGGCCCGCCGCCTGCGGCCCGGAAACGCGATGACCCGCGGGCTGGTATTAGGCTGCAAGGGTGGTTCTAGCACCCGAAGGACGCCGCATGCTGCGGGTCGAGGCACGTAACAGCCAGACCCCGATCGAGCGCAAGCCCCCCTGGATCAAGACCAGGCTGCGCACCGGGCCGGAGTACACCCAGCTGAAGCAGCTGGTCCAGCGCGAGGGGCTGCACACGGTCTGCGAGGAGGCCGGGTGCCCGAACATCTTCGAGTGCTGGGAGGACCGCGAGGCTACCTTCCTGATCGGCGGCGACCAGTGCACCCGGCGGTGTGACTTCTGCCAGATCGCCACCGGGAAGCCGCTGCCGCTGGATACTGACGAGCCGCGCCGGGTGGCCGAGTCGGTGGCCTCGATGGGGCTGCGTTACGCGACCGTGACCGGCGTGGCCCGCGACGACCTGGCCGACGGCGGCGCCTGGCTGTACGCGCAGACCTGCCGGGAGATCCACCAGGCCGTGCCGGGCTGCGGCGTCGAGCTGCTGATCCCCGACTTCAACGCCGAGCCGGCCCAGCTGACCGTGGTCTTCTCGGCCGGGCCGGAGGTCCTGGCGCACAACATCGAGACGGTGCCGCGGATCTTCCGGCGGATCCGGCCGGGCTTCCGCTACGAGCGCTCCCTGGAGGTGCTGAGCCGGGCCCGCGAGCACGGACTGGTCACCAAGTCCAACCTGATCCTGGGCATGGGCGAGGAGCGGCACGAGGTCCTGGCGGCCATGGCGGACCTGCGCGGCGCCGGCTGCGAGCTGCTGACCATCACCCAGTACCTGCGGCCGTCGGTGCGCCACCATCCGATCGAGCGCTGGGTGCCGCCCGAGGAATTCGACGACCTGGGCGAGGTCGCCAGCGAGCTGGGCTTCGCCGGCGTCATGGCCGGCCCGCTCGTCCGCTCGTCCTACCGCGCGGGCAGGCTGTACCGCCAGGCAGCCGATAACCGCTCGCGCCCGGTATCCTCACCTGCATGGTAAATAAGCCCGGCGGGGCCACGGGCAAGAAGGCCGCGGCCGACGCAGCCGCCCCCGGCCGACTCAAGCAGATCCGCATGGTCGCGGGCATCATCCGCGACACCAATCCCAAGGCGCTGCCGATCATCGCCGCGGCCGGCCTCGGGGTCCTCGTGGTCTGCGTGGTCGTGGGCCTGCTTATCGGGCAGGTCGCCTTCCTGGCCCCGCTCGGCGTGCTGCTCGGCTTCCTGGTGGCCATGATCTTGTTCGGCCGGTTCGCGCAGTCCGCCCAGTACGCGGCCATCGCGGGCCAGCCGGGCGCGGCCGCCGCGATCCTGCAGAGCCTGCGCGGCAACTGGACGGTCACGCCCGCGATCGCGGCCAACCGCAACATGGACGTGGTGCACCGGGCCGTGGGCCGGCCGGGGGTCGTCCTGGTCGGCGAGGGGTCCCCGACGAGGCTGCCCAGCCTGCTCTCCGCCGAGAAGAAGCGGGTCTCCCGGGTGGCCTACGAGGTCCCGATCTACGACATCCAGGTTGGCGACGCGCCCGGCCAGCTGTCCATCCGGCAGCTGCAGAAGCACGTCATGAAGCTGCCCCGCAACCTCAAGGGCCCGGCGATCACCGACCTCAACTTCCGGCTCAAGGCGCTGCCGCAGTCGATGCAGATGCCCAAGGGCCCGGTGCCGCGCGGCACGCGGATGCCCAAGGCCCCGCGGCCCAAGACCCGCTAAGTCGCGGGACGGCCGCCGGGAAACGGCGGCCAGGAGCGGCCGGGGCTGCGCGGCGCCCGGCTCAGATGCGGATGACGACCGTCCGGGCGGCCTTGTCGTGCAGCCCGCGCAGGTCCTTGTCCAGGACCAGCGGCGGCACCACCAGCAGCAGCAGGAACGTCCGGACCAGCGAGGACACGATGGCCGAGCTGCCCTCCAGCCGGGCCACCCGGATGCCCAGCAGCCGCTTGCCCAGGGTGAAGCCCGTCAGCGCGGTCAGCACGACCTGCTCGATGGCGAACAGCGCCAGGGTCCACCCGCGCGCCTGGGCCAGCGCCAGCGAGAAGGAGATGTCCCGGTGCACGGCAATGCCGTGCTGCAGCACCGTGGTGTGATGCACGCTGCGCAGGATGGCCGCCGTGATCAGCAGGCACGCGAGCCAGTCGATGATCAGGGCGCCCAGCCGCCGGCCGACCCCGGCTACCGACCGCGGGCCCTCCTCGGGCAGCCCGAACCGCTGGCCCGGGTAGCTGCCGGAATCCCGGCCCGCACGCTGGTCACTGACCGCGGGCTGGCCGGAGGGCCGGGCCCCGGCCGCGCGTCTGTCGCTCACGAGCCCACGGTATCTGGGCAGCTCCGGTGCGGCGACCCCAGCACCGCCCGGCGGGCTGGCATGCTGTCCGGGAACGGGCACGTAACACGGGCGAAACATCCGGGATACTGCCAGGAAATCGCCCGCAGCTAGCCTCGCAAGCGCGCCGGGGAGCCGGCGCATGGGGTGCGGAAGAAGCTTCTAGGGAGAGCAATGTTCAGCAGCGGCGACGAGATCCTGCGATATATAGAGTCCGAGGAGGTGCAGTTCGTCGACGTCAGGTTCTGCGACCTGCCGGGCACCGTCCAGCATTTCACTATCCCCGCCGAGACATTCGGCGAGGGCGTTTTCAGCGACGGGCTGATGTTCGACGGCTCCTCGATTCGCGGATTCCAGGAGATCCACGAATCAGACATGCTGCTGATGCCGGATCCCAGCACCGCGGTCATTGACCCGTTCCGCACGCACAAGACGCTGAACCTCACGTTCTTCGTGCACGACCCGCTGACTGGCGAGCCCTACAGCCGCGACCCGCGCAACGTCGCCCGCAAGGCCCAGGATTACCTCAAGGGCACCGGCATCGCCGACACGGCCTTCTTCGGTCCCGAGGCAGAGTTCTACATCTTCGACTCGGTCCGGTACCTGACCAGCCCGAACGAGGGCTATTACCACATCGACTCGGTCGAGGGCGCCTGGAACACCGGCCGCGAGGAGCCGGGCGGCAACCTGGGCAACAAGCCCCGTTACAAGGGCGGCTACTTCCCGGTGCCGCCGATGGACCACTACACCGACCTGCGCTCGGAAATGGTCCGCAAGCTGATCGAGGTCGGCATCGAGGTCGAGATGCAGCACCACGAGGTGGGCACCGCGGGCCAGGCGGAGATCGACATCCGCTTCGCGCCCCTGCTCACCAGTGCCGACACGCTGATGCTCTACAAGTACGTGATCAAGAGCACGGCCCTGGCGGCCGGCAAGACGGTCACCTTCATGCCCAAGCCGCTCTTCGGTGACAACGGGTCCGGCATGCACTGCCACCAGAGCCTGTGGCTAGACGGCTCGCCGCTGTTCTACGACGAGGCCGGCTACGCCGGGCTGGCGGACATGGGCCGGTACTACATCGGCGGCCTGCTCAAGCACGCGCCGTCCCTGCTGGCCTTCACCAACCCGACGGTGAACTCCTATCACCGCCTGGTGCCCGGCTACGAGGCACCGGTCAACCTGGTCTACTCCCAGCGCAACCGGTCCGCCTGCGTGCGAATCCCGATCACCGGGTCCAGCCCGAAGGCCAAGCGGCTGGAGTTCCGGGTGCCCGACCCGTCGGCGAACCCGTACCTGGCCTTCTCGGCGATGCTGATGGCCGGGCTCGACGGGATCAAGAACAAGATCGAGCCGCACGAGCCGGTGGACAAGGACCTCTACGAGCTCCCGCCGGACGAGGCCGCGGCTATCCCCCAGGTGCCCGGCTCGCTGTCGGCGGTGCTGGACAGCCTGGAGGCCGACCATGAGTTCCTGATCGAGGGCGGCGTCTTCACCCCGGACCTGATCGCGACCTGGCTGGACTACAAGCGCTCCAACGAGCTGGCCCCGATTCAGCTCCGGCCGCACCCGCACGAGTTCGAGCTCTACTACGACGTCTAGACACACCCGCGGCGACATCGTCTGCCCTGGCCGGCCGGGACCATCCCCGGCGTCCGGGGCAGACGCATGTCCCGCCAGGCGGCTCGCCGGTTATCCCTCGTCCCAGTCCCGCAGCGCCCGGTAGGGTCCCAGCTCTGGCGCCTGCCAGGCCTGCGTGGCCGCCAGCAGGCTGGTGAGCAGCTTCGTGATGGCCGGCCGCTCCCCCGCCGCGGTCAGCTCCGCGGCCAGCACCTGCCAGCGGTGCCGCAGTAGCTGGCGCGCACCGGGCGAGGCCCGGTCGCCGTCGATCGGCGCGTCGCCGGCCAGCGCCTGGCTCAGCAGCCATCCCAGCGAGCTCATCGTCCACGCGGCCATGGCGCCGCGCACGCCGCGCCGCCAGACGGCGTCGTCGGCCAGGTCGGCGTGCACGCGGCCGACCTCCGACCGGTAGGCGGCCTCGGCCTGCGCCGCCAGCCCGGCCGGCAGCCGGAAGACGCACCAGCAGGTGCTGAACGGCATCCGCAGGTAGGCGGCGTCGAGGAACACCGAGTGGTAGCCGGCGTCCTCGTAGTCGAGGAACCGGACGCCGTCCGGGGTGACCTGGTTGTTGTCCGGGCACGCGTCTCCCGGCCCGAACACGCGGTAGCGCGTGGCTCCCCGGGTCAGCGCCGCCACCGTGTCCAGCTCCGCCGCCAGCCCGGCCGGCTCGGGCACCCCGAGCAGGGCGGCCCGCGCGGCCGCGCCCCGGATCCGCTCCCCCATCTGGGCGGCGAGCCGACTGGGCGGCCGGCCGTCCAGGTACCGGGCCAGCAGCCGCGCGTGCTCGCTCTCCCGGTAAGCCGCGTGCACCGCCAGCCGCCCCAGGCTCGCGGCCCAGGAGACCAGAGCGCCCGCCGCGGCCGGGGCCGACGCCCCGAGCAGCAGGTCGGCCAGGCTGGGCGCGTCGCCCAGGTCAGACTGCACGACGGTCAGCGCGGCGCCGTCGGCCGCCAGCAGCCGGGGGCTGAGCCCGGAGGCGCGCGCCAGCTCCAGCCCGGCGGCTTCCGCCGCGAAGCTGCCCGGCCCGGCCGCGTCGGCCGGGTAGGACTTGACCACCACGCTCGTGCCCGCGCTGTCCCGGCAGCGCAGCACGGTCGCCCGCGCACCGCCCGCGAGCTGGACCGGATGAGTGAGCGGCGCGCCGAGCGCCGCCGCCCCGGCGGCGAGCGCGGCGGCTACGGCGGGCGGCGTCACGGGCACTAACCCAACCATCGTGACCGGGCCTTCCGCGCCGTAACGCGATAACCGGCTACTCCACCTCACTCACTCCGCCCCTACCGCGCCGGTCTCCCCGGTGCGCCCCGACCGGTCCGGCTGCCGGCCGCGGCGGTACCTGCGGGTGCCCCAGCGGACGAGTGCCCGGCGCCGGGTCCAGGCGTGCCAGGTGGCGAGCCCGATCAGGATGACGCCCGTGATCGCGTGGTACCGGATCCGCGTGGGCACGCCCAGCCAGTCCCAGAGCCCGGACACCGTGACGGCGACGGCAAGTGCGAACAGGGCCAGCCCCTGCGCCAGATTCCAGCGCCGCAAGGCGGGCATCGGACGCCGGCGCCGGAGCCGGGTGAAGGTGCCGCGGATCCACTGGCGGCGATCCCACAGGTGGGGTCCCACCGCCCCGGCGAAGATCAGGCCGACGATGGAGTGGATCGCGATCGAGACGGGCTCGAATATCACCGAGGCCACGCCGAGCATAGCCAGTGCCACGTCCACCAGCCAGCGGCGAAGCGACCGACCGACGATCTGGCGGCCGCGCCGGGGCGCGTCCGGGGCGGCGGCTTTGCTCATGCTCTGACGTTTGCTCATGCTCTGACGGTAGGCAGCGCCGCCGCCTCTGGGCATGACCCGCCGGTAGTCCCGTTACGACGCCGGAGTGCTACCACCGTCGTGGTCGGCCCCGCCCGTCCCGGCCCGCCGGCGGGTGAGTCACGGCCCCACGTTACTCACGCCGTGCCCGGCGCCGGGCACGACGAGGCCCGATTCGTAGGCCAGGATCACCGCCTGCACCCGGTCGCGCAGGCCCAGCTTGAATAGCACCGAGCTGACGTGCGACTTCACCGTCTGGTCGGCCAGGCAGAGCCGCCGGGCGATCTCCCCGTTGGCGAGCCCGGCGGCCACCAGCAGCAGCACCTCCCGCTCGCGGGGGGTCAGGCTGGAGATCTCCGGCGGCGGCATGAGCCGGGCCCTGGCCGCGAACTCCGCGATCAGCCTGCTGGTGACCACCGGCGCCAGCAGGGCCTCGCCGCCGCCGACGATCCGCACCGCGCTCAGGATCTCCTCCGGCGTGGCGTCCTTGAGCAGGAAGCCGCTAGCGCCCGCGCGCAGCGCGTCGTAGACGTAGTCGTCCAGGTCGAACGTGGTCAGGATGAGCACCCGCGGCGGCGCTTCCATCGCCGTGAGCTGGCGAGTGGCCTCGATGCCGTCCATGAGCGGCATCCGGATGTCCATGAGGACGATGTCGGGACGGAACTGGCGGGCGAGCCGGATGCCCTGCTGCCCGTCCCCCGCTGACCCGACGACCTCCAGGTCGTCCTGCGACTCCAGCAGCGCGCTGAAGCCGATCCGGACCACGGCCTGGTCGTCCACGATCAGCACCCGCAGCCCGCTCACCTGGCCTCCGGTGCGGCGGGCAGGAGGGCCCAGACGGCGAAGCCGCCGTCGGCGCCCGGCCCGGCGGTTATCTGGCCGCCCAGCATGGCCACGCGCTCGCGCAGGCCGATCAGGCCGTAACCGGTCGCTGCCTGCGGCTCCCGCTGGACCCGGCGGGCGGCGTCGGGTGCGGAATTGCGGACGATCACGATCAGCTCGGCGGCCTGATAAGAAATGTTGACGCTGACCCGGCTGCCGGGCGAGTGCCGCCCGGCGTTGGTCACCGCCTCCTGGACGATCCGGTAGGCGCACAGCTCCACCGACCCGGGCAGCGCCCGCACGGTTCCGGTCATGACCTCCCTGACCTCGGTCCCGGCGCTGCGCACCCGGTCCAGCAGGGCGGCCACGTCGGCGATCCGGGGCTGCGGTGCTGCCTCGGAGGCCCGGCCGGGGTCCCGCAGTACGCCGAGCACGACCCGCAGCTCGGTCAGCGCGGTCCGCGCCTCCTGGGCGATCTCGCCGAACGCCTCCTGGCCGGCCTGCGGCAGGTCCCCGATGGCGTACGGCGCGGTCCCGGCGCGGACGGCGATCATCGAGACGTGGTGGGCCACGACGTCGTGCAGTTCCCGGGCAATCGACGCCCGCTCCCGGGCCAGCATGTCCCGCTCGCTCAGGTACCTGAGCTGCTGGGCCGCTGCCGCCTGGTCCAGCGCCGACTGCCGCCGGGACCGCAGCATCTCCCCCGCGCCCCAGGCCGCGACGACGGCCAGGGCCTCAGCGAACGTCGCATCCCACGGCGTCGTACTGGGCATGGCCGGCAGCGCGGCCAGCAGCACGATGGCCTCGACCAGCACGAACGCCCGGATCGCGGCCTTCCGGCTCAGCATGACCGGGCAGGCGGCCACGGCGATCAGCCAGCCCGCGATCGCCGACGGCGGCCAGGCCAGCCGGCCCGCCACCAGGAAGAAAGCGCTGGCGGCCAGCACGATCCCGATCGCGGTGGCCGGAAAGCGCCGGATCACCGCGATGGGCGCCGTCGCCAGCAGTCCGAGCAAGGTCGCGACCGGTGGGATGAGCGCGGGCTTGGCGCTCACGGCGCTCAGCGCGGCGGTGATGGCCAGGAATGCCGCCACGACGATCGGGCCGGTGGGCCGCCGGTAATCGTTGGCGAGCGCCCGCAGCGCCCGCTCCACCAGCGAGCCCGGCCAGGACGTCCGCGAGGCCGCGCTGGCCGCCGGACCGGACAGCCGAGGCGAAGCGGAGAACATCATCCCTCCAGCATGCACGTCCAGCCGGGCCGATGCCCGGCACCAGCGGTGGGCCGGGCCCCCTACCGCGGTATCAGGACCGCCCTGACGACGCGGGTTCCGGGCGCGATACCGCGATGCTAGCCGTAGAACAGTCGTTCCATCACATTCCGGGCGTGCCGCGAGGCCCGCCGCCAGTCCTCGGCGAGCTGCTGGGAGCCGTCTGGCGGGTAGCCGAGCAGCCGCGCGACGACCGCGAGCTCGGCCGTGGCGGTCGGCAGCGCGTCCGATCCCCGGCCCCGCATCAGCATGACGCCGTCCCGGATCCGGGCCGCCAGCTCCCAGGCGGAGGTGAGCGCGGCCAGGTCCGGCACGGTCAGCAGCCCGGCGTTGCACGCCGCCTGCAGCGCCGCGAGCGTTCCGGTCGTCCGCAGCGCCGGCACCGCGTGGGCGTAGTGCAGCTGAAACAGCTGGGCCACCCACTCCACGTCCGTCAGCCCGCCCGGGCCGAGCTTGAGGTTCAGGGCCCGATCCATGCCCCGGGGCATGCGCTCGGCTTCCATCCGGGCCTTGATCCGCCGGATTTCCCGGACGGCCTCATCGGGCATCCCGCCGTCCGGGTACCTGATCTCGTCCGCCAGGGCGATGAAGGCGTCGCCCACGGCGCGGTCGCCGGCCACGAAGTTGGCCCGCAGCAGCGCCTGCGCCTCCCAGGGCACCGACCAGCGCCGGTAGTAGGCCCGGTAGGAGGCCAGGGTGCGCACGAGGGGGCCCTGGCGCCCCTCCGGGCGCAGCCCGGCGTCGATCTGCAGCGCCGGGTCCGGGCGCGGGGTGGCCAGCAGCGCGCGCAGGCTCTCCGCGACCGAGTGGGCCGCCCGCGATGCCGTCTCCTCGGACGCCCCCGGCAGGGGATCGTGGACGAAGATCACGTCAGCGTCGCTGGCGAAGCCCATCTCGCGGCCGCCGAACCGGCCCATCGCGATCACCGCCAGCCGGGTCGGCAGGGGGCCGCCGGCCTGCTCGGCGTCGCGGACCGCCACGTCGAGCGCCGCCGCCACGGTAACCTCGGCGACCGTCGTCAGCGCCTCGCCGCGAGCCTGGACGCCGGTCAGGCCGAGCACGTAGGCCATGGCCGTGCGCAGCAGCTCACGCCGGCGGATCGCCAGCACGGCGCCGACGGCTTCCGCCGCCGTGTCGTGGCGGCGGACCGCCGCCCGTGCCTCCGCCAGCAGCGCCTCCGCCAGCAGCGCCTCGGCCGGGCGCGGTGCCAGCTCGTCAATGTCGGCGAGCATCCCGACCGCCTCGGGCGCGCGCAGCAGCAGCCCGGTCGCGTAGCGGCTGGAAGCCAGCACCTGGGCCATGCGGCGCGCGGTCAGCGTGTTGTCCCGCAGCAGCCGCAGATACCACGGGGAGTTCCCGAGTGCCTCACTGACCTGGCGGAACGCCAGCAGCCCGGCGTCGGGCTGCGGCGCGTCCGCGAACCAGCCAAGCAGCACGGGCAGCAGCGTCCGCTGGATGGCCGCCTTCCGGGACACGCCCGACGACAGCGCCTCGATGTGCCGGAGCGCCCCGGCTGGATCGGCGTAGCCCAGGGCCTTCAGCCGCTGCATCGCCGCCGCCGGTGTCAGCCGGACGACCTCGCCGGGCAGCCGCGCCACGGCGTCCAGCAGCGGCCGGTAGAAGAGTTTCTCGTGGAGCTGCCGGGCCTGGCCCGCGTGCCGCCGCCACTGCGCGATCAGCTCGTCCGCCGGGTCACCGGGCACTCCATCCTGAGCCGCCCCCTGCATCCGGCGCAGGGCCCGGCCGACCTGGCGCAGCACGGCCCGGTCCTCGGGCAGCGTGTGCGTGCGGCGGAGCTGGCGCAGCTGCAGCAGGTGCTCGACACAGCGCAGGAACTGGTAGGCGGCCGCCAGGCTGGCCGCGTCGGCCCGGCCCACGTAGCCCCCGGTGGCCAGCGCGGACAGGGCGGCCAGGGTGCCGGGCACGCGCAGCGACTCATCGGTCCGGCCGTGCACCAGCTGCAGGAGCTGAACGGCAAACTCAATGTCCCGCAGGCCGCCCGGCCCGAGCTTCAGCTCCCGGCCGGCCTGGGCGGCGGGCAGGCTGCCCAGCACCCGGCGGCGCATGGCCTGCACGTCGGGGACGAAGGCCGGCCGCTGGGCGGCCTGCCAGACCAGCGGGCTGACCGCGCCCAGGTAGGCCGCGCCCAGCTTCGGGTCGCCGGCCGCCAGCCTGGCCTTGAGCAGCGCCTGGAACTCCCAGGTCTTGGCCCAGCGCTCGTAGTAGGCCCGGTGGCTGGCGACCGTGCGGACCAGCGGGCCGTTGCGGCCCTCGGGCCGCAGGTTCGGGTCCACCGGGAAGAGCGCGCCCTCCGCCCCCGCCTGCGAGCAGACCCGGATCATCCCGCTGGCCAGGGCGGTCGCCGTCCGCAGCGCGGCCGTCTCCTCAGCCCCCGGCGGGCCACCCGGGCCGGCGACGAAGATCACGTCGACGTCGCTGGCGTAATTCAGCTCGCGCCCGCCCCCCTTGCCCATCGCGATCACCGCCAGGTGGCAGGGCGCGGCGTCCGGCGGCAGGCTGGCCCGGGCGATGGCCAGCGCGGTGCCCAGGGCCGCCGTGGCCAGGTCGGCCAGCTCGGCCATGACGCTATCGAGCGGATCGGCACCGGTCAGATCCCGGCCGGCCAGCTGCAGCAGGCGGCGCCGGTAGGCCAGCCGCAGCTCCGTGGCGGGATCGCGGCCGCCGATGCGCGCCCGGTCTGCGACCGGCTCGGGATCGTCGAGGGCGCCGGCGGCGGCCAGCAGCGACGTGCGCAGCTCCCAGGCCGTCGGCCGGATCAGGGCACCCGGGCCGGCCAGCGCGTGCCAGTCGCCCGGATGGCGGGCCAGGTGATCGCCGAGGGCGGCACTGACCCCGAGCACGGAGATCAGCCGGTCGCGCAGCCCGGCATCCGCCCGCAGCGCCGCGCGCAGTTCCGCGTCCGGCGCCATCCTGGCCAGCGCGGCCAGGGCGAGATCCGGGTCCGCGGCCGCCGCGATCGCCTCGACCAGCGGCGCGTCGGCCCCCTCGATGTCCAGGCCAAGATCACCGGTCAGCAGCACGCGGGCCGTCGCCGTGTCGGCGAAGCCCAGCGTGGCCAGCTGTCCGGTCAATGTCCCCCGCGACGTGCTCACTCCTGCACGGTAGCCGCTCCGGCGGCCGGGGAAATAGCCCCGGCTGCCCCGACTACTTCCGGACCGCGCCGTAGCCGAGCAGGGCAGCCAGGCTGAGCGCGCTGCGGGGAGCGTAGGCGATCCGCCACAAGCCGCCGTGCGCGGCAGCGTGCGCCTCGTCCTGCCAGGGATGCGCGGGCGCCGGGCCGGGGCGGTGCAGATCATGGACCAGCAGCGCTGCCATGAGCACTTTGGTGGTAGCGGGCTCAAAGACCTCGACGCCGAATCGGTGCGCGCCGGCGTAGGCCGCCGCGAGCACCCGGTTCTTCAGGACCGACCGGGTCCGGGTCGGCGGGGCGACGTTCATGGACACGGTGCCGCCGCCGTGCCGGGCGACCGTGGCCCGCCAGCGCTGCAGTCGTTTCGCGAGCGCGTAGTTGGGACCCTGCTGCGCCACCAGGCTGTCGCTGATGCCGGGGTCGGCCCCGGCCGGATAGGCCCGGCGGAGCAGGCGGCCGCCGGACAGCGCCCGCAGCGAACCGCCGGCCAGCCTCGCGGCGGCCCGGCGGGACTCATAGGCGCGGACGGACTGCGCGACCGCCGTACCCGGCACGGCGAAGACGTCGGTCGGCGTGGCCAGGAACGCGAGCGCCACATCGTCGCGCGCGGCCCGCAGGCGCACGGTCAGCGCGTCCACGGCGGCGGACAGCACCACGTTGGCGCCCCCGTCGGCGTAGGTGTAGTTGCCCAGCACCAGCGGGCCGTCCACGGCGGCCAGCCAGTCGGCGACGGCAGGAATCGCGCTGATCAGGTCGAGGCCGGCGCCCCGGGCGGCCGCCGCCCCCGTCCCCGGCTCCTGCTGGCCCGGCGCCTGGTCAGCGACGGGCACCACCAGCGTGCCGCCGCTGCGCTGGGCCAGGTCCAGGATGGGCGCCCAGATGGCGGGCCGGGGCAGGTCAATGGCGATGACCCGGGCGCCCCAGCTCAGCAGCACGGGCAGGGGCCCGATCTCGGCGCCGGCGCCGAGGACCGCCATGGTGGTCCCGGACAGGCGGAGCCACTCCGGATTCGCCGCCACGGTGGCAACCGCCTCCGCGCAGGACGGCTCGATCACTCCGTCGCCCACCCAGGTCTCCAGCCTGCGCAGCAGGGCGCTGCCGCGCAGCTGGGCGCCGTTATCAGGCAAGGTCAGCTCGGTCACCGCCGGGCCGGTGCCCGACACGGTGACCGTGGCCGGCATCCGCTCCGCCGGCCTGGTCAGCAAGCAGTCAAGGCCGGCCTCCTCGCCGCCTGACCCGGTGACGCGCATCCGCCGGTGCAGCGACTCCAGCCCGTCGCGGGCCACCGACAACGCGGCGTCCTGCGACGGCAGCCCGGCCTCGACCAGCCGGCGGAAGTGCACCAGGTAGCCCTTGCGCCAGTCTGCCTCCCGCTCCGCGGCCAGGGCCCCGGCCGGGTCGACCGTCCGGAGCGCGTCAGCGACCACGGCCCGGCCTGCCGCCGAGGTGCTCCTGCGCCCGTCCGCGGACCGGGGAAAGACGACCTCTGCTGGCCCGTCGCTTGCTAGTCCGGCGCTTGCTGGCCCGTCGCTCGCTGGCCCGTCGCTGTCCATGGCGCTCCCGATCTCAGCCGTCCGCGGACCCTGAACCGGGCTGTCCCGGCTCCCGCTCAGCGGCGTCGGCCGGAGCGGCGATGCCGGCCGCTCGCCGGCATAGCTCGACCGCCCGGAGGGCCACCCGCCACCGGCCCGGATGCGCGACCTCGCTGGCGGCCCCGATGCACGCGGCCCGAGCCGCTGACAACGCCCGCGGCACGCTGCCGTCCAGCTGGTCGAGAAGGTCCATGGCGTAACCCTCAACGACGTCGGCCACGGTGCGGTCGGCCCGGGCGGCCTTGTCTTCGCGGGTGACGCACTTCGCCGCGTAGCTCAGCGCGATGAGAGCATCACGCTCCGCCTGGCGGAAGTCCTCACTCATGGCGTGAGGGTAGCGCCGCGCGGGACCCTCCGGGAGGCATCGCCCCGACCCGTCAGGTGCCCAGGGCCCGAGACAGCAGGGTCCGGCGGTTGCGCGCGGAGGTTTTCGCGAAGATCGACTTCAGGTGATCCTGCACCGTGTGCTCGGACAGGAACATGCGGCGGGCGAGTTCCCGGGTGTCGGTTCCGGTCACCAGGTGGCCCAGCAGCTCGTTCTCCCGGGCGCTGAGACCGAACGCCCGCGCGAACAGCCCGAGGCGCTCGGCCGGGGAGCTCTGCTCGATGGTGACGGCGATGTCGCGACTGAGACCAGGCTCCTCGTTCCCGATCCTGGCCGCGCGCAGGCTGACCCAGATGCCGTCCGCCAGATGCACCCTGGCCCAGGGCGGATTTCGGTCAACGCCCGCCTCGACGGCCAGCAGCTGAGCGGCCACGTTGTAGGCGCTGGCGGGAACCGGCGGCAGGCCGGCCGCCGACGGAACGAGGATCTGCAGGTACTCCCGGGTCTCGGCGGTCTGCCTGAGGACCTGCAGGCCGGGCGACAGCAGCAGCACCACCGGGCCGAGCCGCGGCGCGTCGCGCGGGGAACGGGCGCTGAAGGCGCTGGCCTGGCTGCGGCGCAGCGCCGTCGTCACCGGTCCGGCGAGGTCGGCCAGGCAGGCGGCCTCCGCCCGGCTGAACCGGGCCGAGACACCCGATCGCCACAGGTCGAGGAACCCCCAGCAGCCGAACCGGTCCCTGAACACGACGGACGCGATGTCGCCGATGCCGTAGCTGGCCAGCAGGTCCCGCCAGAGCGGGCTGCGCGACGGGTCACCGCCGGTCGCTTCCTGAAGCAGCGCAACCGGCGGCTCGTCCAGGGCTGTCCAGCGGTTGACCGGGGTGAGGTACTTCAGCTCGATCAGCCGCGGCAGCTCGCTCAGGCACGGGACGTCGGCCAGGGGGGCGGAGCCCACCGACGTCTCCGGATCGGTGAGCAGCCAGGCATAGGCATCGAAGCTCACCACCCGGCGGATCTCGTCCAGGAGCTGCAACCGCAGCGTCCGGGCATCGGCCGCCGCCTCGCCGATCCCGGCGACCCGCTCCCGCGCCCGTCCCGATGCCGCCGGCGTCGCCATGCCCGGAGACTACGCCGGCCAGTGCTCGATTCCCCAGGGTCAGGCTCCCATGGTCAGGACCAGCAAGACCCCAGGGAACTGGGATAGGCGGCTAGCCCGGAACCTCCTAGCGTCGGATCAGATCACCTTCCTCACCCACCCGGCTAGGAGTCCCCATGCCCACCCTGCACATCGAGCACGCTGTCAACGACTTCGCTACCTGGAATGCGGCGTTCGGGCGCTTCGCCGAGATCCGGCGGCAGTCCGGGGTACGCCAGCAGCGCATCCAGCAGCCAGTCGACGACCCGCACTACGTGATCATCGACCTTGACTTCGACAGTGTCGGCGAGGCAGCCGGGTTCCTGGCCTTCTTGCAGGCCAGGGTCTGGTCATCGGCCGACAGCGCCCCCGCTCTGGTCGGCACGCCGCAGGCCAGGATCCTTGACCTCGCCCGGCCTGCCTCCTGACGCCAGTGCCCAGGTGACCGGAGATCGAGCATGCCCGGCAGCAGCGGGCGGACGACGGGGTGCAAGCGATCGCTGAAACGACAAATTTCATCCGAGTAACTCTCGGATGAATACTGCTATCATGGACTCCGTGCAGCCACCCGTCAAAAGGCGATACGACACCAGCAGGCGCCGGCAGGCCGCCGCGCAAACTCGCCAGGCGATCCTGGACGCCGCGCTCCGGCTTTTCGCCAGCCAGGGCTATGCGGCGACGCCGATGGCGGCGATCGCCGAGCAGGCGGGGGTGGCCCTCGACACCGTCTACGCCTCGGTCGGCCGAAAGCCCCGGGTCGCGCGGCTCCTGATCGAGGCCGCGATCTCCGGCACCAGTCAGGCCGTCCCGGCCGGGGAGCGAGACTATGTTCAGGCCATCGAGGCCGCCCCGGACGCCGGAGCAAAGATCGCCATCTATGCCGCCGCCATGCGGGCGATCGCCGGCCGCCTGGCTCCCGTGCTGGGCATTGTCCAGCAAGCCGGGGCCGCCGAGCCGGAGCTGGCCGCCCTGTGGCGCGAGATCGCCGAGCGCCGGGCGGCCAACATGCGCCGCTTCGCGGACAGCCTCGCCGCGGTGGCGACTCTGCGGGTGAGCGTCGACGAAGCGGCTGACATCGTCTGGGCCACCAACGCTCCGGAGCTGTACCAGCTCCTGACCAGCCAGCGCGGCTGGACTCCGGACCGCTATGAGCGCTTCCTGGCCGACACCTGGCGCCGCCTCCTGCTGGCCGAGTGAGCTAAGCCCGCACCAGCGACGCCAGCCGCCGGGGCACCGGGGGCGGCGATCGGAGCCGCCGTGGTCGCCGCACAGCCTTGCGCGCATGTTCACTCCCGGGAGGCTGAGGCCTTCTACCTGCTGGACGGGTCGCTCACCTACCAGGCGGGCGAGGAACTGCACCACCTGGCCGCAGGGTCGTTCATCTACCTCCCGCCCGGAGTGCCGCACGCGTTCCGCGTCACCGGCACCGCTCCGGTGCGGTTCCTCGGCCTCGTCGCTCCCGGTGGCCTGATGAGCCTGTACGACGAGGTGGGCATCCCAGCGCGCGAACGCAGACTGCCCGGCGCGGACGGCCTGCCCGCGGAGGAAGAGATCATGCGCTGGATCGAGACGGGCCCGAGGTACGGACTCAGCGTGGTCGGCCCGCCCCTTCCCGCCGAGAGCTGAGACTCAGGGCGTGCCGCGGAAGGAGCTCGACACACCCGACGTGCAGGCCTTGATCCACACTGAGCCCTAGCGCTGGGAGGTCCGGGTGGCCGGAGCCGAGGCACCGAGGACGTGGTCGGCAAACATGGTGACGGCGTCGTCGATCAGGCGGATGTAGCGATCGCCGCCCGGGTCATTGGCAAGCTGCTGGCTGGCCAGGCCGGCGACTAGCGCGGTCCAGAGGTCGAAGTCGCCCTCGTGGCGGAGCCCGGCGTCGGCCAGGCGGGCCCGGACACTGCCGAAGACAGCGACCGCGACCGCGTAGGACTCAGGTGACGGCTCGAATCCGGGCAGGACGCGCAGGAACATGAGCTGATAGCGGGCCTGGTCTTCGGCGGCGAACTCCACGAAGAGGCGGGCCACGGCCCGCAGCGCGCCGCGTGGGTCGCCGGGAATCTCGGCCTGGGCGAACCGCCTCGCCAGCTCCTCATTCCCGTCGGCGAACATGCGGTCGTAGAGGGAGTTCTTGGAGGCGAAGTAGGTGTAGAGCGACTGCGGTTCCATGTCGACGGCGTGCGCAAGCGCCCGCAGCGACAGGGCAGCCAGGCCGTCGGCGCGGATCATTGACCAGGCTGTGTCGAGGATGTCCTGTTTGGTCGCCTCGTGCCGGGCTCGGCGGCGGTCGCCGCGGCGGGGGCGAGCTGAAGTCGTCGGGGGCATCCCTTGACTCTAGCCGATGATCAGACGAGAATCCTGATACTGTTCGGAATTCCGACTATGCAACGGAGGAATCATGTCCATCGCTGTTTACTTCCATCCCGCCTCCCTGAGCGCCAGCCGGTACGACGAGGCCATCAAGGATCTCGAGGCCGCCGGAGCCGGCCAGCCGGCCGGCCGGCTGCACCATTCCTGCTTCGGCTCCGACGGCAACCTCATGGTCTTCGAGGTATGGGAGTCTCAGCAGGCTTTCGAGGACTACGGGCACGTGCTCATGCCCATCCTGGGCAAGGCCGGTATTGACGCCGGAGCACCGGATGTCATGCCGGTCCACAATCTGGTCCACTGATCGTGACCACCGAGCTGGCGGCCCGTCCCGCCGGGAGACCGCGCAGCCGCGCGCTTGACCGCGCAGCCGCGATGGCGGCAGCGGCCACTGAGTACGCCCGCGCCGAGGCCCTTCTGGGCTCCATCACGGCCGGTCAGTGGGGACTGCCCACTGACTGCCCCGGCTGGGACGTCCGCGCGATCGCCGGTCACGTCCTGGGCATGGCCCAGATGATCGCGACCGTGCCGGAGCTTGGCCGCCAGCAGATGGCCGCCCAGAGAGGCGCGAAGAAGACCGGCCAGGCCATGATCGACGTCCTCACGGCCCTGCAGGTCGCCAAGAACGCCGACCTCAGCCCGGCCGACCTCGTCAACGCCCTGCACCGGATAGCCCCGCAGGCCGCTCGGCGGCGTCGCCGGATGCCGGGGTTCATCCGCAGCCGCACCATGCCCGGTGCGATAACGGTCGGCAGCAACGAGGAGCGGTGGACGTTCGGATTCCTGTTCGACATCATTCTCACCCGCGACCCGTTCATGCACCGCCTCGACATCTGCCGGGCCACCGGGATCCCGGTCCAGGCCACGGCCGCGCACGAGGGGGTCATCGTCGATGACGTCGTACGGGAGTGGGCCGGACGACACGGCCGTCCCTACACGCTGATCTTGTCCGGGCCCGCCGGCGGTAGCTGGGCCGGTCATGGCGAGCAGATCAGCGGCGAGCAGATCAGCATGGACGCCTTCGACTTCTGCCGGTCCGTCTCCGGCCGCGGAATGGCGACCGGGCTGCTCCGGGAACAGGTCCCGTTCTAGCGACCCGCGTCCTGCGGCCCGGCGCGGGTCAGAGCACGGGGAGGTAGCGGTCGAGCTCGAACTGGGTGACCTGGCGCCGGTACTCCTGCCACTCCTCGCGCTTGTTGCGCAGGAAGAAGTCGAAGACCTGCTCCCCTAGCGCCTCGGCCACCAGCTCGCTGTCCTGCATGACGTCGATGGCCTCGGACAGGTTCTGCGGCAGCGGCTCGATGCCCAGGGCACGCCGCTCGGCGGACGTCAGGGCCCAGACGTCGTCCTCGGAGCCCGCCGGCAGCTCGTAGTCCTCCTCGATCCCCCTGAGCCCGGCGCTCAGGATCACGGCGAAGGCGAGGTAGGGGTTGCAGGCCGGGTCGATGGAGCGGAACTCGATCCGGGTGGCGTTGCCCTTGTGCGGCTTGTACATGGGCACCCGGATCAGGGCCGAGCGGTTGTTGTGGCCCCAGCAGACATAGGCCGGCGCCTCGCCGCCCGCCCCGGCGATCCGCTCCGTCCCGCCCCATAGCCGCTTGTAGGAGTTGACCCACTGGTTGCAGACCGCGGTGATCTCCGCGGCGTGCCGCAGCAGCCCGGCGATGAACGCCCGGCCGACCTTGGAGATCTGGAAGTCCGCGCCAGGCTCGTAGAACACGTTCCGGTCGCCCTCGAACAGCGACATGTGGGTGTGCATGCCGGAACCGGGGTACTCGCTGAACGGCTTGGGCATGAAGGAGGCGTAGACCCCCTGCTGGAGCGCCACTTCCTTCATGGCCAGCCGGAACGTCATGATGTTGTCGGCGGTGCTCAGCGCGTCGGCATAGCGCAGGTCGATCTCCTGCTGGCCCGGCGCCCCCTCGTGATGGCTGAACTCCACGGAGATGCCCAGCGCCTCCAGCATCGTGATGGCCTCGCGGCGGAAGTCATGGGCGATGCCGTGCGGGGTGTGGTCGAAGTAGCCGCCGGTGTCGATCGGCCGCGGCTTGGTCCCCGGCTCGGGCTTCTCCCGCAGCAGGAAGAACTCGATCTCCGGGTGGGTGTAGAAGGTGAAGCCGAGCCGGGCTGCGCGGGCCAGGGCACGCTTGAGAACGTACCGGGGATCGGCGAACGAGGGCGTGCCGTCCGGGGTCAGGATGTCGCAGAACATCCGGCCCGTGCCGGCCTCGACGTCGCCGACGGGCATCAGCTGGAACGTTGAGGGATCCGGCTTGGCGAGCATGTCTGCCTCGTAAACCCGGGCAAAGCCCTCGACCGCGGAGCCGTCAAACCCGATGCCCTCGGCGAACGCCCCCTCGAGCTCCGCGGGCGCCACGGCCACCGACTTGAGGTATCCCAGCACATCGGTAAACCAGAGGCGCACGAAGCGGATATCCCGCTCCTCGAGCGTCCTGAGCACGAACTCTTCCTGCCTGTCCACCGCCACAGTCTGCCCGGCCCATGTTTCGGAGAGGTTACAGGCCCGTATAGCGCTGGCCCCGCGGGGAAAAGCTCCCCGCGGGGCCAGCAGGCCGGTCAGATGCCGAGATCAGCAGCTAACACCCGAGCAGTTGTTCGGGTGGTTCAGCGTCACCAGGCTGTTGAAGTTCAGGTTGAGCGAGCCCGCCGAGCGGTAGATCCCGCCGCCGCTCATGATGGACGCGTTGCCGACGACGTCGGTCGTGGTCAGGCTGGTGTTGCCGCCCGCCAGGTCGATGCCGCCGCCGTGATGGCTGGCGAAGTTGAGCGAGATGTAGTCGCTGGTCAGGTCGAGTGACGTTGCGGTGGCGATGGCGCCGCCGCTCTGGCCCGCGCTGTTGTGCGTGAAGCTGCTGGTCGCCACGGTGCTGGGGGCACCGAAGTTGGCGACCGCGCCGCCGAAGTCGGTGGCGTGGTTGAAGGTGAAGGTGGCCTTGGTGACATTGAAGGCACCCAGGATGCCGGCGATGGCGCCCCCGTCGACGTGAGCGGAGTTGTCGGTGAACAGGGAGGTGATGGGCCCGGTCACCGTCACGGAGCCGCCGAGGCTGCCGATAGCGCCCCCGGAACCGCCGGTCGCGTCGTTCCCGATGAACGTGCTGCCGTTCACGGTCGTGGTGGCGAGGATGGCGTTGGCGATCGCGCCGCCGCCGGCGCCCGAGGCCGCGTTGTCGATGAAGCTGGTGTTGGTGACGGCCAGGGCGCTGCCGGCCTCGTTGTTAATAGCGCCGCCGGTCTTGCCGTCGTCGCCGACGAACCTGCTATTGGTGACGGTCAGGTGGCCGCCGAGCTCATTGTTGATCGCCCCGCCGCCGGCAGTCGCCAAGGCGTTCTGAATGGTCAGCTGATTGATCGTGACGTCGGCGGCGTCATTGGTCAGGACGGTGAATGTGCCAAAGGGCGCGATGGTGTCATTGCTGCCCTGAATGGTCAGGTTCCTGTGGATGGTGTTGAGCGCGCCAGAGGGATGATAGTGGCAGCCAGCGCGCAGCACGAGGATCGCGTTACTCGGCGCGAAGAAGATCGCGTGGTTAAGCGCCGAGACGCTGCAGCCCACCGGGATGGTCACCGTCGGAGACGCCAGTGCCGCCGACGCGCCTACCAGGCCGGTTCCCACGACCGCGGCAACCGAGACGCCAGCCGCGCACCAGCGCGCCGCCCGCCTCCGCGGGCCCGCCGGCGCCGAACCAGCGCCGAGGCCGGGGCCGTTAGAGCCCATACGTGTCATCTGATTTTCCCCGCTTTCGCATTGGTGTAGGTGGAACTATGCCCGACAGGCATATTGGTAATGTGGCCCGGCTCACCGCAGGTCTGCCATGCGTGCCAAGACGTGAGGACTCTAGCAGCACCTACGTCGGCTTACACGGATTAGACAGTAACGCCGGCGGCCCTTTTCAATATCACGCGCACAAAGGTAGCAGACGGCCGCAACTTCCCTTTTCCCGGCATTGCCGTGCTGCGCATGAATCGGTTTGTACCGAGCGAACGCATTGTTATCAGGCGGGATAAAAGGCGCCGCGCCGGCCCGGGTCACCAGGCGCAGCGCGGCCCGGTGAGCCGCGCCGAATAAGCTGGTGACGTGCCTCAGCTGCGGATTGCGCTCGCGCAGGTCAACGCCACCGTCGGGGACCTGGCCGGAAACACTGACCTCGTGCTGGCCTGGACCAGGCGCGCCGCCGAGCAGGGAGCCAGGGTCGTGGTCTTCCCGGAGATGGTGCTCACCGGCTATCCCGTGGAGGACCTTGCCCTGCGCGCGTCCTTCGTCGACGCGTCCGTCCGGGCCGTGCACCAGCTAGCCGCGCGGCTGGCGGCCGAGAGCCTCGGCGGGATAGCCGTGGTGGTCGGCTACCTGGACCGGCGGGCCGGCCTGCAGCCCCGGCTCGGGCTGCCGGCCGGCGCGCCGCAGGATGCCGCCGCGCTGCTGTACGGCGGCGCCGTCGTCGTCACCTCAGCCAAGCATCACCTGCCCAATTACGGCGTCTTCGACGAGTACCGCTACTTCGTGCCCGGCGACACGCTGCCCGTCTTCCGGCTGGCGGCGGCCGGCGGCGAGCCCGTCGACGTGGCCATCGCCATCTGCGAGGACCTGTGGCAGGAGGGCGGCCCGGTGGCCGTGGCCCGGCGCGCCGGAGCCAGCCTGCTGGTCGTGCCCAACGCCTCGCCGTATGAGCAGGGCAAGGACGACAACCGGCTGGAGCTCTGCCAGCGGCGGGCGCGCGAGGCCGGCGCCCCGCTGGCCTACGCGAACATGATCGGCGGCCAGGACGAGCTGGTCTTCGACGGCGACTCGATCGTGGTGGACGCCGCGGGCCGGCTGCTGGCCCGCGGCCCGCAGTTCCAGGAGGCGCTGATCGTCACCGACCTCGACCTGGCCGCCGCCGATCCCAGCCAGGAGCCGGGCCAGGAGCGCGTCAACGCCGCCGACGGCACGGTCATGATCATCCACCGGGTAGAGCTCGGCGCGCCGGACGGCCGGGCGCCGGACGAGCAGGCAGAGGCGCCGCAGGCGCTCTGGCCGCGGCTGCCGGACCTGGCCGAGGTGTACGCGGCGCTGGTCACCGGCGTCCGCGACTACGTGGTCAAGAACGGCTTCCGCGCGGTGCTGCTGGGCCTGTCGGGCGGGATCGACTCCGCCCTGACCGCCACCATTGCCGCCGACGCCATCGGCGCCGACCACGTCTACGTGGTGCTGATGCCGAGCCGGCATTCGTCTGGTCACTCGATCGCCGACGCGGAGGACCTGGCCAAGCGGCAGGGCCTGCACGCCGCGACCGTGCCCATCGCGCCGATGGTGGACGCCTTCGAGGCCGAGCTCGACCTGCACGGCCTGGCGGCCGAGAACCTGCAGGCCAGGATCCGCGGCATGATCTTGATGTCGCTGTCCAACTCCCGCGGCCATCTGGTCCTCACCACCGGGAACAAGAGCGAGCTAGCCGCGGGCTACTCCACCCTGTACGGCGACTCGGCGGGCGGCTTTGCCCCGATCAAGGACGTGTTCAAGACCCTGGTCTGGGACCTCGCCCGGTGGCGCAACCAGCAGGCGGCCGAGCACGGCCAGACGCCGCCGATCCCGGAGAGCTCGATCACCAAGCCGCCCAGCGCCGAGCTCGCGCCCGGCCAGCTCGACAGCGACTCCCTGCCGGACTACGCCACCCTGGACCGGCTGCTCGATGACTACGTCGAGAAGGACCTGGGCGCGGCCGAGCTCATCGCCGCCGGTCACGATCCCGCCCTGGTCGAGCGCGTGATCCAGCTGGTCGACCGGGCGGAGTACAAGCGCCGTCAGTACCCGCCGGGGCCGAAGATCTCGCCGAAGAACTTCGGCCGTGACCGCCGCCTGCCGATCACCAGCCGCTGGCGCGAGCCGCATCTGTCCGCGGACTAGTTCCAGGGCGCGGGCTGGGCCGGCGGGGCGGTCCGTTATTTCTCGGTTATCCCCAGCCGACGGTCGTGGCCGAGTCCGTCGTGAGCAGGTGATCCGACACCTTGGCCAGGTGCAGCCGCATGGCCTCGACCGCGGCCGCCGAGTCCCGGGCCCGCAGCGCCGCCACGATCGCCCGGTGATCCTCCTGGTACTCCTGCCGGTGCGCGGTCGAGGAGCTGCGGCGCTTCAGGTCACCCCAGACCTGCCCGTGCCGGGCCTGCTCGATGGCGCCGTAGAGCGCGGCGAGCAGCGGGCTGCGGCTTGACCGCATGATGCACCGGTGCAGGGCCAGGTCCCAGCCCTCGAACTCCTCGTAACTGGCGGCATGATCGCCGCCTTCCAGGCAGCGGTCCATCTCGTCCAGGTCGGCGGCCGTGGCCCAGGCCACGACCAGCGGCATGGAGGCCGGCTCCAGCAGCCTGCGGACCGTCATCACGTCGGCCGGCGCGAAGTCCGCGCCCACCGGCCCGGGCCGCCCGTCGCCGTCGGGAGCCCCGGGCCGAGCGCCCCCGCCATCCGGCTGCGCCGGGACGGCAGGCTGCGGCACGGGCTCGCGCAGGAACGTGCCCCGGCCAACCTCGCGGGAGATGCGTCCCTGCGCTTCCAGCAGCGCGAGCGCGTGCCGGACCGATGAGCGGGTCACCCCCAGGTCGATGGCGAGCTGGCGCTCGGTCGGCAGCCGGGAGCCAGGGCCCAGGCCGCCGCGCTCCGACTCGGCCAGGATGAGCGCGGCCAGCCGCTGCCCGTGCTCCGCCGGGACTGGCCCGGCTGCCGGGTCAGCCGACCCGGTTCCTGCGGCTGTTCGCATCGGCCCCTCCGCCGTGCTCGCTGGTCGCGGCACCTGCGCAACCAATCCTACCAATGCTCGGCAGAAACTTTACCTGAAAGCCTGATAGATATGCTCTCGCCCCTCTTGACCCACAGATTGGTTGGACCTATGCTCAACCAATCCGGGACGTAGGACCAATCCGGCGGTCAGCCGCCGGATTGGCTGATCAGGAGGTTACTCGTGCGGCTTGCCACGATTGCCGCCCCCGACGGCCAGCGACTGCACGTCCGGGGCAGCTCTGGCTACGTCGATGTAGCCGCGGCCACCGGCAATCCCGATTTCGCCGCCCTGCAGAGCGTCCTGGAGGCTGGGCCGCTGGCGATGGACAGCATCCGGCAGCTGCAGGACCGGGAGGGCCGGGAGGTCGCCGAGGCCGAGTTCGCGCCCGTGGTGCCGGACTCGCCGCGCGTCCTGTGCCTGGGGCTCAACTACTCCGCTCATGCCCTGGAGGGCGGGCGGGAGGTCCCGAGCTGGCCGGACGCGTTCGTCCGCGGCCGGGGCAGCATGCTGGGCCCGTATGCCGACCTGGTCAAGCCCGCACTGACCGAGCGCTTCGATTACGAGGCTGAGCTCGGCATCGTCATCGGCGCGGGCGGCCGGTACATCCGGGCGGACAAGGCGCTGGATGCCATCGCGGGCTTCGTGGTCCTCAACGACGCCTCAGCGCGCGACTGGCAGCGCGCCGCCAGCCAGTGGACGGCCGGGAAGAACTTCGAGGGCAGCATGCCGATCGGCCCCGAGCTCGTGACCCCGGACGAGGTCGATGTCAGCGACCTGGCCATCTCCTCGACCCTCAACGGCACGGTCATGCAGTCCTCGCGGACCTCGCTGATGCTCGTCGACGTGCCGAGCGCCGTCGAGTTCTTCTCCTCCTTCACTCGCCTGGTCCCGGGCGACGTCATCGCCACCGGGACGCCGGGCGGCGTCGGGTTCGCCCGGACGCCCCCGGTCTGGATGCATCCCGGCGACGTCATCGAGGTCACGGTCGAGCAGGTTGGCACCATCCGCAATCGCGTCGTCGCCGAGGCCAACGCGCCTGACGACTGGCGCTGGCAGCCGGGAACGAAGCTGGCGAGCGGGCTCTGAGGCCCGCGCCCCGGCGCGCCGGCCCCGATCCGCCCGCCCGACCCGAACGCCCTGATCCACCCTGATCCACGCCCTGTCGAGATCTCCCCCACCGAGATACCCCCGCGGACCACCGGTCCGGCTCCCTTCACCAGCGCAGCCTGGAGGGCACCATGAACACTCCCACTCCGCGGCTCACCCCGCGTTTCACCCCGCGCCTCACCCGCCCGGCCGCGGCGCTGGGCGCCGCCGTGCTGGCCGTCGCGATGTCGGCCTGCGGCATCACCTCCAGCTCTAGCTCGGGCGGCTCGGGCGGCTCCGCCGGCGGCTCGGGCGGCGGGTCGGCAGCGTCCGGGTCGGCCCTCACCGTCGCCGACGTCGCCCCGTTCAGCGGCGTGGACGGCTCGCTCGGGCCCATCTACCTCGCCACCTGCTATGGCGCCACCTCGGCCATCAACGCCGCCGGCGGCGTCCTCGGGCACAAGCTGGCCTGCAAGAGCGTCGACACCCGCGGCGAGCCGGCCGACGCGGTTCCGGCGGTCAACCAGATGTTCGCCTCCACCTCCAACCTGGCCCTGGTCATCGGCTGCACCTCCGACGAGGCGGCGTCCGTCGTCCCGATCATCAACGGGCGCAAGATGGTCTCCTTCTGCATGACCGGTCAGTCAGAGTTCGCGCACGTCCACTACCCGTACTTCTACCGGCTGGTCCCCCCGGACCTCGAAGAGGCCTACGCGATGGTGGCGATCGCCCAGCATCTGCACGCCAAGCGGGTCGCTCTGGCCTTCGGCAACGACATCGGGTCGCAGACTTTCGTCGCGCCCGCGCTCAGCGCGCTGAAGAAGGCCGGTATCACCGTGGCGACCAACCAGACGCTCGACCTGAAGGCGACCACCTTCCGCACCGAGGCCTCGGCGATCGTCCAGTCCCACCCCGACGCGATCCTGACCGAGGCCCTCGGCTCGGCCGACCCCACCCTGCTGGCCGAGATCAAGCAGCTCAACAACGGCAAGGTCATCCCGATCATCGGGACCTCGGCGGCGATCTCGCCCGCGTTCTTCAAGTCGGCCGCCGCGGCCCTGGGCGCCTCGACGTTCGCCGCGAACTTCCACGCCGACAACCTGGTGACCGAGTCAAGCGGCCCCGCTTACGCCGCCTTCTCCAAGGCGCTGCTGTCCCAGCAGGGCAAGGTGCCCGGCAGCACCGGTAACTTCACCACCTACCTGAGCGCGCCCGGCGGCGTGCACCTCTACGACGGGATCAACCTGGCCGCCCTGGCCATGATCATGTCGAAGAGCACCACGCCGGCCACCTACGCGCCGGACATCATCAAGATCGGCAACGGCGTGTCCGGCGCTCAGCTGTGCTACTCCTTCGCGGCGTGCGCCAGCGCCCTGAAGGCCGGTCACGCCATCCGGTACGAGGGCCCCGGCGGCCCGACGAACTTCGACAGCTACCACGGCTCGCCCGGCATCTTCCAGATCGACACCTACAGCCCGAGCGGGCAGGTCAACGTGGTCGGCAACCTGTCGGCGGCGCAGCTCCGGGCCCTGGCCGGATGACCCGCGCGGCCACGCGGGCGGGGCGCCGCTGATGTCGCTCTTCCTCGCCGCTGTCGGATTCGGCCTGGTCACGGCCGCTGTCCTGGCCATCGCCGCGGTCGGCTTCACCCTCCAGTTCGGCGTCACCGACGTGCTCAACCTGGCCTACGGGGCGGTGATGATCGCCGGAGCCTTCCTCGCCTACGTGCTGAACCAGGCGGGCCTGTCGGTGTGGGCCGCCCTGCCGGTGGTCATCGTCGCCTGCTCGGCCGGGTCGGTGCTGCTGAACTCGCGGATCTACACGCCGTTCAAGCAACGCGGCGCCTCCCCGATCACCCTGGTGATCGTGTCGCTCGGGGTGACGCTCATCATCGAGTTCGGCGTGCAGGCCCTGGCCGGCGGGACCAGCGTCTCCTACAACCTCGCCCAGGGGCCGACGCTCCGCGCGGGCGGCCTGATCCTGACCGCCGTGCAGATCGCCATCATCGGCGTCAGCCTGGTGGTCATGGCGGGGGTGCACGTGATGCTGCGCTACTCGAAGCTGGGCAAGGCCATGCGCGCGACCGCGGCCAACCCGGCCCTGGCCCGCAACTGCGGGATCCGGACCGGGCGCGTCATCACCACCACCTGGGCCATCACCGGGGCCATGTGCGGCCTGGCGGGCGTGGTCTTCGGCATCGACGCGGGCAGCTTCAGCCCCACCAGCACGGACGTGTTCCTGGTGCTGATCCTGGCCGCCGTCTTCCTGGGCGGTCCCGGCCAGGCCTACGGCGCCATGCTGGGTGCCGCGGTGATCGGCATCGCGACCGAGGTCAGCGCCGCCTTCATCGCGGCCGACTACAAGTACGTGGTCGCGTTCGTGGTGCTGCTGCTCATGCTCGGCATCCGCCCGTCCGGCCTGCTCGGAGCACGCGCATGACGGCCAGCACGCCCATGATCAGCGGACGGGGCAGCGGATGAACGCGTTCTACCTCATCAACCTGCTGGTGTACGCGGCGGTCGACGCCATGGCCTGCCTCGGGCTGAGCCAGCAGTTCGGTATCGCCGGCGTGACGAACTTCGGCTTCATCATCTTCCAGGCCGCCGGCGGCTACGCGGCCGCCATCCTGGCCATGCCGCCCGACTCGGCCAACGGCGGCTTCCAGCGCTATATCGGCGGCTGGCACCTGCCCTTCCCGCTGCCGTGGCTAGGCGCGGCGGTGGTCGGCGGACTCCTCGCGCTGCCGTTCACGTTCCTGGTCGGCAGGCGGCTGCGCGGCGACTTCGCCGCTGTCGGCCTGCTGGTCACCGCAGTGCTGCTGAACCTGCTGGTGACCAACTTCGTCCCGCTGTTCAACGGCGACGCCGGCATCTCGCTCATCCCGTTCCCGCTGCAGAGTGTCCTCAACGCGAGCACGCAGGCCTACCAGTGGGTGTTCACCGCGGTCGCCCTGCTGCTGTGCGTGGGGGTGTACCTGTTCCTGCGCCGGATCACCGAGTCGCCGTACGGGCGCTCGCTGCGGGCCATGCGCGACAACGACGTCGTCGCGGACTCCCTGGGCAAGAACCTGCTGTCGCTGCGCACCGGGGTGCTGGTACTCGGCGGCGCCATCGCCGGGCTGTCCGGCGGCATCCTCGTCTCGTACATCACGACGTGGTCGCCGGCCGCCTGGGGCTACGCCGAGACCGTCGTGCTGTTTGCCGCCGTGATCATCGGCGGGGCGGGCAATCACCGCGGCGCGGTGCTCGGCGCCATCCTCGTGCCGGTGGTATTCGAGGAGGTAACGCGCTTTATCCCCAGCTCGAACAACCTCCCGCCGAACCTCATCCCCTCACTGGAATGGGTGGCGATCGGGCTGCTGATCGTCGTGTTCTTGTGGTTCCGCCCGCAGGGCATCCTGCCCGAGCGCAAGCGGGTCATCGCCTGGCCCGCCCCGGCCCGGCCGCTGACCGCCGCTGACGCCGACGGCGCCGGCGCTGGCGCTGGTGACGGCGGTGCTGGTGACGGCGATGCCACCGCCACCCTCGCTGCCCGGGCCGCTGAGCGCCCCGTCGAGCGGCCGGGCGGGCCGGGGGGTGGCCAGGCGGCAGATGGTGCCGCCGGGCAGGTCCTGCTGCAGGCCGCCGGCCTGGTCCGCGACTACGGCGGCGTGCGGGCAGTCGACGGCGTGTCCCTGTCGGTCCGGCGCGGCACGCTGACCGGCCTGATCGGGCCCAACGGCGCGGGGAAGTCGACGCTGCTGGCGATGCTCGCCGGCACCCTGCCAGCCTCGTCGGGAACGATCAGCTACCTCGGTCAGGACATCACCGGGATGCCCGCGTTCCGCCGGGCCCGGCTCGGCCTGGTCCGGACCTTCCAGCTGGCCAGCGAGTTCAAGCGGCTCACGGTGCTGGAGAACCTGCTGTCCGCGGTACCCGGCCACCGCGGCGACTCACTGCGCGGCGCGGTTCGCGGGCGGCGCTACTGGGGCGACGACGAGCAGGCCGCGATCGCCCGGGCGGAGCAGCTCCTGGAGCGCTTCGGCCTGCGGGAGATGGCCAACCGTTACGCCGGCGATCTCAGCGGCGGCCAGCGCAGGCTGGTCGAGATCATGCGCGCGCTGATGACCGAGCCATCGATGCTGCTGCTTGACGAGCCGATGGCAGGCGTGCACCCGAACCTGGCCCGCCGGATCGGCGACCAGCTGGTGGCCCTGTGCCACGACGGCATGACCATCCTCATGGTCGAGCACGAGCTGGCCATCATGGACGAGTTCTGCGATCCGGTGATCGTGATGGCCGAGGGCGCCGTGCTGGCGGAGGGGACCATGCGGCAGCTACGGGCCCGCAGCGAGGTTGTGGAGGCCTACCTTGTCGGCTGAGCCACTGATCGCCGGCCTGCCGCTGCGCGCCGAGGACGTCACCGCAGGCTACGGCGGCGACCCGGTCATCCGCGGGATCACCGTGAACGCCGATCCGGCCGAGATCGTCTCGCTCGTCGGGCCCAACGGCTCGGGCAAGAGCACCCTGCTCAAGGGCCTGGTCGGCATCGTGCGGGTCTCCCCCGGCCGGGTCCTGGCCGGCGACCTGGACATCACGAACAAGCCCTCGGAAGAGATCGCCCGGTCCGGGGTCGGCTACGTCCCGCAGGTCGATGACGTATTCGCGCCGCTGACCGTGCGGGAGAACCTGGAGATGGGCGGCTACCTGCTGCGCCGCAGCGAGCTCGCCGCGCGCACCGAGCGGGTCCTGGCCGTCTTCCCGCGACTGGCCACGATGCTCGGCCGCCCGGCGGGCAAGCTCAGCGGCGGCGAGCGGAAGATGCTGGCCATGGGCCGGGTGCTCATGCTCGAGCCGGGCATCTTCCTCCTGGACGAGCCCACCGCGAACCTGGCTCCCAAGGTGGCGGCGGAGCTGCTGGAGGAGCACGTCCGGCAGCTCGCGGTCAGCGGCGCCGCCGTGCTGATCGTCGAGCAGCGAGCCAGGTCAGTGCTGGCCATCTCCGACCGCACCTACGTCCTGGGCGGCGGCGAGGTCCGGATGACGGGCACCCCCGCCGAGCTGTCCGCCAGCCCGGACTTCATCGACTCCTTCCTCGGCGGCGGCCGCAAGCCGGCCGCCGCGCCGGGCGACGCCTGACCCGGTCACGACAGGCACCGGCGGACCCGCCAGGTGCACAGACCGGCCATCGGCCGATAGCAGGGCTACCTGCTGGTCCGACTGGCGGCTGCCGGCGCCGGAGAGGGCGTCGGGGCGGGCGCCGGAGCCGGGCGCGCTGGTGATGGTGACGGCTCCGGCATCGGGGGGCGGCGGGTCGGCGAGGGCGAGGGCGTGGGCGTGGGCGCCGCCGCTCCCCGCACCGGCGACGGCGTGGGCGTAGGTGCCGCCGTCCCCCGCACCGGCGACGGCGAGGCCGACGGGGCGGCCCGGCTGGGCAGCGGCGAGGGAACGGGCGTGGGTGTCGAGAGGCCGCGGGCCGGCGACGGCGAGGCGGCCGGAGCTGAGGCGTGCGCGGCGGCCGAGCCGGGCCTGGTCCCGGCCAGGTGACCGGCGGGGTGACTGGCCGCGGACGCCACCGTGAGTGCGGTGCCGCCGGCCACCACGGCGGCTGCGGGCAGCGCCAGCCACATCGTCGCGCGCCTGCCGGGCATCTTCATCTCTGGCCTCCAGCTCATCTGATCACTCGCTCATGCCGCCGGGATGCCGGCAGTCTTCGTATCTACCTGCGGGACGGCCACCCGGTTGCATGTCAGCCGCGGGAAGAAATACCGATATCCGATCCGCGATCACGGCCGCCGGGTGCCGCGAGCTGCCCTACCGTTAGCGGGGCCGCTCTGCTCGCAGCGGGCGCATCGGCTCTCATGAGCGCGCCAGGAGACACGTTGACCCCCGAAGAGTTCACCGACTTCTATGCCGGATCATTCCGGCGGCTGGTCGGGCAGCTCTACGTGATGACCGGTGATCACGCGGAGGCACACGATGCTGTTCAGGAAGCCTTCGTACGGGCCTGGACCCACCGCGAGAAGCTGAGTGCCCAGGGCGTGCCAGAAGCCTGGGTCCGCGCCGCCGCCTGGCGGATCGCGATGTCACGGTGGAACCGGGCCCGGCTCGGCCGGCTCCTGATGCGCTCGCAGCCGCAGCCGCAGGCCGTTGACGGGCCCACCCCGGACCGGGTAGCGCTGATCCAGGCGCTGCGCAAGGTTCCGGCCGCGCAGCGGCGGGCCATCGTCCTGCACTACCTGTGTGACCTGACCGTCGCGCAGATCGCCGCGGAGACGGGGGTCCCGGAGGGGACGGTAAAAGCGCGGCTGGCCCGCGGCCGCGCGGCTCTCGCCCCGCACCTGCGCGAGCCCGCCGGGCACGGCATCAGCGGCGGGCGCCGCACGGACCGGGGGCAGGCTGGCGATGCCTGACCTCGGCGAGGAGCTGCAGCGAATCGCCAGCGAGGCCGGGCAGGCGGCGCGACCGCTGCCGGTGGCTCAGGTCATGCGCATCGGCGGCCGGCGGCGGCGGCTTCGGGTGGCTCGCGATGCCCTGGCGGCCGTGGTCGTGGCGAGCGCGATCACGGCTGGCATCCTGTCCAGCTCCGCCGTCAGAAGCCACCCCGGCCCGGGTCGGCCGGCCAGCCCCGCCGCCCCGCCGACCCGCTCGGTGACCGGCCGGGACACGCGCTCACCGGCCCCCGTGCCCACGCCGTCGTCGCTCGCGGCATCGCCGCCAGCTGCATCGCCGTCGCCGACTGGCCAGCCAATTCCGTCGCCGTCGCCCTTGCCGCACACCCCCCGGCCATCGCGATGAGGACGGCCAGGACGCGCCGCTCCCCTCGTCCAGCCAGCAGTGCCCGCCGCTGGGTCGTCATTTGGGTGCTGTGCCTGGCCCTGCTCGTCCTGATCGCTGCCCTGACCTACCCCACCTTCCACCGCCAGGGGCAGTACGCGGCGCTGCGCGCGCACGGGGTGACCGCGACGGCCCGGGTCGCCTACTGCTCCAGCACCGTGGGCTCCAATCAGACCTTCGGCGGCAAGCTGACCTGCCCGGTTACCTTCGTCCTGGGTGGCACCACGGTGTCCGAGGACCTGCTGGGCGTGCGCAGGCCGCTCCAGACGGGGGCCACGGTCGCGGTCGCGGTTGATCCCCGGAATCGCCGCGATGCCTACCCGCTGGGCGACGTGCGGGCCGGTTACCAATCGGGATGGCTGACCAATGACACCTACCTCGCTGCCCTGGCTGCCGTCTTGCTAGTGCTGACCATCACCAGCCAGGTCATCGTGGTGCGCAGACGTCGGCGAGCGTGATGATCGCCGGTCTGAAGCCCGGGTCCAGCCGAGCCGGGTCCGGGTGATCTCGCGGAAGCCAGCGGCCGGCAGGAAGGCCCGGTAACCGGCGTAGTCCAGGCCGCCGGGGTCCGTCCCCTCCAGCCAGGCGTAGTCCAGGAGGCGCTCGACCCCGGCCAGCTCCAGCCAGTCGGCCGCCTGGCCGAGCAGCCACGTCGCGACGCCCTGGCGGCGGTAGGGCTCGGTCACCCGGAGGTTGCCGACGTCGGCCCAGCCACCGTTCCGCGACCGGCGCTCGCCGTCGTCGAACGTCTCGATCTCGATGTAGCCGATCGGGTCCGGGCCGAGCGTGGCGGACAGGCGGGTGCCGTTCATCCCCGCCGAGCGGCGCACGTCCAGCCCCGGGATCGGGGCCCCGGCCGGAGTCCGCAGATCGCCGATCCTGGCCAGGTAGACGATCTCGGTGTGCCCGGTGTGCCGGAAGCCGGCCCGCTCGTAGAGCGCGCTGACGTGCGGCCACTGGCCGGGTACCCCGTACACGCCGCGGACGGGCAGCTCCCCGCCCGCCTGCTGGCGGGTGACGCCCCACCGGTCCAGCTGGCGGAAGCAGGCGCCGATCAGCGCCTCAGCGGCCTCGGTGGCATCGAGCCAGTAAGGGTTCCCGGCGGGCGCCTCCGGCCAGAAGATCAGCCAGTGAATCTGGCCCGCGTCCCGTGCGGCCGGCCCGGCCTGCTCGTCGGGGAAGTACCGGAGCAGGTGCGCGGCCGCGGCGATCCGGTCACCCTGGCTGGCGACCAGCGTCATCCGCTCGCTGACCCAGGGGTCCTCGATGAAATCGCCCGGCTGGCGTTCCAGCGCGGCCAGCACAGTGCTGACGGACGCGCTCATGCCGGGCAGGACCGCCCCGGCGTGCGCATTCACGAGCCGGGCGAGCTGTTCGCGGTCACCGCGACGGAATAGGCGCACCTCGATAGCGGACATGAGCAGCCTCCTCGGCGGCACTGCAGAACGCGAAACGACGGAGGCCGCTACCGGAGCGGTACAAGCAGCATGCTACCAAGCAGCCCCCGCCCCGTCTGCAACGCGGTAAAAGGCATTGGCGCCGGTTTGCCGTTATTTACCTAGTCGCGGCTTACCTGGGAGAGGCGGCGACGGAAATAACGGATCCGCACTCCGGGGAACCACGCAATGCGTAGAGTGCTGTCATAAGCATATTAATTCTGAACGGGAGCCAGGATGGGCGCCAGAAAGCGAAGGTTCTCGCGTCGGCGCTTTATCGTGGGCGCCGGCCTGACGGCTGCGGCTGCGGGCACAACGCAATCCGGCCGGTCAAGAGCGGCGGCGGCAGTCCCGGCGCCGCCGGTCAAGCCACCGCCCAGGAGGATCGAGCCAGCTATGTCCAGCCAGGTCCAGCCAGCAGTTGTCCATTTCCAGTCAGATGGCGGAATTAGCACCGCGTACCTGAAAAATCAGCTGGCCGGCAATGGCCAGTCGATCAGTAACCTCGCCTTTATCACTTCTCTTTCCGCAGGCAACCTTGAGCTGCTTGCCCAGGGCGGCGCCGGCACATTCGTCAAGCTGAATTACCTGGACGGCGGCGGGAACGAGCGCACCGGCCTGGCCGTGGCCACCGGGACGGATCACCCCATCATCTCGATCGCCCCCGAGGCCAGCGGCGGCGCGTCACTGGACCTGGAGAACAACGACCTGACCGGCGTGGAGCGGGTCGTGCCGTCACCGGACAATCATGGTCAGATGAACCTGGACGGGCTGCTGGCTCTCACGCCGCAGGCGGAGCCGGCCGTCCCCGCGAGGGGCGGCGTCCTGTACGTGGACTCCGCGGACGGCGGGCTGAAGTTCAAGGGCCACTCCGGCACGGTGACCACCATCGCGCCCGCGTAACTGCCTGCTCAGAGGTCGACGCTGGTGCCCGGCTCCAGCCGGGTGAACGGCCCGTCACCGGGCCGGGCCATCATCTTGAGCAGGTTCGCGACCAGGCCGGTGCCCTGCTGGCTCAAGATCGCGTCGTGAATGGCGTAACCGCGCTCGGGCGCCACCTCGTAGGCGTAGGCCGCCACCTCGGAGAACTTGAGCCAGGGCGCGCTGACCGGCAGCAGCAGCGTCGGGATGCGGTCCTGCGGCACGGTGAAGGAGTCGCCGGGGTGGAAGACCGCACCGTCGACGGCGAAGCCGGTGTTGGGGATGATGGGAACGCTCGGCAGGATCTGGGCGTGCTTCTCGCCGTAGACGTGCACGTCGAATCCGGCCGCCGTGAACACGTCGCCGTGCAAGACCTCATGGACGCGGCCGCCGAAGTCGGCGAACTTCGCGGTGACCGAGGAATTCGCCCAGAGCTCCAGGCCTGAGTCGGCGGTCAGCGCTGCGCGCACCGCGTCGGCGTCGACGTGGTCGGGATGCTCGTGGGTGATCAGCACCGCCTGGGCTCCGGCCAGCCGGTCCGGCCCGCTCCAGGCACCGGGGTCGATGACCAGGCGGGCACCGTCCTTCTCGAGCCGGACGCACGCATGGCCGAGCTTGGTGAGCCGCATCGTTGCCTCTCCTCGCGAGATCTGGGCACCGCTTGGTGATCGCTCCGAGCTTATGCTCGGCCCGGCCGGCGCTCAGCTCGGCCCGTGATTAGCGGGCCGCGAGGCCGCGCAGCAGTTCCTCGACGACCCGCCGGGCATAGCGGGGACCCGACTGCTCCCGGGTCGGGCCGCTCCAGGCCAGCACGGCCCCGCTCAGCAGGAACATGGCGGCGTCCACGTCGGTGGTCTCGCGCAGCTCGCCGGTGGCCACGCCGCGGCGCAGCACCGACCGGATCACCTCGCGGCGCGGCTCCATGACGATCTGGTTATACCGGGCCAGCAGCCGGGGGTACTTCAGGCCGTCCCCGTGCAGCAGGGCGAACTGGCGCGCCCGGCGCGGATCGGCCGCCTCCTTGCAGAGCGCCTCGACCAGGGCGGCCAGGTCGGCCCGGACCGACCTGCCCTGGGGCTGCGGCAGCGGCGTGCGCAGCGCCCCGATGGCGTCCAGCAGCAGTTCTTCCTTGCCCGGCCAGCGCCGGTAGATGGTGGCCTTGCCGACCCCGGCCCGGGCGGCGACCTGCTCGATGCCCAGCCCGTCGGCCCCCGACTCGGCGAAGACCTCCAGCGCGGCCTCGATGATCGCCTGCTCCGCCTGCTCACTGCGGGGCCGCCCCGGCCGCCGCGGCTCATGGTCGCCAGCGATGCCCGTCGCCGCCTTTCCGGCCGGACCGGGCACCACCTGAGAGCTCATGCTGTCCTTCTCCGCTGGTGCCGGACGCCGACTTACGATACGAAACCACACCGTATCGCAACAGGCCGCTTTTGGGGCTCGGCTTCGCAACTCCGCTGCCCGCCGGCTGCCGATAACGGGCCCGCTATGTCATGATCGTGAAGTCCGGGTACGCCACAGGGGCGACTCGAGACCGCGGAGGACTCTTATGACCGCAATTCAGGCTGACCCTGGGCAGGCCGCGACAACCGCGCGGACCGGAAACCCGGAGCCTCTCTACGGCGGGACCGCCCACCGGCGGGTCACCGTCCGCGATGTCGCGGCGGCCAAGCGCCGCGGCGAGCGCTGGCCGATGCTCACCGCCTACGACGCGCTGACCGCGCGGGTGTTCGACGAGGCGGGAATCCCGGTGCTGCTGGTCGGCGACTCGGCCGCCATGGTGGTGTTCGGGCACGACAGCACCATCCCGGTCACGGTCGACGACCTGATCCCGCTGACCGCCGCGGTGGTCCGCGGCACCCGCCGGGCGATGGTCGTGGCGGACCTGCCCTTCGGCTCCTACCAGGCCTCGCCCGAGGCCGCCCTGGGCGCCGCGACCCGGTTCCTGAAGGAGGCCGGAGCGCACGCCGTCAAGCTGGAGGGCGGTCACCGTATCCTGCGCCAGGTCGAGGAGCTCGTCGCGGCCGGCGTTCCCGTCATGGCCCACCTGGGCCTGACCCCGCAGTCGGTCAACGCCTTCGGCGGGTACCGGGTGCAGGGCCGCGGCGAGGACGGCGAGCAGCTGCTGCAGGACGCCAAGTCGCTGCAGGCGGCAGGCGCCTTCGCCATCGTGCTGGAGTGCGTTCCGGCCGACCTGGCCGCCCGGGTGACCGCCGCCCTCGAGGTGCCCACGATCGGGATCGGCGCCGGGCCGGCCTGCGACGCGCAGGTCCTGGTGTGGCAGGACATGGCCGGCCTGTCGCCGCAGACGCCCAAGTTTGTCCAGCGCTACGCCGACGTCGGTGGCGCCCTGCGGGACGCCGCCCGGGCCTTCGCGGCCGACGTGGCGGACGGCAGCTTCCCGGACGCGGCCCACTCCTACCGCTGAGCCCGGGTGCCGGGTCAGATGTCGGTGATCCGCAGGCCGGCGTGGGCCTTGTAACGGCGGTTAACCGAGACCAGGTTGGCGGTCAGCGCCTCCACCTGGCCGCAGTTGCGCAGCCGGCCCGCGTAGACGCCGCGGACGCCGGGCAGCAGGCAGGCCAGCGCCTGCACCAGGTCGGTCGCCTCCCGATCGTCACCCAGCACCAGGATGTCCAGATCCAGCTGCGCGACGTCCGGGTCCAGCAGCAGCACCGCCGAGACGTGATGGAACGCGCCCACGACCCGGCTGTCGGGCAGGACCGCCGCTGCCTGCTGCGCGGCGCTGCCCTCCGGCACGGGCACCGGGTAGGCGCCGCGGTTGTCGAAGCCCAGCGGGTTCACGCAGTCGATCACGATCTTGCCTGCCAGCCGGGCGGCCAGGCTGGCGAGCAGGGCGCGGTGTCCCTCCCAGGGCACCGCCACGATCACCACGTCCGCGGCGGCCGCGGTGTCCTCATTCGACGCGCCCGTGACCAGCGGCGCCGAGCCCACGGTAGCGGCCGCCGCGCTGGCCCGGCCGGCATCCCGTGAGCCGATGATCACCCGCTGGCCGGCCAGGGCCAGCCTCCGGGCCAGGCCCCGGCCTTGATCGCCGGTGCCGCCGAGCACCCCGATGACGAGCGCGGAAAGGTCGGTGTCGGCGGAGGCGGAGCTCTCGTTGGCGGCCATGCTTCGATCTTGCCAGAGCCCGGGCCGGCGCTGCAGCGGGGCCGCCGGACGCCAGATCCCCCGGCCGCTGCCGGCAGGGCCACCTGGTCACGGCCGGCAGGGCCACCTGGTCACGGCCGGCAACGCGTAGTCAAATAGTCACGAATCACGTGCAGCCGCCCGGCCCGTCGGGCACCATGGGGGCATGAACGCCGATCAGGTTGCGGCCCTGCGCGTTCTGCTGGCGCCGACCGGCTGGCTCGACCGGACCAGGTCCTTCGCGCGGGCCTTACGCGAGTACTCGCGGACGCCGCAGGGACTGCTCATTGTCGGCACGCCCGAGGACGAGCCCTGGCACATGACCGCTCATCTCGCCGACGAGAGCAGGCTGGCGGAGATTCCGGAGCTCGCTCCCACGCTCATCCGCTGGTCCCACCCGGCGGGCGCGCCGCCGCACCTGAGGGTGGGCATGGAGCGGCTGGAGGCCGCCACCCGGCGGGAGACGCTGCTGGTGGTCAGCCCCGAGGCGGCGCCGGCCGAGCTGCTGGAACGGGTCGATGACGCCCGCCGCATCGGGGCCACGATCCTGGCCCTCGACCGTGGTGATCCCGAGCTCGGCGCGCTGGCCCACGAGGCGCTGGCCGTTCCGGCAGATACCTCGCCGCTGTCCTTCGACGCCGCGCAGCACCTGGTGAGCGCGGCGGCGGGCGAGCCGGACCGCCTCCGGGAGACACCGCGCCGGGGCAGTCACCGCGCGAGCGGCCGCCTGCCGGCCCAGCGGCACGAGGCGAGTCACGGCGGCGCATCGCTGCGCAGCCGGCTGGCCCAGCTGCTTGACGCGGTAAGCGGCACCCCAGCCGATCCGGCCGACTAGCGCCGCGCTCCCCGTCCCCGCCCGGACCCGTCCCGGCCTGAGCGGCACCATTGCGCCCCGGCCGCGGAATACCGCGATCAATTCACGTCCGTGTCAAGAGATGGTCGTCAGCTGGTTCGCGGTCAATGGCATGCTGCTGAGTGCGCGATCATGGATCACCTGCGGATGAAAGGATCCATATGTTCAGGAGCCGGGAGCCCGGCCCGCGCTGGGCGCATATCTCGGCGCATCAGGGCGGATCCGAGCAGGCCCACCCCGGCACCTATGCGGCCTATGAGCAGTCGGCGGCCACCGGCGCCGAGTACGTGGAGTTCGATATCCGCCGGACCGCGGACCGGGCCCTGGTGATCTTTCATGACGGCCGGGCCGGGCCGTCGCGCCGGCTGGTCTCGCAGCTGCGCTACGGCGAGCTGTGCCACGCCGTCGGCTACGAGGTCCCCCTGGTCGAGGACGTCATGCGGCTGCTGGCCGGCCGGGTGGCCGGTCATCTCGATCTCAAGGAGACCGGTTACGAGACGGAGGTCATCGAGCTGGCCCTGGATACCTTCGGCCCGGCCAACTTCGTCGCGACGACGCTGGAGGACAGCTCGATCGTCGCCATCCGGCGCTCCTTCCCGGAGGTCAGGACGGCGCTGTCGCTCGGCCGTGATCTGCGCGAGGTCCGCCGGGCGCGCCGGATAGCCGTGCGCGCCAGCGAGCTGTCGCCGCTATCGCGCATCCGCAGCTGCGGGGCGGACTGGGTGGCGGTGCACTATCACCTGGCCCGGCTGGGCGTCCTGCGGGCCTGCCGTCGCAACGGCATCGGCGTGATGGTGTGGACCGTGGACTCAGACCGCCTGATCAGCAGCTTTCTCGCCGATCAGCGCGTGGAAGTGGTCATCACCAACCGGCCCGGCCGGGCGGTGCAGCACCGGTCGGCCACCCTTGAGCTCGCCACCCTTGAGCTCGCCACCCTCGAGCCCGACCAGGAGTACCAGGGCGCGGCCCGGCAGGAGGCGGACGCCGAGGTCAGTAGCTGAAGTCAGGGGCTGAGATCAGGAGTCGAGGCTCAGCACCATGGTCGGGGTCTGGATCACGTGGTCCTCGCGCAGCGGCCGGACGGCCGTGCCGATGGCGAAGAACTCCGTCGTGTGCGATCCCCAGGTGTGACTGTGCTGGCGGAGCTGGACGCCCACGATGCCCTCGGCCTTGAGCTCCTCGGCCTCGGCCTGCATCCGGGCCATGGCCAGCTCGCGCGCGTCGTAGAGGGCCTGGGTGAACTGCTCGATCTCGACATTGCGCCCGACGTTGCCCATCTTGGCGCCCATCCGCTGATGGGCGATGTGGTAGACGCAGGTCCCCATGGTCATGCCCAGCGGCGCGTAGCCCGCCCGGATCAGGGTCCAGAAGTCCTGCCCCGACAGGTCGGAGGTGAACGGGAGGCCCTTGTTGTTCCGCCAGTTCGTCACTCCCCCGCCGCCGGCCCCCGGCTCCGCCTTGACGGCCGTGCCGACCGCGATGAACTCGGCGATGTCGGCGCCGAACTCCTTCATCTCCACGTCCAGGCGAACGCCGACCACCCCGTCGGCTCCGAGTGCCGCAGCCTCGGCCTCCATCCGGGTCATGGCCAGCTCGCGCGCGTGGTACATGGCCTGCGAGAGCACGTCGAGCTCCTGGCTCTTGCCCCACCGGGCGACCTGCAGGCCGACGTGGTAGATCGAGCTGCCGAGCACCAGCCCGAGCGGGCGGAACCCGACCTCCCGCACCAGCAGGAACTCGTTGACGGACAGGTCCGAGGTAAAGATGCCGCCCGGCTGTCCCGGCCGCAGCTCCGAGAGCCGGCGGATGGCGTCCTGGGGCACGCCGAGGGCGCCCATGTCACCACCCTGCTCGGGGAGGGCAACCCCCTGGGACTGCTGCTGGTCTGTCATCGCGCTCCTATCGTTGCCTCGCCGCTTCGCTAACCGCCGGTGGGCGGGCAAGCTGCCTTCGCTAAGGTCCGAGCCGGACTCGCGCCGCCTGGCGGCGCTTCGGGTCGAGCGAGATGATCGCCAGCGGGGCGGGCTGCGGCCGCTCGTCTGTGGCGAACCTGGCGACCGCCGTCCCGATGATCGTCGCCTCGACAATGTGATCCCGGCGTCCTTCTTGCATGGGACACTCACGCTCGCGGACCCGGACCGTCATCTCCTGGACCACTACCCCGTCGGCGCCGTGCCGGGTCACGTCGCGCTCCAGCTGGCTGCGGGCATCATGCCGGGTCTGGTTGACCAGGTCGGTGTAGCCGTGCACCTCGGTATTGCCGCCTGACCAGCGCGTCTGGGTCACCGTCAGCCAGTCGTCGTGCCGGGACCCGATGGAGATGCCCAGTACCAGGCCGGCCGGCACCCAGCCCGCCAGGGCCAGCTTGCCGAAGTCCTGGCCGGACAGGTCCGAGGTGAACGGCCGCCGCAGCGGGGGGGCGCCCGGCGCCCGGATGGCCGTCCCGATGGCCTTGAACTCCAGCCCGCCGGCCGGGAACGAGCCGATGGTCAGCCGGACGCCGACGACGCCGTGCCCGCCCAGCTCCAGGCACTCGGCCTCCATCCGGCTGATGGCCTTGCGGCGCGCCTCGTAGAGGGTGGCCACCATCGGGCCGAACGAGCTCATCGAGGAACCGCCCCCCGACACCGCCGTAGCGCCGCCCACGGGCGTCAGGAACCCGCCGTATCCGGCCCAGGCCCCGGGGCAGTTGTAGCCGCCGGTGTAGCCGACGTTGTAGACGGCCGCGCCCAGCACCTGCCCGACCGGCTCGAAGCCCGTGCTCCTGATCGCGGCAAACTCGTCCGCGCTCAGCGCTGAGCTCCAGGTGCCGCTGCCGCGGATCTCCGCCATCCGGGCCTCGGCAGTCGCCGGCAGCTCCTCCCCTGGGTGCTGCCCTGTCACCGCACGCCCCTTCCGGCTGGCTGTGGCCGACAGGTCTTACGATACCCGGCCGGCAGGCCGGGTCGGCGGACCGCCGTCACGGCGGCCGCCGGCCCGGTCCCGGGCGGGAGCTCAGCGGTCCTGAGCGTCCCACTCCTTGTTGCGCTCGGCCACTGTCTCCAGCGCGCGAGCCGCTTCTTCTCTGGTTGGATACGGGCCCAGGCGGTCCTTTCCCGCGCAGCCGTCCTCGGGCTCCACGGTGTTGTGTACGAGGCAGAAGTACCAGTTCTGTTCACCGTCCATGGCTACTAGACTTTCAGATCATGTCCACTACGCTCCAGCCCGGCAGGCTTTCCCCGATGCGCCAGGTCCCCGCGGGCATCTCTCGCCCCGAGTACGTGGGGAAGCGGTATCCGCGGACCGGCGAGCCGGAGGTCAAGGACGCCGAGACGATCGAGCGGATGCGCACGGCCAGCCGGATCGCGGCCCGGGCCCTGGCGGAAGTGGGCCGTCATGTCGCGCCGGGGGTTACCACCGACGAGCTGGACCGGGTCGGTCACGAGTTCATCTGCGATCACGGCGCCTACCCGAGCACCCTGGGCTACCGCGGCTATCCCAAGTCCCTGTGCACCTCGCTCAACGAGGTCATCTGCCACGGCATCCCCGACGACACGGTGATCGCCGACGGCGACATCGTCAATATCGACATCACCGCCTATATCGGCGGCGTGCACGGCGATACCAACGCCACCTTCCTGTCCGGGAACGTGGACGAGGAGTCCCGGCTGCTGGTCGAGCGGACCCACGAGGCGATGATGCGCGGGATCCGGGCGGTGGCGCCTGGCCGCCCGCTGAACGCGATCGGCCGGGTCATCGAGTCCTACGCGCGCCGGTTCGGCTACGGCGTGGTCCGCGACTTCACCGGGCACGGCATCGGCACGACGTTCCACTCCGGGCTGATGGTCCCGCACTTCGACGACCCGGACGTCACCGTCACCATGGAAGCCGGGATGACCTTCACCATCGAGCCGATGCTCACCCTGGGCACTATCGACTACGAGATCTGGCCGGACGGCTGGACGGTGCTGACCGCCGACGGCAGGCGCACGGCCCAGTTCGAGCACACCCTGCTGGTCACCAACGATGGCCACGAGATCCTGACGCTGCCCTGATCCGGGCTAGGCCGGGTCCCGCGGGGCGACGAAGGTGCCGCGGCCCTGGCGGGTAATGATGAGCCCGCGATCGCGGAGGACCTGCATGGAGTGCCGGACCGTCTGGTAGGCAACGCCATATTCCTGGGCCAGGTCGCGCTCGGCGGGCAGCTTATGCGTTATCTCCCCGACCTCAATGCGCGCGGCGATGTCATTCGCCACCTGGATGTAGGCGAAGTCCGGGCCGAGTGGATCAATCTCTCGCACGTGATCAACGTAGGCAGTCTCCTAGCTGCATAAACCTCGGCTAGCTCATAGAGCTACGTAGGAGTGAGAGCATATATAGCTGTCTATGCTCTATAGTGAAGCCATGGCCGATCAGAATCCCGACTGGTGGCCGTATGGTGCCGAGTTCCCGCACTGGGACATCTGGCGCGGCGTGGACCGCCTGTGCTACGCCCGCCTGCGCGGGGCCTCGCCGCCGATGACGGTCCGCGGCGAGGACGCCGTGGATCTCCGGGACCAGGTCAGGGCCGTCGTGCTGACGCGCCCCGAGCTGACTGAGCCCGGCTCCGGGTAGCCGGGGCGGCCGCCCCGGCCGCCAGCCCTGCATCCCGTCCCCGGCGAACGATGACCGTCGATGGTGCGTCGAATTGGAGAACAGACTTGAGCAGTGCTTTAGGATTCATACACCATCGATGAAATATAAATTGATGGCACCGCACTCGTGCCTCTCCCACCCTCACGCGTGGCGTCCTGGCCGCGGCAAGATCAGCCCAGGGCGGCGAACGGAGTCAACGTGCATTGCGCCGGCGTCACCCCGATAGCGGCCTGCCCGGCCGGGGCCTCATGAGGGGCTGGGCTGCGCCCGGCCTGTCCGCGCCGGCCTCGCAACGGTCGCTCAGCGCGGCTGACACTGCCCCCGGCCGCACGGTGTCCCGTGCGGAACGCTGGCCCCTGGTCCTCAGCTGGCTGACCGTGCTCGGGCCCGTCGTGGCCGAGCTGCTGGTAGGCGGCTACCAGATCGGCCGTGCGTCGCTATGGCGCGACGAGGGCTATACCCGTGAGGTGGCCCAGCGGTCGCCCGCGCAGATCCTCGCGCTGCTGCGCCACCAGGATGCCGTGCACGGCCTGTACTACCTGATCATGCATCTGGTCATAGGCGGGCTGGGCAGCACGCCCGCGGCGATGCGGCTGCCCTCGCTCGTGGCCGCCAGCCTCGCGGCCGGCCTGACCGCCGCGCTCGGACGGCGGCTGGCCATCGCGGCCAGGGCCCCGGCCGCCTCGGCCACCGGGCTGCTGGCCGGCCTGCTGTTCGTGGCGCTGCCGGCCACGACGTGGTACGCGCAGGACGCCCGGCCCTACGCCATGGCCACGCTCTGCGCGGTCGGCGCCAGCTACCTGCTGGTCCGCGGCATGACCGAGCCCAGCCGGTGGTGGTGGGCGGCCTACGCCGCAGTGATCGTGGTCCTGGCCCTGCTCAACCTGGTCGCGCTGATCCTGCTCGCGGCGCACGCGGCCAGCCTCCTGATCATGCGGGCCCGGATACCGGTCACCGAGCAGGCGCGGGCGCAGCTGCGGGCGGCGACCCGGCGCTGGCTCGTGGCGGCCGCGGTCGCCGTGGCGGCGCTCAGCCCCCTGCTCTACTTCTCGTCCCGGCAGTCCGGGCAGCTCGGCTGGGTGACGAAGCCGAGCCACAAGACGATGGCCGGCCTGCTCGCCGACTTCTCCGGCTCCCGGTACCTGATCCCCCTGGCGATCGCGCTGATCCTCGCGGGGCTGGCCGCCGACGTGAGCCGCCGCCAGCGGGTGGTCTGCGTTCCGGCCGCGGTCACGCTGCCCTGGCTCGTGCTGCCGCCGCTCGTCCTGCTCGCGGTCTCCGAGCTGAAGCCGGTCTACGTGGAACGGTATGTCGTCTTCTGCATGCCGGCCGTGGCCCTGCTCATGGCGGGCGGCCTGGCCTGGCTGGCCCGGCTGGCCGCGCTGACGCCGGCCGGGCGGCGTTATCCGCCGCTCGCGCTGCTGCCGTCGGCGCTGCTGGTGGCGGTCATCGCCGCCACGGTCGTCGCTCCCCAGCAAGCCGCCCGGCGCACGTCCTCGCGATCGGACAACCTGGTCCGCGTGGCGTCCATCGTGGCCCGCTACGAGCGGCCCGGCGACGCCGTCCTGTACCTGCCCTGGGACACCCGGGTCGTCGGCCTGACCTACCCCGGCCCGTTCGCCAGGCTGGCCAACGTCAGCCAGCTGAAGTCACCGATCGCCGCCGCGTCGCTGACGGGCAAGCCCGTGCCCGCCACCCTGGTCGCCCGCCGGATCGCGGGCACGCGGCGGGTATGGACGGTGCGCTGGCAGCACGGGTCCGCCCTGCGGACCCCGCTCTCCGTGGCCGAAGCGCGGCTGGTCGCCCGCATGCACCTGATCCGCCGCTGGACCGTCAAGTCGGTCGTGCTGCGGCTGTATGCCGCCACCGGGACTAACCAGCAGTAACGGACCCGCATGGCCGGCCCGGCACCAGCAGGGGCAGCAACGGGCGGCCTACACCCCGGCCGCGACTCGCTGCCGGGCGCCGTCCCACCAGCCGCCGCCGTCCGGGCCGGCCGGCCGGGCCGATTCCAGCCACCAGGTGGCGCCCGCCTCCCCATAGGGCCGGGCGATGTCGGGCACGGCGGCCGGGTCGGTGGCCACCTCCGCCCACACCACCAGGTCGATGCCGTCCGCCGAGCCGCGGCTCGCGCTGATCTTGTCGCGCACGTCTCCGATGTCGGCGGCCGACACCCGCGCGAGCCGGCCGTCGGCGTACCGGATCGGCACCATCCCGTCCCAGCGGGACGCGCGCTCGACCGGCCGGGCGGCCGGCAGCACGCCGCCGACCCAGACCGGGATCCGCGGCTGCTGGGCCGGCCGGGGCCGGAACCGGACCGGCTCGACGGTGAAGTGCTGGCCGGCGTAGGAGAACCGCTCCCCCGTCCACAGCCCCGCCAGCACGTCCAGGCCCTCGTCGAGCAGGTCCGCGCGGGCGCGCTCCCCCGACGGCTCGTGGAAGATCCCGAAGTCGCCGTAGGCCGGCGACCCGATGCCCACCCCGAGGATCAGCCGCCCGCCGCTGAGCACGTCGAGCGTGGCCGTCTGCCGGGCCAGCTGCCAGGGCCGGCGCCGCGGCACGGGCGTGATCATGGTGCCCAGCTTGATCCGGGTGGTCCGGGCGGCCACGACGGCCAGGACCAGCCAGGGATCGGCGATCGGCGGACCCTCTCCGTTACTAGCGAAAACGATGTGATCCCACAGGAAGAAGCCGTCGAAGCCCGCCTGCTCGGCGGCCACGCCCAGCTCGATCAGCTCGGCCGGGTCCTCGGCGAAGTTCGGCACCGCGATCCCGCGCTGCAGTCCGGTCATGCCCGTCCTCTCCTGCCTTTCCTGCCTTGTCCTGTTCCGGCTAGCTGGCCCGGCTCAGCGCGCTGACGCCGTGGCGCTGGGCCAGGATGGCCTTGAGCGCACGCGGCCCGCCCGCCCGGCCCGCCAGGTGGACCTCGGCCAGCGCGCGCTGGGCGTTGCCGTCACCGGCGAAGGCCGCGCAGCACAGCTCCGGCTCGACGTTGGCGGCGGCCAGGATCGCCCCGGTGCCGCCCATCGGCCCGGCCACGGCCAGCAGCGCGGACGACCCGGTGTACGTCGCGCCGGGGTAGTACGCGATCTCCTCGATCAGCCGGTCGGGGCTGCCGGAGGAATCCTTGATCCCGGCCACCGGCAGGCCCGCGAGCGCCTGAACCGGGACGCCGGGAGCCGAGATCCACGGGATGTGATAGGCGAGCACGGGGCGGCCCTGCGCCACCGCGGCGATCGCGGCGAAGTACCCCGGCAGGTCCTCGCTGCCCGGCGGCGGCCAGGCCAGGACCGCCTCGGCCCCGGCCTCGACGGCCTGGGCGGTGAGGTCCGCGGCCCGCTCCGCGCTCGGCGCGCCGGTGCCCGCGAGCACCGGGATCTGCGCCGGTACCGCCTCGCGCACGGCGCTGATCACCGCACGCCGCTCGGCATCGGTCAGCGTGGCCGGCTCGCCGGTGGTGCCGCAGGCCAGCACGGCCCGGACGCCGCGCCCGGTCAGCCCGGCGGCCAGCGCCCCGGTGGCTCCGGTATCGACGCTGCCGCCGCTGTCCAGCAAGGTGAGCAGGGCGACTCCGACGCCGGTGAACAGGGGTGCCGGCCACTCGGTCCGTGGTGCATCAGTCATTCATGACTCCGTAATCTCACCTCTGGCCAGCCGTCGGCGCGCCGGCTTATATGACCTTAGGGCACTCGTTCATGGACTCCGGCCTGACCGCCGTGGTCGGCGTCATGCGCAACTTCGTGCCCGAGCGGATGATCGCCGCCACCGGGCAGATGGCCAGGGCCAACATCGACGACGGTGACATCTTCATCGGCGAGTTCGCCAGCGGCGCGCTGTGCTCGGTGCAGACTAGCTTCGTTACCGTCGGCAACTACCCCGGCATCGAGGTCCGCGTCTCCGGCAGCGAGGGCGCGGCCATCGCCCGGCCGGTCGAGGAGTTCGGCATCTGCGAGACCTTTAAGCTGGCCCGGCCCGACGATGTGGAGTTCCGCGAGGTGGAGGTCCCGGCCAGCTACTATCCGCCGGGCGGGACCGCCCGGAAGTCGTGGCGGACGCTCTACTATGCGAACCTCACGGCCAACTTCGCCAGCTAGGTGCTGGGCGAGATCGACGGCAACGAGGGAACTTCGAGGACCCGATCTGGGTGCAGGAGATGGTGAAAGCCGTGGAGATCTCCCACTTCGAGCGCCGGTGGGTCAGCCTGCCGCTGGATGCTCCCGGCGCGGAGACCGCATGAGTGCCGGGGCGGCCGCCGGGCCGGCCCACGTGCGCTGGGGCATCATGGGCACGGCCAACATCGCCCGGGCGGCGTTCCTGCCGGGGCTGCGGCACGCCGGCGGAGTGGCGGCCGTCGTAGCAGGCCGTGACCTGAGCCGGGCGCAGGACTACGCCAGCGCGAACGGGATCGAGCGGGCGGTCGCGGGTTATGAGCGGCTCATCGGCGATCCCGACGTGGATGCTCTCTATATAGCGCTGCCCAACTCGCTGCACGCCGAGTGGACGATCCGCGCGCTGACCGCGGGCAAGCCGGTGCTGTGCGAGAAGCCGCTGTGCGGCCGCCTCGAGGAGACCCGCCGCGTGCTGGCCGTCGCGCGGGAGACCGGAACGCTGCTGTGGGAGGCGTTCGTGTTTCCCTTCCAGGAGCAGCTTGCTCAGGTCAGGGAGCTAGTCGCCGGGGGCGCCATCGGCGAGCTGCGCGAGATCCAGTCCAGCTTCCACTTCTCGGTCACCAAGCCCGACAACATCCGGATGTTCGCCAGCCTCGAGGGCGGAGCCCTCAACGATGTCGGCTGCTACCCGATCCGGCTGGCTTTCGAGCTGTTCGGCGCCGAGCACGACAGCGCCCTGGCCAGCGCGCAGCCCGGCGGCCACGGGATCGACCTGGAGTCGTGGGGCGTCCTGCGCTACCCGGGCGGACGGCGGCTGCTGCTGTCGTGCGGGCTGAACCGGGCCTATGACGCGTTCTCCCGGCTGCTGGGCAGCGCGGGGCAGATCCACATCACCAACCCCTTCCACCCCGGGGCCGGTGACTATTTCCAGGTCCTGGCTCCGCGGGCCGAGCCCAGGACGGTGGCGGCCAGCGGCGTGCCGTCGTTCGGGCCGGCCATCGCGCACATCCAGGCCGTGCTGGCCGGCGAGCAGGAGCCGCGACTGCTGGCCGTCGACACGGCGCTGCCGACCGCCCGGGCCCTGCACGACCTGGCCCTGGCCTGAGCCCGGTCCTCCTGAGCCCGGTCCTCCTGAGCCCCGCCGTCAAGACACCCTCCAATTGGCCGCCGAACCGGGGAACAGCCTCCTCTCCTGATTAGTTGCTATTAAGCAACTAACGGCATACCGTGAGATCGGCCGCCCAGCCCGCTAGCCCCGCTCCGTGCGGGCCTGCCCCGCCTCACGGCCGCTGGAAAGGAAGCTCGTGCCGCTAACTGCATCACACCGGCCCAGTCCGGATTCCGGCGTCGGCCGCGCTGAGCAGGAGCCGGGCCCCCGCTATAAGTGGATCGCCCTGTCGAACACGACCCTTGGCGTCCTGATGGCGACCATCAACGCTTCGATCATGCTGATCGCCCTGCCCGACATCTTCCGCGGCATCGGCGTCAACCCGCTGCAGGCCAGCAACACCGGCCTGCTGCTGTGGCTGCTCATGGGCTACCTGGTCGTGACGGCCGTCCTGGTGGTCAGCTTCGGCCGGCTCGGCGACATGTTCGGCCGGGTCCGCATGTACAACCTGGGCTTCGCGATCTTCGCGCTATTCTCGGTGCTCTTGTCGGTGACCTGGCTGCACGGCACCAGCGCGGCCTGGTACCTCATCGGGATGCGCATTCTGCAGGGCGTCGGCGGTGCCATGCTGATGGCCAACTCCAGTGCCATCCTCACCGACGCCTTCCCCACCGACCAGCGCGGCCTCGCTCTCGGCCTGAACCAGGTCGCCGGCATCACCGGCTCGTTCATCGGGCTGGTCCTCGGCGGCCTCCTGGGTCCGGTCGACTGGCGGCTGGTCTTCCTGGTCTCGGTGCCCTTCGGGGTGGCGGGGACCATCTGGTCGTACCGGAAGCTCCTGGAACTCGGCATTCGCAAGGCCGCCCGGCTGGACTGGTGGGGCAACGTCACCTTCGCCGCCGGCCTCATCGCGGTCCTGGTCGGCATCACCTACGGCATCCAGCCCTACGGCGGCCACGCCATGGGCTGGACCAGCCCGCTGGTCATCTCGCTCATCGGCGGCGGCCTCGCCGTGCTGGTGATCTTCGCCATCATCGAGACCAAGGTCGCCGAGCCGATGTTCCGGCTCAGCCTGTTCCGGATCCGCGCGTTCACCGCCGGCAACCTGGCCAGCCTGCTGGCCAGCCTGGGCCGCGGCGGCCTGATGTTCATCCTGATCATCTGGCTGCAGGGCATCTACCTGCCGATCCACGGGTACGGCTTCAGCCAGACCCCGCTGTGGGCCGGCATCGCGATGCTGCCGCTGACGCTCGGCTTCCTCATCGCGGGCCCGGTGTCGGGTTACCTGTCGGACCGGTTCGGCGCCCGGACGTTCGCCACCGGCGGCATGGTCGTGGCCGCGGCCTCGTTCGTGCTCCTGGAGCTGCTCCCGGTGAACTTCGCCTACTGGGAGCTCGCCGTCATCCTGCTGATCAACGGGATCGGCATGGGCCTGTTCGCCGCGCCGAACCGGGCCGGCATCATGAACAGCCTTCCCCCGGCCCAGCGCGGCGTCGGCGCCGGGATAAGCGCGACCTTCCAGAACGCCGCCATGGTGCTGTCGATCGGCATCTTCTTCTCGCTGATCATCCTGGGCCTGGCCGGGACACTGCCGGTCACGCTGACGCACGGCCTGGTGGCCCAGGGCGTGCCGCACGCCGACGCGGCCAGGATCGCCGCGCTGCCGCCGGTCTCGATCATGTTCGCGGCCCTGCTGGGCTACAACCCGGTCCAGACGCTGCTCGGCCACGCGCTGACCAAGCTGCCGGCGGCCCATGCCGCCTACCTCACCGGGCACAAGTTCTTCCCGGCCCTGATCTCCGCGCCGTTCGAGCACGGCCTGAGCATCGCGTTCGACTTCGCGATCGCCGCCTGCCTCGTCGCGGCCGTGGCATCCCTGCTGCGGGGCGGCAAGTACGTGCACGGAACGGAGGAAGGACCCCAGGCCGCCAGCCCCGCCGCTCCCGCGGAGACGGTTCCCGCAGGCGGGGTTTCCGCAGGCCCAGTTCCCGCAGGCGCAGTTCCCGCAGGCGCAGTTCCCGCAGGCGCGGTATCTGCAGGCGCGGCTTCCGCAGGCGCAGTCGCCGCGATCGCTCCGGCCGCGGTCGCTGCCAGCCGGGCCAACGGCGAGCGTGAGCTGGCCGCCGCGGCGCGGGCCACCGGCTCAGCCGACCATCATCGCCCCAGCCGAACAGGAACGGATGGGTTCGACCCCCATTAAGGCCGCGCCGTAACCTCGTCGCTCTTGATCACGACCGTTTTGCGGCACTGAGCGCCGAAAAACGGTCGTGATCAAGGGACTCCGGCTGTCCGGAAGCCGTCATCCTGGACCGGTGAGCACCCGTCTTGCTCAGGTCAGCGACGCCCGGGCGATCGCCGTCGTGCACGTCCGGTCGTGGCAGGCTGCCTACCGGGGCCTGCTTCCCCAGGACTACCTGGACCGGCTCGATCCCGACCAGCGGATCGCCCGGTGGGAAGAGCAGCTCCGTCAGGCGCAAGGGCCGCGCCAGGCCGTGGTGGTCGCGGAGGACGCCGGCGAGTTGGTCGGCTTCGCGCACGCCTGCCCGGCCCGTGACGCCGACCTGGATCCCGCCATCACGGGCGAGGTCGCGTCGATCTACCTGCTGCGCGAAGCCCGGGGCCAGGGCCTGGGCCGGCAGCTGATGACCGCCGCGCTGGCCGTCCTGACCGCGGCCGGTTTCCGCGAGGCGGTCCTGTGGGTACTCGACATTAATGCCCGGGCCCGGTCCTTCTACCAGGCCGGCGGCTGGCGCCCGGACGGCAGCGTCAAGCAGGACGAGCTGGCCGGGTTCCCGCTGCGCGAAGTCCGCTACCGCTGCCCGGTGCCCTGAACGCCCGGGCCCCCAGCCGCCGTTATGGCGAATAAACCTTTGAGCGTCAATTGCGGCGCGGGCCTTGACCATGATCACTGGGCTTTGTTATGTTCCGCGCGCGGAACGTTGCGCCTCGCCGATGAGGGGGGCCTCGCAATGGCGTCGTGGATCCTGCTCCTCACCGCAGGCGGCAACGAAAGTGGGCGCGCATGGATAGGTGGAGATCAATGAGACGCCGGTCGGCGTGGGCGCTGGTAGTCGCGCCGATAATGGCGGTGGCCAGCGTCGGCATGACCGCGGCCAGCCAGGCGGCCACGGCCGCCCCGGCCAGGGTGACCACGACCGCGGCCCGGCCGCAGGTGAAGCCGCATGCAGTCAACAACCTGGACTGCAACGGGTACAGCAACAAGTACACGGCGCTCAGCCCGGGCGGCAAGATGCGCTGCACCGACCCGCTGCGGCTGCACCGCGTGAAGTACGACGGCAAGTGGGTCCTGCGCGGCTACCGCTTCAAGGACAACGGCCACTACGTCGGCCACGACGAGCCCAGCGTGAAGTTCATCTCCCACACGGCCGGGTCGGGCAACACGATGACCTACCTGACCAAGCTGGCCATCGACCCCCGGCGGCAGCCCACCGCCAATGGCAGCGTGACGAAGTACGCCGAGCTGAGCGTCGCCCCGTGGTTCGGCCTGCCGATGTGCGACCCGGCGTCCTATCCGCAGAATCCCTGCACGCCGGACAGCGACACCAACTCGGGGGCGTTCAACGACCCGCACGCCGCCGGCTCGGCGTTCATGGAGCTGCAGCTCTACCCGCCGGGCTTTGCCCCGTTCGCGGACAGCGTCAGCTGCACCCGCACCCAGTGGTGCGCCGCCCTGAACATCGACAGCCTCGAGTCCGAGTTCAACTTCGTGAACCTCAACCCGGCCTGCACCGAGCCCATTAACTTCGCTTACCTGCAGCGGAACGGCGTCCCCACCGGACCGCCGGGGCCGCAGCTGGCCAACACCTCGACGCTGCTCCCGAACGGCCAGACGCTCAAGATGAACTCCGGTGACGTGCTGAGGGTGTCCATCAGCGACCCGGCCGCCGGGTTCACGACCAGGATCACCGACCTGACCACGGGCCAGAGCGGCTTCATGGTGGCCAGCGCGCAGAACGGCTTCATGAACACCAACTACAAGACCTGCGCGGGCATGCCGCACACCTTCCACGCTGAGTACAGCACCGCCAGCCAGCCGAACCAGGTTCCCTGGGCCGCGCTCGAGGGCGGCGTCCTCATGCAGCAGGAGATTGGCCACTTCGAGTCCTGCAGTTCCGTGGCTCACCGCCTGCCCGTCAGCCTGAACGGCGGGACATTCACCGACAAGAACGTGTTCCAGACCTGCGTGGGCGGCAGCGAGGGGAAGCGCGCCGTGGGCGAGGGCCCGTGCAACCCCAAGACCGGTGTCTGCCAGCACGCGACGACGGAGGGGACGACCAGCCCGATTGCCTGCCCGAGCAACAACGCCGGCAGCGGCCAGCTCTGCGAGTTCTCCGACGGCAACTGCTTCCAGCAGGGCAACCGGGTCGTCATGGTCAACGGAAAGGCGAGGATAGAGCACGCCCCGATAGCGGCCTGCCTGCAGAACTCCTTCCAGAACGGTGACCTGGACTTCGACGGGACCCCCTACCAGACCGGCACCTGGCCGAACGGGAGCCCGAACCACCCGACGTCGTTCCGCTATATCGGCCCGTTCGACGGGACAGGCCACTCCTATCCCCAGATTCAGTTCGAGACGGACGCGCCGGGCTCGGAGTTCCTCTGCAACACCACCACCGGCAACAACTGCGTCATCAAGCCGCTGGGCTCGAAGTTCTATCCGTTCTGGTCGATCAACAACACCCAGCGCCTGGCAGGCGTCGGGACTCCGGCCGGGGCCTGCGTCTGGAACTTCGGCAATGTCCTGCCCGGCGTCACCAAGAATGCCTTCGGCAGGGACGCGCAGTACGGGTCTCCCCACATAGAGCAGTATGGCGGCACGACCATCAGCGCCGTCATGGCCAACCCGGCGGTCACCGGCAAGTGTCCCGCTGTCAGCCTGGGCTAACCCCCAGGGAGCGGCCCGGCCGCCAGCCGGGCCCGCCGCCCGCGCCGTTACAAGTTCATCAGTGATAACGCATCGGGCCTGCCCCGCGCCTCACCCGTGCGGGGCAGGCCCGAGGCGTCAGGTGCCGGCCGTGTCCGCGGCCGGCGTGACGCGGGAGGCCAGCACCGACCCGGCCAGGCCTGGCTGCGGCCGGACCGGATGGCCCGCGCCCCGCGGATCCGGCTCCCGCCGCGCCGGGCCGACAGCCCCGTCGGTCTCTCTGGCGCGCTCCCCCGGCAGCCACGCCAGCCAGGACGGCAGGTACCAGGCCCGCTCACCCAGCACCGCCAGGGCGGCGGGCAGGATAATGCCGCGCACCACGGTCGCGTCGATCAGCACGGCCGCGGCCAGCCCGATGCCGAGCATCTTCACGTCGATCCCGGACAGCGTGGCGAAGATGGAGAACACCGCCACCATGATCACCGCCGCGCTGGTGACCACCCCGGCGCTGCGGCCGATCCCGCACACGACGGCGTCGGCGGAGCTCATGCCGCCCGACCACAGTTCCCTGATCCGGCTCAGGATGAAGACGTGATAATCCATGCTCAGCCCGAATAGCAGGACGAAGGAGAACAGCGGGACCCACGGGATGATTGCCCCGTAAGCGGTAAAGCCGAGCGGGCCCTGCAGGTGGCCGTCCTGGAAGATCAGCGTGACCAGCCCGTAGGCCGCGCCGACCGACAGCAGGTTCAGGCCGATCGAGACCAGCGGGATCGCCAGGCTGCGGAAGGCGCACATCAGCACGAGCAGCGCCAGCCCCGCCACGACGATGAACACCAGCGGTGTCCGCGAGTGCAGGGCCGCGGCCATGTCATGGTGGCCGGCGGTATTGCCGGTGACGGCATAGGTGACCCCGGTCGCGCGGCCGACAGTGGCGGGCAGCACCCGGTCCCGCAGTGTTTCCAGCGCGGCGTAGGACACCCGGTTCGAGCCGTTCCCGGCCAGCGGGACCTGGATCACGATGCCGCGCCCGCCCGCGACGGCCGTCGCGGTGATCGGGCCCCGGATGGCGCCGCCGGGTGTCGCCCGGGCCGCCAGCGCGGCGATGTCCTGCGCCGCGGCCCGGCTCTGCAGGTGGCTGCCGGTCAGCACCACCTCGGCCGGCGCGGGCCGCCCGGGGAACTCCTGCTGGATCTGGTCGAGCGTGCGGACCACGGGCAGGTTGGCCGGCAGGTCGATGTTCGGGGAGCCGAGCCGCATCCCGAGCGCGGGCGCGCCGAGCGCGAGCAGCGCGAGCACCCCGATCCCGCCCCAGGCGAGCGGACGCCGGACCACGCGCCGCGCCAGGCCCGCCCACATCCGCGAGGACCGGGCACTGGTCCGGCACCGGCCGAGCCAGGGCAGGCGGCCGCGATCGGCCCACGGGCCTAGCCAGGACAGCAGCGCGGGCAGGAACGTCAGCGACCCGAGCACGGTGACGCCGACGACCATGATCGTCCCGGCCGAGATGCCGGTGAAGATGTCCAAGCCGGACAGGAACAGGCCGGCCAGCGAGATCATCACGGTCACGCCGGACACCACGATGGCCCGGCCGGACGTGCTGGCCGCGATGCGCAAGGCCGCCTGCCGGGAATGCCCGGCGGCCCGTTCCTCCCGTTCTCGGCGCAGGTAGAACAGCGAGTAGTCCACGCCGACGGCCATGCCGATGACCAGCACCACCTCCGACGTCCCCGAGCTGACCGGGAACCACTGAGCCGGGATGGCCAGCAGCGAGATCGCGGCGGTCACCGCGGTCCCGGCCAGCAGCACCGGGATCCCGGCGGCGATCAGCGCGCCGAATACCCCCAGCAGCAGGATGAGGGTCAGCGGGATCGAGGTGTCCTCGGCCTTGCGGAAGTCGTGGCCGAGCATGGCGTTGGCGACCCGGTCGGTGCTGGCGTCGCCCGCCTCGCGGACGACCACCCCGGGGTGCCGGGCCTGGATCCGGGCGATGGCGGCCAGGTCGGCCACGACCGCGGTGTCGGCGCGGGCAGTCGGGCCGGCGACATCGAAGGTGACCAGGGCGGCCAGGTGATCAGCCGACAGCAGCGCGCCGCCGCCGCGCGAGAAGGGCGCCTGGATGTCGCGCGCGGCCCGCGGCAGGCTGCCCAGCGCGCTGGCTACCTCCCGCGTGACCTGCCGCACCTCGGCCGTCGCGTCGGCCCGCAGCACGCCGGCGCGGGCCCGGGTCTCGATCAGCACGCTCTCCGCCGGGACGGAGACCACCTTGAGCTCGTGCAGGATCTTCTCGCCCTGCCCTGCCTGGCCAGCGTCGTACTGCTGGGCGCTGGTCCCGCTGAGCAGCTGGCCGACGCAGAACGTGGCCGCCACGAACACCAGCCAGGCCAGCACGGCTACCTTGCGGTGCCGGACGCTCCAGCAGGCGATGTGCTCGACCACGGTCCGCCGGGCCCAGGTCTGGGGATCCTGCGCGCCCCGGGGATCCTGCGCGCCCAGGGGATCCTGATCCTGGGCCGCCGACGGATCATGGGTGGCTGCGGGCACGCTGATAGCGCGGGACTTGGGCATGGGAGCAGGGCAGACTCTCTAGGCGGTGGCGGGGCACACCGTCCGAACGGGGGTCTGGGCTCGGGCGCTTGCTCGCGGAACGAGTGGCCCCCATCCTAAGTTCCTGACCAGCCGAAGTGGGCCCGTACTCAGCACTTCGCCCGCCTCGCCCGCCTTGCCCTGCCTCCCTGGCCCCAGCCACCCCTCCCCGTTTGCCCGCCTCCTGCTTCGCCCGGCGCTGCCGCCCCCGCCCCCTCCGCTCGCCGCCCCGCGTGCTGCGCGCCGTTAGCGCGGGGACTTTTCAGCGCGCTCAACTGAAAAGTCCCCGCGATCACCGGGCGGCCGGCAACGGCCGGCTGCCGTAGACGATGATGGTCAGCCATGGGCGAGCTGATCGTGATCCGGCACGGCGAGACCGAGTGGAGCAAGTCCGGCCGGCATACTGGCCGCACGGACGTCCCGCTGACCGCCCGCGGGGAGCAGGCCGCGGCCGCGCTGGCGCCGGCGCTCGCCCGGCACCACATCAGCGCGGTGCTCGTCAGCCCGGCTGACCGGGCCCGGCGCACGGCACAGCTCGCCGGGCTGATCCGGCCCGACGCGCCGTGGCCGGTCAAGATCGATCCAGACCTGCGGGAATGGGACTACGGCGGCTACGAGGGCCGGACGACGGCCGACATCCAGAAGGAGCGGCCGGGCTGGTATCTCTGGCGGGACGGGGTCATCCCCGGCGACGCCGACCACCCCGGCGAGACTGTGCAGCAGGTCGGGCAGCGCGTGGACCGCGTCTTGGCCAGGGCCAGGCCGCTGCTGTCCGGCGGCGACGTCGTGCTGGTGGCGCACGGTCACTCGCTGCGCATCCTGACCGCCCGGTACCTCGAGCTGGACGCCGACAGCGGGCGGCTGTTCCGGCTGGACACCGGCACGCTCAGCACGCTCGGCACCGAGCACGCCATGCCGGTGATCACGTCCTGGAACGTTCCCCCGACGGCCTGATCAGGCCAGCCCGGCGCGGCTCACCCGGGCCAGCCGACTGACTGGCTGGCCGACCAGCTCGCTGGCTAACTGGCCGGCCTGCTGAGTGCTGGCCGGGTCAGGCCGCGGCCTGACCGATCCGGGCCGCGGCGCGCCGACGGCGCCGGGCGGCCACCGCGACCGGCAGTTCCAGCACCTGGCGCGGCATCCGGAGGCTGGACTCGTAGGCCGCGCGCAGGGCCAGGTTGGTCGCGGCGTCGGTGAGCGGAATGCCGGGGCTGCCGTACATCCGGCGTGCCCAGCGCGGCAGGCTGGCGAACGCCAGCGTGTTCAGCGGCGGGAGCACCAGGCGCAGCGCCATCAGCTCCGCCGGCAGCTGCGGCGTGAACGACCTGCGCAGCGCCTGCCGGGCCTCCGGGGTGGCGTGCAGTCCCGGCCGCATCCCGGCGTAGTAGTCATCGAGGTCGGCCATGCTCGCAGGCACGATGGCGGGATCCAGTCCGACCACCTCGGCGCCGCGGCGCTGCTCGTCCACGAAGGCGTCCAGCTCGCCCGCGCGGACCGGAACGCCACTGCGGCGGGCGATGTCCGCGTAGGAGACAACCTCCCCGCAGTGCACCCACAGCAGCAGCTCCGGCTCGTCCAGCCGGAACTCGCGGCCCAGCTCATCCACGCCCGTCAGCGAGGAGTGGATCTTGCGGACCCGCCGCCCGGCCCGCTCGACCTCGGCTCGGGTGCCGAACGTCCGCACCCGGACGAACTCGGTGGTCCGGATGAACCGGCCCCAGGCCTGGCCGGGATCGGCGAACGAGGTGTGCTGCCAGGTGCCCATCATCACCGCGGGATGCAGCGCCTGCAGGTAGAGGGCCCGCAGTCCGGCCACCCACATGACCGGCTCGGCCATGATCCGCCAGGTCACGGATCCGGGCCCGAACAGCCCGTGGTCCGCCGGCTCCTGGCCCGCCGGCTCCTGGCCCGCGGGCTCGATCGAGTCGCTGTCGCTGGGCGGCCTCGTTCCGGATGCCATCACGCCCCCTCTGCGCCGGGCTCAGCCCGCGCGGGGAGCGTCGCGGGGCTTACTCCGGGCGGGTCTCGTCCTCTACCCAGCTTAGATAGGCCTCCGAGCCCGCCACGATCGGCACCGCGACGATCTCTGGCTCGTCGTAGCTGTGCCGCTCGGCCAGGAAGTCAGCTAGCTCGTCATAGCGGTCCGCCGGGAGCTTGAGCAGGATCAGCCATTCTTCCGACCGCTCGATGGTGTCTTCCCACCAGTACATGCTCGAGATCGGGCCAGACACCTGGGCGCAGGCGGCAAGCCGCGCCGCCACGGCAGCGTGCCCGAGCTCTATCGCCTCGGCACGCGAGTCGGTCGTTGTCTGCACCTGAAGAAACTGCGGCTCGGTGCCGGCCGCGGGGCTGTTGCCCGGCATGACCATGATCGTACGCTGTTGCCGCGAGGCCCGGCACGACGTTCCAGACGCTTCGCGCCGCCGATACCCTGACCGCGCGGACGGCGGAGGAGGACCTGCTTGTGGCTGGCGCATTCTGCCTGATCGTCAACCCGGTCGCCGGCGGCGGCCGGTCCCTTCGCCTGCTCCCGGAGGCGACCGCGCGACTGGCTGAGCTGGGCCTGAGCTTTGAGGCCACGAGGTCCGCGAGCTTGCCGCACGCCCGGGAGCTGGCGGCCGCGGCGGCCAGTGACGGGAAGATTGTCGTCGCTGTCGGCGGCGACGGGCTGGCCGGGGCACTGGCCGGCGTCGCCGCCGCCGCGGGGGCCACATTCGCGATCATCCCGGCCGGCCGGGGCAACGACCTGGCGCGCGTCCTGGGCCTGCCGGCCGCGCCCCGGGCCGCGGCCGACGTGCTGGCCCGTGGCCAGACCCGGCGGATCGACCTGATCAGCGTCAGCACGCCGGGCTGGCCGGCCTGCGTGGTCGCGGGCAGCGTGTACACCGGCGTGCCGTCGGTGGCCGGCGAGATCGCCAACGCGGCCCGCTGGCTGCGCGGCCCTGCCGTGTACCCGGCAGCGGCGCTGCGCGCGCTGGCGGCCTGGCGCCCAGTCAGGTTCCGGCTGGAGCCGGCGGCGCGCGCTGTCCCGGCCCCAGCCCTGCCCTCGCCCCCCAGCTCAGCCCAGGTCGCAGCCGCAGCCACGACGGCCTGGGCACTGGACCGGGAATTCGCTGGTTATGCCGTCGTCGTCGCCAACTCGGCCTACTTCGGCGCGGGCATGATGGTCGCTCCCCCGGCCCGGATCGACGACGGAGTCCTGGACATCGTGGCCATGCGGGACGGCCCGAGGCTCGCCTTCCTCCGGGTACTGCTCAGGATCAGGACGGGCGCGCACGTTTCGCTGGCCCAGGTCGGGCTGGACCGCGCCGCCGCCGTGACGCTGGCCATGGACCGGGCGATGCCGGTCGCCGCCGACGGCGAGACCCTGCCGTGGGCGTCCCCGCTGCCGGCCAGGACGGAGCTGACCATCCAGGTACTGCCCGCCGCCCTAACCGTCCTGGCTCCGCCACCCTGACCTGCCACCGCTCTTGACCATCAGGGTCCTGTGACCCCGGCCGGGCCGGTCGGCATCGGCGCGTCGGCACCCCGCCCGCGTGCCTGGGGCTACCCCGCCGGCATCATGGCTGCATGGATCACGACGGACGGGCCTGGATCGCGCAGCTGCCTCATGAGCTCGATGGACAGCGGCCGATTCTGGACCGGCTGCTGAACCTGTGTGAGGCCGTCGACGGCATCCGGTGGCTGGTGATCGGCTGCTCGGTCGGGCGCGGTGCCGGGGATGGCCTCTCCGACCTGGATGTGGCCGTGGGGATCCGGGAGGGGGCATTCCCCGCGATCGCCGCGGAGGTCCGCCGCGGCGTGGACCGGCTGGGCGACCTCGTCGAGAGCTTCCAGCACCAGCTGCCCGGGGTCACCGTAACCCACGAACGGATCTTCGCCCAGTTCGCCGACCGCTGCCAGGTCGACCTGGTGATCTTCCCGGCGTCGGTAGAGGCCGGCGCCATCCCGGGCGTGGTCGTGCTCTATGACCCTGATGGCTGCATCGTGATCGCGAGCGAGCCGCCGGCCGCCGTCACGCCGGCGCAGGTGCGCGAGTGGGCCTTCCTGGGCTGGTGTGCCCTCGCCGACCTGGGCAAATACCTGCGGCGCCAGTCACCCTGGGAGGCCCTGGCCCGGCTGGGCGAGGCGCGGGACCAGCTGTGGCGGCTCTGGGCCGTGGCGCTGGATGTTCCCTCTCGGTACGGCCTGACGAGCATCCTGGACTTCGCGCCTGGCGGGGTGCCGGCCGAGATGGAAGCCACGGTTGCCGACCTGGATCCGGCCCGGCTGCTGTCCGCTGGCCAGGCTCTCGCCGCGCTGCTGGCCGACATCGGCCGACGGCTGCCCGCCGACCAGGCAGCGGCGCTGCCGACGGCGATAGCCCGTTACATCGTCGCCGACCTGGCGTCGATAACCCCTCCCGGCGGCATCTGCCCGCACCGGCAGGCCTACCTCGACGCGATGGGCCAGTGGGGGGCGCCAGCGCGCCCGGACGCCGCCGCCGGCAGGCTGGTGCCGGGGCCGGACGGCGCGGATCGCGAGGCGGCCTTCCGCGGGTGGTACCTGGTCACCCAGGGCCACGAGCATGCCGACCCCTGCCAGGCGGCCCGCCGGTAGCACCGCCCGGACGGCCGGCCAGCCAGATCGGCTCCGGCTGGCCGGCCAGCCAGCCAGCTCAGGCTGCGGCGCTGCTCTGGAACGCCGCGATGAGCCACCTATCGTCGCCTTGGCGGGCGAGCACCCAGGTCGCCCGGATCAGGCGGCCGGGCGGCAGTTCGGCCTCGGCCACCATCAGGACACCGGCCTCGCTGATCACGATGACCGCGTCGTCGCCGAGGAACCGGACGCTCTGCGTCTGGTCCAGGACCCGCGAGCCCTTCAGCGGGCCGGCGAAGGCCGCCACGAACGTGGCCTGGATCTCCGCCCTGCTCGTCTTGTAGACGCCGGGCTGCACGACGGTCGCGTCGTCGGTGTAGCAGGCGGCGAGCGCCTCAGCGTCGCCCCTGGCCCAGGCGGCGTACTGCTCCTGGATAACCGCCAGGACGTCGCCGTCGGTCCTGTGCAGGACTGCGGCCGGGTAGTTGCTGTCCATAGTCGTCCTCGTCTGTGAGTCGGGTATCTGCTCGTGAATACATACCGAGCAGGCCAGCCCAACTCATCGGCAGACGCGCCGCGACTGCAGACGGGCCGGCTGGGCCCCGCGATGCCCGGCCCTCAGGCGGGGTCGTAGTAGTGGGCGTACTGCCAGACACCATCCGTTATCAGGGCTTCGTCGGTCAGCGGTCCGAACCGGGCCGGCGAGAGCGCGCTGATGTCGAGCCGGCCGGGCATGTCGGTGATCCAGCCCGCCAGCGCCTCGCCGATGGCCAGCGAGGAGGAGAAGCCGGACCCGTTGCAGCCGCTGGCTACCCACAGCCCCGGCACGTCGGGCACCGGACCGGCGATGAACCGGCCGTCCGGGGTCATCGTGAACATCCCGCCGCGGTGCTCGGCCACGGCCAGCTCGCCGGCCAGCGGCACCTGCGCCGCGACCAGAGCGCCCATCTTGCGCAGCACGCCCAGGTCGAGCGGGAGGTCGTCGGTGCGGAACGTGGCAGGCTGCGAGCGCGGGTCGACCGGCAGCGGGTCGGCCTCGAACCCCCCGAGCATCAGGCCGCCGCGGGCCGGGCGCAGGTACACGGCCGCGTCGACCACCCGGACGATCGGCTGGACCCCCTTCAGGCCCGCGGCAGGCTCGGTGATCAGCAGCTGGTGCCGGACCGGCGCCACGGCCACCGCCGGCCCCGCCGCCCGGCCCGGTGCCGCCCGGCTTGGTGCCGCATGGCTTGGTGCCGCATGGCTCTCCCGCGCCAACTCGGCGACCTGGCGGGTCCAGGCGCCGGCCGCGTCCACCACTGTCGTGGCCGTCATGGAACGGCGCGCCGTCCGCAGGCCGGTCACCTGGCCGCCCCGCAGCGAGATCTCGGTCACCGCCTCCGACTCCAAGAGCTCGACCCCGTGCCGCCGGCAGGCAGCCGCCAGCGCCCGGACCAGGTGCGTGGGCTCCTCGATGTAGACGTCCTCGGGACACCACAGAGCCAGCTCGCGGCCATCGCCGTGGTAATAGGAAACCCGGCGGGACAGCTCGCCCGGACCGGCCTCGGTGACGTCGGCGCCCCAGCCGCGAGACCGTCCGGCCTCCACGCGCAGGTGCGCCTGGTGCTCATCGGTCCGCGCGACCAGGAAGCTGCCCGATCGCGCCACCTCCAGCGGCACGCGGGCCCAGTCGCTGAAGCTCACCGCCCTGGTGATGCTGCGCCGGGCCAAGGCCGTGCGCAGCTCGTCGGCCTGGACCGACTTGAACAGGCCGGCCGCCCGGCCAGAAGCCTGCGAGCCGGGGGCATCCCGCTCGACCACCACGACGGTCCGGCCCTTCAGCGCGCAGTGCAGAGCCGTGCTCAGGCCGAGCGCGCCGGCCCCGATGACGACGATGTCCGGGTTCATCGCACCAGTCTGGCGAACCAGCCGGCGCCGGGCTAGTCCCGCACTCGCCCATCTCACGCAGGTCGGCGTCGGCCTGCGGAACCAGGCGAACCTAAGCGCCAGCCAGGGCCTGAGGCTGGTAAGGCCCTGACTGGCGCCGATCTGGGGAAGCCCGGCCGCCACCCGGGCGGCGGGCCGCAGGCAGCCTGGCGCGAGATCAGCCGCCGGCCACCCGGGGATCAGTACCCGTAGCCGCCACCCGACTTGGACGGCGACGGGGAGGCCTTCGACGTGGCCGCGGTCAGCTTCGCGCCCGTCGGGGTGGTCGCCCACCAAAGGCCGCCGCTGGTGTTGATGTCGTTGCCGTTCACCTGGCCCGCCTTCTTGTCGCCCGCGAATATGTACAGCGGGTGACCGTCGTAGGTGGCCTGGACCGTGCCGTCGGCGCGCTTGATGGTCCCGAACTTGCCGGTCAGCGCGGCGCTGGAGGCTGCCGTCGGCGTGCCGGTCAGCGGCGGCCAGAAGCCGGCGCAGCTGGCGCTGCAGTTCGACTTGGTCGGGGTGTCGATGGCGAACCAGTAGATCGTGAAGCCGTTGGCGGTGGTCAGCACGGTCCCCTTGCTCGTCTTGGCCGTCGTGATGCCGGTCGCCGACGTGCTGGGCCCCGCGCCCGCCGAGGTCGGCGTGCTACTGGAGGCGGCCGCCGGCGCCGAGGTGGCCGATCCCCCCGAGGTGCCGCTGCTGCTCGAACTACTTCCGCAGGCGGCCAGCAAGACCAGGCCCGCCGCAGCGCCGGGCGCTGCCCACCATAGGTTACGCATATCGCTATCTCCGTTCGATCGGGCGGTGTCGTCAGGCCCCCACCACCTCCAGCACGTATGCCGGGCCGCGATCGTTCACGCGAGATTTACCGCGCCATCCGCTGGCAGAGCCAGGCCAGGGACATCGGGTAGCGGTAGTCGATGGCCGTGTGGGTCCCCTCGAACAGCTCGAAGAAGACCACGTCGTCGGGCACGCCGACGTCCGCCAGCGCCGCCCGGAAGGCGGTCGCGCCCAGGTCCAGGGAGAACTCGTCGGAGGTCCCGGCGTCGATCCAGATGGAGTGCAGCGAGCGCAGCGCCGTCGGGTAGCGGGCGGCCATCCGCACCGGGTCCCAGTCCAGCCAGCGCTCCCAGACCTCGGGCCGCACCGCTCCCGTGCGCGGGTCGAACGGCAGCTCGACCGAGCCGTCCTCGCGGGCCGAGAAGCACGCCGCCACGCCGAGCAGGCCCAGCAGCACGTGGTCGGCCGGCTTGGTAAACGCCACCCGCGAGCGGAAGTCGTCCCACCACCGCCAGATGTCGCCGTCATAGCCGCGCAGCAGCCGGACGGCCGGCCCGAACTCCCGCAGGTAGCAATGCTCGTACAGGGTGTCCCCCGCGTGCGTGGCCAGCGCGCCGAACAGGTCCGGGCGCAGCATCGGGGTGATCATCGCGCCGAACCCGCCGCTGGACTTCCCGGCGATCGCCCGGTGCGCCGCGTCGGCCCGGGTCCGGTAGCGCGCGTCCACCCACGGCACGACCTCCTCGCAGAGGTAGGAGTGGTACCGGCCGGTGCCGGGCGAGTCGACGAACTGGCTGCCGCCGTAAGCGGTCCAGGCGTCGACGTAGACCACGATGGCCGGCGGCGCGTCGCCGCGGGCGAACATCGCGTCGGCCGTCTCGGGGAACGGCTGCCGGAACGGGGACCGGTTCCGCCACATGGTCAGGTGCCCGGTGTAGCCCTGGATCATGTAGACCGACGGGTAACGGCGGGCCGGGTCGTCGTCGTAGCCGGGTGGCACGTACACCCACAGCGGCCGGTCGGCCGGGTCGCCGAGCGGGTTGCCGCGCAGCAGCTCGCTGGTGATGACGTGCTCGTCCAGCCGTCCGGCCAGATCGGCGGACCACGGCAGCATGAGACCTCCGGTTTAGTCGCGGGATCCGACAGCTCATCACACCACCAAGCGGTAACGGACCTTTGCCCCGGCCCCAGCCCGCCCCGCTGATCACCGCCGTGCATGATCCCCTCTGGCAGCCTACGGTCTGACTATGAGCCCGGACTCAGCAGCGACCGCCGCCGGAGCGGCAGCCCGCGACCCGGTCGAGCTGCGGTTCGCCGCCGCGGTCCGGGTGATGACGCCCGGGGACGCCCCCGCCGCCCAGCCGCCCGCCGCCCAGCCGCCGGGCCAGCCCGCACCGGGCCAGGCGGCACCGGCCACGCCAGGCCGGGGCCGGCTCAGCGTGGTCGGGCCGGCCGCTGCGCTGCCCCGGCTCAGCCCGCAGCGCTGCCTGGAGCTGTTCGACGCCCAGCTGGCCAGCCGGCACCTGGACCTGGCCGCCCGGCTGCTGCGCGCCACCGGCGCCGGCTTCTACACCATCGGCTCGTCCGGGCACGAGGGCAACGCCGGCGTGGCCGCGGCGCTCCGGCTCACCGACCCGGCGCTGCTGCACTACCGCTCGGGCGCCTTCTACCTGGTGCGGGCCGCGCAGGCCGACCCGCCGCGGGACGGCGTCACCGACGTCCTGCTCGGCCTGGTCGCCGCGGCGGCCGAGCCGATCGCGGGCGGCCGCCACAAGGTCTTCGGGCACCGGGACCTGAACGTGATCCCGCAGACCTCGACCATCGCCTCGCACCTGCCCCGGGCAGTCGGGCTGGCCTTCTCGCTGGACCGGGCGGCGAAGCTGGGCCACGACCGCCCCGGTCGCGACCGCTCGGGTCCCCGGGACGCGATCGTGGTGTGCAGCTTCGGCGACGCCTCGGCGAACCACTCCACCGCGGCCGGCGCCATCAACACCGCCGCCTACTGCGCCTACCAGGGCCTGCCCATACCGCTGCTGCTGGTCTGCGAGGACAACGGGATCGGCGTCAGCGTCCGCACGCCGCCCGGCTGGATCACCGCCGCGCACTCCGGCCAGGGCCCGATCCCGTATTTTCACGCCGACGGCTACGACGTCGCGGCGGTGCATGACACCGCGCTGGCCGCCGCGTCGTGGGTCCGCGAGCGGCGCGCGCCGGCCTTCCTGCACCTGCGGACGGTGCGGCTGGGCGGCCACGCCGGATCGGACGTGGAGTCGGCCTACCGCAGCGCCGCGGACATCGCCGCCGACGCCGGGCGGGACCCGCTCATCGGGACGGCCGGGATGCTGGTCGCCGCCGGGGTGCTCAGCCCCGCGGAAGTCCTGGACCGGTACGAGCAGTCCCGGGCGCGGGTCCTGGAGCTGGCCGCGCAGGCGGCCCGGGCGCCCCGGCTGACGACCGCCGCGGAGATCATGGCCCCCATCGCGCCGCGCCGCCCGCACGCGGTAGCCGCCGCGCTGGCGGTCCGCGGCCGGACGGCCGCCGCCTCCGGGCGGCACCAGGCGTTCGCCGGGCGGCTGCCCGAGGCGGAGGGCCCGCTGACCCTGGCGCAGGCGATCAACCGGACCCTGGCCGACGAGCTGGCCGCCAGGCCCGGCATGATCCTGTTCGGCGAGGATGTCGCCCGCAAGGGCGGGGTCTACGGGGTGACCCGGGGCCTGCTGCGCAGCTTCGGAGCCGGCCGGGTGTTCGACTCGGTCCTGGACGAGCAGTCCATTCTCGGGGTCGCCCTCGGCGCCGGGCTGGCCGGGCTGCTGCCGGTCCCGGAGATCCAGTACCTGGCCTACCTGCACAACGCCGCCGACCAGATCCGGGGCGAAGGCGCCACGCTGCCGTTTTTCTCCCGCGGGCAGTACCGCAACCCGGTGGTGGTGCGCATCGCCGGCCTGGCCTACCAGCAGGGATTCGGCGGTCACTTCCACAACGACAATTCGGTGGCGGCGCTCCGCGACATCCCGGGCCTGGTGATCGCCTGCCCGGCCCGGCCGGACGACGCGCCCGCCATGCTGCGGACCTGCCTGGCGGCCGCGGACGTCGACGGGACGATGAGCGTCTTCCTCGAGCCCATCGCGCTCTACCATCAGCGCGACCTGCACGTCCCCGGCGATGACGGCTGGCTGGCCCCCTACGACGCGCCCGCGTCGTGGGCGTCCGGCCACATCGCGCTGGGCTCGGCCCGGGTTTACGGTGACGGGCCCGATGTCACGATCGTGACGTTCGGCAACGGCCTGCGGATGAGCCTGCGGGCCTGCGCCCGGCTGGCCGCCGACGGCATCGGCTGCCGCGTCCTCGACCTGCGCTGGCTTGCGCCGCTGCCCGTGGCCGACCTGCTCCGCGAGGCATCGGCGACCGGCCGCGTGCTGGTGGCCGACGAGACCCGGCGCACCGGCGGGGTGGCCGAGGGGGTGATCGCGGCCCTGGCCGACGCGGGCTTCACCGGCCGGGTCCGGCGCGTGGCCAGCGAGGACAGCTTCATCCCGCTCGGCGACGCCGCCGCCGCCGTCCTGCTCACCGAGGCCGCCATCGAGGCCGCCACCTGGGACATCGTGCACTGACGGGTAACGAAACCGGCATAGTCTTCATCGGCGCTGGTCTCGCCGGTCACTGAGCTGTCATCGGCAGTTCACGGCCTGTCGGCAGGATGGGCCCATGTCCAGCGAGCACGACGGTCCAGGCGATGGCTACCCCGATGCCGCCCCGGACGGCGCTCCGGAGGCCGGGGCGGCACGCTCGGAGCCAGCCGTCGCCGTGGCCATGCTCGGCACCGACGACTCGTCGCTGTCCCGTCGCCAGGTGCTCGTCGGGGCCGGCCAGGCCGGCCTGCTCGCCGCCGCCCCGCTCCCGCTGCCCCTGCAGCGCCCGAGGGAGCAGCCGGCCACCGCGGGCGCGACGCCCGAGCAGATCCACCTGACCTGGGGACGCGATCCGGCGACCAGCGTCGCGGTGTCCTGGGTCTCGCCCGAGCCCGCGGTCCGGCCCCGGATCCTGCTGTCGGGACCGGACGGCGGCTCGCGGGTCGCCTCGGCCGTCCGGCGCAGCTACACCGACGGCATCAGCGGCGAGGCTGTCTGGACCTATCACGCGCAGCTGACGGGGCTGGCCCCGGACAGTGCCTACCGCTACGCCATCGCCGCCGACAATGACGGCGCGGGCGAGCCGTTTTCTGCCACCTTCCGCACGGCGCCGCGCGGGCGGGCCCCGTTCCGGTTCACCAGCTTCGGTGACCTGGCCACGCCTAACCCGCAGTGGGTGCTGTCCTACGGCCAGAGCGCCCACGCCGTGGCCGCGGTCGAGTCGTTTCAGCCGCTTTTTCACTTGCTCAACGGGGACCTGTGCTACGCCAACCTCAACCCGGGCCGGCAGCCCGAGGTCTGGCGTGACTTCGGCAACAACTGCCAGGCCTCCGCCGCGCACCGGGCCTGGATGCCGTGCCCGGGCAATCACGAGATCGAGTTCGGCAACGGGCCGCAGGGCCTGGGCGCCTACCTGACCCGCTACACGCTGCCGGACAACGGCGTGCCCGGCTTCCGCAGTCGCTGGTATGCCTTCCGGGTGAGCGCGGCACTGTTTATCTCGCTCGACGCCGATGACGTGGTCTACCAGGACGCCGGCGCGTTCGTGGCCGGGCCCGAGCCGCTGAGCCCGGTCCCTGGCTCGGGCAGCGGCCCCATCGCGCCGGGGACCTCGTTCTACATCCGGGGCTACTCGGGCGGCGCGCAGACGGCCTGGCTGGAGCGGACGCTGGCCGCGGCCCGGGCCGATCGCTCCGTCGACTGGATTATCGTGCAGATGCACCAGGACGCGACCTCCTCCTCCGCCACGGGCAACGGCTCCGATCTCGGAATCAGGCAGGCCTGGCTGCCGCTGTTCGACCGGTACCAGGTCGACCTGGTCCTGTGCGGGCACGACCACGACTACGAGCGGTCCTTCCCGGTGCGCGGCTTCGACGCCATGGCCGGGCGCGACGCCGCGACCGGCGAGCCGGTGCAGACCCTGCGGCCGCACCCGGTCACGACGGCCGCCAGCAGCGTGTTCGATACCAGCGAGGGCACCGTGCACCTGATCCTCGGCTGCGGCGGCACCGACGCGCCGCTGGACACCTACGGCGTGGACCCGGCCGACGGGCTGCGCCAGGCCAAGGTGTTCACCCGGCCGAACCGGCCCGCCGCGACCGGCACGTCGGGCGTCTTCGCCCGGCCCGCCGCCGACGCGCTGGAGGATGCCACCTGGTCGGCGATGCGCGACCCGGCCACCGGCTACGGGATCGCGGTGTTCGACGTGCACCCCGGCGAGGTGCGCGGGGGCATGACCAGCGTCACGGTCCGTTACTTCCATGCCGTCGGCGCCGACCCGGTGAACCCGGCCACCGGCCGGCCCGGCGCGCCCACGCCCGCCTACACCGAGTTCGAGACCTTCACCCTGGTCCGCCACCGCTCCGACGGCTAAGCGGCCCGCGCTCCCGCTGTCCCAGCGGCGCCCGCCAGCCAGTACCAGCGACATGGGCGGGCCGCTGCCGCCGTCCCAGCAGCAGCTCTGGCCCAGCCATGACGTTGCCTGGGGCCTGTCGATCATGCTGTCCCTGCCCTGGATCGCCGGCGGCGGGCTCGCCTTTCTGGGCTGGGCCCGCGTCAACCATTCCTGGCCATTCGCGCCGGTCCAGATCCGGGAGGCTTACCTCGATCTCCAGGAGGGCGTCCCGGACTCGGCCAGCGCCGACGCCCCGGCCTAGATCCGCCTCGCCTAGCACGCTAGCGGCCCCGCCCGTGGCTCGGCCGGCTGTCCGGCGGCCGGTTAACTGCCGGCCGGCCGGCCCCGCCGGCCGGCTTGCGCCAGGCGCCCCGTCAGGCTGCTGAGCCGACCATTCGCGCCCCGCTCCCCGAGCCATTCGGTATGTCCCTCGCCCGCCTTGCCAGACCCCGCCGCCGCAGTGGATGCCCTGGTCAGAAGGCTGCGGGCCAATTTGCATCGTTCGCCGAGGCTACGTAAGTTAGGGCGCTGTGGTCAAGCAAACCAGACAAGGAGCTATATGAGGATACGAACGCGTATAATTACCTCACTAGGCGCGGGAGCGGCTATTGCCGGACTCGCAGCAGGCCCGGCACTGGCCAGCACGCACACGGTCCAGGCTGGTGACACGCTCAGCGGCATCGCCTCTCAGGCCGGAATCTCGCTTGCGCAGGTGGAGTCGGCGAACCCCCAGATCGCCGACCCCAACCTCATCACCGTGGGCGAGCTGGTGAACGTGCCGGACGGGCAGCCGGGCACCAGCTCAGCGGCCCCGGCCCCGGATGCGACCACCGTTCCGGCCAGCAGCACCGAGCCGGCCAGCAGCACCGAGCCGGCCAGCAGCACCGCGCCGGCCAGCAGCACCGCGCCGGCCAGCAGCACCGCGCCGGCCAGCTCGACCGCGCCGACGACCAGCGGCAGCAGCGCGCCGTCGTCGTTCCAGCAGTGCGTGGCCTGGCGCGAGTCATCGAACACGCCCACCGACCCGGCGGGCCTGTACGGCATCCTGCCGAGCACCTGGGCCAGCCTCGGCTACTCGGGAACGGCCGGGCAGGCGTCGGTCGCGCAGCAGAACCAGGCCTTCCAGCAGCTGTACGCGCAGGACGGCACCTCGCCGTGGGCTCCGTACGACGGCTGCTAGGCACTCCGGACGCGCCCCGGCCGCCGAACCCGACCGGCGGCCGGGGCACCTGGCGCTGAGCCGGGTGGCCCTCTAGCGTTAGCAGGATGAGTGCCCTGAAAGTTCTGTTTATCGGCGGCAGCGGCGTCATCAGCTCGGCCTGCTCGTGGCTGGCCGTCGAGCGCGGGATCGACCTGTACGTCCTCAATCGCGGGACTACCCAGCGGCGGCCGCTGCCCGAGCAGGCGACGGTGCTGCGCGGCGACATCCGCGATCCGGCGGCGGCGGCGCGGGCCCTGGGCGACCGGGAGTTCGACGCCGTCGTGGACTGGGTCGCGTTCACGCCCGAGCAGGTCCAGGCCGACCTGGACCTGCTGCGCGGCCGGACCGGCCAGTACGTGTTCATCAGCTCCGCGTCGGCCTACCAGACCCCGCCGGCCCGGCTGCCGGTCCTGGAGTCGACGCCGCTGCGCAACCCGTTCTGGCGCTACTCCCGCGACAAGATCGCGTGCGAGGACCTGCTGGTCGCCGCCTATCGCAGCGAGGGGTTCCCGGCCACGATCGTCCGGCCCTCGCACACCTACGACCAGACCAAGGTCCCGCTCGACGGCGGCTGGACCGCCGTGGCCCGGATGCGCCAGGGCCGGCCGGTCGTGGTGCACGGCGACGGCACCTCACTGTGGACGCTGACCCATCACGCGGACTTCGCCCGCGGCTTCGTGCCGCTGCTGGGCCATCAACGGGCCATCGGCGAAGCCTTTCACATCACCTCCGATGACGTCCTGACCTGGAACCAGATCGCGCAGTCGCTGGCGGCGGCCGCGGGCGCCAGCGCCGACATCGTGCATGTCCCGTCGGACGCGATCGCGGCGGCCGACCCGGAGTGGGGGGCCGGGCTGCTCGGTGACAAGGCCCACTCGATGGTGTTCGACAACTCCAAGCTGCGCAGCGTCGTGCCGGACTACCGGGCGGTCATCCCGTTCGAGCAGGGCGCGCGGGAGATCCTGGCCTGGTTCGACCAGGACCCGTCCCGGCAGCAGGTCGACGCCCGCACGGACGCGCTGATGGACAAGCTCGTGAGCGCCTACCGGACCTGAGCCCCCCGGCCCGAGGTCCGGACGGAGGCAGTAGGGACCAGCTACGTGGACACCGTGATGCGCCGCGGCGTCAGCCCGCTGGGCCAGCCCCCGCTGCCGGGCAGTCCGCACGGTGATGTCGTGGGCACCGTGGCGGCGGCGGGCGGGGAGGTCAGCGCGGCACTCGTGGGCCAGCGGGTCGTCGCACTGGTGTCGCCGGACGCCTACGCCGACTACGTGCTGGCCGACGCCGGCTGGCTCGCCCCGGTGGCCGCCAGCGGCGAGCTGGCCGCTCTGCCAGCGAGCAGCCTGTACGCGCCGCGCTCCGTGACGGGCTTCCGCCTGCTGAGCTGGCGCCTGGCTCGCCCCGGCCAGGCCCGGCGGGAGATGACCGAAGTCGCCGAGCTCGCCGCCGAGGGCCGCCTGCAGCCCTGACCAGCCAGCGGCCGGCGCGGCCCGCCAGGGCACGCGGCCGGCGAGCCCGAGGAGGCCGGTCAGCGGCACGCTACTGACGGCGATGCCCGCCACGATGGCCGCCGCGCCCGCGATCTGCGGCAGGCCGAAGGGATCGCCGAAGGCGACCACCCCGGCCGCCGCGCCGACCAGCGGCTCGAGGTTGAGGAACGGCGCGGCCGTCGCCGCGGAGACGCGGGACTGGGCGAAGGCGAACAGGGCGAACGGCAGCAGCGTGCCGCCGAGCGCCAGCGCGACCGTGACCAGCAGGCCTCGCGACGCCCCGGCGACAGGCGGCATCCCCTCGGTCAGCACCGCGACGGGCAGGGCGGCGACCGTGGCGGCCAGGAACTGCAGGGCCGTCACGGCCAGCGGGTCACGGCCGTCCAGCACGCGAGGCTGGGCCACGGTGAAGGAGGCCGAGAGCAGCAGCGAGACCAGGATCAGCCCGTCACCGGTCATCGTGGCGCTCCCGCCGGCGGCGCCTGCCACCAGGCAGACCCCGCCGAGCGACACGGCGTAACCCGCCCAGGCCGCGGGGCGCGCGATGCTGCGGAACCGCAGCGCCGCGATGATCGCGACCAGCACCGGCGTAGCCCCCACCAGCAGCGCGGCGTGGGACACGCTGGTCCGCATGACGCCCTCGTTCTGGACGAGAATGGTGCCGCCGTATCCCACGGCGCCCCAGGCCAGCACGGCCGGGCTGCACGCGGCGCGGAGCCGGGACCGGCAGGCCACCAGCAGGACGGCGGCCGCCAGGCCGAACCGGACGACCGTGAGCCAGCCCGGCGGCAGCCACTGCACGGCCAGCTTGGTGGCGGGCACCGTGCAGCCCCACAGCATTCCTGCGGCGGCGAGGGCGAAGATGGCACGACGATCGAAGTTCATGCTTCCATAATGCGAAACGGACACGCCTAATTTGCCATAAAGCGCTTCTGGCGGAATAATGTATCGTGAGATGGCTACTTCACTTGACGAAATTGATATCAAGCTGCTAACCGAGCTACAGGCTGACGCGGACCGTACGAACGTCGAGCTGGCCCGGTTCGTCGGCCTGTCACCAGCGGCCACGCTGCACCGCGTGCGGCGGCTGAAAGAGTCCGGCGTCATCCGGGTCATTTCCGCGCGGCTCGATCCCGACGCGGCCGGGTTCCCGCTGAGCGTGTACGTGGCGGCCAACACGGCCCGGCACGACCCGCGCTCGGTCCGGGCCTTCGAGGACCAGATCCGCGCCCTGCCGCAGATCATCACGGCCGACAACATCGCGGGCGAGATGGACTACCTGCTCACCATCGTGGCCCGCGACGTCGGCGAGCTGCAGCGCGTGCTGACCCGGCTGGCCACCCGCGGCGCCCAGCGCCTCGTGACTTACCTGCGGCTGGAGGAGGTCAAGCCGCCGTCACCGCTGCCGCTGGATCCCATGGAGTCCGCGCAGGCCAGCTCGGTCCAGCACTGAGCCCTGGCCGCGTTCCGTCGGGCACCGGTGATGGATGAAGCCAGGAGTCCCGGGTAGGGGCCTAGCGAAGCAGGCATCCGACGAGCAGCGGCCGCAGCCGCCGTGAGGAGAGATTACGCAGTGACCTCAGTACCGGACATCATGCTGAACAACGGTCAGTCCATCCCGCAGTTCGGCTTCGGCGTCTTCCAGATCAAGCCGGCGCAGACCGCCGAGGCCGTGGGCACGGCCCTGCAGGCGGGCTACCGGCACATCGACACCGCCGAGGGCTACGGGAACGAGCGTGAGGTCGGCGAGGCCATCAGCAAGTCCGGCCTGGACCGCGCCGACGTGTTCGTCACCAGCAAGCTCGGCAACGGCGCTCATCTTCCCGATGACGCCCGGCGGGCCTTCGACGCCACCCTCAACGCGCTCGGCTTCGACTACATCGACCTGTTCCTGATCCACTGGCCCCTGCCCACCCGGTACGACGGCGACTACGTGTCGACGTGGCAGGCACTGGAGGAGTTCTACCGCGCGGGCCGGGCCCGCTCGATCGGCGTCTCCAACTTCCAGCCGCACCACCTGCGGCGGCTGCACGGGGAGACCCAGATCACCCCGGCGGTCAACCAGATCGAGGTGCACCCGTACCTGACTCAGGATGACGTGCGCGCGTTCTGCGCCGAGCACCAGATCGCCATCGAGGCGTGGTCACCGATCGCGCAGGGCGACGTGCTCAAGGACCCGACGATCGTCTCGATCGCCCGCAGCGTGGGCAAGACGCCGGCTCAGGTGGTGCTGCGCTGGCACATCGAGCGCGGTGACATCGTCTTCCCCAAGTCGGTCACGCCGGCCCGGATCCGGGAGAACATCGACATCTTCGACTTCGAGCTGTCCGGCGCGGACGTCGAGGCGATCAGCGCCCTGAACCGGAACGAGCGCACCGGGCCCGACCCCGACAAGTTCGACATGATGTGAGGCCGGCCGTCCGGCCCGGCCCGGGTCGGGGCTAGGGAGTCAGGTCAGGCCGGCGGCGGCGAGCAGGTGCGGCAGCAGCAGGGCCGTTACCTCTCCTGGCGCGCAGACGTTGGCCAGGTGCGCTCCCCCGCGCACGACCCGCAGCCGGGATCCGGTGATCCCGCCGGCGATCACGCCGCCATGCCAGGGCGGGGTGGCCAGGTCGTCGGCGCCCGCGATGACCAGGGTGGGCGCCGTGATGGCGCCGAGGACGGGCCGCAGGTCCATGGCCGCGATGGCCTCGCAGCAGCCGGCGTAGCCCTCGTCCCCGGTCGCCGCCAGGCCAGCGGCGAATGCCGCCGGGGCCTCCGGGTGCGCCGCGCGGAACGCCGGGGTGAACCAGCGGTCGGCGATCGGCCCGGCGATGGCGCCGGTGCCCTGCGCGCGCACCCCCGCCGCGCGGTCGGTCCAGCCCTGGGCCGGCGGCAGGTACGCCGACGTGCAGCACAGGCCCAGGGCGGCGATCCGCTCGGGCGCATGGGCGGCCAGCCACATGCCGACCATGCCGCCGAGCGAGACGCCGCAGTACAGGGCCCGCCGCACGCCGCGGGCATCGAGCAGCGCCAGCACGTCGCCCGCCAGGTCCGCGACCGAGTACGGGCCGGGCGGGGCCGGCGACTGGCCGCCGCCTGGCCTGCCGTGGCCGCGGTGCTCGTAGCGCAGCAGCCGGAAGTGCCGGGACAGCGCCGGGACCTGCGGCTGCCAGCAGGCCCGGCTGGTGCCCAGCGAGTTGCCGAGGATGAGCACCGGCGCGTCAGCCGGTCCTTCCAGGGACGCCACAAGCGGCACGGGCCCGTGCTCAGGCACCAGGTGCCCCGCCGCGCAGCCGCTCACACATCGAAGAACACCGTCTCCTGCGGGTCCTGCAGCCGGATGTCGAAGCGGAACCGGCCCGCCTCCCCGCCCGGCTCGGGGGTGGCGATGAGCGTGCGCCGCCGGGCCGCCGGCACCGTGGCCAGCACCGGGTCGGCGGCGTTGGCCGCCTCCTCCGCGGCGAAGTAGATCCTGGTCACGACGCGGTCGAGCAGTCCGCGCGCGAGCACCGTGACGTCCAGGTGCGGTGCCTCGGTGCCGCCACCGGGCGCGGGCAGCGCGCCTGGCCGCAGCGTGACGATGCGGTAACGGCCACGGGCGTCGGTCGCGCTCCGCCCGAAGCCGCGGAAACCGGGGACGCCCCCGCCGCGCGGGTCGTCGGGATGGGCGAAGCTGCCGTCCGGGGCCGACTGCCAGGTCTCCACCAGCGCGTCGGGCACCGGCTCGCTCGCGCCGTCCAGCACCCGGCCGGTGATCGTGATCGCGCCCTCGGTGGCCGGATCGACGACCTCCGGCCCGTCGGGCCACGGCAGCCCGATGGACTGGAACGGGCCGACCGTCTGCGAGGGGGTCAGGCCCAGGCTCACCGGTGTTCCTCCGCTGGCTCGAGCGCGGTGGCATCCCGGCCGCGCAGCACGATGTCCCACTGATAGCCCAGGGCCCAGTCGGGCTGGGTCACGTTCATGTCCAGCGCGCAGATCAGCCGCTGCCGGGCCCGCGGATCCGGGATCGAGTTGAAGATCGGGTCCTGGGCGAACAGCGGATCACCCGGGAAGTACATCTGCGTGACCAGGCGCTGGGTAAAGGCCCGGCCGAAGAGCGAGAAGTGGATGTGCTGCGGGCGCCAGGCGTTCAGGTGATTGCGCCACGGGTAGGCGCCCGGCTTGATCGTGACGAACTGGTAGCGGCCGCGGGAGTCGGTCAGGCACCGGCCGGCTCCGTCGAAGTTCGGGTCGAGCGGGGCCGGGTGATCGTCCGCCCGGTGGGCGTACCGGCCGGACGCGTTGGCCTGCCAGATCTCCACCAGCGTGTCCGGGACCGGCCGCCCGTCGGAGTCCAGCACCCGCCCGGTGAGGATCATCCGCTCCCCCAGCGGCTCGCCGGCGTGCCTGGTCGTCAGGTCGGCGTCCGCGGCGCTCACCCGCTCGGCCCCCAGCAGCGGCCCGGTCACCTCGGTCAGGCCGTGCGGCAGCCGGATCGCCGGCCGCTTGGGCGCGCGCAGCAGGGTCGACCGGTACTCCGGGCTGTTCAGCGGCGGGTGCACGCCCGCGGGCCGCTCGTAGGACGCCCAGTGCAGGTCGCCCGATCCGGTCGCGGCCGACTCGGCTGGACTCATCGGCTTGCTCCTTCGCTGGGTTCCGCGGACATGAGCCTGCGCAGCGCGCTGAGCTCAGCGGAGTCCGGGGCCGGGAGCTGGGCCAGGCTGGGCGCGACGCGCAGTTCCCAGCCCGTCCTGCCCTGCACGTCAGCGGCGGACACCTCGGGATATACCCCGGTCAGCAGGAACTCCCCGGTCCGGGGATCGGGCTCCAGCACCCCCAGGTCGGTGATGATCTTCTGCGGGCCGGCCCCGGTCAGGCCGAGCCGCTGCCGGGCCCCGGGCCCGTCGCCGAACCCGACCGAGGTGATGAAGTCCACCCGCTCGACGAAGGCCCGCAGGCTCTGCCGGAGCACGATCGTCACCTCCCGGCAGGACGCCGCGATCTCCGGGGCGCCCCCCGCCCCCGGCAGCCGGACCTTGGGCCGGGCGTAGTCACCGATGGCGGTGGTGTTGATGTTGCCGAACTTGTCGACCTGCGCGGCGCCGAGGAAGCCCAGGTCGATGCGGCCCGCCTGGATCCAGTAGTTGAAGATCTCCGGCACGCTGACGACCGCGTCCGCCGTCTGCGCCAGGACCCCGTCCCCGATGGACAGCGGCAGCCAGCCGGGCTTGGCCCCGATGGTGCCCGACTCGTAGACCAGGACCAGCTTCGGCGCATGGGTGGCCCGGGCCAGGTTGGCCGCCGCGCTGGGCAGGCCGATCCCGACGAAGCAGGTCATGCCGTCACGCAGGGTGCGGGCCGCGGTCACCGTCATCATCTCGTCGGCGGTGTAGTCGCCCCCGGTCTCGCTCACGGTGTCACTCACTGGGCCGCCCCGGCGCGCCGGGCACCCGGCCCGAGTACCTCCCGCTCCAGCCAGGCGGTGAAGGCCTCGCGGTCCCGGCTGATGGCATCCCAGGCCACGTAGAAGTCGTTGTCGCGGGCGGAGTACCCGAGCGCGTAGGAGGGGTGGGCACCGCCCGGCACCGCCGCCACGAAGCTGACCGTCCAGGCTGGCAGCACCACGGCGCCGGGGCGCGGATCGAGCTCGTCCACGATCTCCTCCACGGTGACCACCGACCGCCGCGCCGCGAGCACCGCCTCCTTCTGGACACCGGTGATCCCCCAGAACTGCACGTTGCCGGCCCGGTCGGCCCGCTGCGCGTGGATCACGGTCACGTCTGGCCGCAGGGCCGCCACCGCGGTCAGCCGCTCCCCGGTGAACGGGCAGGTAATGTCCGCGATGTTGGCCGAGTGAGCCGCCAGTCCCGTGCCGCTGTACCCGCGCAGCACCGCGAACGGCAGGCCGGACGCGCCGGCCACGTAGCGGTTGGCCATGCCGGCGTGACTGTGCTCCTCGATCTCCAGCGGCGCGGGCCAGGAGTTCTCGACCGCGTCGCGGAACCGGTGCAGCGATCCGACACCGGGGTTGCCGCCCCAGGAGAACACCAGCTTGCGCGCGCAGCCCGCCCCGATCAGCTGGTCATAGATCACGTCGGGCGTCATCCTGACCAGGGTCAGGTCGCGCCGCCGCTGCCTGATGACCTCGCGACCGGCCGCGTGCGGGATCAGGTGCGTGAACCCCTCCATCGCAACGGTGTCGCCGTCATGGATCGCGCCCTCGACAGCCGCGGCCAGTGACACGATCTCCGCCACGCCTCACCTGTCCTCTCGCTGGTCTTTATCGGCACGATATCGGGAAACGGTCGCTCAGTGCACACTTGTGCGGACTACGGCAGCCGACCAGCCGGTCACCCCGGCTCGGGCAGGACTCCCGGCTCGGCCAGGACGGCCTGGGCGACGGCGAACGCCCGGTTGGCGGCCGGCACGCCCGCGTAGATCGCGACCTGCAGCAGGATCTCCCTGATCTGCTCGGGGGTGAGCCCGTTGCGCACGGCGGCCCGGACGTGCAAAGCGAGCTCCTCCTCCTGGCGCAGCACCGCCAGCGCGGTGAGCGTGATCATGCTGCGCTCGGCCCGGCTCAGGCCGGGCCGCGACCAGATCTCGCCCCAGGCGTAGCGGGTGATCAGGTCCTGGAACGGCGCGCTGAACCCGGTGGTGCGCTCGACCGCACGGTCGACGTGGGCGTCGCCGAGCACCTCCCGGCGCACCCGCGTCCCGCGCGCGTGCTCGCTGGCTCCGGCCTGGCTGGCTCCGGTCTCGCTGGCTCCGGCCTCGGTCATCTGCTGCCTTCCCTCCGGGATTCGTGCTGGTCATGCGCGGCCAGTGCGGCCGCGACGAAGGCGCCGGCCGCCCCCAGGTAGCCTTCCGGATCCAGGGCGCCGGTCACCTGGCCGGGCGTTATCCCGGCGGCGGTGATCGGGCCGGCGAACTCCGGCGACCCCAGCAGCACCTCGTCCAGCATCCGGTCCGACTCCGCGGCCTGCCGGCTCGCCCGGGCCACGAGCTCGTGGGCCTCGAGCCGCCCCAAGGCCGGCGCGAGCAGCGCGGTCACGCGCTCGGCCAGCGGCAGCCCGCGCGCGCCGTCCAGGTTGGCCCGCATCCGCGCGGCGTCCACCCGCAGCCCGCCCAGCAGCTGCGCGGACCAGGCCGCCGCCGAGCCGGTCAGCCGCAGCAGGTCGGCCAGCGGCTCCCACTCGGCGTGCCAGGCGCCCGCCGCGCGCTGATGCTCCTGCTCGGCCGCGGCGGCCAGCTCGGCCAGCAGCCCGGGCGCGCGGCGCGTGCAGCCGAGAATGACCACCGCGGCCACCGGGTTGCGCTTGTGCGGCATCGCCGACGACCCGCCGGCCCGCCCGCCGGAGCCGCCGCCGTCGGTTCCGTGGGCACCGCCGGTTCCGTGGGCACCGTCTGGCCCGGCGGCCGGCGGGTCGCCCTCGCTGACCTCGGCGACCTCGGACTGGGCCAGCAGCGTGACGTCCCGGGCGATCTTGCCGAGCGCCGCGCAGGCCCCGGCCAGCGCCGCCGCCAGCTCGATGACCCGCAGCCGGTCGGTGTGCCAGGGCAGCACCGGCCGGGCCAGGCCCAGCTCCGCCGCCAGGGCGCTGGCCACCGCCGGGCCCGCCCCGCCCAGGGCGGCCAGGGTGCCGGCCGCGCCGCCGAACTGGACCGCGAGCCGGTCGCGGCGGACCGCGTCCAGGCGGCCGCGCGCCTCGTCGATCGCCGTCAGCCAGCCCGCCGCGACCAGGCCGAAGGTGACCGGGACGGCCTGTTGCAGCAGGGTCCGGCCGACCATCACCGTGCCCGCGTGCTCCCGCGCCAGCCGGGCCGCGGCCGCCGCGGCCGCGGCCAGGTCGCGCCCGGCCGACTCGATGACCTGCCGGGCGATCAGCATGGCCGCCGTGTCGATGATGTCCTGGCTGGTCGCCCCCCGGTGCACGGCCGGCGCCGCGAAGTCGGGCACCATCGCGGTCAGCGCCGCCGCCAGCGCGGGCACCGGGTTTCCGGTCAGCGCGGCCTGCCGCCCGAGCCGGGCCACGTCGAACCGGTCGGCCCGGGCGGCAGCCGTCACCGCCGCGCCCGCGCCGGCGGGCGCCTGGCCGGCTGCTTCCAGCGCGCGGGCCAGCGCTGCCTCGGCGTCCAGCATCGCCTGCAGCCACGCGCCGTCCCCGGTGGCCGCGGCGCCGCGGTCGAAGAGAGCGGAGAACAGTCCGTCGCGCTCGGAGTTACTCACCCGAACATGATCCACGCCCCCGGCGGCCGGGTCGTCGCTGACCCGGCGCTCCCAGCCGCAGAGCCGGGCCGGCCGACGGCGCCGTTACTACTGGTGGGGCGGCTGGCCTGGAAGCCGGGTCGCCGGCGGCGCGGCGTTCTTGCACCGTAATGCGGGTGTTGCGGCCGCTTGCCGCAGCCGGGCTGGCCGGCGCAGCGCGGTGAAATCCCCCCGGGGAGGCATCCGGGCCGCCATAGTGAATCTCGTCGACACACCTCGCAGGCACCATCCACCACCCGCTGGCCGACGGTCAGCTCGAGGAGGACATGTCATGTCGGATGCACGCGACAACGGGAAGGGCGCCTTACCGGCCCAGCGCTCGCGGCCGGGCCACCCGGCCAGGACCGGCCCGCGGCTGACGGCCGGGCTGGTCTCGGTGATCCTCCTGGCCGGCGGGACGACCGCCCTGGCGGCGACGGCGGCCAGGAGCGCGGCCCGCGGCCCGTCGGTGATCGTCTGCGGGGGCTACGCCGCGTGCGACGCTAGCGGCGACACCAGCCACGGATACGCGGCCCATGCGGGCGTCTCGTACTGGCGGATGTTCGCCGGCAACGAGTGCACCAACTACGCCGCCTACGTCGAGTCCGCGGTCCTGGGCGCGGTCACGCCGGGGTACCTGCTCGGCAACGCCGGGCAGTGGGCGGCGACCGCCGCGGCCCACGGCGTCGTGGTCAATAACGTGCCGTCGGCCGGCGCGGTGGCGCAGTGGGACGGCGGCGCGCCGGGGATGGGCTCGTCCGGGCACGTCGCGGTGGTGGAGAAGGTAGGGCCGGGCAACCGGTATATCGTCATCTCCCAGCAGCACATCGGCTCGGACTCGAACGGTTATGACTGGACCCGGATCAACGCCGGGTTCCCGGCCACCGCCTGGCAGGAATGGCCGGACCACTTCATTCACTTCCCGGTCCGCGCCGGCGTGCAGCCCGCGGGCGGCACCGTGGGCTACTACAACCCGCGGTCGCGGTCGTACCGCCTGCAGGCCGCGCCCGGCGCGACGTTCGCGGCGATCAGGTTCCGGCGGGGCGAGCCGGGCGCGATCCCGCTCGTCGGCGACTGGGCCGGCCGGGGCACTGACGGCACCGGCTACTACAACCCGCGCACGGGGTGGTTTCACCTGCGGAACCGGCTCAGCGCCGGCCCGTCGACCCGGGCCTTCCCGTTCGGGGCGCCCGGCATGGTGCCGCTGGCCGGTAACTGGGACGGCCGCGGTGGCGCGGGCGTCGGCTACTACGACCCGGCTACCGGCACCTTTCACCTGCGCAACTACCTCAGCGCCGGGCCCGCGCAGTACGCGTTCCGCTTCGGGCCGCCCGGCATGGTGCCGCTGGCCGGGGACTGGGCCGGCTCGGGCCGGACGGGCATCGGCTACTACGACCCCGCGACCGGCTCGTTCCACCTGCGCAGCCAGCTGTCGGCCGGCCCGGCTCGCTACGTGTTCAGGTTCGGGCCCGGCGGCATGCGGCCGCTGGCCGGCAGCTGGACGGGGGGCCGCGCCGACGAGGTCGGCTTCTATGACCCCGCGACCGGCCGGTTCCACCTGCGTGACCAGCTGTCGGCCGGGCCGGCCAGCAAGGAGTTCCGGTTCGGGCCGCGGGGCATGGTCCCGCTGTCAGGCGACTGGGCCAGCGCCTAGCGGCTGCCTCCCATCCCTTCCTCCATTCACGGGCGTTTCTTCTTTCCCTTGGGCACCGGCATTCCGCCTCCGTGAACGACGTGGGTGGGTCCCTACTGTCGCTGCAACAGCAGCTCAGGCCCAGCCACGACGTTCCGGCCTGGCACTGGCTCGCCCGTGGCGGGGTGAACTTCGCGCCCGGTGCGCGGCCGGCGACCGGCTGACGTGTCCGCGAGCCGGCTGACGGGCATTCAGCGCTGATCTGGACTGGAAGGGCAACTAGCGACCGCCGCGCGGCCAGGGACTCGGGCCGGCGGCGAGGAGGGTTGCCTCGGCCCCGGCCGGCACCCCTGCCGCACGCCGCTAGCCAGGGATATTGTCTGCGGTATGAGCATCAATCCCGGCACGCACGTCGATCCCCCAGCCACCGGCGGGCCGTCGATTCCGCAGCAACGGCGTCTCGTCACAGAGATCCCTGGCCCGGCCTCTCGCGCGCTGCTGGAGCGCAGGCAGCGCAGCGTCGCCCGCGGGCTGAGCCATGTGCTGCCGGTGTTCGTCACCGCGGCGGGCGGCGGCATCGTGGTCGACGCCGACGGCAACTCGCTGATCGATTTCGGCTCCGGGATCGCGGTCACGTCGGTGGGCAACAGCGCCGAGCTGGTCGTCAACCGGGTGATCGAGCAGGTCACGCGCTTCACGCACACCTGCTTCATGGTGGCCCCGTACGAGGGTTACGTAGAGGTCTGCGAAGAGCTGAACCGACTGACCCCGGGTAGCCACGACAAGCGATCGGCCCTGTTCAATTCCGGGGCCGAGGCCGTGGAGAACGCGGTGAAGATCGCCCGCCACGCCACCGGGCGCAACGCCGTGGTGGTGTTCGACCACGCTTACCACGGCCGGACCAACCTGACGATGGCCATGACGGCCAAGAACATGCCCTACAAGCACCGGTTCGGGCCGTTCGCCGGCGAGGTCTACCGGGTGCCGATGGCCTATCCGTTCCGCTGGCCGGGCGGCCCCGCCGCCTGCGCGGCGGATGCGCTGGACGTAATCACCGGCCTCATCCACGCGCAGGTGGGCGAGGAGAACGTCGCCGCCGTGGTCATCGAGCCGATTCAGGGCGAGGGCGGCTTCATCGTCCCGCCGGATGGCTTCCTGCCCGGCCTGGCCAGCTTCTGCTCCGACCACGGCATCGTCTTGGTCGCCGACGAGATCCAGTCCGGCTTCTGCCGGTCCGGCGACTGGTTCGCCTGCGACTACGAGGGCGTGGTGCCGGATCTGGTCACCACGGCCAAGGGCATCGCGGGCGGGTTCCCGCTGGCGGGCGTGACCGGCCGAGCCGAGCTCATGGACGCCGTGCACCCGGGCGGCCTCGGCGGCACCTTCGGCGGCAACCCGGTCGCGTGCGCGGCCGCGCTCGGCGCGATCGAGACGATGGCCAAGGAGGACCTGCCCGCCGCGGCCCGGCGGATCGGCGACATCATGCTGCCCCGGCTGCGCAAGCTGGCGCAGGCCCAGCCAGTCATCGGCGACGTCCGCGGCCGCGGGGCGATGATCGCGATCGAGCTGGTGAAGCCCGGCACCCTGGAGCCGGACGGCGCGGCCACTGGAAAGGTGGCCAAGGCCTGCCACGCCGCGGGCCTGGTCGTGCTGACCTGCGGGACCTTCGGCAACGTGCTGCGATTCCTGCCCCCGCTGGTGATCGGCGAGCCCCTCCTGAACGAAGGACTGTCGATCCTCGAAGACGCCTTCGCTGCCCTGTGACCGGGCCGCGGCCGGAGCAGCTGCCGGTACCGGGACTCAAGCTCGGCGAGGGCCCGTGCTGGGACCCCGCCAGCCAGACGCTCTACTGGATCGACGCCCCCGCCGGGCTGGTCTACGGACTGAACGGCGCGGAGGGCAGAGAGGGCACGGAGGGCACGGAGGGCACGGGCGGGGCGGTGAGCAGCTGGAAGGCGGGCCAGCCGATCGGCGCGGTCTTCCCGCGGGCCAGCGACGGGCTGGTAGTCACCTCCCGCGACGGAGTCCTGGCCCTGGAGCCCGCCTCGGGCGCGGTCGCCATGCTGGCGCCGATCGAGGCGGACCGGCCGGGCAACCGGATGAACGACGGCGCCTGCGACCGGGCCGGCCGCCTCTACGCCGGCACGATGGCGGCCGATGAGAGCCCCGGCCAGGGCGCGCTGTACCGGGTGGATCCCGATCTGTCCGTGACCCGGCTGCTGACCGGGGTCGGCATTTCCAACGGCATCGGCTGGAGCCCGGACGAGCGGCTGCTGTACTACTCCGACTCGCTGGCCTACCAGGTAGACGTGTTCGACTACGACCCGCAGACCGGGGCGATCGACGGGCGCCGCCGGTTCGCGAGCGTCGGCCAGGGCGATGTCGTGCCGGACGGCCTCAGCGTCGACGCCGAGGGCGGCGTCTGGATCGCGCAGTGGGGCGGCGGCGTGCTCTGCCGGCACCGTCCGGACGGCAGCGTGGACCAGGTCGTGGAGTTCCCGCATGCCCACGTCACGAGCTGCGCCTTCGGCGGCCCCCGGCTGGACCGGCTCTACGTCACCACGGCCGCGGGGCCGGCCGATCCGGCGGGCGGCCTGTTCGTCCTCACGCCGGGAGTGACCGGGCTGCCCAGCTACCCGTTCCGCGGCTGACCGGCGTCGGCCCGGGCCCGGTACCGGGTGAAGGCCGGCAGCCGCAGGGCGATCACGATGGCCCCGGCGATGGTCAGGAGTCCGCCGGCCAGTGCGCTGATGGCCGGGGAGGTCAGTGAGCCGAGGGCGCCCGCCTCCAGGTTGCCGAGCTGGCCGCCCCCTGCGCCCACCACGTACTCGGCGGCGGTGACCCGGCCGCGCAGCCGATCGGGCGTAGCCGCCTGGACGATAGTGCCCCTGAGCACGACGGTGACGGTATCCGCGGCCCCGGCCACGGCCAGCAGGGTCAGCGTCAGCCACATGCTGGAGGCGACCGCGAAGCCAGCGAAGCAGGCGCCCCAGACGGCAACCGCGCCGAGCAGCGCCAGACCCTGGCGCGACCGGCGAGCCAGCGGGCCGGAGAATGCGGCACTGGCCAGGCCGCCAACGCCGATAGCGGTCGTAAGCAGGCCCAGAGTGCGCGGGTTGCCGCCGAACCGCTCGGCATTAATCGCGGGAAACAGGGCCACGGGCAGGCCGAACACCGTGGCGTTGAGATCGGCGAGAAAGACGCCGGCCAGCAGCTGGCTGCGGCGGATGAAGGTCATCCCGGCGGCGACCGCGCGGGGGCTCGGCCGCGGCGCTCCGGCCCGCGGCGCCATGGCAGGCAGCCTGGCGACGCCATACAGCGAGGCGGCGAAGCTGAGGGCGTCGATCAGGTAGCAGGCTCGCAGGCCCAGGGCAGGCACGGCGGCGATCAGGCCCGCCAGCGCGGGACCGGCCGTCAGCATGATCTGGAAACTCAGCCTGTTCAGCGCCAGCGCGGCGGCCAGCAGGCGGCCCGGCAGCAGGCGCGGGATGAACGTGCGCATGGCCGGCCCGCTGACCGCGCCGAGCGCCGATTGCACCGCGACCAGGCCATAGAGCAGCCAGATCAGCCGCAGCCCGGCGAACGCCTGAGCGGCGAGCGCCGCCGATACCGCAGCCTGGCAGCCGCTGGTGACCAGCACGAGCCGGCGCCGGTCGATCGCGTCCGCGAGCGATCCGCCGAGCAGCCCGATCGCGAGGGTCGGGACCATCTCCGCCATCCCGATGGCGCCGACCGCCAGCGGCGAGCGGGTGATGTCGTAGACCTGCAACGGCACGGCGAACCCGGTCAGGGCACCGCCGACCGACGACAGCGTGGACCCGGCCCATAGCCGCCGGAACGCCGGCGACTCGCGCAGCGGGCTCACGTCGGCCAGCAGCCGTGTCACTCGCCGCACCAGCTGCGCTCCTCATCTCGGCACTAACCGCGACCAGCCGTATTGTAACAGCACTTGTATAAGTGCTGTTACAATATCTTGATGACCAGCAACGGCCCCGCCGACCCGACCGAGCACAGCCGCTGGCGGCCATTCCGGCTGCTCCAGGAGGCGATGGACGCTGACATCGGCCGGGTCTACGCCGAGGCGCACATCTCCGGGCTCAAGCCGAGCTTCGTCATGGAACTGCTCCGCCTGCACGCCCGTGGCCCGATGACGATCACCGAGCTGGCCGAATCGGTTCAGCGCAGCCACTCGGCGATCAGCCAGAAGGTCGCCGCCATGCGCGCCGCCGGCCTGGTCAGGACCACCGCCGGCCCCGACGCCCGCAGCAAGAAGGTCACGCTCACGGCCAAGGCACGCCGGATGACCGGCCAGCTAGCCGCCGAGTGGCGCGCCACGGAGGCGGCTATCGCCGAGATCGAGGCGGAGATCCCCTATCCGCTCAGCCGGGCCGTCACCGACATCGAGGAGGCGCTGCGGCGCAAGAGCTTCCATGACCGGATCATCGAGAAGCTCGTCAGCGACGCCGCCTGGACGTGAGGCGGGGCGACCCGGGAAGGACGCCGGACGAGGACGCAGCCAAGGCGCGCCGGAACTCGCCATTGACGGCCTGGTCACGCGATGTTACTAACGAGTAGACAGTCATTGCGCGTACCTGCCCAAGGAGGAGCCGGTGCCGTCCAGAGCTGCTCGTCAACCCCGTCTCATCGCCGCCGCCGCTGCCTTAGCCGCCGCCGCTCTCGCCCTCGTCGCCGCCGCACCGCCTGCCAGCGCGCAGTCGTCGGTACGCTACGTGGCGCTCGGCGACTCCTACTCCTCCGGCCTGGGCGCCGGGAGCTACATCGGCTCCAGCGGCTCCTGCGACCAGAGCACCAACGCCTACCCCCAGCTGTGGGCCAGCGCCAGCCAGCCGGCCAGCTACGTGTCGGTGGCCTGCGCGGGCGCCACAACGGGCTCGGTGATCAGTACTCAGCTGTCCGCGCTGAGCACGGCCACGACCCTGGCGTCGATCACCATCGGCGGCAACGATGTCGGCTTCAGCGGCGCGATGGAGACCTGCGTGCTGAAGCCCACCAGCGACTGCGTGAGCGCCATCGACGCGGGCGAGGCGCTGGTCCGCAGCGTGCTGCCTAATGAGCTGGATAACGTCCTCGGCGACATCGCCAGCGCCGCGCCGCACGCCCGGGTGATCGTCCTCGGCTATCCCGAGCTGTATGACCTGTCGCGTTCCCTGTTCTGCATCGGCCTGAGCACGACCGACCGGACCGACCTGAATCAGGCCGCCGACGAGCTGGACGGCGCCATCCAGGCCGCGGCGACCCGGCATGGCGACACCTTCGTCAGCGTGCAGCCGGCTTTCGCCGGACACGAGATCTGTGACCCCAGGTCATGGCTGCACGCGGTGAACTTCCTCAACCTCACCGAGTCTTACCACCCGACGGGCGCCGGCCAGGCGGACGGCTACTACCCGGCCTTCGCCGCCGCCGCCGGCTAACCAGCCCCGGTGGACCGCCAGGCCAGGATGGACCAGCGGGACAGGGCCGACAGCACCGAGCCCACGCTGGCCGCGGAGCCGACCGACCACAGGCAGGCCACCGACCCGGCCGACCCGATCGACAGAATGGAGCCCGCCGACCCGATGGACAGGATCGACCCGGCCGACCCGATCGAGAGGATCGACCCGGTCGATCCGATGCTGAGGATCGACCCGGACGAGCCGCCCGCCTTCGGTGCGTCGCCTTTTCTGGTCATGCCGACATCGTGTCAGCTTCTGCCGCCGGCGACGATGGCGGCGTGGAACCTTCGACTGCCGCCATCACCCAGAGCGCCGTCGTGGTGCCGGTCCCAGAGGCCGAGCCGACCGTCGGACGGCATCGCGCGCGGCTCGACGGCGCCGCCGCCGCGGGCGTGCCGGCGCACGTCACTATCTTGTACCCGTTTGTCCCGCCGGACGCAATCACCGAGGAGACCGTGGCCGGGCTGGTCCGCGCCGTCGGCTCGATCGCCGCGTTCGACTGCACGTTCCGGCGGACGGCCTGGTTCGAGGACCGGGTGCTGTATCTGGCGCCCGAGCCGGACGGGCCGTTCCGGGCGCTGACGGACGCGGTCACGACCGCCTTCCCCGGGTATCTGCCCTACGGCGGGGCGTTCAGCGGCGTCGTCCCCCATCTGACCATTGGTGACCTGCCCGAGGGTGTTACTGACGCTCTGCGCGCCGCCGAGGCCGAAGTCCGGCTGGCGCTGCCGCTGTCGGCGCGGATCGGCCAGGCGTGGCTGATGACCGGCGGCACGGCCCCCGGCAGCTGGCGTCAGGTAGCCGCCCTTCCGCTGCGAACTCCCGGCTAGCTGTCGTGACCTGACACGTTGTAGATCTTGATCCGCTTGCGCTTGTGCGCGACGGCCGCCTCGCGGGTGGTGGTTGAAATTAGCCGACCCAGCTATCTGGGCTCACTTCCCGTCGGTGCCGGGGTGGCCTGCGCGAGGCCCGCGAGGAGCAGGTCGATCATGCGGCGAGCGTGGTAGCCGGGGTAGGTCTCGGCTCCGATGCACAGGTTGCCGATGCCGAGCATCAGGTCATAAGGCCGTATGTCCGCGCGGGTGTGGCCGGCGGCGGCCGATGCTTTCAGCAGCTGGTCGAGCACGGGCAGCAGGCGGTCGACGAACTCGGCGTGCAGGCTCTCGAACCCGGCTTGGTCCGAGTGCAGCGCCTCGGCCAGGCCATGCTTGGTGACCAGGAAATCGGCAAACCGGGCAACCCATGACCGCAAGGCTTCGTACGGTGTTTCGTCTGCGGGGGTAGTGGTCGCGGCGGTGGCGAGCGCGTCGAGCTGGTGCCGGAAGACTGCGACCACCAGGTCGGCCCGGGTGGGAAAGTGCCGGTAGATGGTGCCCATGCCGACGCCTGCTTCGGCGGCGATGTCTCGCACGGGAGCGTCGACGCCTGCACGGGCGAACACGACGGCGGCGGCGTCCAGGAGCGCCTGCTGGTTGCGCCGGGCATCGGATCGCTTACGCCGGCCAGCGTTGGCGGGCGGCGGCGTACCGGCCGTCGTCATTCGAGGCGTCTCCTTCTCACTTGTTCTCACTTGCTAAACGGAGCAACGCTCCATATAGTGATGCGGAGCAGCGATCCGGATCCTCATCATGCCAGATCGTTGCGCAGTGCGGGCCATCACGCCCCCGGCGGAAGGCATTCATCTCATGAGCGACCCAACACCGGCCGGTGCCGGCACCGACCCGGCCACGCCGGTCATCTCGGTCAGGCCGGTCACGCTGGCGGCCCCCGACCGCGGCCAAGACCTGCAGGTACGGGTCTCAGCGCCGACGACCGGTCACGACCTGCCGGTCGTCGTCTTCTCGCACGGCATGACCTTGTCCATGGACGATTACGCACCGCTGGCCGGTTTCTGGGCCGCCCGCGGGTTCGTCGTCATCCAGCCCACCCATCTTGACTCCCTCGGCCTCGCCGACCCGCGCACCCCGCTCATCTGGCGCATCCGGACCGACGACCTGACCTGCATCCTCGACCAGCTCGACACCATCGAAGCCGACGTGCCCGGGCTGGCCGGACGCATCGACCACGACCGCATCGCGGCCGCCGGACACTCGTGGGGCGCACAGACCGCGAGCACGCTCGCGGGCGCGCGGGTCGCCGGCGCCGACGGCACGCCCGGCGAGAGCATGGCTGACCCGCGAGTCAGGGCGGCAGTGCTGCTCTGCCTTCCCGGAACCGGCGGCGCCGACCTGACCCCGCTCGCCGCCGAATACTTCTCGTTCATGAGCCCTGATTTCGCCGAGATGAAGACGCCGAGCCTGATCGTCGCCGGCGACCACGACGACTCCCCGCTGACAGTGCGCGGCCAGGACTGGTTCACCGACGGCTACCGCCTCAGCCCGGGCGCCACCGATCTGCTGACCCTGTTCGGCGCGGAACACGGGCTCGGCGGCATCCAGGGTTACAACGACACGCGGACCACCGACGAAAGCCCCGAGCGCGTCGCGCTCATCCAGCAGGCCACCCTGGCGTACCTGCGTACCTGCGTACCGCGCTGGGCGTGGATGACGGCGCGTGGCCTGCTGCGCGTGGAACCCTGACCGCGGCCAGCGACCCGCTGGGAAGGATCGACTCGAAGTGACCAATCCCCTAGCGCCGGCCCGCAGGCCCAGCTTCGGAATCATGACCGCCCCGTCGCAGGTCGCCTACCACGACGTCCTGCGGGTCTGGCGCGAGGCGGACAGCATCCCGCAGATCGAGCACGCCTGGCTGTTCGACCACCTCATGCCGATATTCGGTGACCCGAACGGGCCTACCTTCGAGGGCTGGACACTACTATCCGCTCTAGCAGCCCAGACCGAACGACTACGCCTCGGGCTGCTGGTCACGAGCAACAGATTCCGCCCGCCGGCCATGCTGGCCAAGATCGCCGCCAATGTCGATGTCATCTCCGGCGGCCGGCTCGAGTTCGGCATCGGCGCAGGCTCTCGGCCCGACGTACCACTGGCCCGGCGTGAGTACGAAGCTCACGGCCTGCCCTTCCACGACGCCGCCTACGCGGTCGGAAGCCTCGCCGAGGCGTGCGCGATCATCCGCCGGCTGTGGACCGAAACCGAACCGTTCGACTTCCACGGCAGCTACCACCAGCTGACGGGCGCGTTCTGCAGCCCCAACCCCGTGCAGCAGCCCCACCCGCCGATCATGATCGGCGGCCGCGCCACGCCGACCATGCGTGTGGTGGCCGAGCAGGCCGACCGGTGGAACATGCCCGGCGGCGGCATCGACGACGCAATCGCGCGCAACACCACGCTGGACCGCTTGTGCGCCGAGATCGGCCGCGACCCGGCCGAGATCACCCGATCCATTGTCCTGCCTGCCTCCTACGACCGGCCCAACGACACCCGGCACGCAATCCGCGCGGCGCTCGACGGCGGGTTCAGCCACATCGTGCTCAGCCTGGGCGCGCCCTATCCAGTCGAGGTCGCACGCTGGGTTGCCGACACCTTCATCGGCCCAGCTCACTGACTAGAGCTGAAACCGAGCGTCACTCCCGAGATTTCGCTGTTCGTCCTAAGACCCGCGGGCCTGGCGGCAGGAGCACCCGTCTTCTACCACCTCCACGGCGGCGGCATGATCATTGGCGACCGTCGCACCGGAGTTGACGGCGTGCTCAGGCCGGGCCGGCTGCCTGCGGGCGCCCCCGCCGGATAGGTTGAGCAGTGTCGGGACCTGATGGGAGTGAGCATGATCCGCGGGATCGAGCACCTGGTGGGTTCAGGGCCGCTGCTCCTGGCCATTCCAGTGGCACTGGCCGCGGGCGCCGTTACCTTCCTGTCGCCCTGCTGCCTGCCCCTGGTGCCCGGATACCTGTCGTACCTCACCGGCATGTCCGGAACCGCCGTCCGGGGCAAGGACCCGGCCGGAAATCAGGCCGCCACGGCCGGAGCGGTTTCGGTGGTGGGCTCGGTCCCGCTCAGCGCGGCCGGCGCCGGGTCCGCTAGCTGGGGCTCCGGAGGCGCCCGCGGCGGGATAGCGGACGGCCCGGCAGGTGGTGCGGGGGCCATGGCAGCGGAGCCAGCCGCCGCGTCGGTCCGGGGCCGGGCCGTGCTGGGCACCCTGCTGTTCGTGCTCGGCTTCGCCGCGGTCTTCGCGACCGAGGGCGTCTTCTTCGGCAGCCTCGGGGGGGCCCTGCGTAGCCACACCAAGGGCCTGACCCAGGTCCTGGGCTTCGTCATCATCCTGCTGGGCCTGCTGTTCGTCGGCGCATTCGACCGGTTCACGTTCAGCGGCCGCATTTTCCGCCCGCAGTTCCGGCCGCGCGCCGGGCTGGTCGGCGCGCCGCTGCTGGGGGTGGTGTTCGGGCTGGGCTGGACCCCCTGCATCGGCCCGACGCTCCTCGTGGTGCTGTCGCTGAGTGCTACCACCGGCACCGCCGGCCGGGGCGCCCTGCTGGCCTTCGTCTACGCGCTCGGCCTGGGCATCCCCTTCCTCATGGTCGCGTTCGCCTTCCAGCGCGGAGTCAGCCTGTTCGGCTTCGCCCGGCGGCATGCGCGGCTGGTGACCCAGATCGGCGGCGCCATGCTGATCGCCGTCGGGCTGCTGGAAGTCACCGGTGCCTGGGGCGCGGCGGTGGCCTGGCTGCAGACCCACTGGGCCACCTACAACGCGCCGCTCTAGCCGCCGGGATTACCGCGGCGGGAGCGCGGGACGGCGGCGGGACGGACGGTCGGCCAGGGTCGGCGGGGTAACGGCCGCCTCGGCCCGCAGCGCCTCGGCCGCCAGCCGGACCGCGGTCTCCAGCTGCGTGTCGCGGCCCGCCGCCCAGTCGTCCGGGGTGATCAGGACCTCGACATCCGGCTCGACACCGTAGTTCTCCACTCCCCAGCCGGAGCCTTCCATCCAGAACGCGTACCGCGGCACGGTGATCCGGGTGCCGTCGACCAGCTCATGCCAGCCGTCGATGCCGACGACCCCGCCCCAGGTCCGGGCACCCACCACCGGCCCGAGATGCAGCGTGCGGATCGCCTTGGTCACGATGTCACCGTCCGAGCCGGCGAACTCGTCGGCCAGCGCCACCACCGGCCCGCGCGGCGCGTCGACCGGATACGACACCGGCTGCATGCCCCTGGGCATCTCCCAGGCGACCACGCGCCGGGCTAGCTTCTCGACCACCAGCTGGGAGGTATGCCCGCCGCGGTTGCCGCGGGCATCGATGATCAGCCCCTCGCGCGTCATCTCGGTCCGCAGGTCCCGGTGGAAGTCGGCCCAGCCCTCGCTCACCATGTCGGGCACGTGCAGGTAGCCGACGCGCCCGTCGCTCAGCTCCCGGACCAGCGCCCGGCGGCTGGTCACCCAGTCGTGGTAGCGCAGCCGCCGCTCGCTGGTCAGCGGGACCACGGCCACCCGTCGCGGCGTGCCGTCGGCCGGGCTGGCCGCGGTGAGCTCGACCGGCTTGCCGCCCGCGCCCACCAGCAGCGGCCCCGGTCCGTCCGCCGTCACCGGCTGGCCGTCGACGGCCAGCAGCCGGTCGCCCGGCTGGATCTGGACGCCGGGCGCCGCTAGCGGCGAGCGAGCCCGCGGGTCGGACGACTCCCCCGGCACGACCCGGCGGACCAGCCAGCTTCCGTCGCTACCGCGCTCCAGGTCGGCGCCCAGCAGGCCCGTCGAGTAATCGCCAGAGTCGTCCTCGTCACCGGGCGCCTCGGCCACGTAGGCATGCGAGGTGCCGAGCTCGCCGAGCGCCTCGGCCAGCACATCGGCGAACTCCCGCGGGCTGGCCACCAGGTCCAGCAGCGGCCGGTACTGGGCCAGGGCGGCGTCCCAGTCCACGTCGGCCATGTCGGCGATCCAGAAGTCATGGCGGACGATCCGGCCCGCCTCGTCAAATGAGTGCCGCCACAGCGCCGCCGGGTCGGCCAGGAACCGGGCCCGCGAGCCGTCCACGGTGATCCGGTCCTCTGGGGTGTCGGGGTCCGCCTTGTGATCGGCCGGCACGACGGCCAGGCTGTCGTGGTCGCTGACGACGAGCCTGGTGCCATCACCGCTGGTCTCGAACCAGTCCACCGCGTCCTCGAGCACCGTCACGGCGTGCTTGCTCAGGTCGAACCGCTGCAGCGCCGGCCGGGGATCTCCCTCCCCCGGCCGCGCGCCGCCCTCGCCCAGGTTTCCGGTCAGCGGCTCGGACAGCCACGCCAAGCCGCCCTTGACTGGTCGCAGGCAGGCATAGCGCGACTCGGGAACCGGCAGCGCGACGATGCGGTCGGACATCCCGTCAGTGTCGACGGCGACCGCCGGCGCGGCCGCGCCCGAGCGACCTCCGCCGTCGGCCGGCCTTCTGCCGGCCGGGACCCTGGTGGCGCCGGCGGTGTCGTCGTCCTGATGCGAGCCGGGCTCGTCCTCCGGCTCGTCCCCGATCTCGCGCCCGTCGGGCTGCGGCCCGAAGGGCGACAGCGTGGACGCCGCCAGCGGCACCAGGTAAGGCCGCGCGCCATAGGGGAACGCGAGGTCGAAGAAGTGCGCGTCGTAGACCGGATCGAAACTGCGCTTGGACAGGAACGCCAGGTACCTGCCGTCGAGCGTGAACACCGGGTCGGTATCGGTGAACCGCCCGTCAGTGACGTCGGCGACCTGCCCGTCGGCAATGCGCGCGATGCGCAGCCGGCGCAGCGGGGACAGCGCGGGCTGCGACCAGGCCAGCCACGCCGAGTCCGTCGACCAGGCCAGGCCCGTGATCTCGCCGTTGTCCGACGCCGCCAGCTCGGTGAGCGCGCCTGAGGTGACGTCCACGACGCGGACGTGCCCGTCCAGGGCCGCGACGGCGACCTTGCTGCCGTCGGGAGCGGCGGCCAGGCTCGCGACCCGGCCGATCGACCCGGACGCCAGGCGGCGCGGCTCGGCCGGCCAGCCCGCTGCCGGAGAGCCGACCTCGAGCGCATCCGGGCCCTCGGCGTCGGTCACCCAGACGACGTCGCCGTCACGGCCCAGCACCTCGGGCAGCCGGGCCCGGCCGCCCGGCGTGACCGACAGCGCGACCGCCGGCCCGTCGCGATGGGTCAGCCAGTGCACGGTCCCGCGGACCTCGACCGCGCTGGCCCGGCCGGTCAAGTCGCAGGACAGCGAGCCGACATGGTCGTCGGCCGTGATCAGCCGGGGCATCCGGCCCGGCGGCACGGACCCGAGCGCGACCTCGACGGGCCGGGGCCCGCCGGAATCCAGCCCGTCGAGCAGCCAGGCAGCCCCGGCGCAGGCGTAGACGACCCGCTGGCCGTCGGTGCTGGCCTGCCGGGCGTAGCTGCCGTCGTGATCGGTGTGCCGGCGCAGGTCGCTGCCGTCCAGGGCGCATGAGTACAGGTTGCCGGTCCCCTCATGGTCGGACAGGAAGGCCAGCCGCCCGGAGACCAGCATGGGGCAGGCGAGCTGACCGGGAAGCTCGGCGAGCAGCCGCCGGAACGCCGGCCGGGGTTCCCCGCCCGGGGCGTCACCCGGCCCGGGGCGCACCCACAGGCGGCCGCCGGTGCCGCCGCGGTACCGCTTCCAGTGCGCGGGATCGCGGCCCCGGCTCCCGGTCAGCAGGGCGACCCCGTCCGGCTCGATGGCCAGGTCCGCGACCGGCCCGTAGGGCAGCCGCGCTTCCCCGGCGCTGTCTCCAGTCCCGGCGCCGGCGCCGGGACTGATCGCGTGCGCCCAGGTGAAGTGGCGAAAGGGCTGGCCGGCCGCGCTGATCGCCAGCACCTCGCCCGCCGGCGTCCAGCCGCAGGTCTCGGTCCGGTCCTCGCCCCAGAAGGTCAGCCGCCTGCTGATCCCGCCCGCGGTCGGGGCCAGGTAAACCTCGGAGGTGTCATCCCGGGTTCCCGTCCACGCGAGCTGGCTGCCGTCGCGGGAGAAGCGCGGACGGCTCGCCAGTGCGTGATCGGCGGAGAGCCGCCAGCCGCGGCCGCCAGCCGCGGGCGCCAGCCAGACGTCGTCCTCGGCCACGAACGTCAGCAGGTCACCGTGCACGTGCGGAAAGCTCAGGTACCCGGTTGAAGTCACCTCGTCATCCTAGATCGCGGCCGCGGGCCAGGGCCGGCGCCTCGGCCCTCCTGCCAGCCCGTTCGCCCGCGCAGTCGCCAGGGCCGGGCGCCTGCTGCCGGGCTCCCGGCCGGGTCGCCACCCGTGATTGAGGGAAGTGCGTCACGCACGTGCGTCGATAATCAACTGTTCGTTCAGTCAGCCGATAAATGGGTCCACTACGGCCTTTCTCAGGACGCGCATTACTTGCCTATCCGGCCCAACGGCATTCCGCTACGCTGCGTACAGCCAGCGCCGTTTACGCCGAATAGGTTGTATGCATCGCATGCGGGTGCCAGAATCAACATGTGGCAATAGCGCTTGACGGGGGGGTTCCCGACTACGGCGCGGACAGGCCCGCTGGACAGTCGCGCCTTGGGATCTTCAAGCGCCAGCGAGACGGCCTGACGCCGGAGCAGCAGACCTCCTTAACTAGGACAGAGCACAACCACCGGGCCGGGCCGCCCAACGGCGCTGCCGTGCGTGCGGAAGCTGCCGGACGCAGCGTCGCCCCCGCTCAGGACGAGTCTCAGCGGCCTTTCTCGGCCACCGGGCCCGACGCGCACCTGGTGAAAGAATCCTTTGCGCACGTCATGGCCAATTCCGAACTGGCAATGGAGTATTTCTACGCGCGCCTTTTCACGACCAGCCCGGAAACTCGCGCGATGTTCCCGATGGGCATGAGCCAGATCCGGGAGCGTGTCTTCGGGGCACTGGCCCGGCTCGTCTGGAGTCTGGATAACCCCGAGGCGGCCGCGGCATATCTCTCACAACTCGGGCGCGATCATCGCAAATACGGCGTCAAGGACAAGCACCTGCACGATTTCTTCAGCGCGCTGCTCGAGACTGCCGCGTACTTTAGCGGCAGTAACTGGACCCCGGAAACGGAATCCGCCTGGCGGCGGGCCCTGGCGTATGCAGCGCGCACGATGCGTTCGGCAGCCGCGGCGGACGCTAAGAATCACCCTCCGTGGTGGGTCGGCGAGATCGTCGATCACGATCGGCGCACCGACACGATGGCGGTGCTCACCATCCGGCCCGACAACCCGCTGCCCTACGAGCCGGGCCAGTACGTGCCCGTGCAAGTCACCAGGTGGCCCCGGGTGTGGCGGCCCTATTCCATTGCCTGCGCGCCCCGCGGCGACGGCCTGATCACCCTGCACGTGCGAGCCGTCTCCGGCGGCATCGTGAGCACCGCGCTCGTGCGGCACGCGGGCGTTGGCGACACGGTCCTGCTCGGTCCCGCGCGCGGCGCGATGACCGGGCCCCGCCCCGGCAGTGAGCGCAACCTCCTGTGCGTGGCCGGCGGCACCGGCCTCGCGCCCATCAAGGCGATCATCGAGCACCTGGCGGGGTGGCGGCGATCCAGGAACCCCGGGAAGGTCACCTTGTTCGTCGGCGCCGAGCGGCGGCAGGACCTGTATGACCTGCCGGACCTGCAGGCCATGCAATCGGCGGGCCCCGGTCTGGAAGTCATCCCGGTGGTATCCGGCCGGCCCGGCCTGACTGGCCTGGACGCGCTGGCCGATAGTGGCTGGCCCGCCGACGATCCGCTGCTGCCCGGCTGGCTCGGCGCTCCCGGCCGGACACGGCTGACCGGGCTCCTGCCCGATGTCGTGGCCGATGTCGTGGCCGCCCATGATGACCTGCTCGAGAACTCAGCGGCCTACATCTGCGGGCCGGCGGCGATGGTGCGCCGGACCGCGCAGCTGCTGGCCGTCCGGGTGCCCGCCGAGCACCTCCACCATGACCCGCTGCCAGACGAGTGGGAAGACGCCGGGCCGGTCCCGCCGCCCCGGCCGGCCGCTGCTGACTTCCGGCAGTCGCCGCTGTTCGCGAAGTTCGCCCGGCCGGGAACCCTTCCGTAGCCGGGGCGGCCGGGCTCGGCTAACGGCCGAAGAAAGCGCAGATCCGCGGCCGCGCATCGACGGCATCGCGCTGCTGACCGGACATCCCGGCAATCTTTCGCGATAACGGACCCCCGGACTGACTCGTCGCTCATTCCCCTTACGCACCTCCCGTAATGATTCCATTACGCTAAGTTAGCTTCGATGACATCCAGTCAGTCCGTGATGACATCCAGGGAAGGGGATTCGATGTTCGGTAACGGCAAAATCGTCGCCCGCAGTGGTCTCGCCGCCGGTCTGGCCGGGCTGGCCATGCTGGCCGCAACGCCAGCGCTGGCCTCGGCGAGGACCGCCGCCGCGGCGCGGTCAGCGCCCTCGGCGGCGCCGGCCGCGACGGGGTCGTTCAAGACCTGGCCGGCTGCGCAGCGGGCGGCCGGCTTCCGGCTGAAGAAGGCGAGCCGCACTTACGGCCTCCGCCGCACGAACGTCATCCTGGTCAGTAAGTGCGAGGTCACCGGCGGGCGCAGCAAGCGCGACGTCTTCGCCGAGTGGCAGGGCGCCAAGAAGCGGTACCTGGCCGTAGATCAGAACAATTCCGGCGGGGCGTGCAGCAACTTCGGGGCGGCCAAGCCCCTCGGCACCTACCGGGTCCAGGGCCACAAGGCCCGGATGTTCGGCTTCTGCGGCGTCAGCGGGCTCCCGTCCTGCCGGGTGCGGAACATCGTCCTGGTCCTGGACTGGAAGGCCGGCCAGAACTACTACGTCACCTACTCCAGGAACGAATGGCGCAGCACGCTCGTGGGCTTCTCCCGCAGCCTGCACCGTGTCTAGGCAGCACCGCGCCTAGGCGGTCCCGTCCACGACGCCTGTGCCGGGCTAGCCATCCGCGCGAGCCCGGCACAGGCGCAGCAGGTTCGCGATGACCTTGTGCCCGGCCTGGCCGGAGGCGGTCAGGATGGACTCGGGGTGGAACTGCACCCCCCAGCGGCCGCGGGCCGCGTCCTCGATCGCCATCACCACGCCGTCCGGCGTCACCGCCGTCACCGTGAATCCCCCGGTCACCTGCTCGGGCCGGGCGTGCAGCGAGTGGTACCGCGCGCCGGTGAACTGCTCGGGCAGGCCGTCGAGCAGTGCTCCGCCCAGCACCCGGACCTGACCCGGCTTGCCGTGTACCGGGGTCTCCAGCAGGCTGAGCGAGCCGCCCGCGTGCTCCACCATCGCCTGCAGTCCCAGGCACACGCCGAATGCCGGCAGGCCGCGCTCGTCCAGAGCGCTCAGCAGCTTGTCGCAGCCGAAATCCGCGGGCCGGCCCGGTCCCGGCGACAGGACCACCAGGTCGGGCGCGTAGCCGTCCAGCAGCGCCGGGTCGAACCCCGCCCGCAGCGTCACGACCGTCGCGCCGAGCTCGCGGAAATAGCCGGCCAGCGTGTGCACGAACGAGTCCTCGTGATCGACCAGGAGCACCGTCATGCCGTCGCCCGGCAGTGCGGCCGGCGCGACACCGGGTGCTGCGGCCAGGGCTGTCCGTTCTAGCGCGGTGAGCAGATCCGCACGCTGCTGGGCCGGCTCGGCGAGCGTTTCCAGCAGCGCACGGGCCTTCAGCCGGGTCTCCTGCTCCTCGGCCTGCGGATCGGAGTCGAACAGCAGGGTGGCCCCGACGCGGATCGCGGCGACCTGGCCGCGGATGTGGGCCGTGCGCAGCGTGAGGCCGGTGTTCATCCCGCCGTCGAAGCCGACCATGCCGACGGCGCCGCCGTACCAGCGCCGCTGGTCGTCCTCGTGATCCTCGATGAACTGCATGGCCCAGGTCTTCGGCGCGCCCGTGACCGTGACGGCCCACATGTGGGTGAGAAACGCGTCGAGCGCATCGAACTCCGGCCGCAGCCGGCCTTCGATGTGGTCCACGGTGTGGATGAGCCGGCTGTACAGCTCAATCTGCCGGCGCCCGATCACCTTGATGGTGCCCGGCACGCAGACCCGCGACTTGTCATTGCGGTCCACGTCGGTGCACATGGTGAGCTCGGATTCCTCCTTGGGCGAGGCGAGCAGGGCGGCGATGGCATCGGCGTCGCCGAGCGGGTCGTCGCCGCGGGCGACCGTGCCGGCGATCGGGCAGGTCTCGACGCGGTCGCCGGTCACCCGCACGTACATCTCCGGCGAGGCGCCCACCAGGTACTCCCCCGAGCCGAGGTTCAGGAAGAACTCATACGGCGCGGGGTTGCGGTGGCGCAGCCGCTCGAAGAACGCGGCGGGCGAGGCGCACGGGGCGCGGAAGACATGGCTGGGCACGACCTCGAACAGGTCACCGCAGGCGAACCTCTCCCGGGCCTCAGCCACCACCGCGGCGTAGGCGCCGGGCACCGGGTTGGCGGGCATGGCCAGTCCCGGGGCGTCCGGGACCGGCTCGGCGGCGGCCTCGCGGGGCAGCCCGACAGTGGACCCGGCTTCGGTCTCGAACTCGTAGGAGTAGCAGACCGCCGTCTCCCGCTTGCGGTCCAGCACGTAGACCCGGTCCGGCAGGTGCAGCACGAGGTCCCGCTGAGCCGGATCGCGCGGCCGCCGCAGCCGGACCGGCTCAAACTGGAACGCCAGATCGTAGCCGAACGCCCCGTACAGGCCCAGCCGCTCATCGGGCCCGGCCAGCTCGGCGATGATCTCCCGCAGGGCGGTGAAGACGGACGGGCGGCGGCTGCGTTCTTCCTCAGTGAAGGTGCCGCCGGGGTCGGCGACCGTGACCGATGACTCCCGGTCGCCGCGGCTGACGGCTCCGGTCCTGGCCAGGGCGGCCGTGATCGCGGGCAGCAGCACCAGGCCGCGCTCGTTGCGAGCCCGCGCCGTGATGGTCCGGCCGTGCGCGATGACCTCGACGGGCGGGTCGACGTAGGCCATATGCCACCGGCTGTAGCGGCCGGGGTACTCCATGCCGGAGCTGAGCACCCCGCCCGGCACCGCCTCGACCTGCTGGGTCAGCGCCTCCAGCAGCCCCGGGTCGAACGGGGCGGCAGTGCGGGTCACCGTCACGCCGCCCGGCGTCCGGTAGGTCGTCTCGTCCATGTCTGCCTTGGCCTCGCGGTTTCTGGGCCCGGCCTGGCGACACGAAAAAGGCGGCCGCCGGGTACCGGGCAGTCGCCTGGGAATCTGCTGGGAGCGCGAATCCTGGCACCGCCTACTGGCGGCGCCACCAGCCTGCGGTGTGCGGTGCGCGCATGCGGTGAGCTTAGCCAAGCCCGGCCGCCAGCGCCAGCCGGGCCGCCGGCCGGGGCTGGCCTACCGGCTGTTACTGGATTCCTGGCCGGATTCGGCCGACGGCTCGGTCTCCGGCTCAGTACCGGGCTCGCCTGACGCCGGGCCGTCGGGAACGGGCCGGTCCCGCTTGGGGAGCCGCCGCCAGATGGCCCAGGCCAGCAGGCCGACCACCACGATCCCGAGGACGACCTCGCTGAACTTCCCGGCGTAGTTCTCCACCGTCTTGTAGCTGGCCCCGGCCAGGTAGCCCACGAGGGTGTAGCCCACGCCCCAGACCAGGCCGCCGGCCGCGTTCCACGGCAGGAACTTGCGGTAGGGCATCCGCGCAGCGCCGGCCAGGCCCGGCATGACCGCACGGAGGAAGGCGGTGAACCGGGCCAGGAAGACGGCCCGGCCACCGTACCTGCGCAGGCGTTCCTGACCGCTCTGGATGGCGGCCTGGTGGCGGACGAAGATCCGCCACTGCAGCACTCGCTGGCCGTACCGGCGGCCGACCTCGTAGCCGACGCTGTCACCGACGATGGCGGCCGCCACGACGACCGCCGCCATCAGCGTGAGCGATACCGAGTGCCTGTAGGCCAGGACTCCGCCCAGGATGACCGCTGTCTCGCCGGGCAGCACGAAGCCGACGAAGATCGCCGCCTCGCCGAACGCCAGGGCGCCGACGAGGGCGTAGGCCGCGGCGCCGTGCAGGTGCAGCAGCGGGTCGATGATCGAGCTGGTGATGCTCATCAGAACTCAACCCACCGGCCTGCGGCGCCCCCCGCGGCCGCCCGGTAGACGGCCAGCCCGGCAGCGAGGTCCTCGACAGCCAGGCCGAGCGACTCAAAGACGGTGATCTCCTGGTCGCTCCCCCGGCCGGGCGCCTGGCCGCTCAGGACGTCGCCGAGCTCGGCCCGGATGCTGCCGGGGCCGGCCAGCCCGTCCGCGACGGCCAGCAGGTAGTCGCCGGATTCCGCCAGCAGCGACTCGCGGCTGTCGGCGAACAGCGCCGCGTCGGCGATGATCGCGGAATCGAGCTCCCGGGCCGCCGGCAGGCAGGCACCGACGGCGTTGATGTGGGCGCCGGCCGCAATCCAGTCCCGGCGCAGGACGGGCTCCGCCGAGCTGGTCGCGGTGACGATGATGTCGGCGCCCGCCACGGCGTCCCGCACCGACGGGGAAACGATGATCTTCGTCGGCATCTCCGGCTGCAGGGCGGCCGCGAGCGCTTCGGCCCGGTCCGGGGTCCGGCCGGCCACCCGGACCCGCCGCAGCGGCCGGGTCCGGGCAAACGCCAGGACATGGGCCCGGGCCTGGACACCGGTGCCGACGACGGCCAGGTCGCCGGCTCCCCGCCGGGCCAGCACATCGGTCGCCAGCACGGACACCGCGGCCGTGCGGATCTCCGTGATGGCCGACGCGTTGAGCACGGCCAGCGGCTCGCCCGTCTGGCCTTCTGACAGCAGCACGATGCCCTGGTGGGTGTCGAGGCCGAGCGCGGGATTACCTGGCGTGATGCAGATGGCCTTCAGCCCGTAGGCCGCCGAGTCGACGGAACCGGCGGCCTCGCCTGCCGGCGGCGCCCCGGCGGCCAGCCGGGCCGGCATCAGGCCCATGAGCCCCGTCGCGGCGGGGAAGCGGACGATGCTCCGCAGCGGCTGGCTGGCCTGGCCGCTGGCCAGTGCGCCGAGCGCCGTCCGCATGGCGTCCGCGCACTGGCCGTAGCCCAGGAGCTGATGAATGTCGGAAGCCGAGAGGACGAGTAGCTTCATCGCGCCGGGTCGTGGCCGGCCGTCAGCGCTGCTGCCCGGCGGGCTGATGTCCGCCCGCTGGCTGCTGCCCCCCGGCTGGCTGCTGTCCGCCGGCCGCCTGCTGCCCGGCGGGGCTGGCATCGGTGGCCACGCTGGCGACCGCCCGCGGGGCGACGGTCAGCTCGTCCGGTCCGCGCTGCGGAACCGGGCGGCCGACGATCCGGTAGATCTCGGATCCGTCCACGGTCTCCCGCTCCAGCAGCAGGCTCACCAGCTGACCAAGCTCGGGCCGGTGGGAGCGGACCTTGCCGATCGCGTTCTCCTCGGCCTCGCGCAGCAGCCTGGCCACCTCCCGGTCGACGATGGCCTGGGTGGCCTCGGCGAACGGCCGGCTGCTCATCCCGGGGCCGCCGCCGCCCAGGAACACCGAGCCGCCCTCGGGATAGCCCACCGGGCCCAGCTCCGGGGAGAGTCCGAACTCGCGCACCATCTTGATGGCCAGCTCGGTGGCGCTGGCCAGGTCATTGGCCGCGCCCGTCGAGCCCTGGCCGAGCTCGACCAGCTCGGCGGCCCGGCCGCCCAGGCGCACCGCCAGCGCGTCGTGCAGGTAGTCCTCCCCGTACAGGTGCCGCTCGACCAGGGGCAGCTGCTGGGTGACCCCGAGCGCCTGGCCGGCCGGCAGGATGGTGACCTTCGAGACCGGGTCGGCGTGGCCGGACAGCGCCGCCACAATGGCGTGCCCCGCCTCGTGGATGGCGACCGCGTGCTTCTCCTCGGGCAGCAGGACGTTCGAGCCCTCCCGGCGGCCGAGCAGGATCCGGTCCCGGGCATCCTCGAAGTGGGAGGCCGTCAGCACGTCGCGCCCGTTGCGGACGGCGACGATGGCCGCCTCATTGGCCAGGTTGGCCAGGTCGGCACCCGAGAACCCGGGCGTGCCGCGGGCTACGACGTTCAGGTCGACATCGGGGCCGAGCTTCTTGTCCCGGCAGTGCACCTTGAGGATTTCCGCGCGCTCTCGCAGCGTGGGCAGCGGAATCGTGATCTGGCGGTCGAACCGGCCGGGGCGGAGCAGCGCCGGGTCGAGTACCTCGGGGCGGTTGGTGGCCCCGAGCACGACGATGCCCTGGGTCATGTCGAAGCCGTCCATCTCCGACAGCAGCTGGTTCAGGGTCTGCTCGCGCTCGTCGTTGGCGACAATCGAGCCGGAGCCCGCCCGGCGCTGCCCGATCGCGTCGATCTCATCGATGAAGATGATCGCCGGAGCCCGCTTGCGCGCCTCAGCGAACAGGTCCCGGACCCGGGCCGCGCCGACGCCGACGAACATCTCGACGAAGCTCGAGCCCGTCACGGAGAAGAACGGCACCGACGCCTCGCCGGCCACCGCCCGGGCCAGCAGCGTCTTGCCAGTTCCCGGCGGCCCGATCATCAGCGCGCCGCGCGGCGCCATGGCGCCCGCCTTGGCGTAGCGGGTCGGGTTGCGGAGGAAGTCAACCACCTCGCCGATCTCGGCCTTGACCCCCTCGTAGCCGGCCACGTCGGAGAACTTGGTCGTCGGGCGCTCAGCGTCGAAGACCTTCGCGCGCGACCGGCCGACCCCCAGGACACCCTGCAGGCCGCCCGCGGCCCCGCTATTACGGGCCATCCGGCGGAACAGCCAGAACACGATGATCAGCGGGACCAGGAGGATCAGCCAGGACAGCAGCTGCGAGCCGATGCCGGAACTCGGCGGCGTCGCTTCGACCTGCTTGACGCCGTCGGCGGCCAGCTGCTGGCCATACGCCGTCGTCGGCTGGCCCGGGATCACGGTGGTGTAGGTCTTGCTGTTAGTCAGCTGGCCGCTCGCGGGCGTGTTCGAGCCGGTGGTGGCGTTGCCGAACGTCACGGTCTTGATCTTGTGCGCGGCGGCGTCCGTGGAGAACTGCGTGTAGGTGAGGCTGATCGGCGATTGGACGTGGATCGCCGGCAGGAAGATGTAGAGGGCCACCATCGCCAGGAGGGCGACGGGCCACAGCCAGAACCGCCAGCTGGGCGGCGGCGGCGGGGCAGTCTTGATCGGGCGGTCGCCGGGCGGCGGCGGAACCGGCTGCTTACTCATACAGTTGCATACGCTCCGGGAGCCAGAATTATGCCGTTGTCCGCCCACGGCGCAGGCCGAAAACGCCCCCATAGCGGTCATTGCCCCCGTATTCGGTCTGCTCAGACCGAAATTTGGCCCGCACCACCCCCGCGTCAGTCCCCAGCTCGCCGCTCGGCGGCGTCGCGGAGGGCTGGCCGAGCTTGATGGTGGACACCACTGACCAGCCGCCTTCTCTCTTACGCTGTACTACTAAGGGGTGCGTAAGTAGGCCGACGATTCTGGTTATGCGGTGATGTAACGCAGGTGCGGGTCGGCGAAGAATGCCCGGACCAGTCCCGGTCGTTTCTGGAGTCGCCGCAGGGCGCCGATGGCCTTGGCTTTGAGGTCGTCTTTGCTGGTGACGCCCTTCTTGCCGATGCGGTCGTGCTTGACGTTCTTCCAGACCCATTCATCGGGGTTGAGCTCGGGTGAGTAGCCGGGCAGGAAGAACAGCTTCAGCCGGCCCTCCGTGGAGGCGGCGAACTCTTTCGTGGCAGTGGCCCGGTGGGCAGGATGCCCGTCAACGATGAGATAGACGGGACCGGCCGCGTCGTGCAGCAGCCGCTTGCAGAAATCGATGAAGGTCGCGGCGGTCGTGCTGCCCTCATAGACAGCGAACCGCAGCGCGCCTTTCGCGGACACCACGGAGATCATGTTCACTGAGTACCGGGCCCCGGTGTTCTTCACCTGCGGGGTCTGGCCCACCGGCGACCAGGTGGTGCCCGCGTGGTAGTCCGACCGGATCCCGGCCTCATCAGCGAAGTACACGGTCGCGCCCGCGGCCTCCGCCGCGGCCTGGATCGGGGGGTAGGTCTCCGTCTTCCACCGTTCCACGGCCTCAGGATCCTGCTGATAGGCGCGGTGCAGCGGCCGCTGCGGCGACATGCCGAGCTTGCGCAGAAGCCGGCCCACGCTGACCACCGACAACGCCACGCCGAATTCGCGGCGGATGATCTCGCGGACCATTTCCCGGGTCCACAGCGCGAACTCGAACTGCATCTGCCGCGGATCCTGCCCGGCGATCAGCGCATACAGCCGCGACAGCTGCGGGCCGCCCAGCTTCGGCGGCCGGCCCGGCACCGGCTGGGCACGCAAAGCGTCCTTGCCGCCCTCACGGTATTTCGCCAGCCAGGCATAGACCGTCTTGCGGTGCAGCCCAAGCACGACGGCGACATCCTCCGGATGCGCGCCTTCCCCGACCTGATCCACCGCCCGGATCCGCAGCGCCTCAAGCGTCTTGTGATCCAGCTTCCGGCCATCGTTATCCCGCACGGCACAATCCTGCCAGATCACAAGATCAAAGTCAGGCTACTTTCGAACTCTTTAGTATGCGGGAAAAAAAGGACCAGGATGCTCACCAGCCGTTAATCGGGGCAAAGGTGGTTTGAGCGGGCTCTTGAGCGGTTATGGTCGCCCGCGAATCAGTGCCCCTGGGGAGCCCGCCCTTCCGGAGGAATGCTCATGCCATCGCGCGCAGGCGTACTGACGGCAGCATCGGCGGCCGTCGCCCTCATCGTCGTATCAGCTGCCCCCAGCCTTTCCGCTTCGGCGGCGCCTGTGAGGCCGGCCGGCTACGTGCCTAAGCAGGCGCTCGCGGTCGGGACGGGGGGTGCCGTGGCTTCCGACGATGTCGAGGCCACGTCCGCCGGGCTGGAGGTACTGCGCCGCGGCGGCAATGCAGTTGACGCTGCGGTGGCGGTGGCCGCGGCGCTCGGAGTGGCGGACCCGTTCGTGGCAGGCATCGGCGGCGGCGGCTACCTGGTGTACTACGACGCGCGCACCCATCATGTCTCGACCATCGACGGCAGGGAGACGGCGCCGCGGCTCGCGACTGCGGACCTGTTTATCGACCCGGCCACCGGCAAGCCGCTCGCATTCCCCGTCGCGGTGACGAGCGGTCTGTCGGTCGGGGTGCCGGGGACGCTGATGACCTGGCAGAAGGCGCTCAGCCGCTGGGGCACGGAAAGCCTCGCCCGGGTGCTGCGCCCGGCAGAACGCATCGCCCGCCAGGGGTTTCCCGTCGACGCGACCTTCCGCGAGCAGGTCCGCGAGAATGCCGCCAGGTTCGCCCAGTTCTCCTCGACCCGCCAGTTGTTCCTGCCCGGCGGGCAGCTTCCCGTGGTCGGGTCGACTTTCCGTAACCCGCAGCTAGCGAGCACCTATGCGGAAATCGGGCGCCGGGGAGTCGCCGACTTCTACGGCGGCGCGCTTGGCGGTGACATCGTCAAGACCGTCGAGAACCTGCCGCTCGCTCCGGGCGCCACGCTCACACCGCGGCCGGGCCTGATGCGGATCCATGACCTACGTGCCTATGCGGCGCTCGTCAAGGCGCCAACGCACGTGAACTACCGCGGATATGACGTCTACGGAATGGCACCCTCGTCCAGCGGCGGTACCACCGTCGGAGAGGCGCTCAACGTCCTGTCCAACTTCGGCCTGTCGAAGATGACCCGGGTACAGGCGCTGCATCACTACCTTGAGGCAAGCAGGCTCGCCTTCGCCGACCGTAACCGCTACATAGGCGACCCTGCCTTTGTGCATGTGCCGCTCAAGCAGTTGCTGTCCAGGGGCTTCGGGCGCCAGCGCGCTTGCCTGATCAACCCGGACAAGGCGCTGACCAGCCCGGTCGCGCCAGGCGATCCGTTCGCGGGCTCCGGCGGGTGCACGCCAGCGGCGCCGACCACCGCGCGCCAGCCCGATGAGGGCACCAACACCAATCATTTCGTGGTGGCCGACCGTTTCGGCGACGTCGTTTCCTATACCAACACCATCGAGGAACTCGGTGGTAGCGGCATCGTCGTGCCTGGCCGCGGATTCCTGCTGAATAACGAGCTGACCGACTTCGACTTCGCGCCGCTGCAGCCGGGCGTGCCCGACCCGAACCTGCCCGCCGCGGGCAAGCGCCCCCGCTCCAGCATGTCGCCGACGATCGTGCTCAAGTCAGGCCGGCCGTGGCTGGCCGTCGGCTCACCGGGCGGCGCTTCGATCATCACGACCGTGCTGCAGATCCTGCTGAACCGCATCGACTTCGGCATGACGCTGCCGCAGGCGATCGCGGCACCGCGGGCGTCGCAGCGTAACAGCGCGGTAACGCAGGCAGAGCCCGCCTTCATCGCGGCACCGACCACCCCCGGCCTGGAGCAGCTCGGGCAGTCGTTCGCGGTCGTCGACACGTCACCGCTCGACCCGAGCATCAAGATCAGTCCCACTATTGGAGCCGCCGCCGGCCTGGAGTTCCTCGGCCACGGGCAGGTCCTGGCGGCCGCGGAGCCAGTGCGCCGAGGCGGTGGCTCCGCCGGGGTGATCCACGCCGCGACCGGCAGGACCTGGCGATGATAGTGGCGTCCGGTCCTGGTAGGCGGAGGATAAGAGATTCGAACTCCTGAGGGGTGGCCCCCGAGCGGCTGGACGGAACTGAGCCCTGCGCGCATAGTAGTCACCGGACACGGCCACTTACTGCTTTCCTGGTATGGCCAGGTCCAGATCCGCCCCGACTGGGATCTGGGCACGCCTGGGCTCCGCGAGGCTTGGGCCGCGGGTGACCGCTCGCTCTTCCACGGATGGGACAGGAAGTCCGAGTAGCTTGTTGCCGCGGCGTGGACCGGTCCCCTGGAGTCTCCCTGATGTCCCATGGAGTCTCCCTGATGGCGGGACGTACCGCTCTGCTTCTTTCTGGCTCGGCCTCCCCCAGTGTTGTGTGTTCACGAGGAGACGAACTGCTGTCCGCCGTCGATGTCGTATGTCGCGCCGGTGAGCGCCGTGTTGGTCTGATGTGGACGGCGAGCGCGCCGACGGGCGGGCCGACGACGCGATCGGGAGAGTCGCCCGCAGCTCCTGGCGGCGCTCCTCGAGCCGGTCTCCCAGCAGCGATGCCGACAACGGGGTGTCGACGAAGCCGGCGGCGATGAGGTTGACCCGAACCGGCGCGAGCTCAAGCGCGAGGGCCGCGGTGAACGCAGGCAGCGCGGCAGTGGCGGCGGCGGCGATACCCAGGCCGTGACCGATGCGTCGGCCACCGGTGCCGCCCATGAGCAGCAGCGTGCCGCCGGGCCTCATCTTGCCCGAGGCGTTTACGCGCGACCTCGAGTCCCAGCACGATGTGGTCGCTAACCGCCTCGCGCACCTGGGCTGAGTCCATTGCGAGCAGAGGCCCGTAGCTCGGGCCGCCGGCCGTGACCAGCACGTGGTCGATCGGTGCGGGCAGGTCGCCGAAGAAGCTCGCCAGGGCAGCGCTGTCGCTGGCGTTGAAGGCCGCGGTGCGTTGCGCGCCGACTTCGGCCGCGGCTTGCTTGAGCCGGTCGGGAGTGCGCCCGGTGAGGATGACATCGGCACCCTCAGCCCGGGCGCGCCGGGCTGTTTCAAGCCCGATGCTTGCGCTGCCGCCGATCAGGACGACGGTCTGTCCGGCCAGTTCCGGTTCGCGCTGGGCGGCAGCAGGAGTCGGTGCGCTGGTCATGATTCCTCCGATGGGTGCTGCCGGTGACCGGTCACCGGGTCGCCGGCAGTGTTTGCGAGTAGGAGTTCCGCACTGTCCTGCTCACTCCGACCGGCTCGCCATCTGCGCGTCCATGGGTCTGACCGGCCGGGGCATGTCCGCGATCTCCATGCGGAGCGCCTTCGCTGCCGTCGTAGATCCCCGAGAAACTAGGGCAGGGCTGGATCATGTCGCTCAGCACCTCAAGCGGGACATGTGCGCGGATGGCAAGCGTCGCCTGCTGCATCCACTCACCGGCTGCGGGCCCCAGCGCGAAGGCGCCGGTCGGTCGCTCGCCGTCGCTGAGCAGAGTCAGGAACCCGTTGGATTCGGCGTAGGCGTGTGTGTAGGTGGCGGTCTTCGGCACCTCTGACACAAGTGCGGTGGCGCTGTACTGCGCTTCGGCCGCGCCCACCGCCGCGGCCTGCGGATCTGTGTAGGTGACTCGCGGAACGGCTTCGTAGTTCGCCGGACGCGCGTCGCCGAGGATGTTCGCCGCCACCACGTCGCCCTCGTATTCGCCGACGTGGGTAAGCGGCCAGATGCCGTTCACGTCGCCGATCGCTCAGAGGCGCTCGCCTGCGCGCAGGTGCTCGTCAACCGGGATCCCGTGCGGGTCGGCCTCGACGCCGACCGGAATGGCCTGGCCGGCCGAACGCACCGCTGACACCGGCCGCCACGACACCGGCGGCCACCACCCCGGCCACCCCGGCCGCCACCCAGCGCCGGCGGCCAGCCCGGCGAGTGCTGCGGGCTTCTGCGGTCATGGCCGCCCCGGCCTGCTGCTCAGCTGCCTGGCCTGGAGAGACGGCGCCGCTCATGGCCCTTCCACATGCGTGAGCTTCTGGCAGGTCTGGTTCGCGGACTGGAACTGCGGCGAGTTAGTGTCGATGCCCAGGCTCTGAATTTCGCCGGCATTGAATCCGCCTGCGCTTTCTGCGCCTTTCGACTCGGGGTCCGGGAAGTTTGCTATCCCGTGCGTACGCATGCACGCCGAGTACTTCAAGGCCCTGCCCGTCGTCTGCTGGAGCTGCGCCTGAGTGAGCCCAGAGGGACTCAGTTTATGGCAGGAGTTGTCAGCATTCAGGTACAAGGAGCCGTTGAAGACGTCGCGGTTCGCCGGGGATTCGACGTAGATCCCCTGACTGCCGGGATCGGGAAAGCCCGGGTCGCCGTGGGTGCGCATGCACTGCGAGTAGGCCAGCGCTTTCTGGTAGGGCGTCGACCCGGACGCGGTGGACGAGCCGCCGCCACCGCATGCCGCGACCAGCAGGGCGATCCCCGCCACGGCGGCAGGAACGCCCGCCCACCGCCGTGATCGCTGCGGCCGCACGCTGCGGCCCCTGGTTTTGCAGTTGATGTCGTAGTCCTTCTCATCCGGTGCCCGCCACAGATGGCCTGCCCGTCTTCCCGGCCCGCGGGCGTGCCTGGTGCCATGACGCATGAGGTTGTCCTGAGGCTGGACTGGAAAGTGCCGGTGAGCTAGGTATACGGAAGTGGAGGTAACACCGACCAAACAGCGGCTGTTAACTCGTTGGGGAGGGACCGATGAGAAGGCAGCGGGCCGGGGACGGCGTGAAGGCCGCCACGCCAGCATCGTCAGGTGCCGGGGCACTGCCCTTAACTTCCTGGACTTTTGCGCTCCAGCGTCCGGTTTCTAGCGTTGCGTTACATGTCGGTCACGACTCGGGCGGGGAACCTGGCTGTCCCGTGACAACGAAGATTGCTCGACCCGTTCCCTTGACCTGCGTGAGGAATCTCCGTTGTCAACCCACGGTGGCCCGGTGCCCGCCTTGCCTGTTTCTGGCGGTCGCCGGGGCGGCTCTTGTCAATAAAGCTTGCTCTGGGCGGGCTTTTGCTGGCCGACGCACCTGACTTGGCTCATGTTCGCGGGTTCGGCTGACCCGTCGCGCTGACGTGCCGTTTCCCGGTGTTCGGTTCGCGGATTTGCGCACCAACGTGGCCGCGGCGGTCCGACACCGCGGGCATGGCCTGCGAGCGGAGATGATTCTGCGGCGTTCCAGCAGTCGGTATTGCAGGCACTGCGGAGATCGCCGTATGGCTGATCTCTGCGAGGATGCTCCGGGGCCGGTTGGCCGCCGGACCGGGCGCGAGGAGAGCAGATGACGCAGCCGACCCCGGGCAGAGAGCGGGAGGCGCTCCTTGAATGGCTGGACGATCAGCGCGGTCATGTGCTCGGCGTCCTGAAGGGCCTGTCAGAGGAGAACCTCCGGCAGCCGGTGCTGCCGTCTGGCTGGTCGTGCCTGGCCCTGGTGCGGCACCTCGCCGTCGACGATGAGCGGTTCTGGTTCCGCGGCGTCGCGGCGGGCGAGGCAGTGGACCTCAACGACGACACGGGCTGGCAGCCGTCGCCGGACGAGCCGGCCGAGGCCGTGCTCGACCTGTACCGGCGGGAGACCGCAGCCTCCGACGCGGTCCTGGCCGGGCTCAGCCTGGACGCGCCGCCGGCCAGGTGGCCGGACTACTTCAGCGGCTGGCGGCTCCGCGACGTGCGGGAGATCATCCTGCACGTCATCACCGAGACCGCAGTCCATGCCGGGCACCTCGACGCGGCACGCGAACTGCTCGACGGCCGCACCTGGCTGGGTCCGGAAGACACCCGGATCCCGCGCGGCTGAGCGGACCGCGCCCGGTACCAGAGACCACAGAAAGGAAGGCGGCAGCATGGCCGACTGGAAAAGGGAGATCGGCGCGATAACGCTCTACGTCCCCGATCTCGGCGAGGCACGCCAGTTCTATGCGGACGCGTTCGGCCTGGACGCCCAGCCGGTGGACGACGACACGGCGATGCTCCGGTTCGAGGACATCTTTGTGTTCCTGCACCGGTCCCCGGCGGCGGCACAGCCGCTGCCGGAGGTCCTTGAGCAGGCCGGGAAGGGCGCGGGACAGTTCGCGATCATCGTCGATGACGTGGACACCGTGTGCACGGAGATCGCCGGGCGCGGCGTACAGCCGCTCACCGGCCCCGCCGACCGGGACTGGGGCATGCGGACCGCGACCTTCGCCGACCCGGGCGGCCACATCTGGGAGATCGCCCAGGAGCTTCCCTCCGCGGACGGCTGACGGACCGCGGCGGAGGCGCCCGGTCCCCGCCTGCATCCAGATAACACGGCTCGGACTCCGGATCGCCGTTACAGGCCCCTGAACCCTCACCCTGCCCCACAGGTCATGCTCCGTCTCAGCGGCCACGCGGTGAGGAAACCGTAGTGACAGAAGACCCCAGTCGAGCAACATTAATTGACAAAGAGGAATCTTCATTGTCAGAGGACACCGGCGGAGCCGTGAACGCAACGAAGCCCCTGGTATGACGTGGGATGTCGAGTCCGTGTCACGTCATTTGCAGGAGCTTCGTTGTCTGCGTATTTTGCCATGCTGGTTCCGGGGCCGTCCGCTGTTCCGGCTGGCGGGAATGGGGGCGAGCCGCCGGAGGCGGCCGGCGGGCCGGGCCTGGCGGGCCGGGTGGCTGCCGGGCCGGGCCTGTGGGAGGACCGGCTGGCTGGCCTGCGGCGGGAGGGCCTGGTCGGGGAACTGCTGGCTGACGGCGTGATCGCTGCGGCGGTGGCCGAGGGCGGGCACGGGCACCGCCTGGACCGGGCGCTGACCGCGGAGGTGACCGCGCTGTGCGTTATCGCGGGTGCCCTTTTCCCTGATCAGGGGTATGACCTAATCCTGGCCAAGGTGTTCGGGATGCCCGGTGTGCCGGTGAAGCCGGGCACCGTGACGCCGTCCGGCCCGGCGCTGTCCAAGGCGCGGGAGCGGCTGGGCGAGCAGGTCATGCGGCGGGCCTTCGAGCTGGACGCCGCCCGCCCGGACATCGTGCCTGGTGCGGGCCGGCACCGCGTTCGGCCTGGAGCTGACCGTTTTCGACGGCACCACCGCCGAGGTGTTCAATGATCCTGGGCTGGCGGCGGAGTTCGGGGTGCCTGAGGACGGCACCAAGCCGAAGATCCGGATCGTCGCGCACCTGCAGGCCGGCACGCGCCGGTGGAAGGCCGCCGCGGTCGGCGGCTACCACGACGGCGAGAATGCCCTGGCCGATGAGCTGGAAGACTCCCTGAGCGAGGGCATGATCAACCTGGCCGACCGGGGGTTCTTCTCCATGAGCCGGTGGATCCGTTTCTCCCGCGCCGGCGCGCACCTGCTGTGGCGGGTCAAGAACAGCGCCCGGTCCGTCCCGTTCAAGACCATCCGGACGCTGGCCGACGGGTCGGAGCTGGTCCTGCTGCGCGAGAGCAGCGCCATGCTCGGCACGCGGCGCCGCGACGCCGGGGACAAGACCCTGCCCCGCCTGCCGGACACCTTCGCGCGCCTGGTCAGCTTCACCGTCCTGAGCCGCGCCGGCAGCGGCCGCATGAAGACCACCGCGATCCGGGTGCTGACCACGCTGCTGGACCCGGGCCTGTACCCCGCAGGCGAGCTCGCCGCCCTGTACGCAAGGCGCTGGCAGGTAGAAACTGCGTTCTTGCACCTGAAGAAAACCGTGCGCGGCCCCCGCCGCGTCCTGCGCGGACGCTCCGTCACGCTCGTCCGCCAGGAAGCATGGGCGCTGCTGCTCGTCCACAACATGATCGCCGCCATCGCGGCGCAGGCGGCCTCCAGCGCCGGCCTCGACCCTGATGCCCTCTCATTCACCGCCGTGCTGTCCCTGGTCCGCTTCCACGCCACCGCCGACAGCTGCTGCAAGCACTGCGGCAAGCGCCCGGCCAGCGCAGACGACCCGCTCGCGCCGCTGACCACCGCGATCCTCGCCCACCCGCGCGACCGGACAGGCCGAAGACGTACATCCGGCCGGACCCCCGCCGAACGACGGAACTGGCGCACCGAAGAAGCGACCTACACCATCACGATCGTCCGGTCGAATCTTCCGAAAACAGACACATGTCCCGGAAGTTAAGGGCAGTGGGTGCCGGGGAGGCAGCAGCCGCCTTCGGCGGCAACCATGTGCTTCCCCGGCCCGCCGCGCACCCGGACGGCGGCCCGCGGTGGCGGCCGAGCGCAGGGACGGCGATAGCTGTGCTGCGTCACCTCACCGACCGGGCCGGGCGTCCTGCCCTGCCACGCTCGACCGTGCGGCTGCGCTTGACCGCCCTCTACGGTTCGCTGTTCCTCCTGTCGGGCGCCGGGCTCCTGGCCATCACCAACGCCGTGGCCCGCGGGCTGCCCTGGCCCGGGGCCGGGGCCGGGTCCCTCCCGCTCCTTCCGAGCGGGAGCCAGCACCTTCACCAGCTGGCGGTCCAGGAAGCCCAGCAGCATGCGGCCGAACTGAACCAGCTGCTGGCCGGGTCGGCGGTCGCGCTGGGCGTCATGGCGGTGGTGTCGGTCGCGCTGGGCTGGGGCGTCGCCGGCCGCGTGCTGCGCTCGCTACGCGAGATGACCGCGGCCGCCCGGCGGATCTCTGAGGACAACCTCCAGGAGCGGCTGGCCGTGCCCGGTCCCGGCGATGAGCTCAAGGACCTCGGTGACACGATCGATGGACTGCTGGGCCGGCTGGAGGGCGCCTTCACCGCGCAGCGCCGTTTTGTCGCCAACGCCTCCCACGAGCTACGCACCCCGCTGGCGATGATGCGGACGTCGCTGGATGTGGCGGTCGCCAAGCCCGGCCGGTCCCGGCTCAGGTGATAGTGCTGGCGGACAAGCTCCGCGAAGGGCTCGACCAGGCCGACCGGCTGCTCGAAAGCCTCCTCGTGCTCGCCCGCGCGCAGCACGGCATCACCGGCGATCAGCAAACGGTCTCGCTGGGCCGGGTGCTCGCCGCCGTGATCAAGGCCCGCGGCGACGCTATCGCCGGCCTGGGCCTGCGGGTGCAGCAAACCACTGGCGGCGCCTGGACCGGCGGAGACGCCACCTTGCTGTCCCGGATGGTCGACAACGTCATCGACAACGCCATCCGCCACAACGAGCCGGGCGGCTGGATCCGCGCCGAGACCGGGGCCGACGGCCCCACGGCGCATCTGGTGGTGGAAAGCGGCCGGCCCGTCCTCGATGAGGACAGCGTCACCGGGCTGGCGCAGCCGTTCCGCCGCCTGGGCGCCGACCGCACCGGCTCAGCGAACGGAACCGGTCTCGGGCTCTCGATCGTCGCGGCGATCGCCGAAGCGTACGGCGGGTCGCTGCGCCTGCACGCACGGCCGCAAGGCGGCCTGCGGGATCAGGGCATGGCCGTGGACATCGCCTATGACGGCGTGGACGCTGCCTTCAAGATCGACGTGAACTCCTATGACGTGCTGGTCCTCGACCGTGACCTGCCCGGGCTGCACGGAGACACCATCTGCCGCATGGTCACCGATAACGGCAACCAGGTCATGGTCCTGATGCTCACCGCGGCGGACACCCCCGCAGACCGGGTCGCCGGCCTTGGCCTGGGTGCCGACGACTACCTGCCCAAGCCCTTCCACTTCCCCGAACTCGTCCTGCGGATCCGGTCCCTCGCCCGCCGCAAGCCCACCGCACAAGCCCGCATCCTCCGCGCAGCTGGAATCGAGCTGGACCCGCTGCGGCGCACCGTCACCCGCGACGGGGCGGAGATCGTCGTCTCACCCAAAGAGTTCAGCGTGCTGGAGGCGCTGATGAGAGCCGCACCGGCCGTCCTCAGCGCCGAGAGCTTGCTGGCGCAGGTATGGGACGAGAACGCTGACCCGTTCACCAAGACCGTTCAGGTCACTATCGGTCGGCTGCGCCGCAAGCTCGAAGACCCGCAAGTCATCGAGACCATCCCGAGCATGGGTTACCGGATCGCCGGCATCGGCCGTCCTCGTTGAGCCGGTCGGGATTCGGTGTCGGCACGAGCAGGTTCGCCTGATCGGCGGCCCGGCCGGGATGAGAATTGGCCCAAAAGTGAGACCAGCTTCGTAGGGTTACTACCCTCGCAGCCCCGCGAGCCCGGCATCGTGCCTGCTCAGGATGGCGGAGGATAAGAGATTCGAACTCTTGAGGGGTTGCCCCCAACACGCTTTCCAACACTGCTGACCGACGTTCACCGCTGGCCGCAACCGTTCGTGACCTGCGCGATCCGCCAGTTATGACCTCTGGCGGCCGGTCGCGGACGACGGCGAATGAGACATGAACTGAGACAAGAGCGCGTCAGAGTGATCCATGGCTATCCCAGCCGCGAGGCTCCGCGGCGCGACCTGCGGGGATTTGTTTCCGGCTGAATGCTGCGAATTAGACACAAGCTGAGCGACGGTCGCGCGATTCCTACTGGCCCTTCAACGGGCCGATCCAGCGCTCGCTCGCGCTGAGCCCGTCAGGATTGCCTCCGAGAACACCCTCGATGGCCCTGGCGATGGCGGCGATGGCGTCCTTGGACCGTGTCCGTGCCAACGGGAGCAGAACCAGGCCCGCGTGGACCCTTCCTTGCGCTAGATACTCGGCTGCGAGCGGGCGGAAGTCCTTAATGTTGTTCGTCACCACCGCGCGGCCCTCGCTGCACGCCGCCTCGAACACAACCCGATCGCTGCGCCCGGCGAGATCATCGCGCTGGGCGACGGCATCCACGTCGTAGCCGGCCTTGCGCAGTAGCGTCGCGATCTGAGGTGACAATTGCTCATCCAGGAGGGCCCTCACGAGCGCAGCGCCTGCTCTCCGGCGGCAGCAGCCGCTCGGCCGCGCTCGTACTCTGCCTCGTTGAGCGCGATCTCGCTGTCGATCTCCTCCCGGTACTCGCCGTAATACGTCACGGCCGCCTCTACCAGCCCGGCGGGGAGCTCCAGGTAGTCGGCAGCCTCGGCGAGCGACCCGTCGTTGTCGCGTACCGTCGCGACTACTTCCCAGACATCCAGCCCGCGGCCGAGAAGACTGGCACGACGACCGCTCGGCCCACCGAGGAACTGGATGAGCGGGTGCGCGTCGTGGCGCAATCCCTCCTCAACGTAGCGCTGAGCGAGGGTGCGTTCCGGCAGTCCAGCCCGGCGGGCCCACTCTGAGAGCCGCTGCCGAAGACCTGGGGCAAGCCGCAAGGTGTAGTGATCAGCCACTACTTTAGTGTACCACAGCGTGTCACGCTGCGACACACACCGCCCTGGCGTGTCCTTCGAAACACTTTCCAGTTCTCAGCCTCCATCTCTGCGAAGCGATCGTTGCCCTAAAGGATCGCTAGTGCCCCGGCGAAAGAGATCTGGCCAAGGGCGAAGCATGGCTGTCACCGCTAGAGAGTGACCTCAGCGACACCCCGCCCCAGCCACCCATCGTGACCACTGACCTGGCGTGAGTAGGCCGGCCGGATGGTAATTACGGGGCGGCGAACGGGAGGACAGGCCAGATGCAGGTCAGGCGGAAGTGCTGATGATCCGGTATCCGATGCCCGGTATGGTCGCGATGATGGGCGGTTGTCCGAGCTTCCGGCGGAGCCGGCTCATGGTGACCGACACTGTGGCCGTGAACGGGTCGGCGTGCTCGTCCCAGGCCTGTTCCAGGAGGTCCTCGGCGCTGAGGGCGGCGTGATCGGCTCGCATGAGCGCTTCGAGGACCGCGAACTCCTTGCCAGAGAGATCAAGTTGCCGCCCGTCGCGGCGGGCAACATGGCGCAGGGGATCGAGTTCGACGCCGGCCGCGCGGAAGACACGGGACCTGGCCGCGGGCTGACGACGGGCCAGAGCGCGGATCCTGAGCACCAGTTCGGGGAAGTGGAAGGGCTTGGCTAGGTAGTCGTCCGCGCCGAGGCTCAGGCCGCTGACGCGGTCGTCGGGGGAACCGGATGCGGTCAGCATGAGCACCATGACTGGCTTGCCGCTGCTGGCGATCATCCGGCAGATCGTGTCACCGTGCACCCCGGGCAGGTCACGGTCGAGGACGATGACGTCATAGGCGTTGACGTCGAGCTTGGCCGCCGCGTCCCGGCCCTCGTAGGCCACGTCGACGGCCATGCCGTGATCCCGCAGGCCCTCGGCGATGCCATCGGCGAGGCTTCAGGTGTCCTCCACGACCAGCACCCGCGGAGACGGTGACAGACCCGGGATGCCCGATTCCCTCCTTACAGCGGCCCAACAGGCGGTGTTGGACCGCTGTAGCGTAGCGCTGATCGCGGTGGTCGTCGTGGGGGCGGTGTTCGTCACCGCCGAATACCGGCGGGGCCTGATCCGCATCACCCTGGCCGCCAGCCCGCGGCGCGGCCGGGTGCTGGCGGCCAAGGCGATCGTGGCCGGCGCCATCAGCTTCGTGGCCGGGCTGGCCGCCGCTGCCGTCGTGGTCCCGGTCACTCTCCGGGTGGCACATGCGAAGGGCGCCTATGTGCTGCCGGTGGGACCGCTGACCGAGATACGGGTGATAGCCGGCACCGCGGCGCTGCTCGCCGTCGCCGCCGTCCTGACCGTCGCGGTCGGGACCCTGCTGCGGCGCAGCGCCGTCGCGGTCACCACCGGCATCGTGGTGATCGTCCTGCCCTACATCCTCGGGACGGGCGATTTGCTACCCGCCGGGGCGGAGCAATGGCTGCTGCGGTTCACCCCCGCGGCCGCCTTCGCGATCCAGCAGAGCCCCCCGCCTACCCGCAAGTCACGGCCAGCTACACGCCGACCGCCGGCTACTTCCCGCTCACCCCGTGGGCCGGCCTCGCCGTGCTGTGCGGATACGCCGCGCTCGCGCTGGTCCTGGCCTTCTACCTGCTCCGCCGGAGGGACGCATGAGCAACGCGCCGGCCGCACAACAGGCAGGCTGGACAGCCGCTCTGCCAGGCGGCCCAGACGGCAGGGGTGATGCCCCGCTCGGGCGGCTGACGGGCCTGAGCGAGGCACTGCACGCGGAGTGGACCAAGCTGCGGTCGCCGCCGTCTTCGCCGTGCTGATGATCAGCAGCGAGTACAGCTCCGGGATGATCCGCATCACCATGACTGCGGTGCCCCGCCGGGTCACCGTGCTCACCGCCAAGGCCACCATCGTCAGCGGCCTGGTGCTGGCGGCCGGGATCATCGCCGTGGCCGGCTCCCTGCTGGCCGGGCACGCCATCCTGCCCGGCCACGGCTTCACCCCGGCGCACGGGTACCTGCCGCTGACGCTGGTCGACGGGCCGGTGCTGCGCGCCGCCACCGGGTCAGTCCTCTACCTGGCCCTGATCGCGCTGCTCAGCCTCGGCATCGCCACCATCATCTGGGATCCCGGGCCTTCCATCGGGGCTGTCCTGGGCCTGCTCTACCTGGCCCCGATCATCGCCGCCGTCGTGCACGGCACCCACTGGCAGGGCGACGTCGAGCGGTACGCGCCGATGACCGCCGGGCTGACCATCCAGGCCACCACCAGCCTGCGCAGCCTGCCGATCAGCCCCTGGGCGGGCCTGGGCGTCCTGGCCGCCTGGGCAGCAGGCGCGCTGCTGCTCGGCGGGCCCTCCTCAAGGTGCGTGACGTCTGACAAGCTGCCCGCCACGGACGGCCAGGAGATGAGCGGCGGCCTGACGTACCAGCTCGTGCCCACTCCCGACCCCGGCACGCCACCGTTTGAAGCGCGAAATTGAGCCAAGACTGAGCCAGAGAATGAGACAAGCGCCGCTCAGGGGCGCCAGCGTGCCGGCCACCACAACCCGTGCTTCCGCAGGTCAGCTTGGCGGAGGATAAGAGATTCGAACTCTTGAGGGGTTGCCCCCAACACGCTTTCCAACACTGCTGATCTGTGTTCACTAAGGTTCGCCATCGTCCGTGACCTGCGTCGATGCTCTCGCACGGACGGTGGCGGACGACGGTGTACGCCGGTGAATGAGACTGAAAATGAGACTAGGCGCCGGGCGACGGCAGGCCGGTGTGGGGTTGTCCTGCATGACCTAATACCGCAAACGCGAGAGCAGGCTCCGCCGCTGGCGGGTGTGATGCAGCGGGCCGGCCGGGATGTGACAAGGAGCCTGCTCGGCACGGGTGCAGCAATTCGCAGGAGGCGGCGCTGTTGCGGGACGGGATGCAATGCCAGCAAAGCTCCCTCGGCGAGTGAGCGTTCAAAGGCTCGCGAGTGCGGGTGCTGGTCGCCTATCTGGCAGGGTATTCCGCTGATCTGGAGGAGCGAAGTCTGCGTGCCGGTGGAGGGGCTTCTACTCGCCGTTCAAATTTGCCCTCGAGGTGGCCATCGCTGGCGGCCAGTTCGGGTGGATCAGCCGCCTCGGGCCTGCTCGCCGCCGGCGCCTGAGCTGTCGACTCCGCTGCTCAGTCGGCCAGCGCCGGGGCAAGGGCGGTGACGGGCACCGTTCCGCTGATGGTCGTGCCCCGGCCCGGTGCGGACGCTATCCCCAGTTGGCCGCCCGCGGCCGACAGCCGGTCGGCCATGCCCTGCAGGCCGGTGCCGTGCGCGGCAGCCGCAGGGTTAAAGCCTGCCCCGTCGTCCGCGACGCTGAATTCGAGCCTGCCGGCGACCTGGTTCAGGGTCACCGTGGTCAGTGAGGCTTGCGCGTACTTCGCGACGTTCTGCAGTGCCTCGAGGATGCAGAAGTACAGCGTCGTCTCGGCGTCACGGGAGAACCGCCCGATCCCGTCGGCGTCGACCAGCACCGGCATCGGCGCGCGGTCGGCCTGTGCCTGCAGGGCAGCGCGAAGGCCCTGGTCGGCTAGCACGGGCGGGTAGATGCCGCGGGCAAGGGCTCGCAGGTCATCCAGGGCTGCCCGCACTCCGGATCGCAGCTGGCCGGTCAGCTCCCTGACCTCGCCTGGATCGTCAGCGACTCCGTCGAGCAGGCCGAGCTGAACGCTCAGCGCGACCAGTTGCTGCTGGGCGCCATCGTGCAGGTTCCGTTCGATCCGCTGCCGCTCATCGTCTTGCGCCTGCACTAGCCGCCGGTGCGACGCACGCAGATCGTCGATGGTGGCCTGCAGCTCGGCGGTCAGCCTTACGTTCCTGAGCACGAGCCCAGCCTGCGAGGCCAGATCGGTGAGCAGCCTGTCCTCCGCGGCGGATACCGGTTCGTTCTTGGCCTTGCCCAGCGTGATGGCGCCGAGCAGTTCGTCCTGGTGATACACGCCGATCGCCCGGGCGACCGGTCCAAGGGTGGCCAGGCCTGCTGAGCGGGTCACCATCGCGGGCGCGGCTCCCGGTTCGGCATCGGCTGGCCAGACCGATCGAGGTGACAGACCGGCGCCGACCAGCACCCAGACCTCGACGCGCTCGGCCCCGGTCGCCCCGCCGAGCACAGCGGCCATCCGGTCAAGCGCGGCGTCGGCGTCGAGCTGACCGGCCATGTCCTGGGCGAAGTCGGCGAGCACCTGGTAGGGCGAGGCGCGCCTGCCGTAGACGAAGCGGTTCGCCAGCAGGTTGGCACGCTGGCGCACCGGATGGAAGAGCACCGAGACCACGACCGCCGCCGCCACGGTGAGCACCGGGCCGCCCGCGTAACCGGCAAGCGTCCCGATGCCCACCACGATGCCGATGTAGACGGCCGTCAGCGCCGCGGACAGCAGGCCATAGCTGACGGCCCGATTGATGATGACGTCGATCTGGTACAGGCCGTACTTCAGGATCGCGATCGCGATCGCGATCGGGAATCCGGCCAGCCCGATCGCCGAGACCACCGCGTCTGCCGCCGTGGTCAGCACGGCCCAGGACTTTCCCCCGATATCCATAGATACCAGGACGACGACCGAGCAGCCGATCGCAGTGGCCGCCGTGAAGGCGACCCACTTGATCTGCTGCCGCAACTCGCGGCCTCCTGACCGGTAGCGGATCGTCATGGCCACCGTGGAGGCCGCCATCAAGGCGATGAACACGAACCACGCCTGGCTGATGGTTCCGATCAGCACGGTCGCCAGCGGCGGTGGCAAGGAACGCACGCCAAGCGGGTTCTGGACCGAGAGCGAGATGCCGCCGGGAGCCGGAAGCTGCACTCTCTTCGGCTGTACCAGGAATCCGATCAAGGTCTGCGCGATGAGCAGCAGGCACAAGCCGCCGACCGGACGCCAGCGCGGTGACGGCAGGTGCCCGGTCGGGAAGAGCAGGAACATGAATGCGATGCTGCAGATCAGCGGAATGAAAGACCACTCGGCCAGAACGCCCATGATCACGGGACCTGGCAGGGCACCTGGATGCCTGATGCCGAGCACCGCGTACGCGGAAGCAAGGGCCACCAAGCCGTCGGCGATGCCCGCGATGAGCAGGTACCAGCCGATGGTGTTGCCCGCACGACGGACGATCAGCGCTCCGAGGGTGGCGTACAAAACGGCTGATGGCACCTGGCAGACCGTTGAAATCGCGTCACCGGTGACCAGGTCGTTCCAGGCGAGGATGATCAGGACCAAGGCGCCTGCCGCGAGGACGACGGCGACGGTCCACGCTGCCGTCGCGGTGGTGCTCTGCCGTCGCGCGGTGACGTTCATGCGGCCCGGCGCCCGGTCCAGACGTACAGGTAGGCCGGGATGGCCAGAATGAGCAGGCCGTCGGTCGCGTGCAGGGCTCCGAAGATCACGTGGTCGTCGGCCAGTCCGGCCAGCAGGCTCTGCAAGACCGCCGTCATCAGCACCAGCAGCACGGCACCGACGATGGCGCGCGCGCCCGGCCGCGCGATCAGCGTCAGGATCAGGATGATGATCGCCGCCCCGGCCATCGCGAAGCCCAGCATCCGGTGCGGATCCAGCGCCGGGTCACCGGCCCCGTGCAGGAGCTTGAAGGCGCCCAGGCCGGCCAGGAAGATCTGGACCACTCCGGCGGCCAGGAACACCAGCAGCGCCCAGCGGTAGACAGTCAGCATGACGCCGCCTGGTCGCGCCTTCGCGGCGGCGCCGACGTCGTGCTCGCTGGTCACGCTCGTGTTGTTCTCGCTCATCTCAGCCGCTCCTTCATTTTGTGGGGGCCACGGATCCCAGTCAGCGCCTGGGTACCGAGTGCCTGTCCGGCCCTCCGCGGCGCGGATGTTCCGGACGCCATTCGCCCCCCGTCGGGCGGCCCACGGTGAGCCCTCCACCGGGGGCCTCGGCCACCGGTCGAAATGGCGATAGCGAGCACGCACACCGCGAGGACGGTCCACCAGACGGGGTCCGATGACGGCCCGCCCGCGCCGGGGGCCGGGAACGTGCGGACCCAGCGCGCGACCGGCGGCACCAGGCTGGGCGCCATCAGCACCAGCACGACGGCGGTGCCGGTCGCCGCGCCCGGTTCTCCGGTCCGCGTCCGGGCCACGCACGCCGCGGCGAATCCGAGCAGCACGTTGCCGGCCAGCGCGAGACCGGCCCCCGTCCAGGGCAGCGCCAGTCCGCGCATTGCCGCCGCCAGCATTACCAGCGCGCCGGCGGCGAGCGGCGCCAGCAATGCCAGGGCGCGGATCCTGGTGCGCCGGACGGGCCCGGTCGGCGTCACGTCGACGACCAGGCTGGCCGGCTCATCGAGGGTGAACGCCGCGGCGGCCGCCAGCAGCGCGAAGCAGATCGGGAACAGCACGGCGGCCGCCGCCGGGAACGCGGCCCCGCAGCCGCCCACCACGACCGCCACGCCGCTGACGCCCGCGACCGCCGGCCACGCCCCGGCCCGCAGCACCGGCCCGACCATCACACGGTGACCGCGTGGGGGAACCCGCCGGCGCTAGCCAGCACGAGCAGGATCGCCGCCAGCACCAGGACGATCTGAAGGGTACGGGTGACCCGGAAGCGCACCCGACCGTCGGCCCCGCGCAACAGCGCCGCCAGGACCGCGATCGCGCACAGGGCGAGCTGCCAGCCGAGGAAGAACCACGGGGAGCCGCGCCAGGTCGTGACGTCGGCGACGTTCTTCATGTAGGTGAAGAACGCGAACGGCGAGAACAGCCGCAGTGCCGTGAATGCCGCCGAGTCCGGATGCCACAGGGTCGGGAAGGTCGCCACGTTCACCCAGCCGAAGACGACCAGGAACAGCACGAGCGCGGCGCCCGGGAAGCGGACCCAGCGGCCCAGCGCGACACCGAGCAGCGGGCCTCCGAGTGACGGGATGACGATCTGCCCGACGAGGACGGCGACCTGCGCCGGCGGGCTGAACGCCCCGTAGACCCGGGCGCCGGCCGGGTGGAAATGCAGGAACGCGAACAGGGTCAGCACGCCGCAGAGGAACGGCACGACCGCGACCGCGCAGAGGGCGGCGGTGCGCGCCGGCAGCGTGGTCGGGGTGACGCCGACGACCGGCTCGCTGTCGCGCATGGACCGGGTCAGCCAGAACGTGGCCATCATGCCGAACCCGCCCAGCAAGATCGCCGGGTACCAGTTCCCGGTGCCGAGCCCGGTGACCGGCGCGCTCCGCCCGACCCATACCGACCACGCGGTCATCACCACGGCGAACAGGAAGACCGGGTTGACGACAAACCGGCGCATCTCGCGGGCAGCGAGCGCGACGAACGTCGTCCGGCCGGCGGCGGCTTCGGACCGGGCGGGCGCGAGCGTCACGCTCACGACGCCACCTCCTTGGCGGGGTCGTTCTCCGGTGACCCGCGGCGCAGCAGCAGGTACGCGTCCTCAAGGGATGGCTCGACATGCTCGACGCCGTCCCGCGCGTGCGCGGCGACGTTGCGGTACCGGCCGGTGCCGGTCCGCCAGGAGACGGTCGCCGCCGGGTCCGGCTGGTCGGCGAGCCAGACCCGGCCGGCGGCCTGGCGGACGAGTTCGGTGACCTGGCCGTCGTACCGGACCCGACCCTGGTCCAGCACGATGACGCGCTCGCACAGGGCCGCGACGTCGTCAGTCTGGTGGGTGGATAGGACGACGATCGAGGTACGCGCGATCTCCGCGAGCACGGTCCGCAATGTGACGCGCTGTTCCGGGTCGACGCCGCTGGTCGGCTCGTCCAGGATCAGCACCGGCGGCGACCCGAGCAGTGCCTGCGCCAGCGCGACCCGTCGCCGCTGGCCGCCGGACATAGCCCGGATCCGCTTCGTCACGAGGTTGGACAGCCCGACCTGGTCGAGTACCCGGCGCACTTCCGCGTGCCGGGCGGCCGGCTGGGTCCACTCCTTGAGCAGTGCGATGTAGTCGACGAACGCGAACGCGGTGAAGCCGCGCGGGAAACCGACCTCCTGCGGCAGGTAGCCCAGCCGGCGGCGGATGTCGGTGCGTTCGGCCGGCGCCTCCGGGTCCCGGCCCAGCACGCGCACCTGTCCCTGGCTGGGCGGCAGCGCGGTGGCCAGCAGCCGCAGCAGGGTGGTCTTGCCCGCGCCGTTGGGGCCGAGCAACCCGATCACGCCGGGTTCCAGGTCCAGGTCGACGTCGGCGAGGGCCCGGGTGGCCCCGAACGTGCGCCCGACGCCACGCAAGCTGATCGAAGCGGTCATCGCTACCTCCAGGGTCGAAGTTGGCGCAGGTGGCGTCGGCGGGCCAGAAAAATTCCGAACGATGCCGCGGCCAGCACCAGGAAGGCCACCTGGATCCGGGCCTGGAGCACCGCGGCCGGCGAAGCCGACCGAGTGGCCACCAGCCAGACCGTCGTGAGCCAGGCGGCGCTGACGGCCATGGCCGCGTTCAGCGGGCTGACCCAGGTGGACGCGGCCAGCACCACCGCGACGAAGCCGATCGCCGGCAGCAGCCAGGCGAACGGCGCATCGCCCGGTACGACCAGCCCGAGCAGCAGCACGGCCGGCAGCGCGAGCGCGAGTACCGCGATCGTGCGCAGCAAGATCAGCCGGAGCGCCGGATAGGGCGTGACCATCTCCGGTTCGAGAGCCGGGTCCATCCGCCGGTCGTAGCTGAACGCGACCACCAGGCACGGCGCGAGCGGCGCCACGGCCAGGAAGAACCAGAGCCCGCGGGCATGCCCGACCGCCGCCGCGAGAGCGGCGAACGCGAGGACCGCGGCCACGCCCACCAGCCACACACCGCGGAACGCGCTGGCCACCGCGACCAGCCGCGCCTCGTGGGCCGGGAGGCCGGCGACGCGCAGCAGCCGCTCGAACACCGATGGCCGCGGCACTTCCACGGCGTCCCGCGTCCGGGCCCACACCGCGGCGAGGTCGATCACGTCGACCGCGGGGTTGACCCGCGCCCGGCACTGCTCGCACGACAGCAGGTGCTGCTCGACCGAGGTCCCTTCGGCCAGCGAATCGGTCCGCCCGACATAGCGCCGCAGTGTGCCGTCGTCGAGATGCCAGCCGGTCATGACGATCCCTCCGCTAGGACGGCCCGCAGGCGCGCCTTGGCCCGATAGAGCCTGGTCTTCACGCTGCTCACCGGTACGTGCAACAACTGCGCCGCTTCCCTTGCGGTCAGGCCGTCCAGCACGACGGCCTGGATGACGGCGCGCATCTCCGGCGACAGCCGGGCCAGCGCCTGGCCGATGTCGCCGTATTCGACCGACAGCAGCACCTGGTCTTCCGCGGCCGGTGCGGCCCCGCCCTTCTCGAAGACGGCGGCGACGCTGCCGCGGGTCCGCATCCGGCTCACCAGCCGGCGGATCGCGATCCCCCACAGCCACGCCGCGACATCCCCGTCGCCGCGGAAACCCTGCGGCCTTTGCCAGACGGCGATGAAGGTGTCCTGGACCGCGTCCGCCACCAGGTCGCGATCGTTGCACCGCCGGGCAAGCCGGATCGCGAGCCAACCGGCGTGGCGTTCATACAGCGTGCGGAAGGCGCCCATATCGCGTCCGGCGACGGCAAGAAGCAGCGTCTCGTCGCCCGGGCGGCTGTCCATGACCTAACTGTCGCGCCCCGACCCGGAAAGGATTCACCCCGCGGCCGGAAATCTCCGGGCCGGTTCCCTCCGCGAAGTAGGCACCGGCCAACCATGTCGAGCACACGCTGAACGTCAGCCTGCCCGAGGACGCGATCACCGGTCACGCAGACCGTCGGACCGCCCTAGAGTCCGCCCGCGCCTGCTCGCGCAGATGATCCGCAACCTGGCCGTAACCCAGGCCCGCGCATAACTGCTCGGACCTGCGACTTCCGCTTATCATTCAGATCTGGGCGTTAGCCGACCGCCGGCCGTTGGTGTGGCCACGCTAGGATCATCCAATTCGGCGCGGCACCGGACGATCATCGCGCAAGTCAAGCTGCTAAGCATTGCGGCCGCTAAGCGCGCGTCCAGCCAAGTCGGCAGTCACATTCCCCAGACGTCGGTGCTCGCGGGCATCCGACTCGTGCTCACATAATTGAGCCGCTGGATGTGCAACTAGTGAGGTCGCAAACAGCGGCTATCCGGCCGTCTCGCGGACGGTACCGGCCCGCCCCTGAACGGTAAGGCGCACGCCTCGGCGGCGTGCGCCTCTCCGTTCACGACCGTTCACCGACGCCGTGACCAGGTGAAACTAGGAGCGTTGAACCTGCACCCAGGCCTCGTGCGGCAGCTTCCGGGCCACGCAACTGAGACTAAGAAATGAGACTGAGCGACCTCGAGCTTGTCCGCTCTGCAGTGGCCGAGATCGCATCGCCGCAGGTCAGTGTGGCGGAGGATAAGAGATTCGAACTCTTGAGGGGTTGCCCCCAACACGCTTTCCAACAAGGTTGGCCAGCGTCCGCCGGGAGCCGCCACCGTCCGTGACCTGCCCGGCTTCGCTCCGGGCGGCCGTCGGCGAACGGCTGCGGACGGGGGTGAATGAGACCAGAACTGAGACCAGGCCCATATGTGCGGCCTGGCGAGCGGCCAGGCTGCCGGGAGCTGCCCGGTGAGCGTCGAGGCGACCTCGTGGGCGCTCAACCTGGCCCGGTTCCCGCCTACCGCGGCGGCCAGCTGTCGAGCGCGTGCAAGTTAGTGCTCGTGGGCCCGGCCAACCACGCCGGGCCGGACGGCGTCGGCGCTTTCCCGTCGGTAGCCACGCTAGTCCGCTACACCGGCCCGTCCGAGCGCACGGTGCGCTCCTGCCTGGACCGGCTGGAGGCCACGAGCATCATCCGGACATGCGACCCGGACATCGTCGCGGCCCGGATCAAGCGCACCGACCGGCGCCCCAAGGCCCACGGTCGTTTCAAGATCATGACGCTAGTCCGAGGATGGTGAACGGCCGGTCGATGTAGCGGCCGGCCCATCGGTGGCTTCGGTGGTGTCGTGCCGTCCGGCCTGTTGCAGGGCGCCGACGGCGAGGTTCCTGAGCGTGGCCATGGCCCTGGGTCGGGATCCGGTGCGGACGGTGGAGTTGTCTTCGCGGTAGAGGGTGCCGCGGAGCCAGTGCAGGGACTCGATTGCCCACTGGCCGCGAACGAGGCCGGCGATGGCCCCGGGGCCGGCCCGGGCCGGGGCAAGGCTGGTAACGCCGACCGCTGCGACCTTCGATAGCGGGCTGCCGTCCAGGGCAGTGACGTGCCGCTCGATCAGGTACACCTGGCTGACGTGCGGGAACGGCAGGTTCTGCGGCGCGTCGAGGACCTGGATGGTGCGGGTGGTGACCGGGCCATGGCCGCGGTCGTTTTGTGGCGGCCGAGTCGCTGGACGGGAGTAGCGCTGCATGCGTGGTCGTAACCGGACGTAGGCAGCGATTCGTGCTGCATGCGATCCCAAGCCGCGCCGATCGCCGACTATGCGTTGCCTATTGATCGTGAGGAACGGGCGGCCGGGCGGCGCAGAACAGCCAGTTCTGGCGCCATCTCTCCTGCGCTGTAACTCCTTCGCACTTCGGGCTCGATCCGGTCATGCTCACTTTTATAACCCGAACCACGATCGACGTCGGCCCACTGCTCGCCGTCAGACATCACTCGATGTCGAAGGCCGGGAAACGCGGCGGGCGCGTTCCCGGGTTCTCGACCGGTGTCCAGACGGACATACTTGTATCCTCGCAGCCTTGCCGCGTGCTCAGGCGTCGCGGCGGCGCAGCCGCCAGGCGGCCATGCCAGTCAGCACGACCGCGTATCCGCACAGCACCGCGAATCCGGTCCACGGGTCTAGCTGATGGCCGCCGTACAGCTTCCCGGCCCCCAGATGGTCCCGGCGGCGTTGGACGGCAGGTAGGGCGCGAACCCTTTGATTCTCTGCGGAAGGTAGGCCGCAACGGCCAGTTGCCCGGCGGTACCAAGGGTGGCGTTGCGTGAGGCTGAACCATCCTCCGAGCCGATTGCCATCACGGGCTTCCGGCCGTGACCGGGTTGCCTCCCTTCAAGCCGACAAGCGCGAAAGCGACAGACACGACGGCGAGGAAGACCCAGCCCGTGCCGTAGCTCGTGTGGGGCACGAGGTGCCCGAAGATGATGGGAATGAAGAAGCCGCCGATCGCCGCAAGCGTGAGCATCAGACCGGTCGCCGAGCCAATGTGCTCGGCGCGGATGTTGCTGACCCTGGAAGGCACTGCCAACCAGGCGGCGAAGCCGAAGGTGAGGAAGAAGCCGATTCCGATCCCGAGGGGCCAGAGCAAGATGTTGGGCGCCACTGGGATGAGAGCCAACAAAGCGGCGACGGTGACCAGCGGTCCGACCACGAACATCCGCAGGTTCGTGCTGCGGTCGGCCAAGTGCCCTCCGAGCACGCTGCCCGGGATGCCGGCCAGGAGGATGAGGGCGGACAACAGCCCGCCCGCAGACGGGTCGAAATGCCGATCTGTCGTCACGTACTGGCTGAACAACTGCGACGTGGTGAAGTAGGCACCATATCCGCCGAGAAGCGCGATGCCGTAGACCCACAAGTCCCGGGTCATGAGCGCGGACCACAGTGCGGCGCGGTCGAACTTCACACCACCGAGCGAGTGGCCACCTTCAGGGAGCCGGAAGGCCGCAACGGTGACCACGGCGACCAGCAGCTCGAACACTCCGCCCAGGACCATCGAGGTGTGCCAGCCCGCAGAGCGCTGGACGAACAGCCAGACGTAGAGGGCGAGCGCGGCTCCCGCGCTGAAGGCGGCTCCGCCGGTCACGCCGAGCGCAAAGGTGACCTCCTTCTCGCGGAACCAGACGACCATTGAGGCGGCGGTCATGGCGACGAACACTGACCCCCCGACACCGCTCGCAATCCGGCAGATGGCGAGCTCGACGTAGCTGTGCGAGAGCCCGGACATGACGCCAGCTGCCCCCTGGACGAGTAGCCCGAGCACGAGGGTCCTCTTCATGCCGATCTTCGTGGCGAGCACGCCGCCTGGGATGTGCGTGAGCCCGTAGCCAACGATGTAGAGCGAGATGAGGAGACCGAGCGACCCGAGCCCGACCTTGAATTCGGCGCCGATGAGG
>DATCEO010000105.1:0-3168 GCA_036510065.1 Streptosporangiaceae bacterium | reverse complement strand
CGCGCAGGCCCCGGGACACGGTGCTGGCGGGCCGGTTGGCGCCGTAGAAGGGCTCGCTGAGGTCCTGGTAGAACTGGGACCGGTCGGCGGCAAGGCCGGCGCGCAGGCCGTCGAAGACCTCGATGGGCAGGCCGCCGGGGCTGGCGTCGGTCTTGAGCATCAGCGGCGGGATCGCGCCCACGGTCAGCGCCCTGGCGACGCGCGAGGTGCCGTGTCGGCCCATGTACCGGACGACCTCGCCGCCGCCGGTGGAGTGGCCGACCAGGACTACGTCGCGCAGGTCCAGGGCCTCGATGAGGTCGGCGAGGTCATCGGCGTAGGTGTCCAGGTCGTTGCCGTTCCAGGGCTGCCCGGACCGGCCGCCGCCGCGGCGGTCGTGGGCGATCGCGCGGTAGCCGCTGGATGCGACGAAGAACAACTGATCGTCCCAGGCGTCGGCGGTGAGCGGCCAGCCGTGACTGAACACCACCGGCTGGCCGGCACCCCAGTCCTTGTAGAAGATCTCGGTGCCGTCCCTGGCAGTGATAGTTCCCATTGGATTTTCTCCTTCTCTGGTGGCGCTGGGACCTCGGCCGTTTCCCAGCTGACCGGCGACAAGCTGTCGCATGGCGGTCGTGATCCCTATGCCGAGGCGGGCTGCCGCGGACATGGCAAATGGCGGTGATGCCGTCTGATGCTGTGCGGACCGTCAGGCGGCGGGCAGGGCGCCGTGCGGTCTGTGTCTACTCGTCGGCGATCCAGCTGCCGTGGAAGCCGAGCGGGATCCGGGCGGGCAGGTGGACCCGGGCGACGGGTTCGGCGGTGAAGTCCTGCGCGGCGAGGATGACGAGGTCGGTGGCCCCGCGGTCGGGGTCGTGTACGAAGGCGAGGGTGTAGCCGTCGTCTTCGGCCGCGTCCGGTGACACCGGGACGAACACGGCCTCACCGGCGGTGGCGTCCCGGCCGAAGTCGTGCACCTCTGCGGTGCCGTGCGCTAGGTCGTGCTTGAGCAGGGCGTTGGTGAACGCCTCGTCGGCGAAGTCCCCGGTCAGCGGGGAGATAGCCTGGCCGACGTCGCCGATCATGGCGCTGTACCCGTAGCGGTGCGGCCGCGAGACGACGCGGTCGTCGACCCGCGGGAATTCCTGGGTGCGGCCGCTCAGGGTCTGCTGCTTCACCTGGCCGGCGGCGGGGTCGATGATCCAGCGGTCGAGGGTCGCCGGGCCGTGGCTGTCCCAGAGCGTGGCCACGTCGAACGGGTCCGGGTACTGGCACAGATCGACCACGACCCGCGCGCCGTCGTCGAAGGCGTTGAGGGTGTGGAACACCCAGCACGGGCTGATCTCCAGCCAGCGGACAGCCGCCGAGCCGTCCCGCGGGAGCAGGCCGACACGGGCCTGATGGGCCGGGTTCCATGTGTAGGGCAGCTCCCGCCCGGCGGAGACCGCGTCCAGGCTGAACGTGACGGGCAGGTCGAAGAAGACGACGTATTTCTCGGTGAGCGCGAAATCGTGCATCATCGGCCCGTCAGGAACGGCGATATCGGTAGTGCGGCTCACCTGGCCAGCCGCGTTCACCACGACATGCTGAACGTGATCCCAGGCCCAGAAGTACGCGATCGCGTGCAGTTCACCGGTCCGCGCGTCCAGCTTGGTGTGCGCGGCGAATCCGCCGGGCAGCGTCCCGCCGAAGTCGCACGGGCCCCGCGTCTCTAGTTCATCAGAGAGCTCATACGGCAGCGGCCCGGCCTCCACGGTGGCGAGGATGCGGCCGGCGTGCCTGATGATGTGCGTGTTCGCGGCGAAGTCCATTCCCTCGTGGACTGGCCCGGCGGCCCATTCCTCGCCGAGCGTCCCGGCGACAGCCTTGGAGCGAACCCAGCGGTTGCGGTACCACTCGGCCTTTCCGTCGCGCAGCCGCACGCCATGCACCATGCCCGCGCCCAGGAACCAGTGGTAGTTGGGGTCGTCCAGGCCGAGCGGGTTGGGACCATTCCGCAGGTAACGCCCGTTCAGCTCAGTGGGCACACGGCCGGTGACCGGCAGGTCGAAGGCGATGATCTCCTTGGTTACGGGGGCGAACGGTCCCTGCAGGAACCGATTCTCTGCAGCCATGGGACTTCCCTTCGGGTGAGCAGACGCCGGGCGGGCGCGGATCGGGTCGGGGGTGCGGTGTGGGATCGGGGTGCGACGGCCGGCCGCTATGGTGCCTGCGGGCTGTCCCTGAAGCTCCGCCAGGTTCTGGTGAAGGCCATCGCGGTAATGCCCATTATCAGCATCCACAGGGTGCCTGGATAGCTGGCCAGGCGCTCCGCGCCGCCCACTCCCAGTCCCAGGTACAAGGATGAGCCGGCGTACTGGCCGGCGGTAGAGAGGAAACTGCCGGCCAGCCCCACTACTGCCACCACGATGCCAATGGTGGCCAGCACCCGGCTGCTCCGGCGGATCGCCAGGCTGAGCAGGAGGATGGCGATGCTTTCCAGCGGGACGTTCAGCGCCCCGATCAGGTGCAGGCCGATGCGGGTGTTTTCCGGGACGAGGCCCACGACGATTTTCCCGAGCCCGGAGAGGATCCACATGATCAGCGCCCACCGGGCCAGCGGGCCGGCGGGCCAGATCCGCTGCAGCAGGAGGGCGCCAGCGATAGTCAGGCCGCCGAAGATGATGAACGAAGCGTTCATGACGGCATGCGACGGCGAGCACACGTAGTAAGGGGTGCCATGCGGCACATGGAACATCCCGCAGGCGGTGTTACCCAGATCGCTGATGTAGTTGTTCTTCAGGCTGTAGGGCCTGGTCCACGCGCCCGCCGCCACGACCTGTGCCGCCGCGTACTGGACTGCGCCGACGGCCCAGCATGCCCCGCCTGCCACGACCATGGCCCGGCCCGCGCCGCGGACATTCTCTGTGCCCAGGGCAGGGCTCTGGATTGCAGCCATTTCACCGTCCTTCTCTGTGAAGCTTCGGGGGGTCACGGGTGCCGGACGGGAGCGTGCGTCGCCAGGTCTTCCCGGGTGATCGGGGTGCCGTCAACAGCCTCGTAGGCCTCTTTTGAGCGGCCGAGGGCAGCCATCAGGGTGGGTGGCCCGAAGAATGGCTGGCCGCCGATGTGCCAGCTGTCGCGTTGGAGTTCTTCGATGAGTACCCAGACCACCTCGCGGAAGGCCTCGGAACCCTCGAAGGCCACCAT
>DATCEO010000104.1:0-12087 GCA_036510065.1 Streptosporangiaceae bacterium | reverse complement strand
TTCGCCTTCGATGAATACAATGGGCTTACAGCGAGTGAGCAGATGAGTCGATCCGGTCATAGCCCGTACCTGTGGGTGCCGAAAACCTATGCCACTAGGTGATATTCGTGGAGGACGCCGCCAGCGCGGTCGCGCCGCTGGACCCGGAAAGGCAGTGTTGCGTTGGCCGATCGGCGCGCATGAAAGGGCGCGATGAGGCGATGGCCGACTGGTCAGATGGTCATCGCGAGCTGGTCGAATGCTGCGGGGATCCGGTGGCGGGCGGGGACGTCGGTGGCGATTTCATAGTGACCGCGGCGGAGGTTCTGCACGAAGGCGTGCCCGGCGGAGATGATCCGCGCGGACCGGTGGCGCTTCAGTCCGCGCATCGGCCGCAGCCGCGCTTTCAATCGGCCGTGGTCGGTTTCGACGGGGTTGTTCGCGTACCGCTCGACGGTGTGCAGCGCGGAGGGGATCAGCTCGTCCAAGACGCGGGGATAGGCCGGGGCGCGGTCGGTGGTGACCTCGGCCGGGATCGTGCCCGCGCGCAGCGCGCGGGTGAAGAACCGCCGGGCCGCGGCCAGGTCACGCCGCGCGGATAGGAGCACGTCGATGACCTGGCCGTGCTGGTCGACTGCTCGGTAGAGGTAGGTCCACCGCCCGGCGACCTTGATGTACGTCTCGTCGGCGAACCAACGGTCACCTGGAGCCTGACGACAGAACCGGGCGGCCTCGATGAACTCAGGAGTGAAGCGCTGGACCCATCGGTAGATGGTGACGTGATCCACGGTGACGCCGCGCTCAGCCAGCAGCTCCTCCACATCGCGGTAGGACAGGCCGTAGCGCAGGGTACCAGCGGACCGCGACCGCGATGACCTCTCGCGGGAACCGGAAGCCGGCGAACGCTGAAGGCCTTCTCGACGACGTCATCGAACCAGTCTCCCGCCTGCTGCGATCGGCTAACGCAACACTGCCGCTATCGACGATGAGGTCACTGCTGGCAGGCGCAGACGGGCCGGGTCCCGGATCCGGAAACGATCTGCCAGCTGCACCCCGGCCTCCGCCGAAGGACTCGCGGAAGGCCTCGCCGGCCTGACCGTCGAACATCCGGCAGCCAGGACGCCGCGCGGGCTGCCGCCTCACCTGGCGCCGGGTCCCGGCCTGAACGAACCGTCCGGCAGCAGACCCGGGCTTGCCTGCCTTCCGGTGACGGCACCAGCCAGCCCCGGCCGGCGGCGGCGCGGCCGTGGCCGTCGCCGTCGGCGTCATGCCGATCCGCAGCCGGGGCGATGGCCCTCGCTTTCCACCGCTCCGCAGTCGGGGCACACCAGGTGCGCCCAGCACGCGGGCTCGCCTCCCTCGCCGGGCTCGGCCGCCTGTCCGGCAGGCGACCCCGCGCCAGTGCCGGGCCCGGACGCCGGCACGGCGGGGCCTTGCCGTTGTCTCGGATGCCGCTCGCTGACCATCAACACTCCCTGCCGGGGGGACGAGTTCGTCGCTGGCCGGGCCGAGATCGTGGAGTTCCTGCGCCGGAAATGGAACCGCGAACTTGGCTATGCACTCCGCAAGGACATGTGGGCCTTCCACGGAAACCGCATCGCGGTGCGCTTCCAGTACGAGTCTCACGACCCCGGCAGTCAGTGGTTCCGCAGTTACGGCAACGAGCTATGGGAATTTGATGAGGACGGCCTGATGACGCGCCGCGAGGCGAGCATCAACGACGTGCCCATCAGCGAATCGGACCGCCGGATCTACGGCCAGCGGCCAGAAGCAGAACGAGGCAAGACCTTCCCCCCGCGCTGAGCTCGACGGCGCTGGCCGGGTTCTGTAGTGGCGTCCAAGGAAGTGGTGGCCGGTTCGTGCCCGGTACGTGCCCGTCGGCGGTGTGCCCGCGGCGTTCGCCGGCTGCTCCCCCTGGCCTTCTGTCCGGCCAGAGCACAGTCAAGGTTTGCCACGCCTGGTCTGCAAGATGTTGCCTATGAGAGGCGAGCAGAGAGGAATCGGCCTAACCCTTCTCGGCAGTCAGGTAGGCAACTACCGTGGTCCGACCACGGCCCGATTCGGCAAGAGCGTGAGAACTGTGGTGAGCGGCTGATGCCGTAGCCGGTACACGGTGACGTGGGCAACGGTGATGCCGCGCTCGGCGAGCAGCTCCCCGGGGTCCCGGTGTGACAGCCCATAGCGGAGGTACCAGCGGGCCGCGACCGAGATCACCTCCCGCGGAAACCGGAAACCGGAAGCCGGCGAGCACGGAGGGCCTTCCCGGCGTTGTCATCGAACCGGTCTCGCGCCCGCTGCGATCGGCCAGCGCACCACTGCCTTTCGTCATCCCAACAGCTGGTGAACCACAGCCGTTCCGGCTCCGTGTTAGGTGATAAGGGCCGGTCTAGCTGGCCGGCGGGCGCTCTCACCGCAGCATGCCAGCCTCATTTTCGTGTGCAGGCCCGCAGGGCTGACCGAAGGAGGATCACGGTGAGACGGATAACGAAAGCGGCGCTCACGCTCGCGGCCACGGTGACAATGGTGGCGACCTTAGCGGAGGTGGCCGCCGGCCCGGCGTCGGCGAAGCCTTACCCGCCGCCGAGCATTCACCAGGTCTGCTCGGCAGCGGCCAACGGCGGCACGCTGCACGGCAGCGTATGCGTGCTGCCTCCCGGAGTCACCACCGCGCCGAACAACTACTCCGCGACCGTCGCGGTGAGCAAGGCTGGCGCCGCTGGCGCCACAGTCACCTTCGCGGTGACCGCGGGAAGCCTGCCGCCCGGCCTGGCCATGCCCGCCCGGTCCGGGTCCGGCACCGTCATCACCGGGAACCCCGCCCGGGCCGGAACGTTCAACTTCACCGTCAAGGCGACCGATGGGAACCTGACCTCCACGCTGGCCTACCAGATCACCGTCATCGTGCAAGGGCCGCCGGACCAGCTGCTCTGCAGCGCCGCCAACGGCAGCTTCCTGATCAGCGGGGCCTGCGTGCTGCCCGACGCCGTACTCGGCCAGCCTTACCAAGGGCACCTGCCCACCAGCCACAACGCCGGCGGCACGGTCAGCATCGTTGCCGGTTCCCTCCCCCCCGGCCTGTCCCTGCCCGCCACCTTCGGGGCCTCCGGTGACGTCGTCGGCGGTACCGTCACCCAGCCGCTGGGCAGCTACAACACCTACAACTTCACCGTGCAGGGCACCGGCGACCAGGGCCAGCCCCTGTACCAGGCCTACCAGATCTCTGTGGACCCAGACCAGCTGCTGACCGTCGTCCTGCCCTCCAGCGGATCAACCCTCGGTCCGGGGATGGTCGGCGGGGCGTATGCGCAGAACTTCTTCCTCGGCGGCGGGGCCGCGCCCTACACCTGGGCAGTGGCCTCCGGGAAACTCCCGCCCGGCCTCACCTTGCAGACCTTTGGCGACCCGACCGATGCCAGCAATGAGCTCGCCGGGACACCGACCACGGCCGGCACCTTCACCTTCACCATGCGGGTCAGCGACTACCACGGCCAGCAGGCAACCCAGCAATTCAGCCTCACCGTCGATCCGCCGCTGCAGATCAGCACCACCCCGCTTGCGGCCGGAACCGTTGGCGTGCCGTACAGCCGCGACCTCATCGCCCAGGGCGGCGCACCTCCGTACTCCTGGTTCGTCGTCACCAGCATCAATGAGCTCCCGCCTGGCCTCACCCTCGGTGCGACTCCTCCGGACTTCAACAACGTCCTGACGGGAACGCCGACCCAGGCTGGCACCTTCAGCTTCGCCATGCAGGTGCAGGACGCACAGGACAACTGGGCGAGCGGGACGGTGACCATCACCATCAATCCGTAGAGCAAAGCGACGGCCGCGTCCCAGGCGCCGTGCAAATGAGCGGGTCTCTAGCCCGCCGGCCGGTGATGGGTGATCGCTTGCCAGCACAGCTGCAGCCACGCGGGAACACCCGGCCGTGACCCAGGAGAGCGGGTCACGGCCGGGCCGGCGTTTACCTGATTGGCGACCTCAGCTGGCCATGGAGGCGGCCTGCAGCGCGCCCCGAGACATCGTGCCAGCGGTGATCTCAATGACGGCCGCCGCCGGTAGCCTGCTCACGACGACCAGGACACACCAGGAGGCTCTCGTGCCACTTCCAGTTATGACGCCCGAGCAGCGGGCTGACGCGCTCGCGAAGGCAGCCGAGGCCCGGCAGGCCCAGACCGCGGTGCTCGCGCGGGTCAGGTCCGGGCAGCTCTCGATCGGCGAGCTGCTGAGCGGCGAGGACCCCGCGGCCGGCCGGATCCGGGTCAAGCGCGCCATCCTGGCCATCCCCGGAGTCGGCCAGGCGAAGGCAGCGACCGCGCTGCACGAGGCCGGGATCCAGGAGAACCGCAGGGTCTCTGGCCTGACGGCGGGCCAGCGTGAGCGCCTGGTGGCGGTCCTGGCGGGCTAGCCGCTGGCCGCCATCGATACGGTGCCGTCGGCGGTGACTGCCAGTCCGGCCTGGTGGGAGCAGCTGCAGCCGCAGCGTCTCGGCGGCCACGCCGAGCTGCGGCGGAACGGGCACTGCCTGATGGTCGTGGCGGCCTTGCAGGTGCCGTCATCGAGGCTGGTGGTCGTCCAGTACGGGCCCTTCACCTGCAGGAATGCAACGCCGGAGCCTCTGCTCTTTGAGACGCCTGCCGCCACGGCCCAGCCATCAGCGCAGGCGAACCGGGCAGGCGTCCAGTCGGCCACGTTCGGATTGGCCGCGGAGATGACACCGAGGGGCAGTGTTGCGTCGGCCGATCGCGGCGGACAGCTAGCTGATGGCCCATGGTCAGGATCCCCGCTGTCTTCCGCGCCTTCTCGCGCCGCGACAGTCGCAGCCATGCGGCGACTCGCGTAATAAGGAGGAACACGAACCGCAGGCACATCAGCGGTGATCCTCACGGCCGGAGGACCGGAGAGCGACCCTGCTGGTCAAAGCCGCGGACGAGATTCTCGGTACACAGGACGGCCCGACCACGTGCTGGCCCGAACTGCCCGGCCGCGAGCAGCGGGCCCTGATGATGCGGTTCTACGGCAGCATGACCCAGGCCCAGATCGGCGCCCAGCTCGGCATGTCCCAGATGCACGTATCCCGGCTGCAGGCCCGCGCCCTGACCTTCCTCCCCGGATCAGCTACCTCAGGCAGCTGCGGGTCCGGGCGGTGGCAGCACGAAGGTGGTCCCTTCCTCGTGGCAGCACCCTGATCCCATCACTGGGTGCCCGTCAGGAGGGCTGCCAGCTGTCAGTGGTCACTCCGGCGCCGGTGATTCGGTTCATCTTGATGTCAGTGCGCTGGTCAGGGATGGCTTGCCGGGTGTGCGTGTCGCGGCGAGGAGTAAGAGAAGCCAAGCCGGGTAATAGCGGGCAGCAAATCGCACCGGGTAACAGCGGGTGGCTCGGGAGAATGGTGAGTGATGCGGCCCAAGGTACGGGTTGCGGCGATGGGCGGGGCGGCGGTGCTGGTCGCTGCCGGGACGGCGGGGTGCGGATCTGGGGGCGGGTCTCATTCCGGTGGATCCCGTCCAGCGGCGGGCGGGCCGGCCAGCGCCGTGCGTGTGGTGCAGGCCGCCTACACTGCCAGCACGAGCCAGAAGACGGCCACGTTCCGCCTCGAGGAGACCATCAGCGCGACCAGCTCGGCCGGCTCGGCGGAGAACGTGACGATCACCGGGTCCGGGCAGGCGGACTTCGCCGCCCGCGCCTTCAGGGTCAGCATGAACTCCCCCAGCGGCGGCGCCGTCACGGTGCTGCAGGCCGGCGGGACAGAATACGTGCAGGTGCCGGCGGCCCAGCGGAACCAGGTCCCCGGCCGCAAGCCGTGGGTGAGCGTCAACCTCAACAAGGTCAGCCAGGCCAGGCTCGGCGCCTCGTTCTCGCAGCTGTCCTCGGTCAGCAGCGACAATCCTGCCCGGGCACTGTCCGAGCTAGCCGCAGTCTCCGGCAACGTGACCAGGACGGGCACCGCCACGATCGGCGGCGTCACGACCACCGCCTACCGGGCCCGGGAAAACCTGAGAAAGGTCGCGGCCAGGGTCCAGGCGAAAGCCGGGGCGAAGGCCGCCGAGGCGATCCGGCAGGAAGCCAGGGCGCTCGGCACCGCCGCGCTCCCGGTGCAGGTATGGGTTGACGCGCAGCACCTGGTCCGCCAGATCCGCTACCAGGTTCCCCTCCCCGCCACCGGCAGCGGGTCCTCTACCGGCAAGGGCACCGCCTCGGTGACGATCACCCTCTCCGGCTACGGCGCCACGGTCCGCCTCAGCCCCCCGCCGGCCAGTCAGACCGCCGACATCACCAGCCAGCTGCTCCAGCAGGCCAGGGCCAGTACCGGCTGACATCACAGCGAGCCCCGCCCTGCGCAGCCGAGATCCTTGTCATGAAGCAGCGGCCGCTGGCAACCTCCGGCTCACGCAGCCGAGCCGCTGCGATCGAGTGATCGAAGCCCCGCACGCTCCGCCGGGCTGAGTGGCTAGGTTCCGGGACGACGCGCCCATGACAGGGCCTCGTTACAGCCGGTCCAGGCTGAGCTAGGTGCCGACCCGGTATCCGCGGACGATCCTGGGCTCCTGGTCGACCGGATAGCCGGCGTCGCGGAAAATTCCCAGTACCTGCGCCGCGCTCTGCGTACGGACACTAAGTACGTAGTGGATGTCCCCGCTGTATGCCTCGGCCGGCGGATGGGCGATCACGATGTCGATGGTCTGCAGCTGCCGCGCGAGGGGATGCACCTTCAGGATGAGCCGGTGGAAGACATTCCGGAAGACGAGCTGCCGGACCCGGAGCACGCGCGCTGCCGGGATGACCCTGGGGCGGGAAAACACTCTCAGCTCCAGGCGGTCAGCCCACACCGCGACGGCTCCGCCGGGGGCGCCCCCTGACTGACTCATGTCGGAGTAGTTATAGCACTGCAGGGATCCGGGCAGCACGGCCAGCGGTGCCGCGCCGCTGGTGGCTGCTTGTTCGGGTGAGCTGCCGCCGGACTGTTCAGGGGAAGACGCTGGTGAGCCGATCCCACAAATTGTAGAGGTTAAAGCTCAGGACGGTCTTGGTCAGAGTGTCTGTCACGCCTCCGTGTACCTCAAATCCGGCGGCCACCCACGGCAGGTCGACACTCTGGCCGGCGCCTCCGAACGCGGTCCAGATACTTTGCCCGTATGCAGCCCCCGGTTTAGCTCGGGCCGCCTGCGGCGGGCTGAGGGGATCCTGATGCCATCGGTTTGGAACACGGCGTCGACGGAATCGGTGAACTGGCCTGCCCGGTCCCTGATCAGGAACTCGACAGACACTGCGCGCTGGCCGAGGTCCATCAGGAAGTTACGGGCTGCTTGTGTCGTCCACGCGCCGTCAGGGTGCGCGGTGACGCCGGCCAGGTGAGCCCGGCGGGTGCCGTGCTCGATGACGATCAGTGCGTAGATGCGCCGGAGCAGCACTGTGTCAACGTGGACGAAGTCGGCCGCGAGGATGCCGTGAGCCTGGGCGGTCAGGAATTGCTTCCAGGTCGGTCCTGTGCGGCGGGGCGCAGGTCCGAGGCCGGCATCATGCAGGATCTGCCACACCGTGGAGGCCGCGATCTGGTGGCCGAGCCTGACAAGCTCGCCCTGTACCCGCCGGTGTCCCCGCATCGGGTTGTCCGTCGCGATGCGGATCACGAGCCTGCGGATCGCAGCTGCCGCGGGCGGCCGTCCGGGACGCCGCCGGCTGGTGTAGTCCCATTTGCGTGCGACCAGTCGCCCGTGCCAGGCCAGCAGCGTCGCCGGGGTCACCGCGAAACACCTCGCCCCGCCGGCGCCGGGGAATCAGCCGGGAGAGCGCGGCGAGGGCACACCCGGTCGGCCGGCTGGTAGCAGACCCGGCCGGTGTGGCGGCGCAGCACCGCGTTCTCGTGCCGGAGCACCAGCAGTTCAGCATCCTTGGACACCTCACCTCGGCTCAGCATCGTCAGGCAGGCCAGCAGACTGCGCACGATCAGGTAGACGCTTGAGAAGATCACCCAGGGATGATCTCAGCCCGGAAGACGCCACCAGCCAAGCCCGATCGAGTAATCGAGCCCCCACAGGCAGTTACCAGGTCGTCGATAAGCACGTAGACGTGGACGAACAGGTCCTCGGTCGGCAACATAGAGGTGGCCTCTGCGGTAGCACGGTCTTCGACAACCGCATGTCTGCCACAGAGGCCTTCTCATGATCAACACGACGCGCGCCGTGATCAACCCACATAACTCGCCTCAGGGCTCATACCGATCGCTGCATCGTCACGCTGAGTGATGGGCAAGGCGGAGGAGAGTGCGCCGAGCCGCTCGTTCGGTTCGCTGTCGGCGAACCACAGGTCGGCCGCGGCGACGTTCTAGATGGGCGCGTTATGAGCGGCTGGGCAGTTGTCCCGGCGGGCTGGTTTCGGTTGGCAAGTTTCGGTTGGCAGGCTCGCAAAATGTCAGCTGGACTCAGCCTGGCAGGCTCTCGGCGGTCCCGGCGGCGATGGCGCTGACGAGCTGGGCGTGATCTCGTTCGTTTTGGTCGGCGTACTGCCGGGCGAACTGGCCGATCGCAGCGGCGAACTTGGGGCCCTTGCCGATGTAGCCATCGATGGCCACCGGGTCGCCAGCGCGGGCGTGGGCGCGGGCGAGTGTCTCGCCGCATGCGGTAGCGAACTCGACGAGGCGGGGAGCGATCAGCTCGGTGGTCGGGATGATTTTCATGTCGCGGAACTGCCGCACGTAATAGTCCTTCCCGTGCAGTGAGCCCCAGCCGACGAAGATGTCGGTGGCGCTCTGCACCAGCCGCTTGCCGTTGATCACCCGCGCGCCGTGGCTGGCGTGGCGGCTGGGCCCGGTGTGGGCCTCGTATACTGACGGTCCGGCCTGCTTGACCTGCAGGAACAACGGGTCGGCGCCACTGCGGCCCTCAAACAGCACTAGATAGACCTGCATCCCCACGCTGCCCACCCCGACGACCTGGCGGACCACGTCAACCTCGGTGAACCGGTCGAACAGGCTTCGCCGGTCCTCCTGGAGGGTCAGCCGGTAACCGGCCAGGAGGTGATCGACGAGGTCGGCCTGCTCGTCGTCACTGATCGTGACGCGGACTGGGGGTTCCTCGGTTATCCGGGGCCGTCCGCGGGCCATCGTGGTGAGTTTGGAGAACGCCCCGCGGCTGGTGCGGCGCTTGCGTTTCTTCTCAATGTGGATCGAAACCTGGCCGCGGTCGGCCGGCTCAAAGTAGCTGATCAGGCTGTCGGCGTGCATGCCGTCGTACCAGATGTCGAGCTCAGGCATCATCGCGTACCGGCGCATGCGCTTGCGATATGCCTCCACGCCGGCGGTTACCGCAGCAGCTGCCCTCGCCGGCTTGACCCGGTTCTCCTGCGCTGCTACTACGAGACTGGCGGCAAAGCGCTTGACGTCCCACTCGAATGGGCCGGGCAGAGTCTCGTCGAAGTCGCGCAGGTCAAATGACAAGTTCCGCTCCGGGGTGGCCCACATGCCGAAGTTCAGGACGTGGGCGTCACCGCACAGCTGCACCACCAGCCCGCTGTCGGGCTGGCAGGCGAGGTCGCCGGCCATCACCGCCGCGGCACCCCGGTAGTAGTTCCAGGCAGAGGCCGCCATGCGCTGGTGCCGGATAGGAACCAGCGCAGGGATCCGGATCTGGTTCTGGGCCAGGATCGTCTGCAGCGCGTCGTGCCCGCGCTCACCCTCTGCCCAGTGCCCCAGCGCGCCCCGCGGAGCCCGCTTCCGGGCGGCCTTCCCCGCTGCCCGTCGCTCGCCGCCTGTTGCCGGCAGATCGTGCAGCGCAGAAGCCGGGACCGATGAGCCCGGTGAGCTGGACTTCGTCATGAAGATCCGCCTTCAGTAACAAGTTGCGGGAAGTCCCGGGGAATTCTGATCAGCCGACTCTACGCGGGGCCCGCCAATGCGTGACGCCCGCGGCGGACCAGTTCGGCAGCGATGCTTCCCGGCTTGCGTGTCGCTCAAACGATCGCGCCGGGCACCGGCGCCTGCCCGGACAGCGAGGATCCTGTCGCCGGCCTGGTGATCACCGTTGCCGAGGACAAGTAACAATCTCGAGGACCACAACCCCCTGGTGCCGTTTCCGGCGCCGGTGGCGAGACGGAGAGTTGTTCCGGTTCCAAGGTTGGGAACGGCGGAAGCGGCGCAGTCCTCTTCAGGTGCGGGCCCGCGGTGGGGCAACAAGGGCGGGGCGGCGGTGCTGGCGCCAACGGTCACGGGGGAGGCAGGTCCGTTCGGCCTGCGGGATGAGGGAGCGACGATTGCCAACCAGCAGGAGGAGCAGTTAACCGGCACCACGGTCACAGAGCCGTGCTGACTTCCTGAAGGAGCGTCGGGTCATGAGTCGTCGAGCTCCTGGCGGATGCGGCGGGAGGGTTGAGCGTTTAGAGGTCGAGGATGACGGGCGGCTCGACCAGGCCGGGGCGCCGGCCTGGACCCAGGTGGTGATGTCGGTGGCTGCGTTTGGGTCGTTGACCAGTCCGAGCCACACTGGCCGGCCGCCGGCTCGGCGGCCTTAGGCGGAGGGCTGGACGACGATGACGTTGGCGTGCTCGCAGGTCAATGGGGCGGGTGTTAGCCGCGATAGAGCTGGCGGGATCAGCTGGCGGCGCTGAGCGGGCGGATGTCGTCGAGGGCGGCGCCGAGGCGATCTTTCTCGATCTCCAGGTCATATCGGGCCTGAAGATTGATCCAGAATCTCTCGGAGGTGCCGAAGTAGCGGGCGAGCCGTAGGGCGGTGTCGGCGGTGATGCGGCGCTGCCCATGCACGATCTCATTGATCCGCCGTGGCGGGACGGCGAGCTCCCGGGCCAGGCGGTACTGGCTCACAGCCAGGGGGATGAGGAATTCCTCCTGCAGGATCTCACCCGGGTGCACGGGCGGCATGATGGTCTCGGCGGCCACGGGCCCTCCTAGTGGTAGTCCACGATCTCGGCGTCCTCAGGTCCGGCGTCGGTCCAGCGGAAGCAGATCCGCCATTGCTGGTTTATCCGGACGCTGTACTGCCCCGCGCGGTCGCCGGCGAGCTTCTCCAGCCGGTTGCCAGGCGGCACCCGGAGGTCGGCCAGGATCTCCGCGGCATCGAGCATCGCGAGCTTGCGCCATGCGGCGCGCTGCATGGCGGTGTCGAGCTTGCGCGAGCGCTGCCGGTGCCAGACGGCTTCGGTGTCCTTGTCCCGGAACGATCGCAGCACACGCCTCATGATAACGCACCACGTTATTAACGCACACGTTAGTTGCCGCGGGTACTGCAGCCAGCGCTGCCGCTAGCGGGGAGCGGCCCCAGCCACAGGCGCGAACATCGTGGTGAATAGGCAGAGAAATGGCTGTGAAATCGGCATTTGCGCAGGTCAGAAGGTTGGGGATAGCGCACTGTAAAACCGTCGGCTCAGCCTACGTTGGTTCGAACCCAACACCTGCCACCACTCAGCGAAAACAGCCCGTGACCGGGGTTTTCCCGGCCTCGCGAACTGTTGCTTTTCGCGGATGGCGTCCCGTCGTGTCCCTGTGAGTCCGGCTGATTCCGGCTGTGCACGGACATATGGCGGACGGTGTCCGGGCCGGACAGCGGCGCACGGACCGTCCTGGCCCCGTTACGCGGCCCGGCGGCTGCGCTAGCCGCGGGCGGAACCGCCGATAGGACCGGACTGCCGTGATGGGAAGACAGCGTTGCCGTCTCGGGTCGTCCAGCCACGGGAAGGCGACGCGGCAATCGCGCCCCGAGAGCGGCGCGCCGAAAGTGCCGCGACTGTTGCCAGCCCCTACCAAGGCTTCCCCGCCGGACGCTATTGCCGCTCGGTCACCGGGCCGGTCCGCCGAGAACGGCCACGACGTGACCAGAGCTGGACGGGCTTACCGGCCGCCTGCCAGCGCTGCCCGTCGTACCCGAACGGCGGCGCCTGCGGCGTTGATCCGGTACCTGACCATGGCTTCGCTGACACCGAAATGCTCGGTGGCCTCCTGGGGGCAGTGTTGCATTGGCTGATCGGTGCGCGTGACAGAGCGCGCTGATGAGAATGACCGGCCGGTCAGATGGCTGCGGCGAGCTGGTCGAAGGCTGTGCGTGTCCGGTGGCGGGCGGGATGTCGGTGGCGATTTCGTAGTGGCCGCGGCGCAGGTTCTGG
>DATCEO010000103.1:0-89471 GCA_036510065.1 Streptosporangiaceae bacterium | reverse complement strand
AGGCCGAAGACCCGGGTGATCTGCTGCGACTCGATGAGGTCCAGGAGCGCGGCCGGGTCGAGGCCGCGCAGCACGTAGGTGGTGGCGCCGACCAGGATCGCCGGCGTGCAGAACGCGTTGAGCTGCGCGGTATGAAACATCGGCATCATGGCCGCGAACCGGTCCGACGAGCTCCACTGCGAGTCGAGCGCGGCCGACATGGACTCCAGGTAGACCGCGGCGTGCGAGGCGACCACGCCCTTGGGGAACGAGGTCGTGCCCGAGGTGTACAGAGAGCTGAGCGCGTCCCGGTCGTCCACGAAGACCTCGACGTCGCTCGCATCCGTGCTGAGGGCCCCCGTGCTGGCCACCTCAGCCAGGGTGGCCCAGGACCGGTCGGCGGGCTCGGCCTCGTACGCCGGCCCCGTGCTGTCGAGCGCCGTGCCCGGGGCGACGAACACGTCCGTGACGTCGGCCGCCTTCGCGATGGCGTCGCGCAGGGCAGGCAGCAGCTGCGACTCGACCACCAGGCCGCGGGACCGCGAGTGGCTCAGAACGTAGGCCACTTCGTCCGGGCGCCAGCCCAGGTTGACGGGCACGCAGACCAGGCCGAGCCGGGCGCAGGCGTAGTAGACGGCCAGGAACTCGGCGCTGTTTCCCGAGGCCAGCCCGAGGGCGTCGCCGCGCGAGTAGCCGCGCGAGGACAGCCCGCGGGCGAGCCGGCTGACCCACCCGTGGAACTCGGCGTAGGTCCAGCGGCGCGAGCCGTCCACGATGGCCAGCTGCGTAGGCCGCGCGGCCGCCGCCCCGGGTCAGCGAGTCACCGACGTTGATGCGCTGGATGAGGTTGCGCGCGAGGTCCACGGTGGCCGCCGGCCGGTCAGCCGCGGCGGGTGGCGAGGAACACCGGGATGAGGCGGTCGGTCTTCACCTGGTAATCGGCGTACGGCGGGAATGCCGCGACGGCGCGCTGCCACCAGGTTGCCCGCTCCTCGCCGGTCAGCTCGCGGACCGTCACGTCGAACGGCTCGGGGCCATCCTGGATCATGACGGCGTCCGGGTCGGCCTGGAGGTTGTAGTACCAGACCGGGTGGGCGGGCGCCCCGCCCTTGGAGGCGACCAGCAGGTACTCGCCGTCGTGCTCCACGCGCATGAGCGGCGTCTTGCGCAGCTTGCCGCTCTTATTGCCGCGGCTGGTGACGATGATCACGGGAAGCCCGGTGTCGCGGAGCGTATTGGCCTTCTGGCCGCCAGAGGACTCGTAAGCCTCCACCTGATCGCGGACCCACTGGGCGGTGCTGGGGACGTACTCGCCTTCGAGACTCATGAGCAAACAATATGCCGCCCGCTCTGGCCGGGCCGGGCCAGCCTGATGGTCCCGGCCAGGTACGCCATCGCGGGGGCCGCCATCATAGGGACGGGGCGACCGGAGGGAGCGCGATGGCCGAGGTGATCAGCAGCGCGGCCAATCCGCTGATCAAGCGGGTCAGGCTGCTGGCTGACCGCAAGCACCGGCGTCGTGAGGGCGCGTTCGTGGTCCAGGGCATCCAGCCGGTCTGGCAGGCGGTCGAGGCCGGTGCCGACATCGAGACGCTGATCGTGGCTCCCGACCTGCTGCGGCCGCCGGCGGCCACGGCGATGGTCATCAGGCAGGAGGCGCAGGGCATGCCGGTGGCCAGGGTCAGCGGTGCCCTCTTCGCCCGGATCGCCGGCCGGGACGGCCCGGCCGGGCTGGCGGCCATCGTCCGCGCCCGGCCCCGGCCGCTGTCCGGGCTCACCGTCACCCCGGGGTCGCTCTTCGTCGCCCTGCACGACGCCGGCAATCCCGGCAACCTGGGCACCATCATCCGCACGGCCAGCGCGGCGGCGGCCGCTGGCGTGATCCTGGTCGGCCAGACCACCGACCCCTATGACCCGGCCGCCGTGAAGGCCAGCATGGGGGCGCTGTTCGCCGTCCCGGTGGCCAGCGCGGCGACGGCGGAGGAGTTCCTGGACTGGGCGGCCGCCCGGGAGATCACGGTCGCCGCGGCGACCGCCCGGGCCGATCGCTCGTGCTGGGACATCGACTTCCCGCTGCCGCTGGCGGTCCTGCTGGGCAGCGAGGGCGCCGGCCTGCCCGCGGCGGTGCTGGACCGCGTCGGGTCCGGCGCCGGGCGGCCCGGGGCCGGACTGCGCGTGCGCATCCCCATGGCCGGGACGGCCGAGTCGCTGAACCTGGCGGTCGCCGCCGGGGTCCTGCTCTATGAGGTGCGCCGCCGGACCGGCCTCCCCGGCGACGACGGGCCGCCGGCCGGCCAGGCCGGCCTCTAGACCTGGCGAGCTCGGCCGGAAAAGATCAGGATTATCACCGGCGCTACCGCGCGGTGGCAGACGAGGAGGCAGCGCAGGATGACAGGCCTGAAGGCGGAAATTGACCCGGCCGAGGTCGGGTTCGACCCGGCGCGGCTGGACCGGATCGACCGCCACTTCGCGCGCTACGTGGACGACGGGCGGCTGGCGGGCTGGCTGGTCACGGTCAGCAGGCACGGGAAGCTCGCGCACGTGTCCGCCTACGGCGCGCGGGACATCGAGGCCGGCCAGCCCGTGGAAAGTGACACGCTGTGGCGGATCTACTCGATGACCAAGCCGGTCACCTCGGTCGCCGCGATGATGTTGTACGAGGAGGGCGGCTTCGAGCTGACCGATCCGGTCAGCACGTACATCCCGTCCTTCGGCAGCGTCCGGGTCTTCGCCGGGGGGTCGGACATCAAGCCGGTCACCATCCCGGCCACCGAGCCGGTCCGGATCTGGCACCTGCTGACGCACACGTCCGGCCTGACTTACGGCTTCCACCGGTCGCACCCGGTCGACGCGATCTACCGGGCCCAGGGCTTCGAGTGGGCCAGCCCGCGCGGCGTGGACCTGGCCGGATGCTGCGACGAGTTCGCTGGCATGCCGCTGCTCTTCCAGCCCGGCGCCGAGTGGAACTACTCGGTGTCGACCGACGTGCTCGGCCGGGTAGTAGAGGTCGTCTCCGGCCAGCGCCTGGACGAATTCCTGGCCAGCCGGGTGCTGGGCCCGCTGGGCATGACCGATACGGCCTTCTGGGCTCGCCCCGAGCAGGCGGCCCGGCTGGCGGCGCTCTATACCCGTGGTCCCGACGGCCGGGCTAGCCGCGCGGACGCCTTCGGCAATGCCTTCCTCAAGGAGCCGGTCTATCTCAGCGGCGGCGGCGGCCTGGTGTCCTCCGCCGCCGACTACCACCGCTTTACCGAGATGCTGCTGGACCGGCCGGACAGCCCGGCCGGCGAGCTGGACGGCACCCGGCTGCTGGGCCCGCGGACCGTCGCCTACATGACCCGCAATCACCTGCCGGGCGGCGCGGACCTGGAGACCTTCGGGCGCCCCCTGTTCGCTGAGGCGCCGCTGCGGGGCACCGGCTTCGGGCTGGGGTTCGCCGTGGTCACCGATCCGGCGGCGGGCAGGACGCTCACCTCCGCCGGGGAGTTCTCCTGGGGCGGCGCGGCCAGCACCGCCTTCTTCGTCGACCCGGCCGAGCAGCTGACCGTGAGCTTCTTCACCCAGCTGCTGCCCTCCAGCACGTATCCGCTCCGCTCCCAGCTGCGCCAGCTGGTGTACCAGGCACTGGTGAGCTGAGCGGCAGCGGCCGCGGAGCATGGATGCCGCCCTGGTCCCGCGGAGGGAGGGGGACCAGGGCGGCGGCTGGGCCCCGGCAGAACGGGGGGCTGCCGGGGCGGTCGGTGGGTCAGGCCATGTGCCGGGCGATGGACGAGACCAGCTGAGCTGCCTGCGCCTCCCACTTGGCGTAGGCGTACGGGAAGCCGGAGACCTGGACGGCCTGGGCGTTCTGCCACAGCGGCTGGGTGGCCCAGCCCGGGTCGGCCTGCTGGTGGGCGTGCAGGGCGTTCAGGAACGCGTCCGCGGCGTAGACCGGGTCGGTCACCTGCGCCGGGGTGCCCCACCCGGCCGACGGACGCTGCTGGAACAGGCCCTGCGAGTCGCGGTCGCCGTGGTGCAGGTTCACCAGGGTTGACTCCTGCATGGCCGTGGCCACGGCGATGACGGCCGACCGCAGGCCCATGTGCCTGGCCAGGGCCTGGCGCACGATCGTGGTGGCGTTGGCCATCCGGTCCGCGGTGATGGGCATGTAGGCCTGCGGTCCGCTCACCGGGCTCGGCTGGAGCTGGTCGAACGCGGGGAGCTGGCCGGGAGCCGCCTCGGGGTAGGTCTGGGCGGCCAGCGCCTGCGAGACCTGTGCCCAGCTCATGGGGCTGTCGGCCTTGCGCACGACATGCACGGAGGCCCGGCTGGCCTGGTGCCGGACGGCGGTCGCGTGCGACCCGGTCGTCGGCGCGGCATGCGCCGCGGTGGGCGTGGTCTTAGGCCTGGTGTCCTGGTGCCCGGTGGCCTGGTGCCCCGTGGGCTTGTGGGCCGTGGGCTTGTGGGCAGCGCTCGGGTGCGCCGTGGTCTGGTGACCCGTGATCGTGACCGGCCCGGCGGCCTGGCCGGCGGCGTCGCCGACGTTCAGGTGATGAGCCGCGCTGGCGATTCCCGGCGCGGGTGATGCGGATGATGTCGCAGCGGCGACCGTCGCGGTGCCCAGGCCCGTCAGGGCCAGCGCGGTTCCCGCGTAGGCCAGCGTCTTGCCGCGGCCGCTTACGATGTCATGGAGGGCAGTGCGGAGCAAGAGGGGTCCTTCCCTGTCGTTCCTCGCCGCCCGGCCGGGCTTTCTGCCGCAGGCCGGGGATGAGCCGCCAATCGTTTGCAGGCGGGCTCGCACGCACGCCGTGGCGTGCGCTTCGCGGGTTCAGGGCGGGCCGACAGGCGAGCAGCGCGGGTACGCCGCCGCTGTGGCCGCAGGCGCGGAAACCAGTCGCCCATCGTGACCGATGGAGGGTGGTCCCCGGCGAGGATCGCACGTATAACACGCAGGTCAGCCCGTTGTAATCCATCAGGCGCCCGTTATGACCTATGTCACTATGAGTAATCAAATGGAATAAAACGGGCAGAATTCGCTAACCCCTAGCAAGCTGAGGCTTGCGGGCAGTGATCGGGGGACGGCCCCTGGGGGCGCCGGGCAGGTAGGGCTGGCCGGATGGAAGGGGCAGAGGACAGCAGAGCGGGCCCAGTCCGCTGGGGACTGGGCCCGCTCAGGGTCTGCGGGGTCTCGGCCGGGATGGGGGGCCGGCGGCCGGGGGGCTAGGCGTTCGCCGACCAGTTGCCGGGTGCGGGCTGGTACAGGGGAGCGGAGCCGGTCGGCGCCGGCAGCGCCGACGGGCTGACGAACGTGCTGCCGCCGGGGCCGGCCTCCACGGCCTGGTGCAGCGCGCTGCCGCCGAGGTACCGCGGCCAGGCCAGGAACCACTGGGTCCAGCCGTTGTCCCACACGCCGGCCCGCGGGCTGCCCGTCACCGTCACCGGATCGCCGGGAACCTCCATCTTGTAGTAGGCCTCGGCGTCGGCCGGCGCAAGGTTCACGCAGCCGTGGCTGACGTTCGTGAAGCCCTGCTGGCCCACCGACCAGTACGCGTCGTGCAGGTAGTCACCGGACCAGGTGAACCGGACCGACCAGGGCACCTCGAGCTGATAGCCGGGGCCCTTCATCAGCACCGGGTTGCCCTTCTCGATGGTCAGGTAGGTGCCGTTGGGCGTGTTGTCGCCCGGCTTGCCGGAACTGATCGGCCAGCGGACGTAGAACTTCCCGTCGCGGTAGAGGTCCAGGTGATGGGTGGCCGTGCTGGCGACCACGATGAGCGACCCGCCGATATTGAACGACTGGGTCAGCGTGTGATACCCGTACAGCCCGGGTGCGGCCTCGACTCCGTTCAGGTGCGCGGTGAAGGACACCCTGGTGTGCGCGGGCCAGTACCCGCGCGGCCGGAAGTTGAGCTTCTGGTCGCCGTCCCAGGACCAGGCCCCGACGACCGGCTTGGACGTGCTCAGCTGCAGGGACCGCTCGACGGCCGCCTTGTTCACGATCGGCTGGCTGAACGTCAGCAGGATCGGCATGCCCACGCCGTAGGTCTGCCCGGATCCCTCGAAGATCATCGTCTGGAACGTGCGGGCGGGGGTCAGGGTGGCGAACGTGCTCGTCTGGGTCAGCGGCTTGTCGCCGGCGGCGGTCGCGCTGGCCGTCACCGTGTAGGTCGCGGCGACGCCCAGGGTCCGGGTGCTGCGCCAGGAGGTACCGGCCGCGTTCAGCTGGCCGCTCACCGGGCCGGCGCCCGAGCTGACGGAGACGTGGGTGAGCTTGCCGCGGGCCGCCGTGACCGTGATGCCCTGGCCGGGCTGGACGTTCTTGCTCCCGTTGGCCGGGCTGATGGTCAGCTGCGCGCCGGCGGCCCGGCTGGCGGCCGGGCTGCTCGTGCCGTGGCCCGTGCCGGAACCGCCGCTGCCCGCGCTGCCGGAGCTACCGCCGCCGCCGCCGGAGCAGGCGGCCGTCAGCATGGCGGCGGTCGCGCAGCTGGCGATGGCAGCCAGCGATCGGCGCCGGCGCGGGCCTGGTGCGCCAGCGCCGCGGGACCGGGTACTCACGGGCACGGTAGACCTCCAAGGGTTGTGACGGCGGCGGACCCGGATCGGTTGCCGATATCGCCGACTTTCCGGCCAGGACGTGGCAGCGCGGGCACTCCGCTGCACGCCGGCCGGCTACGGCTCTCCGGCGGCTGCCTCATGGCCCGGCTGCCCATCCGGCACTCCCGGTACGGGAGCGGACGTGTCCGGTGCGCGACCGCCGGTCCAGAGTATGCGGATCTGTGCATCTCCCGGGCCCGAAGCCGGCTGGACCCCGCCGCGGCGCAGGCGGCGGCCTAGCCCGAACGCCGCGGCCAGAACGACGATGGCCAGCGCCGTCAGCGGTACGTAGTCGCCGAGCCGGTCGAAGGGCGTCCGGGCCGATGCGGGCGGCAGCCTGACCGGGACCACCACGGCACCTCGGTCGCCCGGCCCGGCCCAGGCCAGCAGCCGTCCCCGCGGATCGAACGCGGCCGAGTCGCCGGTCAGCGCCGCCTGCACGACCGGCCTGCCGGTCTCCGCCGCGCGCAGGGCCCCGAGCGAGGCATGCTGCTCCAGCGCCCAGCTGCGCTGGAAGGTGGAGTCCGATGTCTGGTAGATGATCACCTGGGCGCCATGGTCGGCGTCGTACCGGGACATGTCAGGGAAGGCCGACTCGAAGCAGATCAGGACGCCGACAGACAGCCGGCGGCCGCCGCGCAGGGTGGCCTGCAGCACGTGCGCGCCGTTCCCGGTGGCCATGTTCTGCGGTGCGGCCCGGCTGATCGCGGCCAGCCAGCCGAGCTCGGCCCGGAAGGGAATGTATTCCCCGAACGGCACGAGCCGGGACTTGACGTAGTCCCCGTCGATGCCGTTAGCACCGATCAGTACGGCCACCTTTGATTTTGTCCCGGCCTGGTCCTGGGCGTCCTGGCTGGCCAGGATCTGCGTCCCGACCGAGGCCGACAGGACCTGCAGTCGCTGGCGCAGCCGCGGGCTGGTGCCCAGGTCGAAGCCCACGCTGCTCTCGCCCCAGACGATCAGGTCCGCGCTCCGGGCCGCTGCCGCGGTCAGCCGCTCGCTGGCGGCTACCCGCGGCCCGGGCGCGCGGTGCAGGCCAGGCTGCACGAGCGCGATGGTCACCCGCCGGGGCGCGGGGCTCGGTGCGGTCAGCGCGAAGGCGGCCGGTCCGGCCGCCACGGCCAGCAGCGCCCCGCAGCAGCCGACCAGCCGCGGCGCGAGACCCCGGGCGACCATGGCGATCACGGCGCCGGTGTTGGCGGCGACCAGCGCGAAGGTCACCAGCCAGACACCGCCGACGGCGGCCAGCGCCAGCACGGCCGGGTGCTGCCACTGGCTGACGCCCAGCACGGCCCACGGGCCGCCGAATCCCTGCCACGATCGCAGCCACTCGGTCACCAGCCAGGCGCTCGGCACGATCATCAGCGCGGCCGCCGCGCCTCGCCAGGTCACCGGCGGCCGCAGGGTCGACCAGGCGGCCAGCCCCACCCCGCCCCACAACGCGCCGAGCACGATCGCCACGAGCAGCAGGCCGGGGCCGAGGTTGGGCGCCAGCCAGTACATGGCAGCCAGCAGGTAGCCCGTGCCGAACCACCAGCCGCGCACGGCCGCCTCCCGCCGCGCGGGGGCGGCGAGCATCAGCAGCAGGCCGGGAACCAGGCCGACCCAGGCCAGCAGCTCCAGGTTCGGGGCCGGAAAGGCCAGGACCAGGACGGCCCCCGCCACCAGGACGGCGTACCGGGCCGGCTGCGTCAGTGCGCGCCGCAGTCCTGCCCGGTATCGGTGTGCCACAGCTCTATTCTGCGGCCCGGCTCCGGGGCGCCGGGCCCTGGCCGGCGCCGGGCGGCGCCGGGCCCGGCCGCCGGGACCGCCGGACGAGGGCGGCGGCGATCAGCCAGGCCAGGGCCGCGATGGTAGCTCCGGTGATGACGCCCTCGGGCCAGCCGCCGAGCCGGTCCGCGAGCGTGGTCTGGCTGCGCAGCGGCACCCTGGCCTCGACGGCGGCCCGCTGCCACAGCCGGGTATGGGCAAGCAGCTTCCCGTCCGGCGCGATGATCGCGCTGACTCCGGTGGTGGAGGCCACCACGACGGCCCGGTCGTGCTCGGCCGCCCGGACCCGCGCCATTGCCAGCTGCTGCAGGGTCTCGCCCGTCTGCCCGTCGAGCTCGAAGTCGGCGTCGTTGGTCTGCACCGTGAGCAGGTTCGCCCCGGCCGCGACCTCCGAGCTCACCAGGCCGTCAAAGCCGACCTCATAGCAGATCACGTCCCCCAGCCTGATCTGCCCCAGGCGGAACACCACGGCCCGGTGACCCGGCGTGAAGTTGACTGGCTGCAGCGCGGGCAGCGAGGTGAACAGGTCAAGGAAGCTCCGGAAGGGGATGACCTCGCCGAACGGCACCAGCCGGCGCTTGATGTAGGCGCGGACCGGCCCGCGGCCGGGCAGCCATAGCTGGCCCGAGTTGCGCACCGGATTCTGCAGCACCGCGCCGACCAGCACGGGCCGGCCGATGGCCGTGACCGCCCGGCCGATCGCGGCGTAGACGAACGGGTTCAGCCGGGGATCCTGGTCGGTGGAGTTCTCGGGCCAGATCACCACGTCCGGCGCGGGCGCCGCTCCGGACCGGATCCGGGCCGCTAGCTGCAGCGTCGCTTCCGCGTGATTGTCCGTCACCGTGTTCGCGCGCAGCAGGGCGGGCAGGTTCCGGGCCCGCGGCACGTTGCCCTGGACCGCGGCCACCACCGCGGTGGGCGTGCCGGGGGCACCCCCGTCGACCGGAAGCAGCGGGGCGGCCAGGGCCAGGGCCGCCGCGGCCGCCAGCCCGGCCGCGGCCAGCGCGCGGCGGCGCAGCCAGCCGCGCGGGCCGGGCGAGCCGACGATCAGCCACGCCAGGCAGGCTCCGGCCAGCGCCAGCAGGAACGTCAGCAGGGACGGGCCGCCGACCGCCACCCAGTGCATGGTCGGCGCGCTGGCCTGGCTCATGGCCAGCCGGCCCCAGGGGAAACCGCCAAACGGCCAGCGGTCACGCAGCGACTCGACGGCCACCCACCAGCCAGCCACCGCGACCGGCCAGGCGCGCGTCCGCAGCAGCAGCCGCTGGCCGATCGCGAGGACGGCGAAGATCACCGTGTCCGCTCCCGCCAGCGCGGCCCAGGCGTACCAGGCGACGTTCAGGACCCACGACAGCAGCGGGGCGAAGAAGGCGGCCCCGAAGACCAGCCCGACCAGGAAGGAGCCGCGCAGGCTGCGGCCCCGCAGCGCGATGACCAGCAGCGCCGGCCCGGCGGCGGCGAGCGGCCAGAGCCCGGCGGGCGGGAAGGCCGCGGCCAGCGCCAGGCCGCCGGCCAGTGCTACGGCCGCGGCCTGCCACGGGCCCAGTGCGCGCGGCCAGGCATCCGGCCCCGGCCGCGGGGCAGACGCGGGCCGCCCGGCGTCCGGGCTGGCCTGGTCCTGGCCGCCCGGGCTGGGGCCCGCCCCGCGTTTGCTAGTCGGCAGCACAGTCCCTCCGCAGCACGGTTCCTCCTCCGGCTCGCGGTCAGCAGGCCCGTCCGGCGGCTGCCTTCGCGGTTCGCCAGCGCCGGCCGGCCACTGCGGGTGGCGCCCCCTGCGAAGCGGGCCACGATGCCGCATTCCCGGCTCTCGTGAGCGTAGCCCTGGTTCCCGGCTGGCCGGGGCAGTGACCGCTGCCGGGTCCGCTGCCGCGTCCGCCGCCGCGTCTGCCGACGGGCGCGCATCGCCGCCCGGAAGATGGCTTGTCCGTGGAATTGCAGCTATCCACAGTGATATCTTCGTCACGCAACGTAGAAATTGGCGTCCTAATATCACCCTTTAGGGCTTTTGCGAGGTCATACCGTTGATCAAGATTCGATACGCAGAGCTGCCCGCCGGATTACACGTCCGGGCTGAGGCTCGCGGCCGGAGCACGATCATCTTCCTGCTGCCCGGCCTGACCCCGGCGCAGCGGCGGGCAGCACTGATACGGGCCCGCCGGAGCGCCAGCCTAGGCCACGGCCCGAGCCTGCCGGCGGCGGGCGTAGCGCTTGCCGTCACCGTCGACCAGATCAAGGCCACGCTGCGCAACGGCCTCCTAGCCTTCCGGGCGCATCCCCTGCTGCTGTTCCCGCCGGTGATCATCGCGGCGACGGCGACGCTCGTCTACATCATGCTGGCCTCGGGCACCCTCGTTATTCGCAGTCCGCAGGCCGGCGGCCCGTTCCCGCAGCCCGGCCCGGTGCCAGGACGCCCCGGGCCGTCGCGGTCCGCCGCGCCTGCCGATCGGCCGGCCTCAGGCGGCGGCCCCGGCAGCACGGTCGCAGCCGGTCACCGGCGGCCCGGACGGCCGGCCCCGTCGCCGCACCCGTCACGCTCCGCCGGCCACTCGACGTCCCCGTCCCCGTCGCCGAGCACCTCGCCATCGCCGTCGCCGTCACCGCAGCCGACCGGCCAGCCCGGCCCGACCAGCGCGCCTGGTTCGCCGTCGCCGTCGCCGACGTTTCCGCCGTCTCCGTCGCCGAGTAGCAGCTGCCTGAAACTCGGCGCGCTGGGGATCTGCCTGACGCTGTAAGCCCCGGGTGCGCAAGACCGTTCAAGACCTGTCCCCTCGCGGGCCGCATACTGGGGCATGCCGGCCGACTGAGGTAGCGGCAGGCTCGGACGAGGGGAGCGGCTGTGAGTCGCCGGGGCTGGCTGATGTTCGCCGCGATGAGCGTGATCTGGGGCCTTCCTTACCTGCTCATCAAGGTGGCCGTGGGCGGCGTCCCGGTGCCCGTGCTGGTCCTGGCGCGGGTCGGCATCGGCGCGGCGCTGCTGCTGCCCATCGCGATCCGGCGCCGCCAGCTCGGCGTCCTGCTGCCGCACTGGCGCTGGCTGGCCCTGTTCGCCTCGGTCGAGATCATCGTGCCCTGGCTGCTGCTGTCCGAGGCCGAGACCAGGCTGTCGAGCTCGCTGAGCGGCCTGCTGGTGGCGTCGGTCCCGATCCTGGTCGCCGTGCTGGGGCGGCTGACCGGCGGGACGGACCGGCTGACGCCCGTCCGGTGGGCCGGGCTGCTGGTCGGCCTGGCCGGGGTGGGCCTGCTCGCGGGACCCGGGACCCCCGGCGGCGACGCCGCAGCCGTCGGCGAGGTCCTGCTCGTAGCGCTGTGCTATGCCACCGGGCCGCTGATCGTCAGCCGGAAGCTCGCCGACCTGCCGCCGCTGGCCATGACGGCGGCCTGCCTGGCCTTCGCGTCGGTGGTGTACGCGCCGCTGGCTGCGCTGACCTGGCCGGACGCGCTGCCGTCGGCCAAGGTGCTGGCCGCCATCGCCGCCCTGGCCGTGGTGTGCACGGCCATCGCGTTCGTGATCTTCTTCGCCCTCATCGCGGCGGCCGGACCGGCCAGGGCCAGCGTGATCACCTATATCAACCCGGCCATCGCGGTGGCCGGCGGCGTCTGGCTGCTCGGCGAGCGGCTGACACCGGTGATGGCGGTGGCGTTCGCGGCGATCCTGAGCGGCTCCGTGCTGGCGACGAGGCCCGGGCGGCGCGACGACCGGCGCGCGGGGTCGCCGGGCCCGCCTCCCGCGGCACAACCGAGCTGCCGCCCGGCGGGGGCCCGGCTAGACTCGCGCCCGTGATTGACGTCAAGGCGGCACGGCAGGAACCCGACCGGTACCGGACGGCGCTCGCGCGCCGCGGCGCGGCGGCCGACTTCGACGCGCTGCTGGCCGCGGACGCCAGCTGGCGGTCGCATACCGAGCGGGCCGAGGCGCTGCGCGCCGCGCAGAAGAGGTCGTCCAAGGGCAGGCCGCCGGGGCCGGCCGAGATCGAGGAGCTGCGCCAGCTCAAGGAGGAGCTGGCGGCCGCCGAGGCCGACCAGGCCGCCGCGGGGCGCGAGCGTGACGAGCTGCTGTCCCGGATCCCTAACCTGCCCGACCCGGCCGCTGCTGACGGCATGGACGAGGAAGACGCCCAGCTCGTCCGGACCTGGGGAGAGCCGCCGCAGTTCGGGTTCGCGCCGCGGGATGCCACCGAGCTCGGCTCGCCGCGAGGCTGGATCGACATGGCCCGGGGGGCCCGGCTGTCCGGCTCCCGGTTCGTCTACCGGATCGGCGATGTCGCGCTGGCGGAGATGGCCCTGTACCGCTACGTCATCGACAAGCTGACTGCGAAGGGCTTCCTGCTCGTCCTGCCGCCTGTCCTCGTCGGCGAGCGGGCGATGTACGGCACCGGCTTCCTGCCGACCGAGGAGTCGAACCTCTACCAGCTGGAGAAGGACGGCCTCTACCTGACCGGCACCTCCGAGGTGGCCCTGGCCGGCATCCATGCCGACGAGGTCCTCGACGAGGAGCAGCTGCCCGCCCGGTACGCCGCGTTCAGCACGAACTTCCGGCGGGAGGCCGGCGCGGCCGGCAAGGACACCAAGGGCATGTTCCGGGTGCATCAGTTCGACAAGGTCGAGATGTATGTCTACTGCCGGCCTGAGCAGTCCGCCGAGCTTCATGACGAGCTGCTGGCCGTTGAGGAAGAGATCGCTCAGGAGCTGGGCCTCCCCTACCGGGTCATGAACATCGCGGTCGGTGACCTGGGCGCGCCCGCGGCGAAGAAGTACGACATCGAGGCGTGGTTCCCGGTCCAGCGGCGGTACCGGGAGATCACCTCCTGCTCCAACACCACCGACTACCAGGCCCGCCGGCTCAACATCCGGTTCCGGCGGGACGGCAAGCCGGAGTTCGCGCACACGCTCAACGGGACCGGCGCCACCGCCCGGGCGCTGCTGTCGATCATGGAGAACTTCCAGGACGAGAGGGGCGCCGTGGCCGTGCCGGAAGTGCTGCGGCCCTTCGGCGCCCCGGCCGTGCTCGGCAACGCGCCGGGCGGCTGAGCCTCGTCCGCCCGTGACGCCGTTACCCGGCGGGTGCGGGACTGACCTGGGTCAGCAGCGCCGGACCGTCCGGCGATCCGAGGCCCGTGCAGGCGTCCCAGCCTGGCCCGGCCTGATAGGCCCCGTTGTTCCCGCTGGTGATATCGCGGAGCCCGGCGGCCGGCTGGCCGGGCACGACGCCCGCGTACAGGATCTGCTGGATCAGGCCGAGGGAATGGCCGGTCGCCTGGGCCAGCCGGCAGGCCAGCGCGGCCCACAGCGGCGCCACCGCGCTGGTCCCGCCGATCACCGCCGGCTGGCCGTCGATCTGGATCTGGTAGCCGGTGTTCGGGTCGGCATTGCCGGCCACGTCGGGGACGCCGCGTCCGGAGTTGCCCGCCGGGCTGGCCGGGACCCCGGCGCTGGCCTGCCAGGCCGGCCGGGCGAAGTCATCGCTGACCCCGCCGCCGCCCGCGCCGCCCCGGCCGCCGTCGTTCCACACCGTCTCGGAGGTGATCGTGCCCGTCTGCGGGTCGGCCTGCAGGCTCGTCCCGCCGCAGGCCAGCACGTGCGGGCTCGACGCCGGGAAGTCGCAGTGCGGCTGGCCGTCGGCGGCGCCGTCGCCGCTGCCGTTGTCTCCCGACGCCACGCACACCGTGATGCCGATCGCGACCGCGTCGGCCATGGCCGAGTCCAGGCTCGCGGCGCCCTGCGCGGTCCAGGAGTCCTCCGACTGGCCCCAGCTGATGCTGATCGCCGCCGGCGTCGGGGTAGCGTGCACCGCCGCGGTGGCCGCCGCGACGAATCCCTGGTCAGTGTTGGGCGCGAAGTACACCAGCTGGGCCGCGCCCGGCGCGACCGAGCCCACCACCTCGATGTCCAGCAGGACCTCCCCGTCCGCGCCGGACGGGTCCTGGCCGGCCACATTCTGGCCGCCCGCCACGCTCACGGCGGTGACCGAGGGCGGGGTAATGCCCAGGCCGGTGAAGTAGGCGTCCAGGTCGCTGGTCGCGAAGCCGCCGCCGAGCTCAACAATGGCCACGTACTGACCGCTGCCGTCGGTGCCGGCCGGGAACTGGTAGGCCGCCGCGACCTGCGGCGGGGTGTAGGACGCGGCCGCGGCGGCCTCGGTCACGGTCCGCAGCCTGAAGTGCGCCCGGGCCTGCGGCCGGTCGTCCAGGCCGAGCACGGCGACGATGATGCCGGCCAGCTGCACGGGCACCCGGAGGCCGCCCTCGCGGTACCGGTGCCGGACCGGAGTGCCGCCGGGGCCGGGGCTGGTGACCACGCTGAGCGAGGCGCCGAAGGCGGCCGACAGCGCGGAGACGGTTCCCCTGATGGTCATCAGGCGCGCGGCGGGATCCCGGCTCACCACCTCGATGCCGGTGCCCAGGCCTGTCAGCACCTCGGCGACCAGGGCCTGGTCGGCCGGGTCGGAGCCGTGCTGCTGCTCCAGCTCGTCGCGGGAAATCCGGGCCGGCGCCCCCGACGCCGTGCGGGGCAGATCCGCCATCCGCCGGGTCACCAGCGTGACCTCGATGCGCTCGGTCCCCTCCAGGGTGCCCGCCGGCTCGGCGGCGCTCAGCGGGGCGCGCTCGCTGCCCGGCAGCGGCACGAACGATGCGTCGGCCATGATCTTCTAGCTCCTTGCGATCGCGGTCACGATGATGGGGCTCTCACCGGAACAAAGGGGGTGTCCGCCCGTTGTCCCAGTGAATAACAGCCGGCCCCGCCATGGCTGGCTAACCGGCAGGCTCGCAGCGCCCGGTGACCGGCCGGGCTAGCGCGGCGCCGCTATCCGCACGGGCATGCCGCCATTCGGCGGCGGATTGCCGCCGTTCGGCAACGGGGCTCAGGGCTCGGGATCGGTGACGTCGGCGACCGTGGCTTCCAGAGCGCGGACGAGGTCGTCCGCGCCGAGCACGATCGCCGTCCCGGGCTCGCCGGCGCCGAGCGAGATCTGCCGGCCGGCGAGCCGCTCGTCGGCGATCACCGGCCACGCCACCGTCGACCCGAGCGGGGTGATGGTGCCGCGCTCATAGCCGGTCACGTCCCGGGCGACCGCCGCGTCGGGCATGGACAGCCGGCTGACCCGCAGCAGCGCGCGCAGCTTGGGCCAGGAGATGGTCCGGTCGCCGGGGACCAGGACGAACAGGAAGTCATCCGGCCCGCGCCGCACCACCATTGTCTTCACCACGTCGGCCGGGGCCACGCCGCGGGCCGCGGCTGCCTCGGCCAGGCTTCGCACGGGGCCGTGCCTGATGACGCGGTGGGCCAGGCCCGCGGACTCGACGGCGGCGATCGCCTGACTGGTCATGGTCCAGTATCCGCCGGCCCTCGCCGCCGGAGCGGCGGCGACCCGCGCGGCTGGCTGCCGCGCCCGCGGGGCGAACGATCCGCCCAGCCGGCCGGAAGAGTCCAGGCCAGAACGCGTCGTCTAGTTAATGAAGGCAGGTAGCCAGCGCTGATCCTGCTGCGGCAGGGCCGAGCTGGCGCAGCCGACGGTCATGATGTATATTCTAGACGGAGCGTCTAGAAAATAGGCAGGAGCCGGGGAACCGGGCAGCCGATCCAGGGGGAGCGCTAGTGACCACGACACCGACGACCAGCCTGCCGCCCTGCGACCGCGACAGCGGCCAGGGGCCAGCCGGCGGCCGCCGCCAGGCCGGGCTGAACGTCGTGATCTTGACTATGGCCATCGCCTGCGGGCTGACGGTCGCCAACCTGTATTACGCCCAGCCGCTGCTGGTCCTGATCGCCCGGTCCTTTGCCGTCAGCCAGGGCACCGCGGCGATCGTGGTGACGGCGACCCAGCTCGGCTACGCAGCGGGCCTGGCGTTCCTCGTCCCGCTGGGCGACGTGCTGGCTAACCGCAAGCTGTCCTGCCGGACACTGCTGATCACGGCTGTCGCGCTGGCCGTGGCGGCGTTCTCGCCGGACTTCACGCTCTTCCTGGTCATGTCGGTCTGCATCGGCGTGACGTCGGTGGTCGTGCAGGTACTGGTCCCGTTCGCGGCCTACCTCGCGCCCGCCGATCAGCGCGGTAAGTACGTCGGGCGGGTCATGAGCGGCCTGCTGCTCGGCGTCCTGCTCGCTCGCTCCCTGGCCAGCGTGACCGCGGCCGCCTGGGGCTGGCGCAGCATCTACCTCATCTCGGCCGGGGCCATGCTGCTGCTGTCGCTGGCCCTGTGGCGGATCCTGCCCGAGCGCCGGCCTGGAACGGCCGTCCGGTACGGGAAGCTGCTGCGCTCGGCGCTTCAGCTGGTCGCGCAGGAGCCGGTGCTGCGCCGCCGGTCGGCGTCACAGGCGCTGATGTTCGGTGCCTTCAGCTGCTTCTGGACGTCGATCGCCTACGAACTTATTAACGCCCATCACCTGTCTCAGCTGCATATCGCGGTCTTCGCCCTTGTCGGCGCGGGAGGCGCAGCCGCCGCGCTGGTCGCCGGGGTCATCGGGGACCGCGGATTCGGCCGCCTGGGCCGGGGCGTGGCCATCGCCGCGGCGGTCGCCGCGTTCGTGCTGGCCGGGGCCGGATCGGGCAGCATCATCGCGCTGGCCGGCGCCGCCGTCCTGCTCGATCTCGCCGTGCAGGGCCATCAGGTGCTCAGCCAGCGCGACGTCTACGCGCTGCGCGAGGATGCCCGCGCCCGCCTCAACACCGTCTACATGACGTCGGCGTTTATCGGCGGGTCGATCGCGTCCGCGGTGTCAGGCTGGCTCTATGACACCCACGGCTGGGCCGGCGTTACCGTCTTCGGTGCCGTACTCCCGCTGCTGGCCGGGTGCATCTTCGGCTACGATCTCGCGCGCCAGCGCGGCGACGCCCGTCGCGCCGGGACCGGGCGCGGTGTGGCCGGTCCCGGCGGGATGCCGGCGGCTTCGCGGCCGGGTCACGGGAGCTAGGGCTGGACATGACCGGAACTGAGCCCGCGCTGCGCCGGCCGCGCGGCCGGCCGCGCAGTGAGAAGGCCCGGCTGGCCATCCTGGCCGCGGCCGGCGACCTGATGCTGAGCGGCGGCCTGGCCGCGGCCACGATGGACGCCATCGCGGCCCGGGCGGGAGTCGGCAAGGCGACGATCTACAAGTGGTGGCCGTCACGCGGGGCCGTGGCGCTGGACGGGTTTCTCGACCGTGTGTCGGGCACGCTGGCCATCCCCGAGGGGCTGTCCACCAGCGAGGCGCTGACCTGGCAGCTCGGCGCCCTGATCACGCTGCTACGGGATACCACCGCCGGGCCGCTGATGCGCGCCCTCGTGGCCGCCGCCCAGTCCGATCCGGACATCGCCCGGTCGCTGCGCGAGCGCTGGCTGGCTCCGCGCCGGGCGGTGGCCCTGGAGGTCCTGCGGTCCGGGATAGAGCGCGGCGAGATACGCCCGGATACCGACCTGGAGGCCGCGCTGGACGAGCTGTACGCGCCCGTCTACTACCGGCTCTTCTTTGGCCACGGGCTGCTGGACGACGAGCTGGCGCCCACCATGGTCCGCCAGCTGCTGGGCGGGATCAGCGCGGCGCCATAGCCAGGCTGGAGCCCGCCTGCGCCAGGCCGCCCGCGAAGAACCGGCGGGTGGCATCGAGCAGCTCGTCCAGGGGCGGCCACCACGGGCCGTGGCGCAGCGAGCGGAGCGCGTCACGGACCCCGGTCGCCTGCTCGGGTCCTCCGGCGGCGGGGACCACCGCGACCCGGTGCGGGCGCGCCGCGCGCAGCGGTCCCAGGTAGAAGTCCGGGAGGGCCGGGGGTGCGCTGTTGCCGGCGAGGACCAGGTAGTAGTCGGGCAGCTCGAACCGCCGGGCCCGCCAGGCGGCCAGGGCATGCGCGGCCTGCTCGTCAAACAGCACCGCCGCGGTAATCCCGTTGCGGGACAAGTCCCACATGGCCTGCCATTGCTCGGCTACGGCCGCGAGCGGATCGGCGGGCACGAGGGCGAACGGTGACGATCTGCGCGCCGCCTGGCCCAGCGCCAGGGCCGCCGACTCGACCACGTCATCCTCGGGCGCCGACGGCCGCACGATCGAGACGTTGGCCAGGCTGTCCAGCTCGGCCAGCAGCGGCTCGCCCACCGGGGCAGGAGCCGCGGTGACCAGGGCCACTACCGTGCAGGATTCGTGCCGCATGACCGCGATGCTAATACCCGCCCGGGGAACGGGGCTGCGTCCGGTTCTCGCCTGCGGGCCAGGAAAGGGCGGCGGGGCGGCCGGGTCCCAGCCCCGGCCGCCCCGCCACTCAGTCGCCCCGCTGCCCCGCTCCTCCTCGCTCGCCGGCTTACCAGGGGCCTCCCGGCGGCGATGCGCTCGATGTCGGGGCGGGCGCCGGCGTCGACGGCGGCGCGGCTGACGGCATGGTCGTCGGGGACATCGTCGGCATCGCCGACTTGCTCGGCATCGGGGTCATGGTGGGCATCGGAGTCATGGTCGGCATGGCTGACATGGTCGGGGCGGGCATCATGGTGGGGCTGGCGGGCGGCATCGGAGCGAACGGCGCCCTATGATGCCTGGTGGCCCAGAGAAAGCCGTCGGTGTTCCCGGCGGCGTCCGTGTAGAAGCCGACCAGGTCGCCCGCGTTATTCACGCCATTGACGGTCGTGGCGCCGACGCCGCGCGGATCGCTGATCGAGCGGAAGCCGCGCCGGCGGGTCCAGGTGAATCCGTAGGTCTTGGCGCTGCTGCCGCTGCCGGTCGTGTAGCTGCCGGCTACCTCACCGAAGTCGTTAATGCCGAAGGCCTGGGTTGCGGAGGCGCCCGGATAAGCCAGCGTGGTGCGCCTGCCGAACCAGTGGCGGACGAACGCCTTAGTCATCCCGGCGGCGTCGGTGTAGAAGCCGACGATGTCGTCGCGGTTATTGATGCCCGAAGCGGTTGCGCTGGTCGCGCCAATGATCTTGACAATGCGGAACCTGTGCCGGGCAATGTTGTAGATATAACCGTGGTTTTTCCCCTGCGCGTCGGTGTAGAAGCCGACCGCGATGTTGGAGTCATTCACTCCGAGGAGCTGATTGACGGGCGGCGACGCGTTGTTCGCGGTCGGGAAGTTGACCGTGGCGAAGTGGCCGCCCCAGCGGTAAAAGCCGAAGTTGTCGTTGCTCTGGCTGGCAGTGTTCTGGCCTGACCAGAAGCCGACCGTGACGCCAAGGTCGTTCAGCCCGGTGACCTGCGTTTGCAGGGCGCCGGGAGCGTTCTCGTTCTGGTAGCGCGTCCGGTGGCGTCCCATGATCAGCAGGTAGCCCTTGTTCGGGTGCCCCGCTGCGCCGGATCCGAAGTACCCGGAGATCTGGCCGCGGTTGTTGATGCCCAGCAGCTGATTGAACGTGGGATCATTCGCATTGTTGATCGTGCTGAACACCCAGTGGCTCCGGCGATGCCGCTGGCTCATCTGGCTGTCCGTCTCACGGCGCTGGGACATGTGCCGCTCATGGGCCCGGCTCGCATCAGCTGACAGGCTGATCTTGGCTGGCCCGTGCGGGACGAGGACGCTGACGAGTATCCCGCCGAGCGCGACGCCGCCCGCGCCGATGGCCGCTATCGCCATCTTCCGGCTGACCCTGGGCCCGTGCCCGAATGCACCGTGCCCGAATGCACCGTGCCCGAATGCACCGCGCCGGTGTGGACGCTCTCCTTCATGTCTCGCTTTCACGAAGATCCCTTTCCCATCTGATACCTCGCTTCTGGGTCCGCTCCCCAAGCTGGCATCACAACTGCGGCTAGCGTCATCCACCTCCTCCGCAACGGCTGACAGCCGTTCACGGTGATCCACTGCTGTGTGCATAACTGATCGCGTGAATGACGTTAGTAGTGCAGCGGGTCATTCAGGGCTTATCCGCGCATGGGTTCGCGGATCGTAAGATCTAGCCCGCGCGCGTCATTTCCGGCGGCGCGGCCGGAAATGCTCATGGCGCGGCGGTCCAGGGATATCCCTGGACCGCCGCGCCATGAGGGTGATGCTGCCCGGATCGGGCAGGCGGGTTACATCCCGGACGGGTCCATCAGCCGGTGGTGGTGGCGGCCCCGCCGATGCCTCGGCCCGGGCGGCCCGCCCGGCCCGCCCGGGCCGGTCCCGCCGCCCGGTCCCGCGGTCGCCGTCTGCGGCATGGTGGTGAACGTCGCCGCCGTCGCCACGCCGTTGACGTCGAGGGTGACCGTCACCGGATTGGTCAGCCCGTAGTTCTGGCAGCCGAGGTTGGCGAAGGACATGCTGAGCCGGTTGGCCAGGAAGGTGAACAGGTTGTTGCCCACCGCCGGCACCGGTGAGGCATCGGTGGCCAGCAGGGCCTGGCTGGTGTTCAGGAACGGGGTCTGGATGTTGACCATGTTCTGGCAGAACATGGCCGGGGTGTCCCTCCGGCTGTTCCGGAACCGGATCAGCGGCTGGCCGATCTCCGACCGGTACAGGTTGGTCTTCGCGACGCTGAAGGCGTTGTTGACCAGCACCATCTCGTCGTTCTCGGGGATCAGCGCGGCGGGTGCCGCCTGGCTCCTGGCCGCCGACATCTCGTTCAGGACCTGCGAGGTGCCGGGCGTCCCGTCCGCGGACAGGTCCGGCGCCTGGAATGGCGTGCAGCCGAGAATCGGGTCAAGGAACGCGGCCAGCAGCTTGTTATCGCTGCCGTTGACGATGGGCGTTGCGCCGGCCAGGGCAGCGGCGTTGGCCGCGTTGTCCTGCGCGGTCAGCCCGGCCGCGGTGAGCAGGTACGCGGTCGTCACGTTGTCGCTCGGGTCCTGGTCGACCATGTTGAAGTCCCGCGTCGTCGGGCAGGCCTGGCCCGTCTTCGGCGAGATGCCGGCCGACGGCACCACGAGCTTGCCCTGCGCCTCGGCGCGATGGGCCGCCCGGAAGAAGGCGGCGCCGTTGCAGAAGGACACCTGGCCGAAGATCGACCCGTTCAGGCCGTCCACGCACTTGCCCTGCTGGAGGGCGTCGGGGGTGGCTCCCACCTGGCTGAGGCTGGTGCCGTTGAAGCCGACGTCAATCGTGACGATCGCGCCGGCCGGCAGGGTCGGCACTACTGGCGCGGCCGCTGGCGTCGTGCCCTGGGTGATGACCAGCGGCTCGTACACCTGCAGGGCCCCGTTGGCCGGGTTGAGGATGGTCGCCTGGACAAAGGCCCCGAGGTTCGCGTTGTTGGCCATGTTGCAGCCAGATGCCTCCGGCGTCGCGCCGTCCGTGCCGGTGAGCTGCCAGGGCGTGGCCAGCCCGGTCGCGCTCAGCGGGTCCGCCGGCACGATGATCGCGCAGCTCGTGTTCGCCGCCGCGACCGGCGTGGTCGGCGTCGGCGACGGGCAGGGCGTCGAGGCGGCCGTCGGCGTGGGCGCCGGGACAGCCGTGGTGGTCGGGGTGGCCGTGGCCGTGGTGGTCGGGGTGACTGTGGCGACGGCCGTCGAGGTCGGAGCGGCCGTGGCCGTGGTGCCGGGCGAGGTAGGAGCCGGAATGGCGGAGGCCGTGGTGGACGGCGCGGTGGTGGCCGGCGCGGTAGTGGCGGGTCCCGTGGTGGCCGGTGCGGTGGCGACAGGTGCGGTCAGGCTGGGGACGGCAATCGGGAAGTGCCGATGCCGGCCGCCGGGAACTCGCGCACCGGTCGCGGCTGCCGATGTGGCCGTGGCCCCCGCGATCGCCGTCGCCGGGGTCACCGAGGCACTCGCGGAAGGCGAGACCGACGCGCTCGCGGAAGGCGAGACGCAGGCACTGGCCAGGTTCGCGTTGCTCGAGGCGCTGAGCGTGGCCGCGAAGTGGGGAGCGATCAGGAGCGCCATTCCCACTGCCAGTACCACGACCATGAGTCCGGCCACCGCCGCCAGGCGACGCCGTGGCCGCTCCTCCAATTGCCGATAACGGCGGGCGATACTTCTCCGGTAAGACTTGGCGACTCGCCGATAAGACATGGCAACATCTCTCTCTCGGGACCCGCTCCCAGAAGGTCACAGTAGACCTAGGAGATAGCCGGTGATACCGAATCGAAATATTAGTAATTTTGTCTGATTTAGGACCAGATATCCGAATCACCGCTGCCACCTATAGTAAGCAATTCGGGACGCAAGGTAGTTACCCCAGCTAGGACTATGCGTCAGGGAAGCCGGGAAGGCGTGCCCGTTCGGACGGAGTCATGGTCCGCTGATCGCGCCAGCCGGAAGCTATTCGCCGGGGACGAGTCCCTAGCAGATTAGGAATGCTTGATGGCCCGGCTTGCCGCACTGGTCATACTTCGGTAATAACTTCATCATCCGGGGCTCTGATAATAGCGGCGTGCGGCCGTTATAGACTTACATGAAAGTGCCTATTGCGGTGGGCCATGTGGGTAAGAAGCCCCATGGCGGGTGCCGCTGGCCTGGCCCTCCCGTTACCTTGGCAGCTATGCACCACCATCGATCGCAGTCGGCGCGGCGCGCATGACAGCCTGGTTCCGCGGTCTGGCCCCCCGCCGCAGGTTCTTTCTCGCCGGAGTGGTTGCGCTGGTCGTCGCGGGCGGCTGCGCGCTGGCCGTGGCCGTCATCGCCGGCCGGCCCCGGCTGCCGGCCGGGTATCCGGCGCAGGGCAAGCCCGGACCAGTGCTGCTGGTCCCCGGCTATGGCGGCAGTACCAGTGCCCTGTCGGTGCTGGCCGGCCACATCCGGGCCACAGGCCGGAGGGCCACGGTGGTCCGCCTGCCCGGTAACGGCACGGGCAGCCTGGTGCGCGACGCCGGGGTGCTCGATGCCGCGGTCGCCCGCGCGCTGCGCGGCGGGGCGCCTTCCGTTGACGTCATCGGCTACTCAGCGGGCGGGGTCGCCACATTGGTGTGGGCCCGCGGGGACAACGGCGACCGCAAGGCCCGCCGGGTGATCACGCTCGGCTCTCCGTTCCACGGAACGACGCTCGCCACCACGGCGCAGGGATTCGCGCCCGGCGCCTGTCCCGCCGCCTGCGCCCAGCTGGTGCCCGGCAGCAGCCTGCTGGCCGGGCTGGCCGCCGGAGCACCCGGACATCTTCCCTGGCTGTCGCTGTGGACGACCGACGACCAGACCGTTACCCCGCCGGACTCAGCGCGGCTGGCAGGCGCGATCGACGTGCCCATCCAGTCGGTCTGCCCGGGGCAGCAGATCAGCCACTCGCAGCTGCCGACCAGCCCGGCGGTCACCGCGATGGTGCTCCAGGCCATCGGGGCGGGCCCGATCCGGCACCCGGCCCGGGCGGACTGCCCAGGCTGACGACCGCGGCGGGCTGCCCGCGATCAGCTCGCGATGTCCTTCGTCGCGAAGTGGGCCCAGGCGGCGGCCAGGAACACCGCGACGTAGACCGCCTGGACGGCCAGGCCGCGGTCGATGTTGCGCCACAGGATCGGGTCGCGGAAGAAGTCGAGCCAGGCCAGCCAGTACCGGGTGGGCATGTACGGAGCGATGGCCGAGGCGGAGTTCAGCGTGACCAGCACCTGGCTGGTGATCAGGGCGGCCAGCGCGCCCAGGGCGGCTCCGAGCGAGGAGTCGGTGACGGTGGACAGGAACAGCGCGATCGCCCCGACTCCGAGCATGGACACCGCGATGAACGCCACCGCGCCCAGGATGCGCAGCAGTAGCTCGGCCGGCGTGATCCCGGAGCCCGACAGCGAGGTTGCGGCAATGTTCGGCGCCGTCACGCCGCCGGGGGAGGCCGCGACCGGCTGCGAGCCGAACAGCAGGATCCCGGTCACGTAGGAGGTCACCGCGACCAGGACCACTGCCGTCAGCACGTACGCCATGACCGCGACGAGCTTGGCCGTGAGCAGCCGGGCCCGGCCGACCGGCCTGGCCAGCAGGTACCGGAGCATGCCCGACCCGGCCTCGCCGGCGATGGAGTCACCGCCGATGACGGCGACGGCGATCGGCAGGAAGACCGGCAGCACGATGGCGAGCGCCGCCGCGGGGTACAGCGATCCGCTGGACAGCACATCCGAGAGCAGGGCCGGTCCCTGACCGGGCGGCGGCGCCAGGTGAGTGACGGCGACGAACACCGCGACGAGCACCGGCAGGCCGCACAGGAGGGCCAGGCTGACCCAGTTCCGCGGCCGGCGGGCCAGCTTCACGAGCTCGACCCTGATCATCTGGAGCCGCCCTCCGTCAGGTCAGCCGCGGTTGCTTCGCCGGGCCCGGCCTCGGGCCCGGAGCTGGCCCCGTCCTCCGGCTCGGAGCCAGCCGCGGCCGCGGGCCCGGCGGGCCGGTCCACGCGGTCCGCGCCGGCGCTGGTCAGGGAGAGCACCAGGTCTTCCAGCGAGCGCCGCTCAGGTCGCAGCTCGTCGACCGGGATGCCGGCCGCGACCAGGCGGGCATTGAGCGCCGCCGGGTCCGGCGCAGCCACGATCAGCAGGTCGCCGTCGCGGTGCTGCACCTGTCCGTCCAGCGCCGCGGCCACCCGGCCCGGGTCGGTGCTGCGCACCACGATCCGGCCGGTCGGTGCCTGCAGCGCCGCCAGGTCCTCTTGCAGGATGAGCCGCCCGCGGTCGATGATGCCGACCCGGGTGCACAGCTGCTCGACCTCGGTGAGCTGGTGGCTGGACAGGAAGATGGTGGTGCCAGCCTGGTTGAGGGCGGTCATCAGGTCGCGCATCTCGCGGATGCCGCGGGGGTCCAGGCCGTTGGCCGGCTCGTCCAGGATCAGCAGGCGGGGCGCCCGCAGCAGCGCCGCGGCCAGCCCGAGCCGCTGCCGCATGCCGAGGGAGTACTTGGCCACCGCGCGGTTGTCGATCCCGGCCAGTCCCACCCGGTCGAGCGCCTCCTCGATCCGGGTCCGGCGGCTGCGCCGCCCGCCGCCCGGTCCGGCGGCGTCGATGAGGACGAGATTCGCCCGCCCCGACAGATGCCGGTAAGCAGACGGGCCCTCGACCAGCGAGCCGACCTGGGCCAGCACCTGCGGCCCGCTGGCCGGCATCGGCTGGCCCAGGACCTCGATCTGGCCGCTGGTGGCGTAGACCAGGCCGAGCAGCATCCGGATCACCGTCGTCTTGCCGGATCCGTTGGGACCCAGGAATCCGTACCGGTCGCCTTCACGGACGTCCAGGCTGACCTGATCGACGGCCAGGAAGCTCCCGAACCGCTTCGTCAGCGACCGTGTGATGATCATGGTGCCCTCGCGATCAGTGTCAGCAGGTCACCCGCGGCATGCTCCAGCGCCGCCGCCGTCACGGGCCCGGCGAACAGGAATGTCAGCCCGCCGAACCGCTGCGAGCTGGCCAGCAGCACGGTCAGCAGCGGTGTCTGCACGAGCACGCCGGTTCCGCCGGGCAGCGTGACCGCGCCGGCGCCGGCCGAGGTGGCAGCCCGCACCAGCTGCGGGCCGGTCCGTTCGGGAAGCGGCAGCAGGGCCAGGCGGGCGAACCCGCTGCCGTAGAACGCCACGCCGTCGAGCGCCGCAGGCGTCGCGGTCAGCCGCAGGCCGCCCAGCTCCGGCGGCCACGGATGCCCGCCGCCGTCCAGGATGCCGTTCAGCGACGAGAGCCGGGCCGTGGCCTGGTCGACGCCCGGCGCCGGGTGCGGGATGACGGTGGTCAGCGCCGGGCGGTGGTAGCTGAACTGGAGGAAGCTGCTGGCCAGGACCGGCTGGCTGGCGCCGCGCGGGTAGATCTTCACCGCGACGGGCAGGCCGGTAGCCGGGTCGGCCCAGACCTCGATCGCGCCCACCGTCGTGATCGGGCTCACCGGCACGAGCCGCAGCCCGGCGGCGTCCACCCCCGCGATCCGCAGCGAGGGGAGCCGGGACAGGTGATCGGCGGGAGCGGCCAGCCTGAGCAGGCGGACGGCCAGCGCCGGGGGCAGCAGGTCGGCCGCACGCGGCAGCCGGACGGGCTGGCTGCCGGCCACCCGGGTGAGCAGGTTGCCCGCCTGGTACCACAGGTAGGTGTGGTGGCAGACCTGATAGACGTCGTTCTCCGCGGCTGTCCCGAGAGTGTCGGCGCGCCAGTGGGCGGGTGAGCGGTACCAGGCGTACTGCTCGGTGGTGCCATCCAGGAGCTTGCTGACGTCGGACAGGTCCGGCAGCGACGGCAGGCCGAAGTTCGCCGTGCTCTCGACGTATCCCTCGTAGGGCAGCCTGCCGGAAGCCAGGATGCGGGCGCGCAGCGCGGCGGCGGTGATCGGCGAACCGGGAACCGGGAGCGCCGCCACGATCCCCGGGATGGCGCACAGTACCGCGACGCCGCAGACCACGACGACCCAGCGCCAGCGCACCCGGGGGCTCAGGAAGCGCACGGCTGGCTCACTCTCGGTGCGACGGCCACTACTCCATCGTCACATCGCGGCGCCCCTGACGAAACCCGCACGTCAGCGACCGCGCCCCGCCGTGACGGCCGCTGCCTGCGCTCGCGTCCGGGCCGCGGCCCGGCGCAGCGCGACAGCGTAGGCGGCGGCCGACGCGAGGAACAGCAAGCCCGTGACCGCCAGCCAGCGCCCGAGGTAGGGCGCGGCGGTCAGGCCGCTGGCGCGGTGATACGTGCCTGCCGACAGGCCCAGGATCAGCGGGAACCACACCAGCAGGAGCAGCAGCGAGAACGCGGCCGGCACGCGCACGTAGTTGAGGACCGGCGGCCAGGGTGGCTCCGGCGCTGATGGCCGCGCGCCCTCGCTCCGGCCGGGCCGCCCGGGCAGCAGGCGGCGCAGCGACAGGTCGGCGAGCGAGTACAGCGGGAAGAGCAGCAGGTCGTGAGCCACGATGGCGACCAGGAACCAGGCGGCGAAGCCGCGCCACTGGCCTGCGGCGACGACGGCGCTGAGCGCGTAGCCGGCCAGGGCGAAGGCCGCCAGCAGGGCCAGCAAGTGCAGCGGATGCGCGCCGTACCAGCGGCGCACCCGGCCGGTCAGGCCCCTCATGCCTGCTCCGTGAAAGTAATCTTGTTAACCCACTTCGTGTTGTGCACGCCGGGCGCGGCCGGGATGACCGTCCGGGCCGGGTAGCCATGGTCGCGCGGCAGGTCCGCGCCGTTGACCCGCAGCGCGAGCATCGACCGCGGGTCGTTGACCTGTGCGGCGGACAGGTCGGCCGTCCTGAAGGAGCCCTTCCGCTCGATGGACTCAACGAGCGCGCCGACGGGATAGTTCACGCCCGCCAGCCGCGCCAGGTCTGTCAGTGCCACGCCGGACCACCGGGCGGCCACCGACCAGCCCTCCACGCAGGCGATCGGCAGTACCGCCGACTGCTGCGGCAGGGCCGCGACCTGGTCCCGGGTCAGCGAGACCTGCCGGGAGCCGACGAGCACCAGCCGGTAGGCCGGGCCGACGTCGGCATCGGTCAGGCCGATGGTGGCCGCCGTCCGGTTGACGGGCAGCTCGCCTGACTGGGCGGCCGACAGGCCGCGCGGCGCGAACAGGGCGGTTCGCCGCGTCCAGCCCCCGATGGACTGGCCGGCCGCCAGCCCGGCCAGGGTGAGCGATCCGCCGGTCACCGCGGCCAGCAGCCCGCGCCGCGAGATGGTGGGCGCCGCGGGTGCCGCCGCCCGCAGGCCGGCCGGGTCCGGGGTCTCGGGCCGGGTCGCCGACAGCGGCGTGCGCAGCTCCCGCCGCAGGCTGCGGGACCGCAGCCCGGCCCGCAGGTGCGGGAACTTGAGGATGACGTGGGTCACGAACCCGGCGATGAAGACCCAGGCGCCGTACAGGTGGGCGGTGTAGAAGGAAAACGGGAAGACGTAGAAGTTCTGGATGTCCGCGATCCCGGTGGCGAACTCGAACAGCACGCCGCCGACGATCATGACCAGGCTCAGTCGTTCCACGGCCTGGGCTGGCGACCGGACCGGCGGCCAGGAGAAGAGCTTGGGCAGCACCGACCACAGCTTGGTGAGCACCACCGGCAGCAGCGCGAGGCCGAGCGTGACGTGGAGCCCCTGGTTGACCCGGTACAGCCAGGCCGGGTCGGTGGGCCAGGAAAAGAGGTAGAACTTCAGCAGCTGGCCGCCGGGCGTCTGGTCGTTGCCGGGCAGCCGGGGATTGTAGGAGGCGTAGGACAGCAGCCCGGTGATGGCCACGACGGCCAGGCCGCCCAGCAGGACCAGGCCCAGCACTGAGGTCAGCCACAGGCCGCGCAGCGGGCTGCGCCAGGTGCTGGGCCGGAACGGGCCGGGCGGCGGGTAGCTCAGCAGCCGGGACAGGACGGCCCCGGCGCTCCGGGGACCCGGTGCTGGGTTCTGCGGGGCCGCCGCTGTGTTCGGTAGCTCCCTGGCCCGGTCCGGCTGGCCGGTGGCAGGGCGTCGCGCGGCGGCCGCGCGACGCGTCGGCGCCCGGGCGCGCCGCGCCGCGCCTGCGGCGGCCAGCCCGGCGGCGGCCCCGGCGAGCAGCACCAGGAACGCCTCGCGGCCGGCTGCGCGCAGCCGGCCGGGCCGCCGTGCGCGAGTAGCCGGGCGGTCTCCTTCCCGGCCGGCCGCCTGTGGCCGAGCAGGCCGCCGCTCGGCACGGCCGGCCGCGCGGCGGCGGCCGGGTCCCCGCTTCCCCGTCATGACCTCGAAGCTAGCCACAATGCCGGCCCGGGAGCAGCTGGCGAGCCGCCCGGTAACAATGTCGTAAGGCCTGGCCGCTCCTAGGGGTGCAATCCATCGGTGGTTCGGATCGGACTGGTCCCCACCAGCCCAAGCCGAACCACTGATGAAATCGGCCTCGCTACGCCGCCGGTTGTTGCTCCATCGCCTGCAAGGTGGCGGCGAAGCGGCTGTACGGGATCTGCCGGGCAACCGCTGCCGCGTCGGCCGCCGTGTCCACGTCCAGGCGCCGGGGCAGCTGGCGGATCCGCAGGCCGGCCGCGCGCAGCAGGGCCAGCTGTGCCGCCCCGGTATGCGCCGTGGACATGGGGACCCCCAGCACCAGCCGCGGGTCCGGCCGCCGCAGCCCCAGCAGCCAGAAGCCGCCGTCGTCGGCGGGCCCGAATGCGGCGTCCGCGGTGCCGGCGGCCAGCGGGCGGATGGCCGACTCCAGCAGCTCGGGGGTGACCTGGGGGGTGTCCATCCCGATCAGCACGACCGGTACGGGCAGCCACGCGTACGCCTGCGTGACGGCGGCGGCGATCCGCTGGTCCAGCCCGCCGCCTCGCTGGGCGATCACGTCCCAGCCGCCCGGAACGCAGCCGCCCGGTGCGCCGTCGAGCGCGACCACGTGCCGGACCGCGGGCACCTGGAACGCCGCCTCCAGTGTGTCGGCGAGCGCCGCCGCCGCCAGCCGCGCCGCCTGCGCCGGGCTGAACGGGGGCGTCAGCCGGGTCTTGACGCGGCCTGGCACAGGTTCCTTGGCCAGGACGACGACCTGCGCGCGCAGGCCGGCCGGCCCTCCGGCCGGTACTCCGGCGGGTACTCCGGCGGGTACTCCGGCGCCGGTCATGCCGCCGCCAGGACCTTGCGCATGTCGCGCACGGTCCGCAGCGTCCCGCCCACCGTGCCGGTGACCTTCGACTTGCCGGTCCGCGGCCGGTAGGGCACCTGCAGCTCGGCGATCCGCCAGCCGTCCGCGGCGGCCCTGACGACCATCTCGAGCGGGTAGCCGAACCTGCGGTCGCGGATGCCCAGGCCGACCAGGTCGGCGCGGCGGGCCGCGCGCATGGGGCCGAGATCCCTCAGCCGCACTCCGCTGCGGCGGCGGACCGCGCCGGCGATGGCCCGGTTGCCGAGGCGGGCGTGCAGCGGCCAGGCACCGTGGCCCTCCGGGCGGCGAGCCCCGAGGGTGAGATCCGCGGAGCCGTCCCGGACCGGGCCGGCGATCAGCGGGAGTTCCGCCGGGTCGAGCGATCCGTCCGCGTCCATGATGCAGACCAGGTCGCTGGTCGCGGCGAGCAGGCCGCCGTGGCAGGCTGCGCCGAAGCCGCGCTGGGGAACGTGCACCACCTGGGCCCCGTGCCGGGCGGCGATCTCGGGCGAGCCGTCGTCGGAGCCGTTGTCGGCCACGATCGCCCGGTAGCCGGGCGGCATCCTGTCCAGCACCCACGGCAGGGCGCCCGCCTCGTTGAGGCAGGGGAGAATCACGTCGGTCAGCATGATCGGCACCCTAGTGGCGGCGGAGCGTCATCGACCCTTACGGAATTGTGACGGATCTTGCGGCGCCGCAGCGGCCGGCGCCCGGCCATGCTTGCCTGCAGGCATGCGCATCCTCATCACCGGCGCGGCCGGGTTCATCGGCTCGCACGTTACTGACGCCGCCCTGGCCGCCGGCCATGACGTCCGCGGGCTCGACTCGCTGACTCCGGAGGTGCACGACGGCCGGCCGGCTTACTGGCCGCCCGAGGCGGAGCTGGTCACCGGGGACATCCGGGATCCGCGGGTGGTCGAGCGGGCTCTCGACAGCGTGGACGCTGTGTGTCATCAGGCCGCCCTGGTCGGACTGGGCGTGGACCTCTCCGACCTGCCGCCCTACTGCGGCGTCAATGTCACGGGCACCGCCGTGCTGCTGGAGGCCATGGGACGGCGCGAGGTGCCGCGGCTGGTCCTGGCGTCCTCGATGGTCGTTTACGGCGAGGGCGGCTACGCCTGCCCGGAGCACGGGGCGGTGCGGCCGCCGGCGCGCGAGCGGGCAGACCTGGAGCAGGGCCGGTTCGAGCCCCGTTGCTCGCGCTGCGGCTCGGACCTGCGCATGACGGTCGTGCCTGAGTCGGCGCCGCTGGACCCGCGTAACGTCTACGCGATCAGCAAGGTGGCCCAGGAGCAGCTAGCCGGAGTCTGGACCGGGCTGACGGGTGGCTCGGCGGTAGCTCTCCGTTACCACAATGTTTACGGCCCGCGTATGCCGCGGGATACGCCGTACTCGGGGGTCGCGGCCATCTTCCGGTCGGCGCTGGAGGCGGGCCGGGCGCCGCGGGTGTTCGAGGACGGGGCGCAGCGGCGGGACTTCGTGCACGTCGCCGACGTGGCCGCGGCGAACCTGGCCGCCCTGGAAGCCGGCCAGCCCGGCCGCCTGCGCGCCTACAACGTCGCCAGCGGCCAGCCGCACACCATCGGCGAGATGGCGGCCGCGCTGGCCGACGCCTTCGGCGGGCCGGCCCCGCAGGTCACCGGCGAGTTCCGGCTGGGTGACGTCCGGCACGTCGTGGCCTCGCCGGAGCTGGCCGCCGCGGAGCTGGGCCTCCGCGCGCGGACCGCGTTCAGCGACGGGATGGCGCAGTTCGCCCGCGCGCAGCTGCGCGGCCCGTCCCGCACGCCGCAGCTCGGCCTGCGGGCCGGCTAGCCCGCGGGCCGCGGCTCGGCGTCGGCGGGGGGCCCCGCATCGCGGTGCCGCCGGGCGTAATTGCGCACCCGGGCCCGGTTGCCGCAGTCGAGCGGGTCGCACCACCGCCGGCTGTGGTTGCGGGTGGTGTCGAGGAACAGCCACCCGCAGCCAGCGCCGTCGCAGCGGCGCAGCGCGGACAGGTCCGGGCCGCCGAGCAGGTCGGCCGCGGATTGGGCCAGGCTGGCCGCGACCAGCGGCGCGGTCGACGGGTCGATGGCCGGGCGCAGCGGCAGCGAGGCCGGGAAGTCAGCGTCGGCCAGCGCGGCCCGCCAGGCGCGGGACACCGTGGCGATGTCCTCGGGCCGGGCCGGGGCTGAGTCCAGATGAGCGTCGACGAGGCGGATCGTCGCCTCGCGCAGCTCCCGCACGTCCGCAAGCGCCTGGGCCGCCCGGCCGGGATGGGCGGCCAGGTCCGCGGTCAGCCGGGTCCGGGCAGCGCTGTCGGCGGCGATGCCGGTCAGCGCGCAGAACCAGTCGATCAGGACCGCCGGGTCGGTGAGGCGCTCGATCGCGGCGGCGGCGTCCAGCCGCCAGGACACGGTGTTGCAGAGGTCGAGCGCGAGATGGCCGCCGATCCGGCTCCAGGTGTAGGCCCGCTGATCAGTGCCGCTCATGGCCACTACCTTACATGGTCTAAATAGCTTTAGAGCATGTATGGTGCAGAGATGACTACCACCTCGCTGCCCGCCGGCGGCTGGCGCGCGGGCTTCAGGGTCGGAGCCGGGCTGGCCGCCGGCTCGTTCCTGCTGGCCGTCAGCTTCGGCGCGTTCGCCGTCACCCATGGCTGGCCGGCGGCCCTGACGATCGCGATGTCGCTGCTGGTGTTCTCCGGCTCGGCCCAGTTCGCGCTGGTGACGGGGCTGGCGGGCGGTGGCCTCGTCACCGCCCTGGCCAGCGCGTCGCTGATCAACCTGCGCTTCGTGCCGATGGCCGCGGCCACCGCGCGCCAGCTGCGCGGCGGACGCTGGCGGCGGGCGGTCGAGGGGCAGGCTGTTGTCGATGGCTCCTGGGTGGCCGCGCAGCGTCCCGACGGGAGCATCGACCGCGCCGTGCTGATCGCGGCCACGCTGGTGCAGTGGCCGGCCTGGGTGGCGGGCACGGCGATCGGCGCGCTGGCCGTGCCGTCCACGTCGGTCATCCACACGGCCGGCTTCGACCTGGTGTTTCCCGGCTTCTTCGCCGTGCTGCTGATCGACGCGCTGGCGGCCCGGCCGCGGCTCGTGCCAGTCGCGCTCACGGCGGCGGCCGTCGCCGGCGTCGCGAGCCGGTTCCTGCCGGGCGGCGCAGCGCTGCTGCTGGCCGCGTCGGCCGTGCTGCTCACCCTGGTGGCTCACCGGGAACCCCGCGCGGGCCAGGCCAGGACGGACCAGTCGCCATGATGATCATGATCGTGGCCGTGGTCGCGCTCGCGGTCATCAACTTCGGCTACAAGGCGGCCGGGCCGGCCGTGCTGGCCGACCGCGAGTTCTCCCCCTGGGCCCAGTCGCTGGTCGAGGCCCTGCCGGCCGCGCTGCTGGCCGGCCTGCTGGTCGTCGACCTGCTCGGGCAGTACTGGCAGGCCTTCGACTGGACGGTGCTGCCCGGCCTGGGCGTCGCCGTCGGGCTGCGCGTCGCCCGGCGGTCGCACCTGACCTGCATCGTGGCCGCGGTGGCCTGCACCGCCCTGCTGCGCGCTGTGCTGTAACGCCCAGGATCGTCAGCGGTCGACCAGGCCGGCGGAGCGGTCGAGGAAGTCGTACCCGGCCGGCTGGGCCAGCCGCGGCGGGGCCGGGCGCGCCGGGCGGGGGAACCCGGCCGCGGACACCAGCGGCAGCCGGATCATGAACTGGCAGCCGGTGCCCGCGTTGCGCACCGCGATCTGCCCGGCATGAGCCTCAATGATGCCGCGGGCGATGCTAAGTCCGAGGCCGGCGCCCTCGGTAGGCCCCGGTGTCCGGGCGGTCTCGCCCCGGAAGGCCACGTCGAAGACCCGCGGCAGGTGCTCGGCGGGAATCCCGCCGCAGGAGTCGGATACGCTGACCGTCGCCATGCCGGAGTCCTCGTCCCCCAGCACCTCGATCGCGCCGTCCGATGGCGTGTGCCGGATCGCGTTGGTGACCAGGTTGCGCAGGGCCCGGCCGACCTCGGCGGTATCGGCCATAACCGGACGGCAGGCCCCCCACGACCCGTGCAGCCGCACTCCTTTAGCCCGCGCCAGCGGCTCCGCGCTGGTCAGCGCCTCGCCGATCAGCTCGCCGAGGCCGACGGGCCGCCGCGACAGCCGCAGGGCGCCGGCGTGGATACGAGACAGCTCAAACAGGTCATCGATCATGAGCGTCAGCCGGTCGGTTTCCTTGCGGATCTGGGTGTGATAGCTGCCGACCGTCAGGCGATCGGAGACCACGCCGTCCTCCAGCGCCTCGGCCATGGCCCGCAGGCCCGCCAGCGGCGTTCGCAGATCGTGGCTGACCCACGCGACCAGCTCCCGGCGGCTGGCTTCCAGCGCGCGCTCGCGGTCCCTGGCCTCGGCCAGCCGGGTGTGGGCCAGGGCCAGGGCGTCCGACAGGCCGGTCAGCTCGGCCGGGAGCACGGCTGACGGCCGGTGATACTCCCCGCTGCGGCCCACCTCCTGCACCGCGCCCAGCAGCAGGCGGCTGGCCGCCGACAGCCGCCTGCCGATCAGCAGGCAGACGCCGAAGCCCGCGATGCCCGCGATGACGACCACCGCCATGACCACGTCCAGGTCGCTCTGCTTGATCAGCATCTCGCGGGCGATGAGGACCACGCCGACCAGCGTGGCCGCGACCGTGACCGCCGCGATCACGGTCAGGATCGTCGCGACCGACCGGGCCGCGACCAGCCGCAGGACGACCAGGCCGGTGAGGGTTACCACGAGCGCGACCCCGCCGACTGTGTAGCAGACGGTCCACAGGTCGGACGCTGAGATCATGCTTCCTCCGGTTCGTACCTGTAACCCACGCCCCAGACCGTGACGATCCGCCGCGGCAGCGTCGGGTCGGCCTCGAGCTTCTCGCGGAGCCGGCGCACATGCACGGTGACCGTCGAGGTGTCGCCGAACGACCAGTTCCACACCTGTTCCAGCAGCTCCTCGCGGGTGAACGCCTGCCGCGGATGGCGCATGAAGAACACCAGCAGGTCGTACTCGCGCGAGGTCAGGGCGATGAACGCCGAGCCGAGCCGGGCCTCGTGGGCCCCCAGGTCGACCTCGAGGTCGCCATCGCTGAGCACGCCCAGGGGCGGCGTTCCGGGCAGGCCGCCGCCCCTGGCCCGGCGCAGCACCGACCGGACGCGCATGGTGAGCTCGCGCGGGCTGAACGGCTTGGTCACGTAATCGTCAGCACCCGTCTCGAAGCCGACGACCTTGTCGGTCTCCTCGCCGAGGGCTGTCAGCATCACGATCGGGATCGGCCAATGCTCCCGCAGCCGCCGGCACACCTCCAGGCCGCTGATGCCCGGCAGCATCAGGTCCAGGATCACCAGGTCCGGTGGCTCCTCCGCGACCCGGCGCAGCGCCGCGTACCCGTCGGGCACGCACTCCACCAGGTGGCCGTCCCGGTGCAGATACCGCCCGACCACGTCGACCAGGGTCGCGTCGTCATCCACGACCATGATCCGGCCTGGCGGATCCGGGTTACTGAGCATCGGATACCTCGCTATCGGGTCCCCCCTGGCCGCGCGTTGCGGCGCAGCTAGTCCCCACGCTAACGGGCCTGGCCAGCATTGCCGGCGATCTGGCGATACGTCACGGCTTCGTAAGGGTCGGCTCGCGGGTGCCGCCGTTAGGCTGTCGGCCTCGTGGCAGGCTGCGGCGCGACCCGTGCCCGGTACTCGCGGAGGGGCAGGAGACAGATGATCGGCGAGCTCTACGAGCAGGCCCTCATCGGCACGGTCGTCCCCGAGATCGAGCATGCCGACGGGACCGCGAGCCCGCTGCCCGTCCAGCGCTGGCTGCGCGCGGCGCCCGGCGATGAGTCGGTGCTGGACCGCTGCGCCGGGCCGACCCTGGATGTCGGCGCCGGCCCGGGACGGCTGACTGTCGCGCTGGCCGAGCGCGGCGTCCCCGCGCTTGCCATCGACATCACGCCGCAGGCGGTCCGGCTGGCGCGGTCATCGGGCGCAATGGCCCTGGAGCGCGACGTATTCGGTCACCTGCCGGGGACCGGGCGCTGGTCGACGGTCCTGCTGGCCGATGGCAACATCGGCATAGGCGGCGATCCGGAGGCGCTGCTGCGCCGGGTCAGGGACCTGCTGCGGCCCGAGGGCTCGGTGGTCGCGGAGGCCGGGCCGCCCGGCTCCCGGTCCCGGTCGGAGCAGGTCCGGCTGCGGGCCGAGGCGGGTCCGGGGCCGTGGTTTCCCTGGGCCTGGATCGGCGCCGACCAGCTCGTCACGCTGGCCGCGGCCGCGGACCTGCGGGTGACCGAGAGCTGGTCGGACTCCGGTCGCTGGTTTGCCGTGCTCAGCCGGCCAGCCAAACCGGGGCCTTAACGAATGCTTACGGCGCGGCCGGTCCGCTTCCCCGGGGACGCCTCGGCTGACAGCGTTCGGCGGGTGGGCCAATGGATGCGAGCTGGGCAGATGGCGGCCGGGCGGCTGCGGGCCGGGCGGGCGCGGGAAGGCCGGCCGCAGGCTGCCTGGGTGCGGGGGCGGCCGGGGGGTGGCTGGGTCCGGGTGACCGGGGCGGTCGTCGCTGCGGCCGTGCTGACGGCGGTGACCGCCTACTGGGTGCAGCGGTACTCGGCGCCGCTGCCGAGCTACGCCCTTCTCTGGGCGGCGTTCGCCGTAGGGGCGTGGCTGGTGCTCGGCATCAGCCGCCGCCTCGCTGTCCCGCTGATCCTGCTCGGCTGCGCCGCGATCCAGCTCGCGGCGCTGTCGGCCGGACCGCAGGGGAGCGACGACCTGTACCGCTACATCTGGGATGGCCGGGTGCAGGCAGCGGGTATCGACCCCTACAGCTACGTGCCCGCCGCGCCGCAGCTCACGAGCTTCCGGGACGAGCTCCTGTGGCCAGCCAGCGGGCCGTACTGCGTGGGCCTGGCCGGAGCCGCCGCGGCCGGGCCCGTGCAGCCGGGGAGCGTGCAGCCGGGTCCGGTCGAGCAACGGGGGCTGCCGCCCGGCTGCACGCGGATCAACCGGCCCCGCGTGCACACGATCTACCCGCCGGTCGCCGAGGCGTACTTCACCGCGGTCGCCGAGGCATCCCCGTCCGGCGCGGGAACCCTCCCGATCCAGGCCGCCGGGGCCCTGTGCGCCCTCGCCACCAGCGTGCTCCTGCTCATCGGGCTGCGGCGGCTGGGCCGTGACCCGCGGTTCGCCGTGCTCTGGGCGTGGTGCCCGGTGGTCGGCCTGCAGGCCGGGAACAACGCCCACATCGATGGACTAGCCGCGCTCCTCACCGCTGCCGCGCTGCTGCTGCTGGCCCGCCCCGGCAGCCGGCGCCGGGCCGTCGGCGGCGGGGTCCTGCTGGGCCTGGCCATCGCCACCAAGATCACCCCGATCCTCGCCGGGCCCGCAGTGCTGCGCCGGCGGCCGGCGGCGGCCGCGGTAGCCGCCGCCTCGGCCGCTGGCGCTGTTTACGTGCCGCACCTGCTGGCGGTCGGCAGTCGCGTGATCGGGTTCCTGCCCGGATACCTGGCTCAGGACGGCTATGCCGCCGGCGACCGCTTCGCGCTGCTGAGCCTGCTCGTGCCGGGGAAATGGGGCACGCCAGCCGCCGCCGCGGTGCTGGCCGCGGTGGGCGTGGCTGTGCTGCGACGCACTGACCCCGACCGGCCCTGGCGCGGCGCTCTCGTGATGACCGGCGTCGCCCTGGCCGTCACCACGCCGACGCTGCTGTGGTACTCCATGCTGCTGGTCCTCTTCGTCGCGATGGACGGCCGGGCGGAATGGCTGGCCCTGGCCGCCGCCCGGTACCTGACGCCGCTGCACCCGCTGCCCCACCAGACGCTGCCGTATGCAGCCCAGCTGGGGTACGGCAGCGCGGTGCTGATCGTGGCGGCGGTGACGCTGGCCCGGTGGATCAGGCGCTCCCCGGACCAGGCGGCCCTGCCTGTCGAGCCCGCGGCGCGCCCGGAGCTCCAGCCGGCGTCGGCCGGCTGAGCCGGGTGCCAGCCCGCCCACACAACGTCATGGACCGGCAGCTACTGCGGAAACAGGAGCAGTAATCCCACGCCCATGGCGCTCGCACCGGGCTCTGCGGCCGCATGACGACGTGGCTGGGCATCTGCTGTCGTTCCAGCGACAGTGTCAATATGTACCAACGAACGAGTTCGTCTTCGCCGTTGGCGGCCAGGCTGGGCATGGCTGGGTGGGTACGAAGGGGCAAGGCTGATTGTGTCCGTCGTAGTCAGCGTTCAGAGATGTCAGATGTCAGGTCGATGGGCTCGGTGAAATACCGCTGGTAGCCTTCTGGGTCGCACGCCGCCAGGCCTTCGGGGCTTGGTACCGGTGCGCGACGAACTTGCGAAGCGGACCCGGCTGCCGTCACAAACGTGCTGAGGCTGGCCTAGTCGAGATCGAATGCGGCGTGAATTGCTGCCGTGAGAGCTGCTTCCTGGGCGGGAAGCAGGTAACCGATCTGACGGCCCAGCGCGTTCTTGGGAACGGTCACGATGTTGTCGCAACTGACGACGCAGGCTTGATCGAGGCCGTTGCCCGGTCCCACCGGAATCTCCGTCGAGAGGCCGCGGACGGTTGTCGTGATGGGCGCCACCGTCACCCGGGCCATGTGCGGCCGTACCAGATCCCTCGTCAGGACCAGGACTGGCCGGGCCTTGTCCAGGTGCGCCGTATGGATCGGCCGCACTAGTCGATATCCTGGCGGGCTCGCGCGGCATAGTCTGCCAGGCTGTCCATGTCGGGATCTACGTCGGCCTCGGCCAGGATGGCCGCATCCCGGGCTGCGATCTGACGGCGGAATTCCCTGGCCAGGGCACGCTCGACCACAGAAGCCCGGCTGGGTGCCCTGCCTTCAGCCACCAGCCGGTCAAGAAACTCCACCATGCTGTCGGGTAGCCGTACGGCAATCTGCATACTCACGTTCAGAGAATACCAATCTGGTATTCAAACTGCAACATGATCGGGATGCACGTGTTCAGCGACTGAGTGCGGGCCGCCGACAACCAGCCACTGAGCACGCGCGGCCCAGCCGTGGCAGGTAAGCGCCGATCCACGGCGTTACGGTCCGCAGGTCGCCCACGGCTCTGGCCCAATGTCATGGCTGGGCACCTGTTGTCGCCCCAGCAGCACCGTCAAGATGTCCCAACGACGTGGATGGGCATCTGCTGTTGTTCCAGCGGCAGCTCCGGCCCGGCCACGTCGCTGAGTTCCGGCGGGCCGTGGGCGGCAAGTGACGGACGGTGTCTCTGGTGTCCTTGGGACAGCGGCCGCTACGCGCCCGGCTCGCCAGCGGTCGGCCCGATGACGATCACGGCGGGGTTGCTGATGCTGGGCGCCGCGGCGGGACTGGCCAGCTCGGCCAGCGTGCAGCGGTGCAGGCGCTGGCTGGCCGTCCCGGCGTTCTCGATGCAGGCGGCCGGGGTGGTGCCCGGCTGGCCGAGGTCCAGCAGGTGCCCGGCGATGGCCCGCAGGTTACGGACGGCCATCAGCAGGACGAGCGTGTCGGTGCCGGCTGCCAGGGCGGCCCAGTTCACCCGGCTGGCGGGATGGTCGGGCGGCAAATGGCCGGAGACGACAGAGAACGACTGCGCTTGCTCGCGGTGGGTCAGCGGGATGCCTGCCAGGGTCGGCCCGGCGGTCGCGCTGGACAGCCCGGGAATGACCGAGCAGGCGATGCCGGCCGCGGCGCAGGCGGCGGCCTCCTCGCCGCCGCGGCCCAGCACGAACGGGTCCCCGCCCTTGAGCCGGGCCACGCGCCGGCCGGCGGTCGCGTACTCGATCAGCACCTGATTGATCTGCTCCTGGCTGAGCTGATGGGAGCCCGGCGACTTCCCGGCGCGGACCAGCAGGACGCCGGGCCGCAGCTCATCGGTCAGGCCCGGATCGGCGAGGCGGTCCGCCACCACGACGTCGGCCTCATGCAGCGCGCGCCAGCCGCGCATGGTGATCAGGTCCCAGCCACCAGGGCCGGCGCCGATGAGCGTGACCGTGCCGGTGCCGGTCGCGCCCGCTGGCCGGGGTCCGGCGGCCCGGGCGGGCGCGGCCGGCGCGGGCACGGCCGGCGCGGATGCGGGGCGGCGGACGGTCACGGGCGGGGTGGTCACGGCGCGGCCGGGGGGAGCGGGCGGCGCGGTCGCGGTGGTCGCGGCGGGGTCGGTCGTGCAGCGGGCGAACGCCTCGATGATCCGGTCGTGATGCTCCGGGGCGGCCACGGCGATCCGCAGCCACTGCCGCCCCAGGCCGGGGAAGGTGTCGCCGCGCCGGACGGCGATGCCCAGGCCGCGCATGCGCTCGCGGACCGCAGTCGCGTCGTCTACGCGGACCAGCAGGAACGGGGCCTGGCCGTCCGCGGCTACCGTGACGCCGGGCAGCTCGTCCAGCCCGCGGGCCAGCGCGAGGCGCCAGCCTGCCATCCGCTCGGCGTGCCGCTGCGCCCAGGCAACAGCGTCGGGCTGGCTGCACGCCTCCAGCGCGGTCAGGGCCAGGCTGTTGACCGGCCACGGTGGCTGGGCCTGCCCCAGCTCGGCGATGGTGGCCGGCTCGCCGAGCAGGTAGCCGACCCGCAGGCCTGCTAGCCCCCAGGCCTTGGTCAGGCTGCGGACGACCAGCACGCCGGGCAGGTCACGCCGCGAGCTCAGGCTGGCCGGCTCACCGGGCACGGCGTCGGCGAAGGCCTCGTCGACCACGAGGACCCGGCCCGGCCGGGCCAGCTGCTCCAGCAGCTGCACCGGGTGCAGCCGCCCGGTCGGGTTGGTCGGATTGCCCAGCACTACCAGGTCCGCGTGGCCGGGGACCTGGTCGGCGGCCAGCGTGAACGGCGGCGCCAGCAGGATGCGGTCGACCGCGTGGCCGGCCGCCCGCAGGGCAGCCTCCGGCGCGGTGAAGGACGGGTGAACGCAGACCGCGTGCCGTGGCCGCAGCGACCGGGCGATCAGCGTGAATGCCTCGGCCGCGCCATTGGTCAGCCTGATCTCGTCGGCGGCCCGGCCGTGCCGGGCCGCGACCGCGGCCAGTGCGGCCTGCTGCCGCGGGTAGGCCGCCAGCTCATCAAGGGCCGCGTGCAGCCGGGCCCGCAGCCACGCGGGCGGCCGGGGCAGCCGCACGTTGACGGCCAGGTCCAGCTGGCCGGCGGCGTCTGGGTCCAGGTCCTCGTCCCCGTGATGATGCAGGTCGACGGGCTCGGCATCAGCGGTGTCGGCCACCATGGGCGGCAGCTGTGCGGTCATCAGGTTCGTGCCTTCCGCGCGGTCTGGGCGGCTCGGGTAGCAGCCACCAGCCGCGTGGCCGCGCCCGGGACGCCGGCCCAGTGCAGGTGCAGGTAGGACGCCAGCAGCCGGGGAGCGGCCCAGCCCTCGCGGCTGCCGTCGCTGAGCTGCCAGGCCGGGCTGGTGCCCGCCGCCGGCTCGCTGACCGTCCGGTGAAACTCGTGGGCGCGGACCACCGTACCCGCCGTGACCAGCGGACCGGAGCTGAGCGCCTCGGCTTCCCGGTACCCGAGCGTCAGCCGGCCGGTCATCCGTGCTGTCGATGGCAGGACACCGCATTGCTCGCGGCCGTCCAGGCCGGAGCCGAGCCACAGCAGGCCGGCGCACTCGGCGACCACGGGCATCCCGGCCGCCGCGCGCTCGCGGATCTGCGTGCGCAGCCCCGCGTTGGCAGACAGCCGGTCGACATAGACCTCGGGGAAGCCGCCGCCGACGATCAGGGCATCGGTGCCGGCCGGCAGGCGCTCGACCGCCATCGGGTCGAACTCCAGGACCTCGGCACCGGCCGCCTCCAGCAGTTCGCGGTGCTCGGCGTAGCCGAAGGTGAAGGCGCGCCCGGCGGCGACCGCGATCCGGACTGGCGGCCCGGCCGGCCGCGACCCGCCGAGACCGGCTGGGGCACCGAGACCGGCCGGGGCACCGGGGACGGCCGGGGCACCGGGCGCAGCGTCGGGAACGTCAGGCACCCAGGCTGGCCCCGTCAGCGCCGGGGCGCCGCGCGCGATGGCCAGCAGGTGGTCCAGGTCGAGATGGCGGCTGATCAGCTCGCGCAGCCGCGGCAGCCAGTCACTGACGTGATCGGCCCGCTCGGCGGCGGGCACCAGCCCGAGGTGCCGCGACGGCGTGTGCAGGGTCGCCTCGGTGGGCAGCGCGCCGAGCACAGGGATGCCGGTCGAGGCGATGGCCTCCCGCAGGATGACCTCGTGCCGGGAGGAGGCGACCTGATTCAGCACGACCCCGGCGACCTGCACGCGCGGATCGAAGCTGGCGAAGCCATGCACCGTGGCCGCGATCGAGCGCGCCGTCCCGGCGGCGCTGACTACCAGCACGATGGGGGCGTCCAGCAGCCGCGCGACGTGCGCCGTGCTGGCCAGGTCGCCGCGGCCGGTCACTCCGTCGAACAGGCCCATGACCCCCTCGACGACGCTGACGTCGGCGCCGCGGGCACCATGCAGGAACAGCGGCGCGATCAGGTCCTCGCCCGTGAGCCACACATCCAGGTTCCGGCCCGGCAGCCCGGTCGCGGCGGCGTGGTAGCTCGGGTCGATGTAGTCCGGTCCCGCCTTGTGCCCGGACACTCGCAGCCCGCGGGCCCGCAGCGCCGCCATCAGCCCGGTGGCGACGGTGGTCTTGCCGTCCCCGGACCGCGTAGCGGCGATGACCAGGCGCGGCTGACTTACCACGGGATCGGACTTATCACGGGACCGGACTTATCACGGGCTCGGCCCTACCACGGCTCACCACTCAATCCCGGCCTGGCCCTTGCGCCCGGCATCCATCGGGTGCTTGACCTTCGTCATGTCAGTGACCAGGTCGGCGGCGCCGATCAGGTCCGGGTGCGCCCGGCGCCCGGTGATCACTACGTGCTGAGTGCCCGGCCGGGCGGCCAGGGTGGCCAGCACCTCCCGGACGTCGAGCGTGCCGTTGCTGAGCGGGTAGGTGAACTCGTCGAGGATCAGCAGCCGGTAGGTTCCGGCGGCCAGATCGCGCTTGACCTGCTCCCAGCCGGCCCGGGCGGCCCGCTCGTGATCAGCTGGCTGGGTCCGCAGCCAGGACCAGCCCTCGCCCATCTTGTGCCAGGTGACGGGGCCGCCCTGCCCGGTGGCCAGGTGCACGTCGCCGAGCGCGCGCAGGGCCGCCTCCTCACCAACCTTCCACTTGGGGCTCTTGGTGAACTGGAACACGCCAATCGGCCACCCGGCCGACCAGGCCCGCAGCGCCATCCCGAAGGCGGCGGTGGACTTGCCCTTGCCGTCACCGGTGTGCACGGCCAGCACCGGCTGGGTGCGGCGCTGCCGGGTGCTCAGCCCGTCCGCGGGGACCGACGTCACCTGGCCCTGAGGCATCTAGGCCGCCTCCTTCGCGCGGATGATGGCCGCCAGTACCTGCGCCGCGTCCTGCCGCCGCGCCGGGCTCGCCGACGCCAGGCCCGCCACGCTGGCCAGCTCGGCGCCCAGGTCACGCGCGATCACCCCGGCCAGCCCGAGCCGCACCGGCCCCTCCTCGGCGTTCACTACCACGCTGGAGATCCCGGCCAGCCGCCGGGCGGCGTGCCGGGCCCGGGCCAGGGCGTCGCTGCCGCCCGTGGCCCGCCCGTCGGTGACGACGATCAGCAGCGGGCGCCGGTCGGGTTCCCGCCAGTGCTCGCGGCGGATGAGCTCGCCGACGGCCTCCAGCCCGGCCGCCAAGGGTGTCTGGCCACCCACCGGGAGAGTGCCGAGCCGCCGGGCGGCCAGGCCGACCGATCGCGTCGGGGGCACCACCACGGTGGCCTCCCGGCCGCGGAAGGTGAGCAGCGCGATGCGGTCGCGGCGCCGGTAGGAGTCGCGAAGCAGGGACAGCGCCACGGTGCTGACCGTGGCGCTGCGGCGCCGGGCGGCCATCGACCCGGAGGTGTCCAGCAGCAGGATGACCAGATTGGACTCGCGGCCCCGGCGCAGCCAGCGGCGCAGGTCGTGGGGGGTGACCGCGAACGGCTGGCCCGGCCGGGCCAGCGCCGCGGCGCGAACGGTCGCGGTCAGGTCCGGTCGTGCGGTCGAGCGGACCGAGCCGGCCGGCCGCCCGCCCGGGCCCGCTGAGCGGGATCGCCGCCCGCCCGCCCCCGCTCCCAGGCCGCTTGCCTGCAGATGCCGGACAGCGAATGCCGCGCCCGGACCGGCCGACGTCGCCGGGCCGTCGCCCGGCCGCCCCGCGCCGGGTTCCCCGCCATGGTCGGTCCCGGGCCCGCCGGCCGCCGGCCGCTCCTCCGGCGCCGCCCCGCGGTCCGCCGCCGGCGGACCCTCAGGCAGCGAGCCCCCGCCGCCCCCGCCGCCCCCGCCGTCACTGTCTGGCGGGTCGCTGTCACTGTCTGGCGGCCCGTCCTCCGGTGGGTTCTCGGGCGACTCGAAGGCCTCGTCTAGCTGCGCGTCGTCCATGCCAGGGTCGTCGAAGGGCCCGCGGCGGCGGCGGTGCGGCAGCGCGAGCCGGGCCGCGGCCCGGATGTCGGCGTCGGTGACCGCCGGCCGGCCCTGCCAGGCCGCGTGGGCGATGGCGGCACGGGCGGTCACCAGGTCGCCGCGCAGGCCGTCCACGCCCAGCGAGGCGCAGGCCGTGGTGATCCGCAGCAGCTGCGCGTCGGCCAGCTCGACCTCGCCGGACAGCTGCTGCGCGACGGCGATCCGGCTGGTCAGCTCCTGGGTGGCCGCGGCCGCGGCGTCGATGCTCGCGGCCGGGTACCGGTCATGGTCGAGCCGGGCGCGCACGGCTTCCGCGCGGCGCCGGGGATCGGCGCTGGCGATGACCGGCACGCACAGGCCGAAGCGGTCCAGCAGCTGCGGGCGCAGCTCGCCCTCCTCCGGGTTCATCGTCCCGACCAGCAGGAACTGGCAGGCGTGTCGCACCGAGATGCCCTCCCGCTCGACCGTCGTGGTGCCGGTGGCGGCGGCGTCGAGCATGACGTCCACGAGGTGATCGGGCAGCAGGTTGATCTCGTCGACGTACAGGACGCCGCGGTGGGCCAGCGCGAGCAGCCCGGGCACGAACGCCTCCGAGGTCGGTGCCCCGGCCAGCACCCGGGGCACGTCCAGGCTGCCGGTAATCCGGTCATCGGTCGCGCCGAGCGGCAGCTCCACCAGGCGCACGGGCCGGTGCTCGGCGCGACCGCCGTCCGGGTGCGGCCCGTCCGGGCAGGCCGGGTCGGGCGCGGCCGGATCGCAGGAGAACCGGCACTTGGCCACGACCGTGACACTGGGCAGGATGTCGGCCAGCGCGCGCACCAGGGTGGTCTTGGCGGTGCCCTTCTCCCCGGTCAGCAGCACGCCGCCGATGCCGGGGTCGACGGCCCCGAGCAGCAGCGCCAGCCGCGCGTCGTCCTGCCCGACGACCGCCGAAAACGGCAGCCCGCCGCCCCGCACCCCGCCGCCTCGCAGCCCCCCGCCGCCGCTCATCCGTGCGCCTCCTCGAGCTGGCCCTCCACCTCGAGGTAGGCATCGCGGAGCTGCTGCAGGGTGCCGGCCTCCGGGGCCGCCCACAGCCCCCGGTCCGCCGCTTCCAGCAGCCGCTCGGTAATGCTGCGCAGGGCCCACGGGTTGCTCGTGACCAGGAATTTCCGGGTCTGCTCGTCGAGCACGTAGCTCGCCGTCAGCTGCTCGTACATCCAGTCGGCGACCACGCCGGTCGTGGCGTCCCAGCCGAACAGGTAGTCCACGGTGGCGGCCAGCTCGAACGCGCCCTTGTACCCGTGCCGCTTCATGGCCTCGATCCAGCGCGGGTTCACCACCCGGGAGCGGAAGACCCGCGCCGATTCCTCGACCAGGCTGCGGGTCCGCACGTACTCCGGCCGGGTGCTGTCGCCCACGTAGGCGGCCGGGGCGGTCCCGGTCAGCGCGCGGACGGTGGCCACCATCCCGCCGTGGTACTGGTAGTAGTCGTCGGAGTCGGCGATGTCGTGCTCACGGGTATCGGTGTTCTTCACCGCGACCGCGATCCGCCGGTAGGCCGACTCCATGTCGTCGCGGGCGGCCCGGCCGTCGAGCCCGCGGCCGTAGGCGTGGCCGCCCCACATGGCGTAGACCTCGGCCAGGTCGGCGTCGTCGCGCCAGGACCGGCTGTCCATCAGGGCGAGCAGCCCGGCGCCGTAGGAACCGGGCGGCGAGCCGAAGATCCGGCTGGTGGCCCGGCGCAGGTCGGCGTGCTGCTCCAGGTCCGCGAGCACGTTGGCTCGCAGCAGGTTGTCGGCGCCGTCCTCGTCCAGGCCGGCCACCAGCGTGACCGCGTCGTCGAGCATCGTCACCACGTGCGGGAACGCGTCCCGGAAGAACCCGCTGATCCGCACGACCACGTCGATCCGCGGCCGCCCCAGCTCGGCCAGTGCGATGATCTCCAGGCCGGTCACCCGCCGGCTGGCCTCGTCCCACCGGGGGCGGACTCCGAGCAGGGCCAGCACCTCCGCCACGTCGTCGCCGGAGGTGCGCATCGCCGCGGTGCCCCAGACCGACAGCCCGACCGAGGTCGGCCACTGCCCGGTGTCGGCCCGGTAGCGGGCCAGCAGGGAGTCGGCGAGCTGCTGGCCGGTATCCCAGGCCAGCCGGGACGGAACCGCCTTGGGGTCGACCGCGTAGAAGTTCCGGCCGGTGGGCAGCACGTTGATGAGCCCGCGCAGCGGCGAGCCGCTCGGCCCGGCCGGCACGTGGCCGCCGTCGAGCGCGTGCAGGACGGCGTCCAGCTCGCCGGTGGTCCCGGCCAGCCGGGGGATCAGCTCGTCGGCGGCGAACCGCAGGACCCGCTCCACGGCCGCGCGCTGCCCCGCCTCAGCCACCTGCGACGTCACCGCCGCCGCCGCGCCGGCGTCCCACCCCGCGCTCTCCATGCCCTCCACGAGCTGCCGGGCCACCGCTTCCACCCGGTCCACCTCGGCCCGCGCCGGGGTCCCGTCCTCGGTCAGCCCGAGCGCCTCGCGCAGCCCGGGCAGGGCCGCCGCCTGCCCGGACCAGATCTGGCGGGCCTGCAGCATCGCGAGCACCAGGCCGACGCGCGCCGCCCCCTCGGGCGCCGCGCCGAGCACGTGCAGGCCATCCCGGATCTGGGCGTCCTTGACCTCGCACAGCCAGCCGTCCACGTGCAGGACGAAATCGTCGAATTCGGCGTCGTGCGGGCGGCCGTCCAGGCCGAGATCGTGGTCGAGCCGGGCGGCCTGGATGAGCGTCCAGATCTGCGCGCGGACCGCAGGCAGCTTGGCCGGGTCCAGCGCCGCGACCGAGGCGTGCTCGTCGAGGAGCTGCTCCAGCCGGGCCAGGTCGCCGTAGGTCTCGGCCCGGGTCATCGGCGGGACCAGGTGGCCCACGATCGTGGCGTGCGCGCGGCGCTTGGCCTGGGTGCCCTCGCCCGGGTCGTTGATCAGGAACGGGTAGATCAGCGGCAGGCTGCCCAGGGCCGCGTCGGCGGCGCAGTCGGCCGACATGCCGAGGTTCTTGCCGGGCAGCCATTCCAGGGTGCCGTGCTTGCCCAGATGGATCACCGCGTGCGCGCCGAAGCCCCGTTCCAGCCAGCGGTAGGCCGCCAGGTAATGGTGGCTAGGCGGCAGGTCGGGGTCGTGGTAGATGGCGACCGGGTTCTCGCCGAACCCGCGCGGCGGCTGCACCAGCAGCACCACGTTGCCGGCCAGCAGCGCGGCCAGCACGATCTCGCCGTCCGGATCGCGGGACCGGTCCACGTACAGGTCGCCGGGCGGTGGCCCCCACGCTTCCTGCACCGACACGCGCAGCTGTTCCGGCAGCTCGGCAAACCAGGCGCGATAACGGACCGCGGGGATCCGGACCACCGCATCGGAGAGCTGCTGATCGGTGAGCCACTCGGGGTCCTGCCCGCCGGCCGCGATCACCGCGTGGATCAGCGCGTCGCCATCGAGGTCCGCCACGCCTGGCAGCGCCCCGTCACCGGTCAGCGGCCCGATGTCATAACCCCGGTCGCGCATCGCCGCCAGCAGGGCGACCGTGCTGGCCGGAGTGTCCAGCCCGACCGCGTTGCCGATTCGCGAGTGCTTGGTGGGATAGGACGACAGCATCAGCGCGACCCGCCGCTGCCCGGCCGGGATGTGCCGGAGCCGGGCCAGCGCCATGGCCGTGCCCGCCACCCGGGCCGCGCGCTCGGGATCGGCGACGTAGTGCGACAGGCCGTCACTGTCGATCTCCTTGAACGAGAACGGGACGCTGATCAGGCGGCCGTCGAATTCCGGGATGGCCACCTGCGTGGCCGCGTCTAGCGGGCTGAGCCCGGTGCTGGTGTCGGCCCACTGGGCCCGCGGCGCGGTCAGGCACAGCGCCTGCAGCACGGGGATGTCCAGGCCCGCGATGGCGCCGACGTCCCAGGATTCGTCGTCGCCCCCGGCCTGGGAGAGCGCCGGGGTGATGCCGCCCGCCGCAAGCACGGTGACGATCAGCGCGTCCGCCTGGCCGAGCACCTCCAGGAGCCCGGTGTCGGCCGAACGCAGGCTGGCGCACCAGACGGGCAGCGGCTGCGCGCCGGCCGCGTCGACGGCCTCGCACAGCGCGTCGACGAAGGCGGTATTGCCGGCCAGCTCGTGCGCCCGGTAGTAGATGATGCCAACCGTCGGCCGGGCCGGGTCCGTCTCCTGCCCGGCGGCGCTCCAGGGCCGCAGGCCCCAGGGCGGGGCCGGCCGCGGGGCCGCGAAGCCGCTGCCCCCCAGCAGCACGGTGTCGGTCAGGAACCGGGCCAGTTCGAGCAGGTTGCCGGTTCCGCCGTGGGCCAGGTACTCGTGCGCCTGGGCGGCAATGCCGGCCGGCACGCTGGAGAGCGCCATCAGCGCGGCGTCGGGGGCCAGTTCCCCGCCGAGCACCACCACGGGGCGCTCCTGCTCGCGCAGCATCGCCAGGCCCTCGCGCCAGGCCTGCTCACCGCCCAGCAGCCGGACCACGACGATGTCGGTGCCCTCCAGCAGGTCGGGCAGGCCGGCCAGCGGCAGCCGGGCCGGATTGGCCAGCCGGTAGCCGGCGCCGCTGGACCGGGCCGCCAGCAGGTCGGTGTCCGAGGTGGACAGCAGCGCTACCGTGCCCAGCTCATCAGGACCCAGATGGTCGACTTCCACGCCAGCCTCCTCGGGGTCCGCGCCCCGGGTCGTCGGTCACGACAGCCGGAGTCTCCTGGCTCCCGGATCAGCGCGCGCCCCGGTCTTCCCGCCCATACAGGGCCGTGACCATGGCGGGGTTAGCTCCCCGGTGACAGTGGCGGGACCGCGCCGGATTCGCACCGGTCTTCCTCGCTGGCTGTCGTGGTCTGCTGACTCTCGCCTACGGCAGGCGGCCCGTCAAGTCGCCCCGGCGAGGCCGGCCTGGCCTGGCTGCGTCCCTGGTCGCGGCCTGCCCCGCGCTGGCCTCGCGTTGACGGCCACCCCGGGCCCCTTTAGGGTCGGTCCAGCGTGACGGTGGCAGGAAGCCGGTGCGAGCCCGGCGCGGTCGCGCCACTGTGTTCCCGCGGTCCCGTGTTCCAGCGGCACGGTGCCCGAGCGGGAGAGCCAGACCCGCCGCCGTCGCCAGTGTCCGATCGGGACGCACGATCCCGAGGGAGGTCTGCTGTGATGCCGGCGCTCGATGCCTGCCCCGGAGTCCTGGCGCTGCACGCCGCCCGGGATGGCTACGTGGCCCGCATCCGGCTGCCCGGCGGCTACGCCAGCGGTCCCCGCTGGCACGCCCTGGTCAGCCTGGCCGTCAGCCTCGGGGACGGCCGCCTTGACCTGACCGCACGCGGCAACGTCCAGCTGCGCGGGATCCGCGGCGAAGACGGCGAGGAACTGGCCCGGCGCGCCGCCGCCGGAGGCCTGCTGCCATCGGCCGCCCACGACCGGGCCCGCAACATCATGGCCAGCCCTCTCGCGGGCCTGGGCGGGCGGCCCTCGCTGCGGCAGCTCGTCCGGCGCCTGGATGCCGTCCTGCTCAGCGACCCGAGCCTGGCGGCGCTGCCGGGCCGGTTCCTGTTCTCGGTTGACGACGGCACCGGCGGGTCCGGCCTGGCCGCCTGCGACGTCGGGCTGCGCCGCGCGGGCGCTGGCGTCGAGGTCATCGTCGCGGGGCGCCATGCCGGGGTTCGCGTCCCGTCCGCGGCCGCGGTTCCGGCTGCCGTGGCGGCCGCGCGGGCCGCGATCGCCCGCGGCGTCGGCACCAGCGTGACCCGGGTCACGGCCCTGGCCGACGGCGGCGAGTCGGTCGCGGCGGCGGTCGGCGGCGCCCTCGGCGCGGCCGCGGCCAGCCCGGACACCAGGCTCTCGCTGGGCCTTGCCCCGACCGGGGCGGGCGCGGCCATGGTGGCCGGCGCGCCGCTGGGACGGCTGAGTGCCGCTCAGGCCGGGCTGATCGCGGACCTGCTCCGGCCGCGCGAGATCGTGCGGATGGGCATCGCCGGGCGCCTGGTCATCCCGCTGGCCGGGCCGGCCGCCGTCGCGCAAGCCAGGCTGGCCGACGCCGGGCTGCTCACCTCTCCCGGGGACGCCCTGGCCGGCGTGACCGCCTGCAGCGGGGCGGCCTGCAGCCGCTCTGTCGCGGACGTGCGGGCCGTCGCCGGGCCAGTGCCGGGTCACGCCCGCACGCACTGGGTCGGCTGCGCCCGCCAGTGCGGCTGCCCGCCCGATGCCGAGGCGGTGATCGCCGTGGGCGACGACCGGTTCCTGCGGCCGGGCCATGATGAGCCCGAACGGCTCCAGACCCTGATCGGGGTGTCATGAATCACGGCGTTACTAGTCCGGAGGCGACCGTCCGCGGGGACGGCCGCGCCGCGGGCATCAGCCAGGACTCGGGCGGCCGCCCGGCCGGAGCCGGGGCGGTGCCGTACGAGCAGGATGGCGCGGAGATCTACCGGCGGTCGTTCGCCATGATCCGGGCCGAGGCCGACCTGAGGGGGATCCCCCCCGACCTGGAGCACGTGGTCGTGCGGATGATTCATGCGTGCGGGATGACCGACCTCCCCTCCGACCTGGCCTGGTCAGACGGGGTCGGGTCCGCCGCGCGCGCCGCGCTGGCCGGCGGGGCCCCGGTGCTGTGCGACTCGGAGATGGTGGCGGCCGGCATCACCCGGGGACGCCTCCCGGCGGCCAACCAGGTGGTGTGCACGCTCGCCGATCCGCGGGTCCGGGAGCTGGCGGAGCAGCTCGGGACCACCCGGTCCGCGGCCGCCGTGGAGCTGTGGCGATCTCACCTGGACGGGGCCGTGGTGGTTGTCGGGAACGCGCCGACGGCCCTGTTCCGGCTGCTGGAGCTGGTAGCGGCCGGCGCTCCCTCGCCCGCCGCCGTGGTGGGCGTCCCGGTCGGATTCATCGGCGCGGCCGAGTCCAAGGCCGCGCTGGCCGCCAGTCCCGCGCGGGTGCCGTACCTGGTGGTGCGGGGCCGGCGCGGCGGCTCGGCCATGGCCTGCGCCGCCGTCAACGCGCTCGCCGGGGAGCCCGAATGACCGCGGCCGCCGGGCGGCTCACCGGGGTCGGCGTCGGTCCCGGCGACCCCGACCTGCTCACCGTGCGGGCCACCCGGATCATCGCGGCGGCCGACGTCATCGCCTACCACTGTGCCCGGCACGGGCGCAGCATCGCCCGCGCCGCCGCTGCGCCGTACCTGCGCGACGGCCAGGCCGAGGAGATCCTGCGCTACCCGGTGACAACCGAGGGCACCGAGCATCCCGGCGGCTACGCCGCGGTCATGGCGGAGTTCTACGAGGAGGCCGCGGAGCGGCTCGCTGCGCACCTGGAGAGCGGCCGGGATGTCGTGGTGCTCTGCGAGGGTGACCCCGCGTTCTACGGCTCGTACCAGCACCTGCACACCAGGCTGAGCGGGCGGTTCACGGCCTCGATCGTGCCGGGGATCTCCTCTGTGTCGGCGGCGGCCGCGGCGGCCGGCGTCCCGCTGGTCCAGCACGACGAGACGCTGACCATCCTGCCGGGCACCCTGTCCGGCGATGAGCTGCGCGCCCGGCTGGCCGGCACCGACGCGGCGGCGGTACTCAAGCTCGGCCGGACCTTCGAGACCGTGCGGTCGGCCGTCGAGGACGCGGGCCTGCTGGCCCGGGCCCGCTACGTCGAGCGCGCGGGCACCGGCGCCCAGCGGGTCGAGGCCCTGGCCGATGTCGATCCCGCCACGGTGCCCTACATGTCCCTGGTCCTGGTGCCTGGCCATGGGCGGCGGGGCGGCCTGGGGGAACGGGTCCACGAGGCCAGCGCGCCGGCGTGGCCCGGCGGCCAGGCCTGCGGGGTGACCGTGGTCGGGCTTGGTCCCGGCGACCCGGCCTGGCTGACGCCCGAGGCGCAGGCGGTGCTCGCCGCCGCCACCGACCTGGTCGGTTATCGCCCCTACCTGGCCCGCGTGCCAGTGCGGGCCGGCCAGCAGCGGCACGCGTCCGGCAACACCGTCGAGTCGCGGCGGGCCGCATTCGCGCTCGACCTGGCCGCCGCCGGCCGCCGGGTCGCGGTCATCTCGTCCGGGGACCCGGGAGTCTTCGCGATGGCCTCGGCCGTCATCGAGCAGGCGGCCGCCGACCCGGCCCGCTGGACTGACGTCCCCGTGACCGTGCTGCCGGGCGTCACCGCCGCCCAGGCCGTCGCGGCCAGGGCCGGGGCGCCGCTCGGGCACGACTACTGCGTGATCAGCCTCTCGGACCGGCTCAAGCCGTGGGACGTCATCGCCGACCGGATCGAGAAGGCCGCTGCCGCCGACCTCGTGCTGGCCTTCTATAACCCGGCTTCCCGCCGCCGGACCTGGCAGCTGGCCGCCGTCCGCGACCTGCTGCTGCGGCACCGCGATCCGGAGACGCCGGTCGTGCTCGGCCAGGGCGTCGGCCGCCCCGGCGAGCGGGTGAGCGTGACCTGCCTGGCCAAGCTCGACCCGGCGGAGGTGGACATGTCCACGCTCGTCATCGTGGGATCCAGCCAGACCAGGGTGCACGACCGGCGCGGCGGCCCGGTCGTGTTCACCCCGCGCCACTACGGCGAGGCCGGCGCGGCCGCCAGCGCGGTCGGCGGCCACCGGGCCCCGCCCGAACGCCGCCAGCCAGGTGCCTGAGATGCCGCCGCCCGGGGCGGGCGAGACGGCCCGCTGCGCAGGGCCGCAGGCGCCGGGGCTGATAGCGGCGTGAATGACCAGCGGGCCGGTACCGACCAGGGCGAGGCCGTGCTGGCCCAGGCGGTCGACGGCTACCGGGCCGCCCTGGGCTCCCGGCTGATCGCCGGCTACGCGCTGGGCAGCCTGGCCCACGGCGGCTTCAGCCCGCTGGTCAGCGACGTGGACCTGGCGCTCATCCTGGCCGGCCCGCTCCGGGTGACCGACCGCCTCACGATCCGCTCGGTGGCCGCCGACCTGCGGGCCGGAGGCTCGGCGCTGCACGAGCGCCTGTCGGTGTTCTGGGGCACGCGGTCCACCCTGCAGGGCCACGCACGCGGCGGCCGGTTCCCGCCGCTGGACCGGCTGGACTTGCTCGAGTACGGGCGGCTGCTCACCGGAGCAGACGCCCGGCACGGCCTGCCCCGGCCGGGACAGGCGGAGCTGCTCACCGCTGGCGCCGAGTTCGCGCTCGGGTCGCTGGGCGGGGTGCGGACGCTCCCCGAGCGCCTCCAGGGCTGGGCCCGCCGCCGCCCGCAGCGTGACCAGGCCCTGGAGGAGATCCGCGCCCCCGCGCTGCTGGTTTCCCGCGGGCCCCGGCGGATGACCAAGCTCGTGCTGTTCCCCGTCCGCTTCCTGTTCACCGCGGCCACCGGCCAGGTGGGCACCAACGCTCTCGCTGCCGAGCACTACCTGGCCAGCGCGCCGCCGCCCGCCGCCGAGCTCATCACCGCCGCGCTTGAGTGGCGCCGGGAACCGCCCGCCTCCGAGCAGGCGGCCGCTGATCTCCTGGGGAGGGAGCTCATCCCGCTCTACGTGCGTTACCTCGACGACCACATCGAGCGCTTGCGCGACATCGGCCAGCACGGGCTGGCCGACAGCTTCCGCCGGTGGCGGGCGCGCCTGCTGGCCTGACCCTGCTGGCAGGAGGGGCCGTCTAGACGGTCAGCTGATGATGTCCCCCGCAGAGCCGGCTCGCGATCCGCAGCAGCGCCAGGTCGTCGCCGGCCTCCCCGAGCAGGCCGATGCCCAGCTTCGTGCCGCTGGCCAGGTGCCGGACGGGGATGACCAGTTCCGGGCGGCCCGCCAGGCTGGCCGGAGCGGTATACCGGAGCGCGCCGGCCCGGAACGCGCTCAGCTCCGCCGCGCTGGCGTCGCGCCGCGGCGGCAGATCGGGGATCACGGGCAGTACGATCACTGAGCCGTGCGGCAGAGCCTGATCCAGGCCGCGCTGGTAGCTTCGCCACTCCCGCTCGTCATCACCAGCCTGGGCCTGCGGGCCCGCGCTGAGCGCCTCGGCGCGCTCGACCCGGGCGCGGACGTCCGCGGCCAGGGCGTCGCCGTTCTGGCTGAGCCATGGCCCGTGCACCTGCCAGACCTGCCGGGCCTGGATCCTGGCGAACAGGTCTGCCGCGTCCTGGCTGACGAAGCCGGCCAGACGGCACTCAGCGAAGGTGCAGCCAGCAGCGCTGGCAATCTGCCTGGCGGTGGCGTAGACCGCCTGGGCAGCCGCGGCGCTGGTGCCATCCAGGCAGTCAGCGGGGACCGTCACCGCTCGGCCAGCCGCAGGCGTACGGGCGTCATCCGGGGATGAGCTGAGCAGGCCGAGCGCCCGGCCCAGCGTCCCGGTGCCGCGCGCCAGGAGGCCGACCACGTCAAATGACGGGGCCAGGGGCAGGACTCCCGCGGAGCTGACCGAGCCGTGCGTGGGCCGCAGGCCGAAGAGCCCGCAGGACGCGGCCGGGACCCGGATCGAGCCAGCGGTATCCGTGCCGAGCCCGACGTCGGCCAGGCCGGCCGCGACCGCAGCGGCCGGTCCCGACGACGATCCTCCCGTGAACCTGCCGGGGTACAGCGAGTTCAGCGGGGGCGTGCCCTCGCCGGCATTGCCGATGAGCGAATAGGCGAGCTGATCCAGCTTGGCCAGGCCGGTCACCGATGCTCCCGCCGCCAGCAGCCGGGACACGACCGGCGCGGTGCTGGCGCTCGGCGCATGCGTCGCGCGCCACCGGGGATGCCCGAACGAGGACGCGCGACCCTCGATGGCGATCATGTCCTTGACCGCCAGGGTCAGGCCGTCCAGCGGCCCTGGCCGGGTCGGCGGCAGGCCAGCCGAGTCTGGCACCCAGCAGTCAACCGGTCGCGCGCTCACGGCCAGGCCTTACCCCGGCTGGCCGCTTCCCACGCGCACCTGCCTGTCCGCCAGGCCGCCCGGCTGGGCTTCCTGGACTACCAGCGCGCGACGCTGGAGTGGAAGTGCCGGGGGCTCAGCGACGAGCAGCTCCGGGTAGCGCTGCCGCCGCCGGCGACCCGGGCGACGAGCTCGGGCTCAGGGGCGTGGCCACCGGGACAGCGCGGGCCGTGCGTCCCTGAAGGGGGAGGAACCCGGTCTTCTGCACGGGTGAGGACCGGGTTTCGGGGCGCACGGACCGCGCCTGCGGCTCGTCAGCCCAGGGGGACTGTGGTCTGACGGCCGCCCGACAGAGGCTAGCAGGACGGCCGCATCGGGCGCATGCCCCATTCAGGCAGGGCTCGTCTCCTACGCCCCGCACCCTGTCGCGGCCAATCGCGCCCGGTCGTGCCAGCCCCGGCTCAGGAAGGCATCGAGCGGCTACGCTGAGAACCTGCCTGGCCGTGGCAGCGCCTACTTCGCCTACGGCAGCGCGCCGGGACGCCAGTCGGTCACGATCGACTTCGACGGCCGCCACTACGACGTTCCGGTTAGCCGCCAGGGAGTCTGGGCCTTCATCAAGGCCCGCACCGATCCCTGCCATACCGGATTCCCTTACCCGGTGGGTTAACGAGAACATGGGGACACCGCATGAATTGTCCGGCTCGGCCGGTAAAAGTGACTTAATTGTCAGGGTCAGGGCGGGCGCGGTAAATCGGGCGTCCTCGGGGAGCGGTCCTGATTGTCTCGGCGCCCGCGGGCCGCGCTGGGCGGGAGCTGGGCCGCGAGCATTCGGCGATACAGAGTCGCGAACCTGGCGTGCAAGGCCAGAAGCTTCTCCGAAGCGTCACACAAGTCCTGCCGGTGTCCGGCCCGGGCGGCGTGAAGTGCCCTTAAGTCCAGGCCCGCCAGTTCGTCCAGCATCGATTCGAGCCCTTTTACGGGCATAAATGATCCGTCCATGGCCACCCCCCACGAGTGATTTCTGGCTATGGTCGACTCTAGCCGCAAATCACGTTAGTTGGCCGGCCGCTTGCGGTTTCGGGCGCGGCGCACCTGCTGCGCCTCGGGGTAGGGAGACAGAGGTGGGCGCGGTATTCGAGCAACCGGTCGATGTCCGGTGGCGAGACGTGGATGCCCTGGGACACGTCAATCACGTGGTGTTCCTCACCTACCTGGAGGAGGGCCGCGACGCCTTCTACGCGCGGATCCTGGGCCGTGACCCGGTCTACGTGGTGGCCCGGATCGAGATTGACCTGCGCGCGGAGGTCCGGTACCCCGACCGGCAGGTGATGGTGCTGATTGAGCCCGAGCGCGTCGGGAGGACGAGCCTGACGACCCGCGAGACGATCCGCACGCCGTCGGGAGAGGTGGCGGCGCTGGCGCGCGTGGTCACGGTGCGCTGGGACGCCCGGCACCGGAAGCCGACCCCGTTCAGCGAGGCCGAGCGCGCGCAGCTAGCGGCCGCGATGACCAGCTGAACCGGGCCCGGCAGGCTGGCTGGCCGCCAGGAGCTGCTCGACCCAGCGCGCGGCCGCGGCGGCGGACGAGCAGCGCGGGACACCGGCCAGCGGCGGGCGGCCGACCATGACCACGGGCAGGCACAGTTCCCTGGCCGCCGTGAGCTTGCCGGCGGTCAGCGCCCCGCCGCTGTTCTTGGTGACCAGCACATCGATTCGGTGCTCGCGCATGAGCTGCTGCTCGGCATCGGCGTTATATGGTCCGCGGGCCAGAATTACCTGCCGGGCGGGCGGAAGCGGGGCCGCCGGCGGATCGACGCAGCGGATGAGGAACCACAGATCCGGGATGGCCGCGAACGCGTGCAGTCCCTGCCGCCCCGTCGTGACGAACGCGCGCCGTCCCAGCGACGGCAGCACCTGCGCGGCGGCCTGCAGCGTGCCGACCTCGTGCCAGCGGTCGCCCGGCCCGGCGGCCCACGGCTCGCGGACCAGGCTCAGCAGGGGAGTCCCGGTCGCGGCGCACGCGGCCACGGCGTTGGCGCTGATGGTGCGCGCGAAGGGGTGGGTCGCATCTACCACCGCGGCGGCGCCGCAGTCCCGCAGCCAGTCGGTCAGCCCGGCCACGCCACCGAAGCCGCCCACGCGCACCTCGCCGGCCGGCAGCGCGGGATTGGCGACCCGACCGGCCAGCGAGGAGACGAACGGCACCTGGCCGGCGCTCGCCAGGCGCGCCGCGAGCTCGCGCGCCTCACTGGTCCCGCCGAGGATCAGCACGGAACCCCGGGCCACGGGAGCCTTGGCGGACGGCCCGGGCGTCATCAGTCCGCCCGGCGCCGGAGCAGGTAGCTGTCCATGATCCAGCCGTGCCGAGCGCGGGCGGCCTCCCGGGCGGCCACGATCTGCGGCCCCGCCTTGTCGGCCCGGCCGGACATGAGGATCTCGTCCTTGCTGCCGACGTAGGCGCCCCAGTAGATCTCCAGGCCGTCAGCGTCGATCTCCGTGAACGCGCACCCGGCGTCCAGCATGACCACGACATCGTCGGCGTTCTCCGGGAAGCCGCCGGCCAGCAGCCGCCCGGTCGTGATGTGCAGGGGCCGCCCGGTCCGGGTCAGGCTGACCCGGTGCCGCGCCGCCAGCGCCTGGATGCTGCTGATGCCGGGGATCACCCGCAGCTCGAAGGCGACCGTGCCGCGGGCCGCCACCTCGTCCAGCACGTGCACGGTGCTGTCGTAGAAGGCCGGGTCCCCCCAGGCCAGGAACGCGCCGTGGTCCTGCTCGCCCAGCTCGTCGGTGATCAGCCGCTCGTAGATCTCGGCCCGCTTGCTGCGCCAGTCGTCGACGGCGGACCGGTAAGCGGCGGCCGCGCGATCACGCGGCGGGTCGGCCGCCGTCACCACCCGGTAGGAGGACCTGGTGATGTAACGGTCGCAGATGTCGCGGCGCAGGTCAGTGAGCTCACGTTTCTGCTCGCCCTTGTCCATCATGAAGATGACGTCGACGGCGTTGAGCGTGTTGATCGCCTGCACCGTCACCTGCTCGGGATCACCCGACCCGATGCCGACCACGGAGATTGCCCTCATGACGATGCGCCTTTCGCCCGGTCATAGTCCCGGTCCCGGTCGGCAGAGTACAAATGGCTGTCGGCGAACGAGCCGGCCGCCAGCACCCGGCCGACCACGATGATCGCCGTCCGGCGGATGCCGTGCGCGCGGACCTGCTCCGCCAGGTCGCCCAGGGCGCAGCGCAGCACTACCTCGTCCGGCCAGCTGGCCCGGGCCACCACGGCCGCCGGGCAGCCCGCGCCGTAGTGCGGCAGCAGCTCGCTGGTGACCTGGTCGATGTTCTGCACGGCGAGGTGCAGGATCAGGGTGCAGCCCGTGGCTCCGAGCGACGCCAGGTCCTCGCCGGCGGGCATCGGGGTGGCACGAGCCGCGGTGCGCGTCAGCACGACGGTCTGGCCCACGCCGGGCAGCGTGAGTTCCTGGCGGAGCGCGGCGGCGGCCGCGGCGAAGGCCGGCACGCCGGGCACGACCTGCCAGGCCACTCCGGCGGCATCCAGCCGCCGGGCCTGCTCGGCGACCGCGCTGAAGATCGACGGATCGCCACTGTGCAGCCGGACCACGTCCTGGCCCGCCTGGTCGGCCGCGACGAGCTCCGCGGTGATGGCCGCCAGGTCCAGCTCGGCGGTGTCGACCAGCCGGGCGTCCGGGCGGGCGCCGGCCAGCACCTCGGGCGGCACGAGGCTGCCGGCGTACAGGACCAGCGGCGCCGCCGCGATCAGCCGCTGCGCCCGCACGGTCAGCAGATCCGCTGCGCCCGGCCCGGCGCCCACGAAGTAGACGGTCATGACGCGGGCTCCCCGCCCTTGGTCACCTGCCACTGGATGACCGGCAGGGCGGGCCGCCAGGTGCTGAAGCCGCCGAGCGGCTCCAGGTAGCTGTGGGCCGAGCGGAGGAGCTGGCCGCCCTCGGCCCGCTGCCACCGGTGCAGGACGGCCTCGGACTCGACCGTGACCGCATGGGCGACCAGCCGCCCGCCGGGGGGCAGCCGGTCCCAGCACGTCTCCAGGAGCCCGGCGGCGGTCAGGCCGCCGCCGATGAAGATCACGTCGGGTGCCGGGAGGCCGGCCAGCGCCGCCGGGGCCTGGCCGCAGGCCACGCTCAGGCCGGGCACGCCCAGCGCGGCGGCGTTGCGGCGGATCCGCTCGCCGCGATCAGCCCGGGCCTCGATGGCGATGGCGCGGGCCAGGGGCTCGGCCCGCAGCCACTCGATGCCGATGCTGCCGCTGCCGGCCCCGACGTCCCAGAGCAGCTCGCCCGGCGCCGGGCGCAGCGCGCTCAGCGCGAGCACCCGCAGTTCCCGCCGGGTGATCTGCCCGTCGGTCTCGAACGCGGCATCCGGCAGTCCCGGCAGCCGGCCGGCGGCCGCCGCCGGGGAGCTGGCCCGCGGCGTGACCGCCAGCACGCACAGGTCAGCGAAGCCGTGCCCGTCCGCGGCCAGGTCGCCCGCCCGGGCCGGGCCGTGTACCCGCTCCGCCGGGCCGCCCAGCCGCTCCAGCACCGTGAGCTCGCTGTCAGCCCAGCCGCGGCCGGCCAGCAGCCGCGCCACCGCGGCGGGCGTCCCGCCATCGCGGCACAGCAGCAGGACCCGCGCGCCGGGCCGCATCGCGGCCAGAGCTGCCTCCGGCGGCTGCGTCACCAGGCTGACCACCTCCGCCTCGTGCTCCGGCCAGCCCAGCCGGGCGCACGCCAGGGCCACGCTGGACGCCGCGGGATACACCGTCAGCCGGCCGCGGCGCAGCCGCCGGGCCAGGGTGGCGCCGATCCCGTGCAGCATCGGGTCGCCGCTGGCCAGCAGGCACAGCCCCGGGTGGTCGCGGATCAGGTCGTCGAGGCGCGCCAGCAGCGGCGACGGCAGCGGCTGGCACGGCACGCCCAGGTCGGGGAGCAGGGCGAGCTGCCGGACGCTGCCCACGATGACCGGGGCCCGGCGCAGGGCCGCCCGGGCGTCGCCGCCCAGTCCGTCCCAGCCGTCCTCGCCGATGCCGACGACCGTGACGGCCGGCGCGGCGCTGACGTCGATGACTTCGTCCATAGGGCGGCCAGCATGCCACAGCGCGACCGGCGGCCGCCTAACGAGGCGGCTCGGCGCGATCCGGGACCGGCGGCGCCAGCAGCCGGGACCGGATCTCCTTCTTGAGCACCTTGCCGACGCGCGACCGCGGCAGGTCCGGCCAGATCTCGACCTGCTTGGGCGTCTTCACGCTGCCCAGCCGCTCCCGGGCGAAGGCCCGCAGGTCGGCCGCGGCCGCCGCGTGGCCGGGATGGCACTGCACGACCGCGGTCACCCGCTCGCCCCACTTGTCGTCGGGCAGGCCGACGACCGCGCAGTCCTGCACCGCGGGGTGGGCCAGCAGCGTCTGCTCCACCTCGGCGGAGTAGACGTTGAAACCGCCGGTGATGATCATGTCCTTGGCGCGGTCGACGATGAACAGGTAGTGGCCGGCGTCGAGGTAGCCGATGTCGCCCGTGTGGTGCCAGCCGTGCAGTCCGGCCACCGCGGTCGCCAGCGGGTCCTGGTAGTACCCGGCCATCACCAGCGAGCCGCGCACCACGATCTCGCCGCGCTCGCCGGGTGGCAGCAGGGCGCCCGCGGAGTCCATGATCGCCACTGTCACCAGCGGCGTCGGCCGTCCCGCCGAGGAGAACCGCTCCCGGGCCATGGTGCCGTCGGCGTGGAAGTGGTCCCGCGGGGCCATCGTCGAGATCATCATCGGGGCCTCGGTCTGACCGAACAGCTGGCCCATGACCGGGCCGATCCTGGTCAGTGCCGCCTCGAGCCGGGCCGCCGACATGGGCGCCGCGCCGTACCACAGGCACTGCAGCGAGCTCAGGTCGGCGCGGTCCAGGGCCGGGTGGTCCAGCAGCATGTAGATCAGCGTCGGGGGCAGGAACGTGTGCGTCACCCGGTGCGCGGCGATCAGGGCCAGGAACTCGCCGAGGTCGGGCGCGGGCATGATCACGATCTCGCCGCCGAGCGTCATGACTGGCAGGCACAGCACGCCTGCGGCGTGCGTGAGCGGGGCCAGCGCGAGATACACCGGGCGGCCCTCGAACGGATAGCTCATCAGCGTCAGCGCCGCCATGGCCTCGAGGTTGCCGCCGGTCAGCATCACCCCCTTGGGCTGGCCGGTGGTGCCGCCGGTGCCCGCGATCATGGCGATGTCATCGGCCGGCCCGGCGCGCCACGGCGCCGCGCTGACTCCGCCCAGCCAGCTGTCGAAGCTCGCCGCTCCGGGGCTGTCCCCGTCCAGGCAGACCAGGGTGGCCAGCCGGGGCAGCTCCGGGGCGATCCGCGTCACCAGGCCGGCGAAGGCCTCCTGGAAGATCAGGCAGGTGCAGTCGACCAGGTCCAGCAGGTCGCGGTTCTCGGCCGCCTCGCTGCGCGGGTTGACCGGGCACCAGACCGCGCCTGCCCGGGCGATGCCGAACACGCAGGAGAAGGCCACCGGGTCGTTGGCCGACAGGATGGCCACCTTGTCGCCGGGCCGCACCCCGGACCGGTCGAGCGCCCGGGCGATCCGCCACGAGGCCCGCTGGACCTCGCCGTAGCTGTGGCTGCGCCCGGCCATGGTCAGGCACGGCGCCCCGGCATCCAGGGACGCTCCCTTGTCCAGGTAGTCGGTCAGGCGCATGGCGCGCCGCTCAGGACTGCACCGTCAGGACTGGCTCCATGACCAGGCCGAAGCTGCGCAGCACGCCGAGCAGCTCGCGGTGCCCGAACGCCTGGCAGCCGGAGGCGAAGCCGGTGCGCCGGGGCGGCTGCTGCAGGAGCGCGTACGCGGCGTAGGCCTGCAGCACCCCGGTCTGCTTGTAGTTGCAGTTGCCGTGCAGCACGCAGTGCGCGCGACCGAGCGGGCCCGAGGCGTAGACCGAGTCGAGCGAGGTGTTGATGCGCGGGTTCTCCCGGGGCGGCATCTGGTTCATGACCGCGGCGGCCTGCTCCGACAGCGCCGCGTACTTCTCGTCGTCGGACAGGTCCTTGATCTGCTCCAGCGCGCCGGCCACGATCTGCGGCACGCCCTGCATGAGGGCGCGGTTGAAGACGCCGCCAAGGGCCTTGACGTTCGCCACCCGCGGGTCGCGGCGGAACCAGACCGGATGCGAGGTGCCACCCCACGGCAGGGCCAGGCCGGTCTCGTGCTGGCCGGGCACCACCACGGTGTAGAGGCCGCCGTCGGCCGGCCACTCCAGGTACTGGTTCTGCTCGAGGTAGTAGGCCTTGGCCAGCGCCGCGTTGACCAGGATCGTCCGGGTCGAGGCAATGGTGGGCAGGCCCTTCCAGAACACCTCGATGTCCAGGGTGTCCAGGCCGGGCCGCTCCAGGCAGATGTTGGCCGCGATCTCGCCGGTGGTGTACATCTGCGCGACGCCCGGCGCCAGCAGCAGCCCGCGCGCGGCCATCTGCTCGCCGTAGGTCTCGTCGCAGGTGATCAGCCAGTCCTGCTCGCCGGTGGTGTCCAGGTAGTGGCAGCCGGCCGCCAGGCTGGCCTCGACGACCTCGCCGCCGTGCCGGGCGAACGGCCCGACCGTGTTGAGGACCACCTTCGCGCCGGTCAGCAACTCGGTCAGCGGTCCGACCGCGTGCTCGACCTCGATGACCTCGTGCGGCACGGTGTCGATGCCGGGCACCCGGTCCAGTGCCTCGGATATGCGGGCCTTGTCCCGGCCGGCCGCGATGAACGGGATATTGAACTCGCGCAGGTACTCGCAGATCAGCTGCCCGGTGTAACCGGAAGCGCCGTAGACGACGACGGGCGCTGTGCTCATGGGATCCGCCTTTCGGTTGAGGCCAGGAAGATGCCGGTCACATGCCCATGCCGCCGTCGACCGCCAGCCCGGCCCCGGTGATGAACCGGGCCCCGTCGGAGGCCAGGAACACGACCGCGTCGGCCATGTCCGGCACCTCGCCGAGGCGGCCGAGCGGGGTGAGCCCGACGACCGCGCCGACGGCCTCCTCGATGCTGGGGAACAGGCCGAGCCGGACCGTGTCCGCCGCGAGCTGCAGGCCCATCTCCGTCGCCACCAGGCCCGGGTACACGCAGTTCACCCGCACGCCGTAGCCGAGCCTGCCCGACTCCATGGCGGCGACCCTGGTGAGCCGGTCCACTCCCGACTTGGTCGCGGAGTAGCCCGCGATGCCGGGGAAGGCGATCGTGGCCGCCACCGAGGCGACGTTGACCACCGCGCCGCCGTTTCCGGCCAGGCCGCCGGGGCGCATCGAGCGGAAGGCGTGCTTGATGCCCAGGGCGGTGCCGAGCACGTTGACCGCCGACATGCGCCGCATGTCGGCGGCGTCGATGTCGATGAGCAGGCCGGAGATCTCCACCCCGGCGTTGTTGATGAGGATGTCCAGGCCGCCGAGGTCGCGGACGGTCTGCGCGACAGCCTCTTCCCAGCTCGGGTCCTCGGTCACGTCCAGCGGGACGAACTGGGCGCTCGCGCCGGACTGGCGCAGCTGCTCGGCGGTCTCCTTGCCCAGGTCTTCCCGGATGTCCCCGATGGCGACGGCGGCTCCCGCGCGGGCCAGCGCCTCCGCCATCCCGGCGCCCAGGCCGCGCGCCCCGCCCGTCACCAGCGCCGTGCGTCCCGCCAGGTCGTACACGCTCATCTTGCTGCTCCCTCTGCCGCTCGCCGGTGAACAGGGCCCGGCCGCCGGCCGTGCCACGCATGTGGGGTGCCTCACAGCCTGATACTGATCTTGACATGTGTCAAGAAATTGTCGGACACTCGTCCAGAAAATCTTGGCCAAATGTCAAGATCGAGGCCCGGGGCACCGGGGCCCGGCCGGATGCCGGGTTAAACTCAGCTGTGACCGAGGTTGAGGCACCCGTGGTGGAGATGGCAGCGCGCAGCCGGGAGAAGATCGCCCGGCGGCAGGTCGACAAGTTCGCCGAGCGCCGGGACCAGCTGGCCAGCGCCGCGCTGCAGACCCTCTCCGAGCTGGGCTACGCGCGCACCAGCCTGCGGGACATCGCCCAGAATTCCGAGTTCTCGCACGGCGTCCTGCACTATTACTTCAGCGACAAGATCGACCTCATCACCTACTGCGTGCGGCAGTGCAAGGCCGAGTGCGTCACCCGCTACGACCACGTCGTGGCCACGGCTACGTCCGCTGATGAGCTTCGCCGCGGCTTCGCGGCGGCGCTAGCCGCGACGCTGCGCGAGGACGCCCCCATGCACCGGCTCTGGTACGACCTGCGTAACCAGAGCCTGTTCGATGCCTCGTTCCGCAGCGACGTGCTGGAGATCGACCAGAGCCTGGAGCAGATGATCTGGCGGGTGGTCAGCCGGTTCGCCGAGCTGGCCCGGGCCCCGCTGGTCGTGACCCCGAGCATCGCCTACGGGATCTTCGACGGCCTGTTCCAGCAGGCGCTGCTGCGGCAGGTGACCGATCAGAGCGGCGAGGTGGCCAGCCGCCTGCAGGCCAGCGCGGACAGCGTGCTGGACTCGCTGATCATCGCCCGCTGACCGCCGGCCATTCAGGCCGGATGGTAGAAAGGGTGCGTGCTTGGTCTCCCCGATGATATTCAGGCGTGCCTGTTTGACATGGACGGCGTGCTCACGCAGACCGCGGCGGTGCACGCCGCGGCCTGGAAGCAGTCGTTCGACGAGTTCCTGCGCAAGCGGGCCCAGGCCAGCGGCGGCCAGTTCACGCCGTTTGACCTCCGCGACGACTATGACAACTACGTCGACGGCAAGCCGCGTGAGGACGGGATACGTGACTTCCTGGCCTCGCGCGGGATCTCGCTTCCGGAAGGCGAGCCGGGCGACCCGCCGACCGCCGACACCGTCTACGGGCTGGGGAACCGGAAGAACGAGCTGTTGCTGGCGCGGATCCGCGACGACGGCGTGGCGGTCTTCGAGGGTTCGGTCAGGTACCTGGAGGCGGCCGGGCGGGCGGGCCTGCACCGGGCCGTGGTCTCCTCCAGCGCCAACACCGAACAGGTCCTCAAGGTGACCGGGCTGGAGCACTTCTTCGAGGTCCGGGTCGACGGCGTGACCGTCGCCCAGCGCCACCTGCACGGCAAGCCGGCCCCCGACACCTACCTCGACGCGGCCGCGCAGCTGGGCGTGGAGCCCGGCCGCGCGGCCGTCTTCGAGGACGCGCTGTCCGGCGTGGAGGCCGGCCGCGCCGGCCACTTCGGTTTCGTGGTCGGGGTGGACCGGGTCGGGCAGGCCGCAGCCCTGGCCGCGCACGGCGCCGACCGGGTCGTCCAGGACCTCGCGGAGCTGCTCGCGCAGGACACTCCGGGCCCGGGGCCCGCCAGCCAGCCGCCGAGCTCGCGTTGATCCCCGACTCGTCGTTCGAGGCCGACGACTGGTGCCTGCGCGAGACCCGGCTGAGCCAGGACCGCCTGGCCCAGACCGAGTCGCTCTTCGCGCTGGGCAACGGGCACATCGGCGTGCGCGGCAACCTGGACGAGGGCGAGCCGCACGGGCTGCCGGGCAGCTACCTCAACGGGTTCTTCGAGTCGCGGCCGCTGCCGTACGCGGAGGCGGGCTACGGCTATCCGGAGGCCGGGCAGACCGTCGTGAACGTGACCAACGGGAAGATCATCCGGTTGCTGGTCGACGACGAGCTGTTCGACCTGCGCTACGGCCGGGTGCTGCACCACGAGCGCACCCTGGACTTCCGCACCGGGCTGCTCAGCCGGCAGGCCGAGTGGCGCTCGCCTGGCCACCGCACCATCCGGGTCCGCAGCACCCGGATGGTGTCCCTCGTCCAGCGGGCGGTCATGGGCATCGAGTACGAGGTCGAGGTCCTGGAGAAGCCGGCCCGGGTGGTGGTGCAGTCCGAGCTGGTAGCCAACGAGGAGCTGCCCGCCATGAGCGGCGATCCGCGGGTCGCCGCCGCCCTGGAACGGCCGCTGCACTCCATCGAGCACCGGGCCGAGGGCGTGCGCGGCTATCTGGCTCACATGACCAAGCGCAGCGGGCTGCGGCTCGCTGTCGCGATGGATCACCTCTGCGACGCTCCCCAGCCCTGGGAGACCGAGATGGAGGACTACGCGGACTCGGCCCGGCTGACGATCATCGCCGAGCTGTCGCCCGGCCAGAAGCTCCGCCTGGTCAAGCTGGTCGCCTACGGCTGGTCGGGGGAGCGCTCCGTGCCGGCCCTGCGGGACCAGGTGGGGGCGGCGCTGGCCGCGGCCCGGCACACCGGCTGGGACGGGATGCTGGCCGAGCAGCGCGAGTACCTGGACCGCTTCTGGGATTCCGCCGACGTGCACGTGGACGGCGATCCGGAGATCCAGCAGGCCGTCCGTTATGGCATCTTCCAGATTCTCCAGGCGGGGGCCCGGGCCGAGGGCCGGGCCATCCCGGCCAAGGGGCTGACCGGTCCCGGCTACGACGGGCACGCCTTCTGGGATACCGAGAGCTACGTCCTCCCCGTGCTCACCTACGCGCTGCCCTCGGCGGCCTCGGATGCGCTCAAGTGGCGGCACACGATCCTGCCGCAGGCCCGGGAGCGGGCCAGCCAGCTCGGACTGCAGGGCGCGGCGTTCCCGTGGCGGACGATCGCCGGCGAGGAATGCTCGGCCTACTGGCCGGCCGGTACCGCGGCGTTCCACGTGACCGCCGACGTGGCCGACGCGGTGGCGCGGTTCCAGCTGGTCGCCGGGAACGAGGACTTCGCCCGCCGGTTCGGGAACGACCTGCTGATCGACTCGGCCCGCCTGTGGGTGTCGCTGGGCTACTTCGACGCCAGCGGCGAGTTCCGGATCGACGGCGTGACCGGCCCGGACGAGTACAGCGCCATCGCCGACAACAACGTCTACACCAACATGATGGCCCAGCGGAACCTGCACGCGGCCGTGGCCGCCCTCGGCGACCCGCGGACCGACCGGTCGCGCTGGCCCGATGTGTCCGACCACGAGCTGGACATCTGGCAGCGCGCCGCCGATCACATGCGGCTGCCCTACGACGAGCGGCTCCGGGTCCACCCGCAGGCCGACGGCTTCACCGACCACGCGGTCTGGGACTTCAATGGCACCGGGCCCGACAAGTACCCGCTGCTGCTGCACTTCCCGTACTTCGACCTTTACCGCAAGCAGGTGGTGAAGCAGGCGGACCTGGTGCTCGCGCTGCTGCGGGCGAGCCACATGTTCACCGAGGCGGAGAAGCAGCGCGACTTCGAGTACTACGAGCCGCTGACCGTCCGGGACTCGTCCCTGTCGGCGTGCGTGCAGGCCATCATCGCGGCCGAGACCGGGCACCTGGACCTCGCCTACGACTACTGGGGCGAGGCGGCCCTGATGGACCTCGATGACCTGGAGCACAACACCGCCGACGGCCTGCACATCGCGTCCCTGGCCGGGGCCTGGCTGGTCGCGGTCAACGGGTTCGGCGGGCTGCGCGACACCGGGGGCGCGCTGTCGTTCCGGCCCCGGCTCCCCGGCGCCCTGCACGGGCTGACCTTCAACCTGCTATTCCGGGGCAACCACCTGAACGTGGCCATCAGCCCCGACGAGGTCCGCTACACGTGCAACGGGCCGCACCACGTCGACCTGCAGCACTACGGCGAGGCGGTCCGGGTCGGGCCGGGCGGGACCCAGATCCGTCCCATCCCGCCGATGCCGGAGCGCCCGCGGCCGCGGCAGCCACCGGGCCGCGAGCCCGCCCAGCGTGGCCGCAAGCCCGACTAGGCGGCCCGGAAGATCCACCCGCGCGCGCTGGCGCGGGTCGTGCGGGCCCCGACGACCAGCCAGGCCAGGACCAGCGCGCCGTAGCAGGCGGCCGAGGCCACGGCGAGCACGGCCGATCCGGTCGCGTGCGCCAGCGCGCTCGTCCCGGTGACGCAGGTGCCGACCGGGAAGGTGAAGGACCACCAGGTCAGCGAGAACGGCAGGTGCTCAGCAGCAGCAAGCGCCGGGCCTGCCCGCCCGGCGCGTACGGGACCAGCAACGCCCGGTCGACGCCGACACCATCGGCGGCACGACCGGCATGAGCCAGCCGCCGAACGCCGCGTCCGGCCTGACCTGATGCCGAGTGAATTGCAGGTACGGGACGGCGACCGCGGCGGCCAGTCCGAGGGCGGTCCCGGTCAGCCACGCCGCCCAGCCGAGGTCGACCGCCGCGGCCAGCCCCAGCACAGACCGGCCCAGCAGGAGCGTGCCGGCCCCGACGGTCAGGATCGTGATGGGCGGGGCGCCGTAGAAATGAGCCATGACCGGATCGCTGGCGTACCCCCGCGCGGTCTGCCGGTGCCGCAGCCAGTGCACGCCCGTCGCGACGGTGAGCGCGACCAGCAGCGCCGCGGCCAGCGCCCAGAAGGCCGTGGCCGCGATGCGCAGGCCGGGGAACTGGGCGGGCAGCGAAGCCGCGGCCACGGCGACGATGCCGGTGCCGATGACGGCGGCGAACCAGTTCGGGGTGAGGTTCGCGAAGACCTGGCTGGGGTGCTCCAGGTCGGTGAGCAGCCCCCACCGGGCCAGCCGGCCGCGGGCCGCCGCGCGCCCGGCGGCCAGGTCGGTCTCATCCGCTGTCGCCGTCATACCTCAGACGGTCGCACCGGGCTCGCCGTGCTCAGTGGCCTGGCCGTCAGTGACGACCTGGCGGTCGGCCGGCTGGTCGAGATCGACGTGCCCGGCCTGGACCTGCGCCGCTCGCTGCGCGCCGTCTGGCGGGGGTCCGCCAGCCTGCCGCCATGAGCCGCTCGCGACCTCATCGGCCACATCCTGAGCCACAGCCCCGGGCGGAGAGCCGACGGGCGCCGGGCGCGCATGCGCCTCGATGCCCCGGCGCCGGGCGAGAGCAGCGCCCCGCGCCTCCAGCCGGTGGGCGAAGCCGAGCTCAGCTGAGCGGCGGTCAGAGGTCTCAGAGGTCGAGGTCCACGATCACCGGCGCGTGATCGCTGGGCCCCTTGCCCTTGCGGGCCTCGCGGTCGACCCAGGCGTCCGACACCGCGCCGGACAGGGCCGCGTTGGCGTAGACCAGGTCAATCCGCATGCCCATCCCCTTGTGGAACGCGCCCGCCCGGTAGTCCCAGTACGTATACGGGTGCGGGCCCTTGGCGATCCGGGGAACGATGTCGGTCAGGCCGGCCTGGCGCAGGTCAGCCAGCGCCGCGCGCTCGGCCGGGGTGACGTGCGTGGAGCCGGCGAACGCGGCCGGATCCCAGACGTCGTCGTCGGCCGGGGCGACGTTGAAGTCGCCCATGACCGCGAACGGCCGGTCAGCCGCGGCGTCGGCGGCGACCGCCGCCCGCAGGGCCGCCAGCCAGCGCAGCTTGTAGGCGTAGTGCGGGTCGTCCGGCGTGCGCCCGTTCGGCACGTACACCGAGCGCACGCGCAGCGGGCCGCAGGTCGCCGCGAGGGTGCGCGGCTCCAGCGTGTGCTCGTCGGGGAACCCGGGATCGCCGGGCAGGCTGCGGGTGACGTCCTCCAGCCCCAGCCGGGAGAGCACCGCCACCCCGTTCCAGCGCCCCTCGCCGTGCTCAGCGACGGCGTAGCCGAGCGGCTCGACCGCGGCGGCCGGGAAGGCGCCGGCGCCGACCTTGGTCTCCTGCAGGCAGACCACGTCCGGGCCGGCCTCTTTCAGCCAGTCCACCAGCCGGGGCAGCCGGGCCAGCACCGAGTTCACGTTCCAGGTCGCGATCCGCATGCTTCCATCCCATCAGGCGCCACCGGGTCGCCGCACCCCCGCGCCGGCTTTCCGGAATTAACGGATCCAGGTGCCGAGCACATCCTCGATGGCCGGCCGTACCCGGTCGCGAGCGGCGGCGCGCGGCAGGCCGGACATCAGCAGTGCGTCGTAGTTGGTGTCCTCATGGCGCACCGAGGCGATGACGGCCAGCGTGATCGCGTCCTCCGCCAGCGCCCGGCCCGCGGCCGAGCGCCCGACCCGGCCGCTGCCGCGCAGCCCGGCATGCCGGGCGATGGCCTGCGCCCGGCCAGCCGGGCAGCCGGGGTAAAGCCGCCTGATCTCCTTCGCCATGCGGGACTGGAACGCCACGTCCTGCTCGGCGCGGCGGGCGGTGTCCCGGTCCCGGCGGCGCAGCCGGGCCTCGGAGTCGGCCAGGCACCGCTCCTCCGCCTGGCGCAGCGCCGGCTCCTCGGCGAGGATGCCCTGCCGTTCGTAGCGCTTGCGGGCCCGGCTCCAGCGAACGACCACCGCCGACAGGGTGCTGGCCTGCCGGGCGCGCCGGGTGATCGCGGCGTCGCCCGCCGGGACGAACACCAGGTGATCCATGTCGGCGCAGGTCAGGCACAGCGCCCCGATATCGTCCATGACCAGGAAGTCCCCGGTTCCGCCGCACTCGGCGCAGGTCCAGTCCCGGACGGGGAGAACGGCCACGAGATCGGGCGGCCTGCCCGGCTGGTCCGGCTGATCCGCTCGCTGGTCGCGGGCCACTATCCGGCCCCGGTACGTCGCGGGGTGACCGGGTTCACGACAGGCAGCGTAATCCGCCCGCCGCGGCTATCGCCACTGGGCCGTGAAGCCCAGGTAGCGCTCGGCGATCTGGCTGCGGGCGGCTGCGGCGGCGGCCGGGCCGTGGTCGGACGCCTCGTACTGCGCCACGACGTCCTCCCAGATGCTGCGCCCGATCGCGAAGCCCACGAACGCCGGCACCTGGCTGGCCACCCGGAGCCAGTGGTCGAGCCGCTCGGCCGGCGCGTCGCGGCCGAGCACGATCAGGTCGGCCTCGCGGCCGCCGGCCTTGACCTGGGCGGCCACCTGCTGCGCGGCCTCGACCGTCTCCAGGCCCTCGACCTTCCACAGCGCCGGCTCCACCCCGTGGGCCTGGTTGCCGGCGATCACCTCCACGACGAGGCCGGGCCGGATGTCGCGATCGTAGGCCTCGGCGTCCTGGCCGGCCTGGCGCAGCTGCTCGTCGGTGGCCGGCACCAGCAGCTCGTAGATCAGCGGCGTGCCGATCTTCGCCAGGCCCGCGGTGACCTGCGCCAGCAGGCCGAACTGATGCTCGCGCCGCGCGGCGTCGAAGGCCGGGTTGTCGCGGACGAGGACCTTGGCGTAGTCGGGCATGATCCGCTGCGCGTGGCCGAGCCACTGGTCACCCCACTGCAGGGTGAACCAGTCGTGCCCGCTGGCCTCGACCGGCACGGCCAGCACCACCGGCGGCTCGCCGCTGCGGGCAGCGTCGATGACGCCCTGGCCGTACTGCTCGTCGACCAGGACTCCGGCCCGGCCGGAGGTCAGCCGCAGAGCCGCCTCCCGGAGTCCCTCGAAGATCAGCTGCTTGGCGGACTGCATCGCGGACAGTTGCGTTACATCCGGATTGTCGTCCTTGACGCCGAACAGCTTCTTGCCGAACGAGTCGCGGTGATCCATGGCCAGGATGAAGAGCGGATCGTCGTGGCGCGGCTGCCAACCCAAGTTGCCTGTCATGGTCGGGACGCTACCCTGACCGGCCGGGCCTACCCCGGCCCGGGCATAGTGAGCGCATGGACCAGCGCCTGCGCTTCGCCAAAGAGCTCACCGGGCCCCTGCGGATACCGCCGGGCAGCGAGGTGGACCTGAGCCGCGACCATGATCCGGCCAGCACCGCGGGGGTGCGCCGCAAGGAGGCCGATGTCCTGCTGGCCCAGGGCGCGGCGCTGCTGGCCGGCTATCAGGACCGGCTCGCCGCCCAGGACACCTATGCCGTTCTGGTCGTGCTCCAGGGCCTGGACGCCTCCGGCAAGGACGGCACGATCAAGCACGTCTTGCGCGGCGCGAACCCGCAGGGCGTGCTGATCAGCACCTTCAAGGAGCCCTCGGCGGAGGAGCTCAGCCACGACTTCCTCTGGCGTTACCAGCGCGCGCTGCCGAGCCGGGGAAAGATCGGCATCTTCAACCGGTCGCACTACGAGGAGGTCCTGGTCGTCCGGGTGCATCCGGGCCTGCTGGCCGCGGAGCACCTGCCGGAGCCGGCCCGGGGACCCGATGTCTGGAGCCGGCGCTACCGGGAGATCAACGACTGGGAGCGGTACCTGGTGGACAACGGGGTCCGCATCGTCAAGATCATGCTGAACCTGTCCCGGCAGGAGCAGGCCAGGCGGTTCCTCAAGCGCATCCGGCACCCGGACAAGAACTGGAAGTTCTCCGCGTCTGATATTCACGAGCGCGCCTACTGGGATGACTATCAGCGGTCCTTCAGCGAGATGCTGAGCAAGACCAGCACCTCCTGGGCGCCGTGGCACGTGGTTCCCGCCGACCACAAGTGGTTCGCCCGGCTGGCTACGGCCGCGGCCATCGTCGGAGAGCTGGCCGACATCGATCCCCAGTACCCGGTCCCCTCGCCCGCGGACCGGGCCATGATGGCGCAGGCCGCCGCCGAGCTGGCCGGCGGCTGAGGGCGGGCCGCGGCTGAGGGCGGCGGCTAGGTGCCCAGCACCGACTGGAGGGCCTGCTCCAGCCACTGGGCCGCGGCCTGGTCGGATTCGGGTGCGCTCGCGTGCCGGGCCGCCACGTACAGGTCGGGCCGGACCAGCAGCACGCCGGCGTCACCGATCTCGCGCAGCTCCGCCCACGTGCCGTAGGGGTCCTCCAGCGGCTGGCCCGGGCCGATCGAGACCGCGGTGACGGGCAGGCCGGTCGCCGCCGAGAAGGCCTCCGCCGCCGCCAGCCAGGCCTGGCCCCCGATCCCCGTCCACACGCTGAACGCGCCACGGCCGCCGAGGTCCAGCGTCGAGACCCGGTGTCCCGCGCGGGTGACCCACGTGTGCGGCAGCTTGGCCCCGGGCCAGGTGGTGGGCTGGGCGTACAGCTCGGGATCGCGGGTGAACGCCGGCATCGGGGTGCCGTCCGGCAGCACGGCCGCCGAGGCGTAGCGATGGTTGTGCTCCACGCCGTGCGCGTCGAACTCGAACGCCTTGTAGGCGATGGCCTCGCGCAGCCTCTCCCGGATCTTCTCGCCCGCCGGGCCGGGCGCCTTGCGCAGCGCCAGCTGCCGGTTCAGCTTGTCGACGTCGGTGGTGTCGTCCACGTCCAGCGCCGCGACGATGCGGCCGGTGTCGGCGATGCTCTGGTTGGCCCGCTCGACGATCTGCCGGGCCACCGGGGCCCGTTCGGTGTTGAAGGTCTCCAGCAGGGCGGGGGCGGCCACCCCCTGCAGTACATGATGCAGCTTCCAGGCCAGGTTGTAGGAGTCCTGGACGGAGGTGTTGGAGCCGAGCCCGTTGGTCGGCGGATGCCGGTGCACGGCGTCGCCCACGCAGAAGACCCGCCGGTCAGCGAGGGTCGTGGCGAAATGGTGGTTGACCGTCCAGGGCAGCGTCGAGGTGACCCGCATCTCGAAGTCCTCGGCGCCGATCAGCTTCACGGCCAGCTCGCGGGCGAACTCCTCGGTGATCTCGGGCGGCCCGGCCGCGACCTCGTAGCCCCACATCAGCATCCACTCGGTCCACGGCTTGATCATCCGCAGCACGCCGAGCCCGACGCCCTCCTTCTCCGCGCCCGGCTGCAGCATCCAGTACAGGACCGACGGGCGGTACTCCACGAAGCGGCTCAGGTCGGCCTCGAAGATGATGTGCAGGGCGCCTCCCACCGCGCCGGGACCCTCGAACGGCAGTCCCAGGTCAGCCGCGACCTTGCTGCGGGCGCCGTCGGCGCCGACCAGGTACTTCGACCGGATCGCGTAGGTGCCGCCGGTGAGCCGGTCGCGCACCTGCGTGGTGACCCCGGACTCGTCCTGGACATGGGAGAGGTACTCGGTGTCGAACCGCACCTTCGCGCCGCGCGCCTGGGCCGCCTGCATCATCACCGGCTCGGTGATGGTCTGCGGGGCGTCCAGCATGGTGCACGGGCTCTGCAGCTCGTAGTCGTGGTGCCGCCGGGTGTCGGTGCCCCACGACGGAATCCGGCCCAGCTCCTCGCCGGCCAGGCTGGTGCAGAAGGTGGTGTTGCCCATCCACTCCCACGGCGTGGCCTCGCGCATCAGCCGCTGCTCCAGGCCCATGTCGCGCAGCGTCTCCATGGTGCGCTGGTTGGTGATGTGCGCTCGCGGCGTGGCGGACAGGTGCCCGTAGCGGGTGACGACCATCGCCTTGGTCCCGTACGTGGCCAGGAACAGCGCGGCGGCCGCGCCGCCCGGCCCGGAGCCCACCACCAGGACGTCAGTGTCCACCACGGGCCCGGGGTTAGTAGCTCCGTCGTTGCTCATGCTGGGCGGTCCTTCCGCAGGGGTGCTCCGCGGCGAGCGTGCGGACGAGTGTACGCATTGCGGCGTGAGCAGTACCATGCCCGTGCGTGTGCAGGCTGTCAAGGGGACGGCCCGCACCCACGCGGAGGCAGGCAATGGCAGGTCGCGGCGCGGGACCCGACTTCGTCGAATCGCTGGCACGCGGGCTGGACGTGCTGCAGTGCTTCGACGCCGAGCGGTCCCGGATGAGCCTGAGCGACGTCGCCGCCGCGACCGGCCTGGCCCGGCCGACGGCGCGGCGGCTGCTGCTGACTTTGCGGGAGCTGGGCTTCGTGCGGCTCTGCGACGGCCAGTTCTCGCTGACGCCGCGGGTGCTGTCGCTCGGCATGGCGTTCGTCGCCTCGCTCGGGCTCTGGGAGGTCGGCCGTCCGCACCTGGAGCGGCTGGTGGCGACGACCGGGGAGGCGTCCTCGATGTCCCAGCTGGACGGCTCGGACATCGTGTACGTGGCCCGGGTGGCGGTGCCCAAGCTCATTACCCTGCGCGTCGAGATCGGCACGAGGTTCCCGGCCGCCTACACCTCCCAGGGCAAGGTGCTGCTGGCCGCCCTGGACCCGGCGCCGCTCGCCGCGGTCCTGGCCCTGCCGAGCCGCTCCGGCCTGCCGCGCTACCTGCCGCGCGACCCGCACGCCTTCGGCTGCGAGCTGCGCGCCATCCGGGCCCGCGGGTGGGCAGTGGCCGACGAGGAGCTGGCGCCGGGCATCCGGTCGGTCGCCGCCCCCGTGCGCGACGGGAGCGGTACGGTCCGGGCGGCCATGAACGTGACGGTGCACGCGGCGGAGACCAGCATGGACACGCTCGTGGGCGACTACCTGCCGCTGCTGCTGCGGGCCGCGGGCGATGTCGCGGCCGACTGGGCGCTGTGGCAGTCCCGGCCGTATGCGGAGGTCCGGCACGAGCTGCCCGCCGGGCCGGCGGCGGGCCCGGCTTGACCCGGCCCAGGGCCAGGGCATTGACTGCTCCGGACAGCCGTCCGGAGCACGGTCAGGGAGCACGGTCAGGGAGCACGGTCAGGGAGTGAAAGTGCATCAGCCTCAGATCGGCACGGGCACCGCCGGGCCGCTGGCCGGGATCGTGGTGGCCGACTTCTCGCGCGTCCTGGCCGGGCCGTACGCCACGATGCTGCTCGGCGACCTGGGCGCAGAGGTCATCAAGGTGGAGAGCCCGGCCGGCGACGACACCCGGCACTGGGTGCCCCCGGTCCGGGGCGATACCGGCACCTACTACCTGGCCGTGAACCGCAACAAGCGCTCGATCGTCCTGGATCTCAAGGACCCCGATGACCTCGCCGTCGCCCACGCCCTGTCCGCGCGGGGGGACGTACTGATCCAGAACTTCAAGCCGGGCGGCCTGGACCGGTTCGGGCTCGGGTACGAGGCCGTGGCCGCCCGGAACCCGCGCAGCATCTACTGCGCCATCAGCGGCTTCGGGTCGACCGGAGGCGCCGCCCTGCCGGGCTACGACCTGCTGGTCCAGGGCATGTCGGGCCTGATGAGCATCACCGGCGGCCCGGACGGGCCGCCGTACCGGTCGGGTGTCTCGGTCTTCGACATCATGACCGGCCTGCACAGCGCCATCGGCATCCTGGCGGCGCTGCACCACCGCGACGTCACGGGGAAGGGCCAGCTGGTCGAGACCAACCTGCTGTCCACCGCGCTGTCGACCATGGCCAACCAGACCTCGGCCTACATCGCCGGCGGCGTGGTCCCGCAGCGGATGGGCAACTCCCACCTGAGCCTGTTCCCGTACGAGCCGCTAGCCACCGGCGATGGCGAGCTCATCGTGGCGGCCGGCAATAACTCCCAGTTCCGGCGGCTGTGCGAGGCGATCGGGGCCCCGGAACTGGCCGATGACGAGCGCTTCGCCACCGTGGGCCTGCGCAATGAGCACCGCGAGGAGCTGCGCCCGCTGCTGCTGGCCCGGCTGGCGCAGCGATCGGCAGCGGACTGGTTCGCCATCCTGACCAAGGCCGGCGTGCCCTGCGGGCCCATCAACGACGTTCGCGGCGGGGTGGAGCTGGCCGAGAGCCTGGGCCTGGACCCGGTGGTCCTGACCGGCGACATCCCGACCATCCGCAACCCCGTCCGGCTGTCGGCCACCCCGGCCCGCTATGACCTCCCGCCGCCCGCGCTGGACGCCGACGGCGCCGAGGTCCGGGCCTGGCTGGCGAGCCAGGGCGGCGGGCTGGCGGACGAGCCCGCGCCGGGGTCAGGCAGCGATGCACGCGACGAAGGAGCGACAAGTGACTGACCAGGCCGTCCCCGCCTTCCCGACCTCGCTGGGCACCTCCGATGCCGATCACATCAGCCTGCTGGGCCAGGATCTCGCGCGCGATCTCATGGGCCAGGTCGGCTTCGCGGAACTGGCCTACTGGCTGGTCGCGCTGCGCCGGCCCACCCCCGGTGAGCTGCGCGTCTTCGAGGCCGTGCTGGTAGCCCTCGCCGACCACGGCTTCACCCCGACCGCGATCGCGGCCCGGGTCACCCTGCTCAGCGCGCCCGAGTCGCTGCAGGGCGCCCTGGCCGCCGGCCTGCTCGGCGGCGGCTCCCGCTTCCTCGGCGTGACAGAGGACTGCGGCCAGTTCCTGGCCCGGGCGATCGACGCCGGGGACGGCGACCTGCCGACCACCCGGGAGGGCTGGGACGAGCTGGCCCTGTCCGCCATCGCCGAGCAGCGCAGCCGGGGCAAGTACGTGCCCGGCCTCGGCCACCCCGTGCATAAGCAGCAGGATCCCCGGACGCCGGTGCTCATGGCCATCGCCGCGGAGGAAGGGCTCAAGGGCCCGCACCTCACGCTGTTCGAGGCGGTGGGCCGGGTCAGCGAGCAGGCCCTGGGCCGGGTACTGCCGCTGAACGGCGCCGGAGTCTGCGGGGCCGCGCTAGTCGACATCGGGCTGCCCCCGGAGCTGCTGCGCGGGTTCGCGCTGCTGGCCCGCGCGGCCGGCCTGCTCGGGCAGCTCGCCGAGGAGATGCGCCGGCCAGTCGCCGGCGAGATCTACCGCCTAGTCGACCGTAATGCCCGCTTTGTGCCGCCCGATCCTCAGTAACAAGATCAACAGCGATCGTGGAGGTTTGGTTGGTGGCACCCCGGCCTGCCCCGGGCCGGCCCGTGGGCCGGGGACCGGGCCGGGAGGCCGGGGCCGGGAGGCCGGGGCCGGGCGTTTGCCTCGCCGGGCGTGCGCCGGCTGTGATGGGGTCATGGCACACGCGCCGGCGACCTCGCATCCGCTTCTCCGACTCGGCCGACTTCAGCTGGACTCCCGGCTGCGCGCCCTCCAGGCCGGTTCGGCCGCACCAGATCTCGTGGTGACCGCCGCCGTCCCCTTGCCCGATTCATCGGGTAATCCCCAGTACGGGTTCGATGTCGCCTGGGAGGACGCCGTCCGCGAGGCTGTCGGCCTGGGTGCCGAGCAGAGCACCGCGCAGGCGCTGCTCCGCGGCTCGGGCGATGCTCTCGGGCACGGCACCCGGGTTGTCGTCGCGGCTCACGGCGAGGCGCTGCTCGGCCGGTGGATCTCACCCGCGATCGCCGGGAACTCGGTGCGGGTGGGCCCGCTCCCGCACCTGACGGACGTGGCGGCCGCCGCGGCCATGCGACCCGCCTACGTGGTCGTCCTCGCGGACCGCGACGGCGCCGACGTCATCGCGCACGCCGCCGGCAGCCAGCTGCCGGCCGAGCGGTTCCTGGTCGGCAACCGCGCCCGGCCAGCCGGCCGCGATCACCACGACGACCTGCCGCCCGCGCTGCACCATGGGGAGCGGCATGTGACCGATAGAGAGCCGGAAAGCGGCGGCCGGCCCAATGCCGAGTCGATCGCCGGACGTGTGGCGGACGCCGCCGCCCAGGTGGGCGCGCACGTCGTGCTGGGGGTCGGCGACCAGCACATCCTGGATGCCGTGAACGGTCATCTGGCGGGCTCAATCGGGCCGATTTCCGCCATCGACGGCGCCCGCGAGCCGAGCGGGCTCGATGATCACCTCAGGCCGGCCATCGGTGCTGCCCTCGACGACATCGCCAGCGCCGCTGTGAGCGCAGTCGGCGATCTCGTCGCCTCCCTCGCCGACGGACCGAACCCGGCTGCGGTGCGCGGTATTAATGCGGTCGCGGAGCAGCTGGCCCAGCAGCAGGTCGCCGTTCTCCTGCTGGCCGCTGACATCTCGCAGGACGCGGTGGTCGGCCCGAGCTACCGGATCGGTACGCGGCCGACCGAGCTCCTGGTGGGCGAGACCGACCCCGGCGTCGAGGTGCCGGTCGAGGACGGGCTGGTGTGGGCCGCGCTTCAGCAGGACGCGATTGTCGTGCAGCTGTCGGACCGCGCCGGCGCCCTGGCAGGAGAGTCGGCCGCCGCGCTGTTGCGCCGCGGACAGGCTTCGTGAGCAGCGCCCCCTCCGCGGGGCGGGCTGACGGTCATGCGTCGGCTGGGTGCGGCAGGCCCTCGGCGGTGACGGCCGAGGTGAGTAGTTCCTTATAGCCAGCGTCGTCGAACAGGACGGTGAGCCGGTCGCCCTCGTCGTCCAGTACGACACCGCCGCCCCACATCCGGTGCTCCACGCGGGCGCCGGGGCCGAACGCCTGGCCGGGGTGCTGTGTCGTGGACCGGCCCGCATCGCAGTTGTCGCACCGACCGCACGGGTCCGTCACCGCCTCGCCGAAGTAACGCAACAGGAATCGGCGGCGGCAGTCGGTGAGCTCGGCGTACCGGCGCATCATCTCCACCCGCGAGCGCTCGACCGAGCGATAGCGGACGGCGAGCTCCTCCGCCGCCTGCGCCGCAGCGGCCGGCTCGGGCGCGCCCGCGGCCGGCTCGACCCGGCTGCCCTGCAGCACCGCGCCGGCTGCCTCCAGCAGGTTGAGCATGGCCGACAGCCGCTGCTGCGAGAGGCCCGCGCGGACTGCCAGATCACGCCGGGAGAGGGGGCCTTCAGACGCCGCGACGGCCGCGGCCACCGTGGCCAGCAGTTTCGGGTCGGGCAGCGCGCCGGTGAAGAACTGGCGCAGGCCCAGGTCAGCAGGCCGGTAGAAGCAGACCGCCGTGGCTGGCTGGCCGTCCCGGCCGGCCCGGCCGATCTCCTGGTAGTACTCATCAAGGGAGCCGGGGACCGATGCGTGCAGGACGAAGCGCACCCCCGGCCGGTCGATGCCCATGCCGAACGCGCTGGTAGCCACGATCGTCTCGCCCGACATGAACGCCTGCTGCGTCTCCTCCCGGACGGACCTGCTCAGCCCGGCGTGATAGGGCCGGACGCCGAGCCGGGTGGCGTAGGCCTCCGTCTCCTTCCGGGTCGCCGCGTACACGATGCCGGCGCCGGGCTGCTCCCGGGCCGCCTGCAGGACGGCGGCCTCCTTGTCCGGGGCGTCGGTGAACGCGCGCACCGCCAGGTGAATTTCCGGGCGGTCGAAATCACCGATGACCCGCAGCGGATGGCGCAGCCCCAGCCGCCGGACGATCTCCGCGCGAACCGGCGGGGCGGCCGTCGCGGTGAGCGCCGCCAGGACCGGTCGCGCGGGCAGCCCGTCAATGACGGCGCCAAGCCGCTGGTAGTCGGGCCGGAAGTCGTTACCCCACTCGGAGATGCAGTGCGCCTCATCGACCGCCAGCAGCGCCGGGGGCGCCGCAGCGAGCACGCTGAGCACGTCGTCGCGGGCCAGCTGCTCGGGCGCCAGGAAGACGAACCCGGCCGCGCCGTCGCGCAGCAGGGCAAAGGCCGCCGCGCGGTCGCCGGACCGGGACGCCGCGTTGATCGCGAAGGCCGCGAGGCCGCGGCGGCGCAGCGCGCTGGCCTGATCGCGCTGCAGCGACAGCAAGGGCGACACCACGACCGCCGGGGCGCCGAGCGCGACGGCGGTTACCTCGTAAATCGCCGATTTGCCGGCCCCGCTGGGCAGCACGGCGAGGCAGTCGCGGCCGCTGCTCAGCGCCGCGATGGCCGTCTCCTGGCCAGGCCGCAGGGCGGCATAGCCGAACACGTCCGTCACGATTCGCCGGATCGCGGCCGGGGCAGGCGGCCGGGTGGTCGCGGAGGCTCGGGCCATCACAGCTCCCTATCATCCGCGCCCGGCCGCTGCGCACGGCGTCGGCCTGGCCATCAGCCCTCGGACGCGCAGAGGCCCGCGACCAGAAAGCCGGTGCGCCGAGGGCCTGCTCGAACCGCCCGGCTCCCGGCCCGAGCCAGAGCCGCCCGGACTGCACCAGGTCCTCGGCCCGGGTGGCGGCCACGTGCCGGAGGAGCTCCGACAGCGCCGCGCCCCGGCTATCGGCCCGCCGCAGCAGCGGCTCCAGGAGCCGCCCGAGCAGCCCGGCGAGCAGTGCCTCCTTGCTGCCGAACTCGTAGTTCACGGCGGCGACGTTCACCCCGGCGGCCATACCATCAAACATGGTTTCAAACAGTGTTGGAGCTGCGGGCGACGGCAGCGCGGACACGGGCAGCGCGGACGCGATCACGGATGTGCGCCTGGTCGACGGCGCGGGTCTCAGCCCCGAGTGCACCGTGCTGATCGACAACGGCGTGATCTCGGCCATCATCCCTGCCGCCAGCGCAGTCACCACCGCTCCCGGCGCCGTAGTCGTCGAGGGTCGCGGCGGCACCCTGCTGCCGGGCCTGATCGACGCCCACGTCCACCTGCTCGGCCTGCCCGACCTGGAGCGCGCGACTCAGTGGGGCGTCACTACCATGCTCGACATGGGCACGTCGGCCATGGCGCTGACCGACTCGCTGCGGCACCGGCCCGGCCTGGCCGACATCCGGGGCTCTGGCAACTCCGCCAGCGCTCCCGGCGGCATCCAGACCACCCGGATGGGCATGCCCGCCGCCAGCGCGGTCACCGGGCCCGGCGACGCGCCCCGCTTCGTGGCCGACCGGGTGGCTGAGGGCGCCGACTACGTCAAGGTCATCGTCGAGGATCCCGCCATCATGGGCGCCGCGGCACTCGACGTCGCGACGATCGGCGCCCTCGTGGACGCCGCGCACCAGGCCGGCCTGAAGGTCATCGCCCACGCCACGACCGCCGCTGCGGTCCGCCTGGCCACCACCGGCGGCGCGGACGTCGTCACCCACGCCCCCCTCGACGCTCCCCTCGGCGACGAGGTAACCGCCGCCCTCGTGGCCAGCAACACGGTCGTTGTGCCCACCCTGACCATGATGCGAGCGGTCGCGGCCGCCGCGAGCCGGGGCCAGCTGCCGACGCACGGCGCCGGGGTCAGCTTCGACCACGCGCGCGCCACCGTGTCGGCCTGGCACCGGGCGGGCCTGGCCATCCTGGCCGGGACCGACTCGAACATGGCCCCGAGGTCGCCCGCCCAGGTCCCGCACGGCGAGTCGCTGCACGAGGAACTGGCCCTGCTCGTGGACGCCGGCCTGACCCCAGCCGATGCGCTCCTAGCGGCGACCGCGGCTCCCGCCGCGGTCTTCGGGCTGACCGACCGCGGTGTCATCGAGCCTGGCTACCGTGCTGACCTGCTGCTCATCGACGGCGATCCCGTCCGCGACATCCGGGCCACCCGCAACATCCGCGGCGTGTGGCTGGCCGGGCTCCCGGCCGCGCGGCCGCAGGCCGACTGACCACGGGCCGGCTGACCGCGGGGCGCCTCGGAAGCTGCGGGCGGGCGGGGCGCTTGGCCTGGCGTTAGCTGGCGGAATGGCTGCCGGTCATCAGGGCCGCGAGGTCATCGGGCGCCAGGAACGACGGCGGCGGCGGCGGTCCCCAGCTGAACAGGCCCTTGGCTCCTTCCATCACTTCCGGAGTCCAGAGCTGGTCGTCGATGATGCAGTCCATGTCGGAGTAGTACTCGCTGAAGTTGCCGGCCGGGTCCTTGAGGTACCAGAAGAAGTTCGAGCCGGCGTGGTGCCGTCCCAGCCCCCAGATGTGGCGCTCGGGGTGGTCCGCGAGCATCGCGCTGGCCCCCCGCCCGACCTCGTCGACGTCGTCCACCTGCCACGAGGTGTGGTGCAGGAAGCTGACCGGCGCCGCCAGGACTAGCAGGTTGTGGTGATCGGTCGAGCAGCGCAGGAACGCGCCGGCGCCCTTGATCATGTCGCTGACCTTGAACCCGACCCCATCGGTGAAGAAGGAGCTGGTCACCGCCAGATCCGTGCTGCCAATCACCGCGTGACCGAGCTTTCGGGGCTTAACGCGCGCTTCCCGCAGGACACCCGGTGCCCGCCGATCAGCGCGCTCGAGGCGGCCAGGACCGTTGTAGGCGGTGGCCGCGATCGGGTCCTGGGTCAGCCGGGGCGTGATCTCCAGGGTGGCCCGGGTGCCGGTGGCCTTCTCGACGGCGCTGATGCTGGTGGCCGACCGCTGCACGGCCACTCCGAGCCGGGCCAGATTGTCGGCCGCGCGGGCCAGGTCGTCGTGATCATCCACGCCGATGTGCAGCTCGACCAGCCGGCGGGTCGGCGCGTGCACGATGCGCAGCTGCCGGCCGGCGTCCAGGGTGGTCAGCCAGCCGTCGGCGGCGGGCTGCAGGCCGAACTCGGCGTAGTAATCAGTCGTCTGGCTCACGTTGGGCACGCCCATCGTGACGGACGTCAGCCGGTGCAGGGCCATCCTCAGGCCTCCTTGGGCGCAATGAAACGGTGCCGGAGCTCGCCGATGCCCTCGATGTGACTGACCAGCTCCTCGCCGTCGGCGAGCCAGCGCTGCGGATCGCGGCCCAGGCCGACGCCGGAGGGGGTGCCGGTGAAGATGACATCGCCGGCCAGCAGCGGCATGGTGGCAGACAGCTTGCTGACCAGGGCGGGCACCGAGAAGATCAGGTCTGCTGTCCGGGCCAGCTGGACCTGCTCGCCGTCGATGGCGCAGCCCAGCTCGAGATCGTTCGGGTCGTCGAACTCGTCCAGGGTGACCAGCCAGGGCCCGATCGGGCCGAAGCCGGGCAGTGACTTGCCCAGGCTGAACTGGGGCGGGGTCGCCGCCATCTGCAGCCGGCGCTCTGAGATGTCCTGGCCGACCGCGTAGCCGGCCACATAGGACAGCGCGTCCGCCTCGGAGACCTGGTAGGCGCGGCGGCCGATCACCGCGACCAGTTCCACTTCCCAGTCGGTGTGGCCGCCCGGCGGGAGCGTGATGTCGCCCCGCGGGCCGATGATGCAGGAGCTGAACTTGGTAAAGACCGGCGGCTCGCCCGCGGGCACGGCGTAGCCCGACTCGGCGGCGTGCGCCCGGTAGTTCAGCCCGATGGCCAGGACCTGGCGCGGCGCGGGCGCTGGCGACCCGAGGTCCGACTGGTCGAACGGGTCACCGGCGGGAAGGGCGGCCGCGGTGGCCCACGCGGTGAACGCCTCCCACCGTTCGTAGACGGACTGCGGGTCCGGGCCGAACTCCCCGCCGCTGGCCTTCTCGACGTCCACCGCGGCGTCCTCGGTGAGCAGGGCCAGCCGCCCGGCGACATTGGCGATACGCATGCTGTGATGACCTCCTGTTGCGGGGGCTAGACCCCGGCTCGGGCTAGACCAGGCTCGGGCTAGACCAGGGGAGTGATCTTCTCCTCCACCCCGAGCAGTGCCTTGCCATAGACCTCGTACCCGACCACGGGCAGCACCACCGCGTGCCGGGCCGCGGTGGCCGAGTCGCGCCAGATCCGCTGCAGCGGGTTCACGTCGGCGAAGCTGCCCGCGCCGTGCGCGTACAGCAGGGTGTCGATGGCCCGGGTGATCTTCTCCACGACATACCCAGTGTCCGCCCGGACCCGGGCCCGGGTCAGGTAGCCGGGGTACTCACCCCGGCGCGCGGCCTCGTCGATGTCGTCGGCGGCCCGGTAGGCGTGCAGGTGCGCGGTGTCGATGGCCAGCGCGGCCTCGGCGATCTGCAGCTGGAAGGCCACGGAATCGGTCTGCGCCTCGAAGAAGGTGTAGGAGATCGGCTTTCTGGCCGCCTTCTCGGTCACCAGCGCGAGCGCGGCCCGGCCCAGCCCCAGCTGCGGGCCGGCCAGCACCAGCGCCAGCACCGGCACCAGCGCCGAGCGGTAGAAGGTCTCCTCGGTGCGCTCGGTGCCGTAGCTGCCCTCGATCGCCGGCGGCACCAGCAGCAGCCGGTGCTCCGGCACGAAGACGTCGTCAGCCACCAGGCAGTTGCTGCCCGAGGACTTCATGCCCGCGACGAACCAGGTGTCCTCGACGGTCATGTCGGTGGCGGGGATCAGCACCACGCCCTGGTCGACGACCTCGCCGTCGGAGTTGGTGACCGGGATGCCGAGCACCGCCCAGTCAGCGTGCCAGGATCCCGAGTTGTAGTACCAGCGCCCGGTGACCCGCCAGCCGCCCTCGACGCGGACCGTCTGGGCGGTGGGGGCGAGCACCCCGGACACCATCGCGTCGGGGTGACCAGCGAAGACGTCGTCCTGCGCCTGCTCGGGGAACAGGCCGGTCAGCCAGGCGCACACATTGATCAGCGTGACCACCCACGACGTGCCCCCGTCGGCCTCCGCCACCGCCGCCGACACGTCGAGCATGGTGCGCATCGAGGTCTCGTAGCCGCCGTAGCGCCTGGGCACGGCGACCTTGAAGGCCCCGGCGGCCGTGAGCGCGTCGATGCTCTCCTGGGTCACCCGCCGGTCGGCTTCGCCCTGCGCGGCGTTGCGCTTCAGCAGCTCGTGCAGATCGGCGATGCGCTCCATCAGCTGCTCGGTACCCGGCTCGACGGGTCCCGTGGTGGTCGCAGGAACCGGGCTGGCAGTGGTGGTGGTCATTCTTCAGGTCCTCCTCAGCGGCTGAACGCGGCGATCTGATCGGTGATCGAGCGCCGCGGTCGCAGCGCGAAACGAGAATGGGTGCCGAACGTGCGGTCGGCGTAGACGAGCGGGGGGAGATCCCCCCGGCTGGCGTAGGTGACCAGGCCGACCAGCAGGACATGGTCACCCGCGTCGACGGTGTCGTGCAGCTCGCACACCGCCCAGCCGGCCACCTCGTCCAGCCGGGGCAGCCCGTGGTCGGCATGCCAGCGCACGGCGCCGAAGCGGTCGGCGTCGCGGCTGGCGAACAGCAGCGCGGTATCGCCCTGGCCGTGGCTGAGGATGTTGACGCCGAAACGCCCGGTGCTCCGGATCCGGCTCAGCACCCGCGAGCCACGGTCGAAGGCCACGCTCACCAGCGGCGGCCGCAGGGACAGCGAGGCGAACGAGCTGACCGTGGTCCCGGCCGGCTCATCGCCGTCGAGCGTGGTCACGATCGTCACTGGCGCGCAGACGCCACCCATGAGCGACCGGAAGGCGCGGTCGGTTACCACCGGAGTTCACCTGCCCGAAATAAACATGATGAATACGAAGATGCTGCGTCCCGCTCTCGACCGTGTCAAGAGAATCCGTTAGATTCATCATGGTTATTTTCGGCAGAGGAGATGCGATGTCCCGCCCAGAGGCCGGCCCGGCTCAGCCCGGCGTGCCTGCGGTGGTCGACGAGCCGGCGGTGGTCGACGAGCCGGCGCTGCGGCGCCAGGACTGGGAGCTGGGCAGGCACGCTCTGCAGCACAGCGGCGTTCGCCAGACCCGCACCGAGCTGGCGGCCGGCCGGCTGGCCGCCATCGCGGAGGCGGCCACTCCGGGTGATCGCCTCGGGTCAAAAGACCAGCTCCGAGCCCAGTGCGGCGTCTCGGTCGGCACCTTCAACGAAGCCATCCGGCTGCTCCAGGCTCGCGGCCTCGTCACCGTCCGGCCCGGACCGGGCGGCGGCTTGTTCGCCGCCGAGCAGTCGCCCATGGTGCGCCTCGGCAACTCCGTGCTCGCGCTGGACGCCGGGCAGACCTCCGTCGCGGACGCGGTCCGGATCCGCGACGCCCTGGATCCCCTCATGATCGAGGACGCGCTCTGGCACGCGTCCCCGGCCGACATCGCGCGGATGCAGGCTCAGGTGCGCCGCATGTACGACGCCGTGCAGGCGAATGACCCGGTCACGTTCATCCGCGCTAACTGGAGCCTGCACGCCCGCATCGCCGAGGTCAGCCCGAACGTGATGCTCCGCTCTCTGTACAGCAGCCTGCTCGACATCATCGAGTCCCACACGCTGTCAGTGCTGCCGGTCACGGAGCAGCCGCTGCCGGAGTACATCGCCCAGCGCTACCAGCTGCACGCCAGCCTGGTCGAGGCCATCGCCGCCCGCGACGCCGACCAGGCCCTGCACCTCATCGCCGAGCACAACACCACCGACGCGCTGCGCCCGGCGCCAGCGCCGCTGTCCCGGACCTCCTGACACCAGAGGCGCTAGCACGGCGCATTTGGCGCCCGGCCTCGACCATCCCGGTACTGCGGCGCGGCAAGGTGAGGCGGCGAGGCGGCGAGTAGCTGTTCGGGCCCCTACTTCACCGTGGCATCGCTGTGGTGCGTGGTCTCACTGTCGCGCGACGTAGCGCGCGACCTGCAACTGGCCGGGCGCGGAACGCCATGAACGTGCGGTTGCTGTTGCTGTTCAGCAGCTCATGCCCATCCATGTCGTGCTATGCGGCCCGTAGGGCCGGGCTTCGCCATCCTGCGGCGAGGAGCCATGGTGGCCGTGGGACTGATGTGGCTAGCGTGACGCCTTGGCCGGTCAGGCCGCCGGCAGCTCGTGACGCGAACGTCGTGAGTGGGCCTGAGCTGTCGCCAGGGCAGCAGCAGATGCCCAGCCACGTCATCGGGCATCCTTGCGGCGCTGGTGGAACAGCTAAATAGGGTCCGCCGACGCGACGCTCGATGCGAGGACTTGCCAAAAGAATGTTAACGATATATCGTTGACCTATCCGAGAACTCCGATGACAGTCTGGGAACAGCCCGGACCGGAGCCCGGAGACGACAGTTCAGGAGAACTTGTTATGCGAGACCAAGACATACGGCGGCATGGCCGCCACGATGCAGAACTAGCTGGCTGCCAGCGCCCCGGCGACGACGAGCGCTATGACAGCGAGGACGAGGGCCAGAGCCCGCGTGGCGGCGGTCGCCGCGGCCGCGGCCACGGCGGCTTTCCCGGCCGGGCCCCCGGCGGCCCGCGTGGCTTCCGCGGCCCTGGCTTCGGCCCCGGCCCGTGGGCAGGCGGTCCTGAGGCACGAGGCCCCTGGGCGGGCGGCCCGCAGGCGGGCGGTCCGTGGGAGGGCGGCCCGAGGCGGCACGGTCACCGCGCCCGGCGCGGTGACGTCCGGGCCGCGGCGCTGGCCCTGCTGACCGAGCAGCCGGTCAACGGCTACCAGATCATCCAGGAGATCGCCGAGCGCAGCGGCGGCGTGTGGCGCCCGAGCCCCGGCTCGGTCTACCCGGTGCTGCAGCAGCTCCAGGACGAGGGCCTCATCCAGGCCGAGTCCGGCGAGACCGGCCAGCGCGCGTACGTGCTGACCGAGGCCGGCCGCGAGTACGCGGCCGCTCACGCCGACGAGCTGCGTGCTCCGTGGGACGTGGTCGCCGGCGGCACCGGCGGCGCCGCGATCGAGATGCGGACCATGATGGGTCAGCTGGCCATGGCGGCTTTCCAGGTCGTCAGCGCCGGCACTGATGCCCAGCGCGCCCAGGCCCGCAAGATCCTGGCCGAGAGCCGCAAGTCCCTCTACGGAATCCTCGCCAGCGGCGAGGACGAGGGCAGCGCGCCCGACGGGCCGCAGAGCGCGCCCGACGCGCAGGAGAAGTAGCCGAGCCGCGCGACCCGTCAGGGGCCGCGCGGCCGGTCCAGGGCCTCCAGCCGGCGCGACCGCGCGCCGGCTCGACGGCCGATTACCGGGTCACCCGAAGATCTGATCCAGCCGGGCGTCCAGGACGTCGAGGGCCTCGCGCTCGCCATACACGCCGAACAGCAGCGGCCATCGCAGGCCCTCGATCACCCGGGGAGGTGCGGCGGCTCCAACCGTGCCGGGCCGGCTAGGCCGTGTCCCAGTGCGGCGGGCGATCCTGGCGCAGGCGCTCGTCGTCATCCGGCTCGGACCGCTCACCCCAGCCCGCGTCGGTGTCGTCCGGGCTCTGCTCGGGCAGCACGGGCTGGTCGCCGTGGACCGGCCGCCCGGCGGGCGCCGGCTGATCCGGCGCCGGGCGCTCGGGCGCCGGCTGGTCCGGCCGCGGGGGCTCAGCCATGGCGCGGGACATTCGCGGGGTTGCGTCCCGGCTCGCCGCCGGGGCTCAGGAGATCAGGTTGACGGGGCACTGGGTTCCTGTCGCGCGGGTCATGAGCGCGCCGGTGGTGACCAGCGCGCAACCGTACTGCTCGGCGGCCGCGACGTAGGCAGCGCCGTAGGTGGTCAGGTTACTGCGAAGCGCCCAGATCCGCGCGGCCAGCAGGCGGATACGCGCGATGACCGGACCTGGCTCAGCCACAGCTTCGGCAGCTGGCATGGCCTGCGCTGGTTTGTGCAGGGCCGTGCATAGGTCGAGATTACCGGGGCAGTGACCGCTGGTCCCCGGACTGGGCGGGGGCATCGACAGGAACCCCGCGCCGCTTCGGCTCTCCCTTTCCGGCGCGGGGTTCCTACCTGCTCGCACGTCGTCATCTGGCTGCGGTGTTACAGGTCGGGCTCGGCGGTGATCTGGCCGGCGGTGACGGCGGCGGTCAGGGCCTGGTAGTCACGCTCGTTCTGGTCGGCGTAGGTGGCGGCGAACTCGGTGATGGCCTGGTCGAAGGTGTCGGTATCGCCGAGGTAGGCGGCGATGGCGATGTTGTCGCCGGAGCGGGCGTGGGCGCGGGCCAGGGTCCAGCCGCAGAGCTCCCCGTACAGGCGCAGGCCGCGCGGCGCCATGGCCTCGATGTCGATGGACAGCTTCCAGTCGCGGAGCTGGCGGACGTAGAAGTCGCGGGGCTGCCCGTCGAGGCCGGCCTCGGTGCGCTGCCAGCCCAGGAAGATGTCGCTGGCGGCCTGCATGAGCCGCTGCCCGGCGACGACCCGCTGGCCCTGGTTGGCGAACTTGCCCGGCCCGGTGAACCGGGTCAGGACTGATTCCTGGGCTTCCTTGACCTGCAGGAACAGCGGGTCATTGTCGTTCTTGCCCAGCAGCAGCACGATCCAGCACCGGGTGCCGACGCTGCCGACCCCGACGACCTTGCGGGCCAGGTCAGCGAACTCGTACTGGTCCAGCAGGTACCGCCGGTCGGTCTCCAGCGTCCGCCGGTACTTTCCGAGCAGCTCGCTCAGCTGGGACTGGAAGGCCTTGCGCCGGGCCTGGCCGGTGATCAGCTCGTCGATCGGGACCAGCAGCGGCGGGTCGGAGACGATCCGCTGCCGGCCGTCCACGACGCGGGTGAGCTTGCCCAGTTCCTGCATGCTGTCGCGGGTCCGGGCCTTGGCCATGCCCTTGTCCACGGCCTTGCGCTGCCGGGCCTTGAGCTGGGCGTTGAACTGCTCGCGGAGCTCATCCAGGTCGGCGCGGGCGTACCAGATGTCCAGGTTGGACAGGCCCGCGAAGCCGTGCATGGCCTCCCGGTAGCTGGCTGCGGCCGCGGCGACGACCTTGCGGCGCTGCTTGCCGGTGAGCCCGTTGGCCCGGGCGGCGACCTCCAGGCTGGCGGCCAGCCGCTTGACGTCCCATTCCCAGGGGCCG
>DATCEO010000102.1:0-3590 GCA_036510065.1 Streptosporangiaceae bacterium | reverse complement strand
CCGACTGGCGCCAGGTGCGCCTGCTCTACGACGAGCTGTTCGCATTGACCCCGACCCCCGTCGTCGCCCTCAACCGAGCCATCGCGATCTCCTGGCATGAGGGCCCACAGGCCGGCCTCGACCACCTCGAAGCCCTCGCCGCGGAACCCGGCCTGGCCCGCCAGCACCATTGGCACGCCGCCCGCGGCCACACACTCGCGAGACTCGGACGTCACACCGCCGCCGCAGAGGCCTACCGGCGGGCCAGCGAACTCGCCCAGACACCCGCCGAGATCGCCTACCTCTCGTCACGCGTGCGGAGCCCCGGACCCCGCTGAGCCGGGAACGGGCGCTGCGCGCCGCAAGCGGCGTGCCCGGGCAAGACCCGATGATCACCAACTGGCGCGGGAATCTGAGGCAGGCACGGCAGGCCAGTCCGTCAGGTGGTGATGACGACCTTGCCGCGGGCGCGGCCTTCCTGGACGTGCCGGATGGCGGCCGGGGTCTGGCTGAGCGGGTAGGTCCGGTCGATGGCGGGGGCGATCTTTCCGGACTCGATGAGATCCCGCAGGACCCTCAGGTCCGCGGAGTTCTCCGACGCGATGAACGTGCTCAGCTTCTGGCTCACCAGAGGGAAGAGCAGGTGCGCACGGAGCAGGCGGTCCATGCCGCCGAGCCACCGCCCACCGGACTCGCCGCCGACCAGGACGAGCCTGCCGCGAGGGGTGAGGGCCCGGCGCAGATGTGACAGCCCGTTGCCGCCGCCGATGTCGAGGATGACGTCGTAGCGGTGCTGCCCGTCAGCGAAGTCCTCGCGCGTGTAGTCGATCAAGTGATCGGCGCCGATGGCCCGGACCAGGTCCGTCTTGGCCGTGCTGCACACGCCGGTGACCTCGGCGCCGTAGGCCTTGGCAATCTGCACGGCGAACGTGCCGACGCCTCCTGATGCACCGACGATCAGCACCTTCTGCCCGGGCTGCACCCGTGCCTGGTCCCGCACGGCCTGCAGGGCGGTGAGCGCTGAGACGGGGACGGCCGCCGCCTGCGCGAAGGACAGGTTCGCAGGTTTGGGTGCGAGCCGTCCCGCCTGGGCGCGGGCGTACGGGGCGAAGGAGCCGTCGCAGGTGCCGTAGACCTCATCGCCCGGTTTGAACTCGGTCACCTTCCTGCCGGCGGACTCGACCGTCCCGGCCAGGCTGCGGCCCGGGTTGGGGGCCTTGGGCCTGCGGAGCCCGAAGCCCGCCAGCCGCATGGGCTAGGCCAGGCCCGCCATCAGATGCCATGTGCCCCGGTCCACGCTGGCCGCACCCACCTGCACCAGGATCTCGTCGTCTGCGATCGCGGGCCTGGCGATCTCGGCGACCCGGAGCACGGCCTCGGGGGCGGTGCCATAGTCGTCCTGGACGATCGCCGTCATCGTCCCCGCAGCGGTCGTCCCGGGCGTCACGGGGGTCATCGCGCTTCCCCGGCCGGCTCGGCGCGGAGCGCCGACCGGCTCACTGTGATGCGGCGGCCCCGGATCACGAGCCACAGCGCCAGCAGGAACTCGCCGATGAACGTGACCGTGGAGACCTGGGTCCAGGAGCCGCCGGAAACGAACTGGCCGATGCTGTCGTAGATGTAGCCCAGGCCTGCGATCGCGATCAGGACGCCCAGGAGCTTGGGAACGTAGCCCGATCGCCAGGCCAGCCACGCGATCACGAGCAGGTAAAGACCGAACAGGATGAGCCCGGCGTGCCAGATATCGGTGAACCGGTTGATGTCAGATAGCGCCTGGGCGTGCACCCGGTCCGCGCCTGACGCCGGGAGGGATGTGCCGCCGCCGAGCAGGCGAGCGGCTCCGATGAGCTGGACGACGGCCACCGCGAAGATCCCCGCGTACACGATGCGCATCCCCGCCGCGAGCGCCGAGATGGGCTTGCTCACCGGGCTGAACACCCGGTACAGCGCCAGGGCGGCCACGACGTCAAGCGCGATGACCAGGAACAGGCATGCGATGCCGGCCCGGAACAATCCCTGGTGCGCCATGATGTCCTGGGCTGTCCGGGCGGCATTGCCCGCCGTGATGAGCCCGTGGATCGCGAAGTTGTAGCCGAAGCCTGCCAGGGCGGCCATGAGCAGCAGCGCGACCCCGGCGATGAGGCTGGCCTTGCGTACCGGCCGGCTCGCATCCGGCCCCTGCTGGAAGGAAGGCGGCGCGTCATTGGCGTGGTGTCGGCTGGCTGGTTCCGCAGCGTGGTTCGTCATCGGGGTCCCCTTTCCGGGGGTGGCGTGCGGCGGAACCAGGAGACGGCCGGGCCGACACGGCATACGATGTATGCTTACGATGTAAGTTACACGTACACTGTAAGTACGCCAAGTTATTTCTTCGCGGCGCGCCGATGCAGCGCAGAACAGGAGTCTCGAGTGTCCGTTACGCCCGATGCCCTACCAGCGCCCCGCATCCCCCTGAGCCGTGACCGGGTCCTGCGCGCCGCGGTGACCTTCGCCGACGAGTACGGCATCGAGACGCTGTCGATGCGCAAGCTCGGCCAGGTAGTGGGGGTCGAGGCGATGTCGTTGTACAACCACGTCGCCAATAAGGAGGACCTTCTCGACGGCATGATCGACCTGGTTTTCGCCGAGATCGAGCTGCCGTCTGCGGATGAAGGCTGGAAGAGGGCCATGCGCCAGCGGGCGATCTCGGTCCGGACTGTCCTGGCGCGGCATCGCTGGGCGATCGGCCTGATGGAGTCCCGCACGTCCCCCGGCCCGGCGACGCTGCGGCACCACGACGCCGTCCTCGGATGCCTCCGCAACGCCGGCTTCTCCCTCGAGCAGGCCGCGCACGCCTATGCAGCCCTCGACAGCTACATCTACGGGTTCGCGCTGCAGGACCGGGGCCTGCCGTTCGACACTCCAGAGGAGACCGCGGCGCTCGCGCAGGTCATGCTGGCGCAATTTCCCGCCGCCACCTATCCTCACCTGGCCGAGTTCACATTCGGGCATGTTCTTCAGCCCGGCTACGACTTCGGCAACGAGTACGAGTTCGGCCTCGCCCTGATCCTCGACGGCCTCGAGAGGGCCTGTGACATGGGCCCAGCCGGTAACGGCATCGACGCGACGCCGGACGAACAAGTAGCCGGCCATCCCTGATCGATCCATTACACCAGCTCGAGGAGGGCCTGGTGCAACGTGTCACCAGCCCTGGTTCTCCCCTATGCAGAGAACCTCGGACATCCGTGCAGACGACCGCGGATATCGACACGGGAAGGAGACAGATCACCAGGCCATGGTGTCTCAGATAGGTCGTACGGTGATGTTCTCAGTTGAGGGGACCTCCACCGTACGATGAGAAGATGACCGACACTGACACGGCCGCCCCGGCTCGGCCTGGCGCGCTCATCGGGTATGCCCGGTGCTCAACCGTCGCCCAGGACACCGAGATCCAGCGGGCCGCCCTCGCCGGGTACGGCGTCCCCGCCGGCCGGGTCTACGTCGATGAAGGATTCACCGGGACCAGTACCGGCCGGCCCGGCCTGGACCAGGCGCTCGCAGCCGTGCATTCCGGGGACACCCTGATCGTCCCCAGGCTCGACCGGTTCGCCCGGTCGGTTCCCGACGCGCGTTCC